>NZ_JBYSXI010000003.1:0-1029435 GCF_058782065.1 Mucilaginibacter sp. FW306-07-L
CCCTATCTCCAAACCTTTCAACTCAACTCCCCCGTCTTTTCAGACCGGAAAGCCCCGCCGTTGCGGGTCGCAAAGGTACATCTTTTTGTTACTTTTCAAAAAAGTATTTCTACTTTTTTTTCGAGATAATTTTGATGGCCTAATGTTTCAAATAACTGTCCGCCTTGCTTCCAAAGCGGTCACAAATGTAGGCACAAAAACAACTATCAACCAAAATTATTTTCACATTTTTAAAACAATTACATAACATACTGATAACAAACAAATAGCGCATCGTAAAACAGGCCAAATCATGCATCCTGTAGGTTAAATGATTGTTTTGTATCTTTGTTTCTATATGACAAACGTTGATTTTCCGGCAAATTTTATCGCCTCATTAATAACAGAGCCTGGTTTTGATGAGCAAAGTTTTGTTGAAGCGCATCAAAATAACACGCCGGTATCTATCAGATTAAACCCGTTTAAACCGTCAAACATAAATAAAGGCCCGCAAGTGCCGTGGTGCAATGAGGGTTTTTATCTTGATAAAAGGCCTTCTTTTACGTTTGATCCACTGTTTCATGCCGGGGCTTATTATGTGCAGGAGGCATCGTCCATGTTCATCGGTCATATATTTAATTATATAAAGCCTGACGGAGAACCCATAAAAGTGCTTGACCTGTGTGCCGCGCCCGGCGGAAAAAGCACGCTGCTCAATTCACTGCTTAATAATACCGACCTTTTGGTGGCTAACGAAAGTATTAAAACGCGTGTGCCAGTATTAAGTGATAACCTTACCCGCTGGGGTACGGCCAACAGCATTGTTACTAATAATGATCCGCGCGATTTTAGCCGACTTAAAGGTTTTTTTGATATTATACTGGTTGATGCACCCTGTTCAGGATCGGGCATGTTCCGTAAGGACGCTGCCGCGATGAATGAATGGAGTGAGGCCAATGTTGAGCTTTGCCACCAGCGGCAGCAGCGTATACTGGCTGATGTATACCCCGCGTTAAAGGAAGATGGTTACCTGATCTATTCCACCTGCTCGTACTCGCACCAGGAAAATGAGGATGTGCTCGATTGGCTATGCACTGAATTTGCCATGGAGAGCGTGAACATACCGCTTAACACCCACTGGAACATTACCGTAAGCCAATCTGCCAAACATGGTGCTTATGGCTACCGCTTTTATCCGGGTAAAGTATTGGGCGAGGGGTTATTTGCTGCCTGCCTTAAAAAAACTACCGACAGCGGGCAACTATCATCATACAAAAATAATGGACAGCAAAAACTGCCCGCTAATGAAATGGAACTGGTTAAGCGGTATATTAATGATGCAGACAACTATTATTATTTTAAGGTTGCCGATGATTGGCTGGCGATTGACAGGCATCACCATGAAAGCCTGAATGTACTGCACAAAAACCTGTACATTAAAAAGTCAGGGGTACGTATAGGTAAGATAGCCGGGCGTGACCTGGTGCCCGACCATGAACTCGCGCTCAGCAATATAATTAACCGGGATGCCGTGCTACAAACCCCGCTTAATTATGATGAGGCCATTGCCTATTTACGTAAGGATAATTTAAGTATGAATACGCCTGACAAAGGCTGGAGCCTGATGACCTATGATGGCCTGGCGCTTGGCTGGGCTAAATTGTTGCCTAACAGGGTAAACAATTACTACCCAAAAGAGCTGCGCATTTTAGCCACATTACCTAATTAAATTAAAAGTATAATGATTTCTTAAAAAGAAATCATTATTAAACATTTCCGGCAGTTTAACGGTTATCCACCTACATAACCGTTAACCAATGAAAAAGCACAGCTTTTTTTATCGAAATAGTTTAAGCATCGTATTTGTATCTCTTTTTGTATTTACGCTGATTGCGCAGGCCTTTACTGGCTGGAAAGAAAACAACAAGGAAACTATAGAAGAAGGCGGGAAGCCGGATACTTTTGCTGAATACTTGCAATCGGGCCATTTTATCTCGGCAACGTTTGAGAACTTTCAAAGTGAGTTTTTGCAGATGGCGCTTTATATTGTACTAACCGTAGGCCTGCGCCAGCAAGGGTCGGCCGAATCAAAAAAACTTGACGAGCCAGAAGATGTTGACCGCGAACCCGTTCCCGGCCCTGATGCTCCCGGTCCGGTAAAAAAGGGTGGTTTGATTCTCAAACTTTACAGCAATTCGCTTTCCATTACATTTTTTGTTTTGTTTTTTATTAGTTGGGGCCTGCATTTATATGGTAGCTGGCAGGATAATAATGACCAACAGTTATTAAAAGGGCTACCAACGGAGAGTTTAGGGCAGTTTGTTACGGAGCCGCTTTTTTGGTTTGAAACCTTCCAAAACTGGCAAAGCGAATTTTTATCAGTAGCATCAATAGTTATACTCACTATATTTTTACGTCAGAAAGGCTCGCCGGAATCAAAACCGGTTGATGCCCCACATAGCGAAACAGGAAAGTAAGGTAATTATATTGTATATGGCTGAACCAAATATTACTGAGTGCGGAAGACTACTTGCCGAAAAAGGCCTGACCATCGCTTTTGCAGAGAGTGCAACCGCTGGCTGGCTATGCTCGGAGTTTGCTTTGGCTCCTGATTCGGGCGCGATACTTAAAGGTGGTATTGTTTGTTATGATGCTTCGATAAAAGAGTATCTATTAAAAGTACCTCATGAGATCATTGAAAAACACACCCCCGAATCAGCAGAAGTAACGAAGGAAATTACGGAGAAACTAAGAAACCTTATTAAGGCGGATATACATGTAGGTGTTACCGGCCTCACTACTCCCGGCGGCAGCGAAACCGAAGATAAACCGGTGGGAACTGTGTTTGTACATATTATATGTAAAGGTAAGCACATACCTCACTGCCGCGTATTTAAAGGTGACGCTGAAGCTATCATTCACCAAACTGTTGATTGTGTTGCGGAATTACTGATGGATGAATTAAAAACTCAATAAATCATTTAACTTTTATGCAACATTTATAAGTAACTAACGTACAAGCAGGTAGTCATTCATTATTAACTTAAATTTTATTACAATGAAAAAATTACTCTCGCTTGGCGGCATTGTACTAATGGCCCTGCTTTATTCATTTACTCTTCCAATCAATCAAAAAACAACTAATACCAGCAGTGTTGCACATACAGCTGATGTTTTAGATCTGGGTTATTTTACATTAAATGGCCAGGAATATCATGCTTATGGAAACCCGTCTTCAGGCAACCAAATAACTCAATTATGGGCTACTGATAATGCCACCATGGCAGATTCAGTACAGATAACAACTTTTTCAGGAACATGGGATGATACTTATGGACCTATGGGGGGAGGGTTAGGCGTTACCGTACGATTTACTTACAATGGCAGGCAATTTTATAGTGGTATTGTATACTATTAATCATATTATCAAAAGTTATGCAGGTAGATGGATCTGCATAACTTATTAATTAATACTGTCCGGTTGATAACATCACCAGCGTACAGGCGTAAATGGTTTCAATTCCTTGCGCCTCCGCCTTACGGCGAAGCTCCCCATTTTCAGTACCAGGATTAAAGATGATACGCTGTGGATGGGTTTCTAAAATATAATCATACAACGGCGGCAGATTATTGGTACCTACATATAAAGTAATGGTATCAATATCATGATGGATCTGCTCCGGCTTCTCAATAGCTACACCTGCTACCTCTCCCTTTTTTAACCCTACGTTTACTATACTGTGCCCGTGGCTTACCAACCTGTTGGCGGCCAGGTAAGCGTAACGCCCGCTATCCGGTGTCGCGCCTAATATCAATGTTTTCTTATGTGCCATAATATTAAATAACGGCTATTGTAGCTATATTGTTTCTGTTTGATGCTTTGTTACAATAGCCGGTGCCGGGCATCTAAATAAAAATTAAAAAAGTTTAAAATGTTTTGAGGGCGCGCTCGTCTTCACCACTATATAATGGATACACTGGCTACAAGCATAATGCCCCACGAAAAACAGAACAGCATCATACAAACTATGGCGTCGTATGGCAGCAAGCTGTTTGGCTTTATTCGTAAACGGGTAAAAAGCGAGGCTGATGCTGAAGACATACTGCAGGATGTTTGGTACCAGCTTAGCGCGGTGGTTAATGCCGAGCCTATTGAGCAAACCGGTGCCTGGTTATATAAGGTTGCCCGTAACAAGATCATCGATAAGCATAAAAAAAAATCAGAAACCCTGCTGGATGACCTGGCACCGGACAATAACGATGATGCCGACGACATGGGTTATTTTAAAGACCTTTTACTTACCGAAAGCCGCACGCCTGAGAGTGAATATATACGCGGCCTTTTTTGGGATGAGCTTTTTATAGCGCTTAATGAGCTGCCCGAAGAACAGCGGCAGGTATTTACCTGGCACGAACTGGATGCCATACCCTTTGCACAGATAGCTGAAATGACAGGCGAAAAGGAACAAACCCTGGTATCGCGCAAGCGGTATGCGGTGCTGCACCTGCGCAAACGCCTGTACCAATTATATAAAGAGATAACACAATATTAAAGACATACAACAATGAAACATTTTTTTTATAAGGGCCGCTTTGTATTTGTGCCGCTTGCAATTGCCGCCTGCCTTTCAGCAGTGAGTTTAGTGGTGATGCTGTTATGGAACCACCTGCTACCCGATATTCTGCATGTTACTACTATTAACTTTTGGCAGGCCATGGGCATATTTATTTTATGCAAGATACTTTTTGGCATTGGCGGCAAGGGCGGGCCAGGCAAAGCACCCTGGGCGCGCCGCCACATGATGGAGCGCTGCAAGGACATGAGCCCCGAAGAACGCGAAAAATTCCGTACCGAACTGGAAAACCGCATGTGCGGCTGGGGCAAGCGACCGTTTGGCAGGCGAGATAGTAAGTTTGACGAGCGCTTTAACACCGAAAAAACTCCGCAACCGGGTGACGCACCTATAGTTTAATTTTATTTGACCCTATAATATTATGGAAGTGCTTGTATTTGCAACAAACGTTACCAGCGAAGGGCAGGTTAGCAGGGTACAAAACCTGCTAACCACTTTGCCTGCTATTACAGAGTGGAACTTTGATCTGGATGATTGCGATAATATACTGCGTATAGTATCAAACGATATCTCGCCGCAGTATATTGAAAACCTGTTGCACTCGGCAGGGGTAAATTGCCGGGAGTTGGGCGAGTATTAAATAGCACCGCCTAAGATCCTGTTCAGAATGCCGATCTGCCCGGCATGGTATACATGGTGCTGTATCAACCCGTTTATCAATTGTTCATAATTAACTCCCGCGCCTAAGCCCGGCTCATTACGGTCATCATTAGTGGCCTCTCCCCATTTCAATTCCGGAAAGTTTTGTATCAGGCCGATAAGGTTTACATTGGCCAGCTTCAAATCATTCACCATGGCTTTCCAATGCTCCTCATCGGGCGCGCCGGCATTGGGCCAGTCGCCACCCTGGGGCATACCCGCCTTGCCGCCCTGCATACGTTTCGTTACTTCTAACGTCCAGCCCAGCATGTGCAGCACAATTTCGGCAATGGAGTGCGCGCCGTTGTCGGGGCGTTCGTAGGCTACTTCAAACACAACTTTGTTGATAGTTTCATAAACCGGTGGCCCGTACCAGGCATCACCGCTTAACACTTTTTCAAGTTCCTGTGAAAGTTTTTCAGCAATCGTCATAATCATTAAACCGCTGACAGGCAAATAGGTTGTTGCTGTTAAATATTTTTCGCTGCCGCTATTGCACAATTAATACCATCAATGGCTGCCGAGATAATGCCGCCCGCGTAACCGGCTCCCTCTCCGCATGGATATAACCCGGCTATTTGCGGGTGCTGCAAGGTTTCCTTATCCCGGGGTATCTTTACCGGCGATGACGTGCGCGACTCAACTCCTACCAAAATAGCCTCATTAGTATAATAGCCCTTCATTTTTTTGCCGAATACGGGCATTGCTTTACGTAGCCGCTCGCTGATCCAGCCGGGTAAAACTTCATTCAGTTGCACGCTTTTAGTACCGGGCAGGTAGGAGTTCTGCGGCAGATCGACAGACAATCGCCCCTCAAAAAAATCGACCATGCGCTGTGCCGGGGCTACCAGCTTACCACCACCCGCACGGAATGCCGCCTGCTCCACCTGTTGCTGAAAGCGCAGCATTTTAAAAGGATCGGCATCGCGGCCCTGCACATCTTCAAGATTTATTTGCACTACCGTGCCTGAGTTGGCATACGGGTTATTGCGTTTTGAAGGGCTCCAGCCGTTAACCACAATCTCATCCACATCGGTTGAGCATGGCGCGATAATACCGCCCGGACACATACAAAAGGAAAACACACCGCGGCTATCTACCTGCTCCACCAAACTATAATAGGATGGCGGCAAGTAAGGCCCGCGACTATCGCAGTGGTATTGCGCACGGTCTATAATTTCCTGCGGATGCTCAATGCGTACACCCAGCGCGAAAGGCTTGGCTTCTATCAATATATTCTGGCGGTGCAGCATCTCAAAAACATCACGCGCCGAGTGGCCTGTGGCTAATATAACAGCACCCGCTTCTATCTTCTCACCGCTTTCCAGTTCAACACCTTGAATTTTATCGAATGATACTAATAACGACGTTACTTTTTTGTTGAAATGCACTTCGCCACCGGAATTCAATATGGTTTCGCGCATGGCGGTGATGATCTGGGGCAGCTTGTTGGTACCAATATGCGGCCGGGCATCCACTAAAATATCTTCATCGGCACCGTGTGCCACAAAGACTTTAAGTACCTGGTTAACATTACCCCGCTTGGTACTGCGGGTGTATAGCTTCCCATCCGAATAGGTACCTGCCCCGCCCTCGCCAAAGCAATAGTTTGATTCGGTGTTTACCAAACCCTGTTTGTTGATATTGGCCAGATCGCGCCGGCGTTGCTTTACATCCTTACCACGCTCAATGATGATCGGCTTTAAACCCAACTCGATACATTGCAGGGCGGCAAACAATCCCGCGGGCCCGGCGCCTACAATGATAACCGGCTTGGCGTTACTTACATCAGGGTATTGAATGGTATAATGATCAGTTTTGTAAGGTTCATCAATAAACACCTGCACCTGCATGCGGTAAACCACTCGTCTGCCGCGTGCATCAATAGAGCGCTTAACGATTTTTACGCCGTTTATCTTTTTAACAGGAATTTTAAGGGATGCGGATGCCAACTCCTTTATAACTGTTTCATCCTCATGTTGCCCGGGAGGGCATACAATTTCAGTTTCTTTTACCATTATACCGCCGGGTTTTTATCCTGGATGGTACAAAGTTAATTATTCGGCAGTAAAAAGCGTACGGTGGGGAACATTGAACGTTCGTTATCGTACAGTGAACAAGCACCTTATAAATACAATTTACTGATTATCAGAACATTAAAACAAAGGCACCCAATTTGGCATATCGGCATCAAATAGATAACAATGAAAACCGCCGAAAATCGCTTAAACCAGATATGGGATGGATGCCTGAACAACAACCGTCGCGAACAAGAGCTACTTTATAAATTAATTGCCCCTAAAATGCTTGCCGTATGCTTGCGCTATGCACATGATAAAGATGAGGCACAGGATATTTTACAAGAAGGCTTTATCAAGCTGTTTAAAAACATGCACAACTTTCGTGGCGAAGGCAGTCTTGAAGGATGGATTCGCCGCATAATGGTACACGCGGCCATATCTCGCTACCGTAAATTAAAGCCGATGGTTTTGGTTGATGATTTTTCGACCGACATTAATTGCCAGATAGGTGGATCATACAGCAGCAACCGCCTGGAAACTGCCGAGTTGATGAACATGATACAGGAATTGCCTGCCAATTACCGCTCGGTATTTAACATGTACGCTATTGAAGGTTACTCGCACCAGGAGATCGGCAATACACTTGGCATGAGTGAACTGCTATCACGCACCACCCTGCACCGCGCCCGCACCATACTGAAGGACAGGATTACCCGTATGACAAAAGCAGAACAGCATTGCCTTGCAGGATAATTTCCGCCGGGAAATGCTGTTCAAACTGTTAATAAACGAAGGATAATCACAAACCTCCGGTATCTGCTATCTACTTGTGTTTGCTGCTCATGTAAAAGGTGAGGTTGCCACCATTCATAATGTCAGCATTTGAGAGCGACAAACTGTTATAAGGCTTGCCGTTTAATTCCATCTTTTGCACATAAACATTTTTAGGCCCCTGGTTTTTTACGTTGATCTTAAATGTTTTGCCTTTGCCCACTTTCACTTCAGCGCCATTCACTGCCGGGCTACCGATAGAGAACTGATCGCTGCCCGGCGCAACCGGGTAAAAACCTAATGTAGTAAATATATACCAGGCGCTCATCTGGCCGGTATCATCATTACCACCTAAACCATCAGGCGTTGGTTTGTACATCAGCGGCAATATCATACGTACACGCTCCTGCGTTTTCCATGGCTTGCTTGTCCAGTTATACAGGTAAGCTACGTGGTGCGATGGCTCATTACCGTGCACATAATTACCGATGATACCGTCGCGGGTAATATCCTCGGTTTCGGCAAAGTATTTATCAGGCAGATGCATGGTAAACAATGAGTCGAGGTAACGCACAAAACGGGTTTCGCCGCCCATCAATTTAATCAAACCTTCCGGGTCCTGCGGAGCAAAAAGGCTATAGTTCCATGAGTTGCCCTCAATAAAACCGGCATTATGCGTACTCAGCGGGTCAAACTCCTTGCGGAAGGTACCATCAATATTCTTCGGGCGCATAAAGCCGATACTGGCATCGTAAACATTCTTATAGTTTTGTGAGCGTTTGATAAATTCCTCGTAAATATCGTTACGGCCTAACTTTTTCGCCATCTGCGCTATCGCCCAGTCATCATAAGCATACTCCACGGTTGATGAAACAGAGATGCCCGAACGCTCGTTAGGGATGTAACCCCTATCGATATATTCGCCTATGCCTTCGTAATCGCGTTTACGGGCGGTAGTTACGCAGGCATCCAATGCCTTGTTAGCATCAAACGGCGCGTTACCTTTTACCACGGCATCAGCAATTACCGATACGGAATGATAGCCGCTCATACACCAGTTCTCGTTTGCTGAGTTTGACCACACCGGCAGCATGTGCTCCGGGCTCTGCTCAAAATGCGCCATCATTGATTTCACCATGTCGGCATTACGTTCCGGGTGAATAATGTTGAACAGCGGGTGCAGCGCACGGTAAGTATCCCATAACGAAAAGGTGGTGTAGTTGGTAAATCCCTCGGCCTTATGCACATTCTGATCCAGGCCTTTGTACTGGCCATCCGCGTCCATATAAATAGTCGGGTTGATCATGGTATGGTACATCGAGGTATAAAAATTTTGCTTGGTGGTCAGATCGCCCTCAATGGTAATGCGGTGTAATTCATCCTCCCATTGTTTCTGGCCATCCTTCTTCACCTGATCAAAATCCCAGCCCGGTACTTCGGCCTTCATGTTGTTTAAAGCGCCATCCATGCTCACCGGCGATAAGGCGAATTTGATCTTGATCTTTTCTCCCTCCTGGGTATCAAAGTCAAAATACGCACGAATTTGCTTTCCGGCTATCTCCGGGAAGTTTTTGCTTTGGTTGAACTTACCCCAGAAACCGCCATAAACCTGGCGCTGATCGTACTTTTTAAAGCCGTGTTGCTTAAATGGTTTTGAAAAAGCCATGGCAAAGTACAAGGTGCGGGTACGTGCCCAGCCATTGGTTTGGCGGTAACCTACAATCAGGCTATCGTTAATCACCTTAACATATGTCCATACCGGCTTATCAGGATAATTGTATATACCTGCCATCAAATCAAGGATGATGTGCGATTGGTCAGACTTAGGGAAAGTATATTGATGAAAGCCCACACGTGTGCTGGTGGTCATCTCGGCGGTAATGTTACTGGCATCCAGCTTTACCTTATAGTAGTTGGCCTCTGCGGTTTCATTTTGGTGCGAAAAGGCTGAGCGGTAACCGCTGCCCGGTTTATCGGCCGTACCCGGGTTTAGTTTTAGCTGGCCAACGGTAGGCATAATTAAAAAATCTCCCAGATCGGAGTGGCCGGTACCGCTAAAGTGGGTGTGACTAAAGCCTACAATGGTTTTATCATCATACTGATAGCCTGCGCAGTATTTATAAACATCGGGATTATATTTTCCGTTTAGCTCATAGCTCGCGGTATCCGTTTCAGGGCTTAGCTGAACCATGCCGAAAGGCACCGTTGCACCCGGATAAGTATGGCCCATACGCTGGGTACCTATTATGGGTTTAACATATTGTACTAATGAAGCATCTTTTTTTTGTGCGAACGCGCCAAAAGAGGCCAGCATCAGCAAGATGATAAATCGTTTTTTCATTTAAATCGTAATTGTCCTAATGTTTTGCTAATGTAATAGAAATTATGCAATCTCAATAAAATTCACGGCAGTAAAAGGTCACTTTTTGCCAATCTGTCATTAAAAGCGCTTTTTGTAACATCGGTATGCTGTTTGCTATCTTATTTGTAAATTCACAACAAAAACTACACAATGAAAAAGCTATTCTCTGTAATATTGGTTATCGTGGCGGCCATGTCATTAAGTTCATGCAGCTACAACAGCATGGTTAAGCTTGATGAAAATGTTAAAGGCAAGTGGGGTGCGGTACAAAGCCAGTACCAGCGCCGTGCTGATTTGATACCTAACCTGGTAAATACCGTAAAAGGCGCGGCCAACTTTGAAAAAGGTACGCTTACCGCGGTTACCGAGGCACGTGCCAAAGCAACATCGGTACAGGTTGATCCAACTAAACTTACTCCCGAATCTATAAAAGCATACCAGGCCGCACAAGGCGAACTAAGTGCCGCTTTAGGCCGATTACTTTCAGTAACCGAAAACTATCCGGACCTGAAAGCGAACGAAAACTTTAAAGACCTGCAGGTTCAGCTTGAAGGTACCGAGAACCGTATTAACGTTGCCCGCTTAGATTTTAACCAGGCCGTGCAGGATTATAACAGCAAGATCCGGGCTTTCCCGGCTAACCTTACCGCCAAAATGTTCGGCTTTAGCCAAAAAGGCTACTTTACTGCCGAAGCCGGTGCCGACAAAGCGCCCAAAGTTGAATTTTAATTTGGTTTGATTTCGCTGATTTAAGTGACTTCATTGACTTTGAGGGATTGATTAACGTACATTGATAATTAAATCAATCCTTCAATAATTCATTAATTCGATAACTATCCGCATGAATTTATTTAACGACGAGGAACAGGAGCGCATACAAAAAGCCATTGAGGGGGCCGAGCGGTCAACCTCGGGTGAGATACGCATCTGCATTGAAAAAAAATGCAGCGAGGACGTACTTGACCGTGCCGCCAAATACTTTTACCAGTTAAATATGGATAAAACCAAGCTGCGTAACGGTGTGCTTATTTACCTGGCGACGGTTGACCGTAAGTTTGCCGTTATTGGCGATGCCGGTATAAACCGTGTTGTTCCTGCTGATTTTTGGGATACCACTAAAGAAAGTATGCTGGCCGAATTTAAATACGGTAACCTTGCCGAGGGTATTATAACCGGGGTAAATATGGCCGGGCAGCAGCTTAAAAAATACTTCCCGGCGATGGATAATGACCACAATGAACTGCCTAATGACATTGCCCAAATGGACGGCGATTAAACTACTACCATGTTTAAAAAATATATAGTACTAATTTGTTTAAGCCTTACCGCACTGTTAAGTTTTGGGCAGGAGATTCCGCAAAAATCAAACACGCTGGTTACCGACTACACCAACACACTGAGTGCTGAAGATAAACAGCGGCTTGAGGACAAGCTGGTCGCGTTTAATGATTCGAGCTCGACACAAGTAGCCGTAGTGATGATGCGCTCGGTGGGCGATTATGATATCGGCGAATATGCCATAAAGCTTGGCCGTGCCTGGGGTATTGGCCAAAAAGATAAAAATAACGGGGTTTTAATATTAGTTGCCAAGGATGACCGTAAGCTTACCATACAAACCGGCTACGGTGTTGAAGGTGCCTTGCCTGATGCGGTTACCCGTCAAATACGCGAGAACGATATAAACCCACGCTTTCGTGACGGCGATTTTTACGGCGGCCTGAATGCCGGTGTCGATCAGATCATTAAATACACCAAAGGCGAATATAAAGCTGAGGCCAAGCCTAAAAAGCAAGGTAAAAGCAACGGTTCATCCGCCTTTCCAATCGCTTTTATTGTTATTGTGATAGTAATTATTATTATCAGCAGGCGCGGCGGCGGTGGTGGCGGGGGCCGTATTATTGGCGGCCGCGGCAGTGCCAGCCCGTTCTGGTGGTTTTTAGCGGGCAACATGCTTGGCGGCGGTGGCCGCAGCAGCGGTGGCGGCTGGGGTGGCTTTTCCGGCGGTGGCAGCTCCGGTGGCGGAGGCGGTTTTGGTGGTTTTGGCGGCGGCAGCTTTGGCGGCGGCGGCAGCAGCGGTAGCTGGTAAGTATCAATATATGCAACAGCGCGATTATATATTAGATGAAGCCCGGAAGTTCGCCTTATTGTTAGCGCGGCTTTTGGGACTGAAAGCCGAAGGAAAAATCCATCAATATAACAGCGTTTTTGACGATGCCTTGCTTAATGAATACAACATTGAAGCAGAACGGCTGTTAGCACTAACCGAAGCTGACTTTAAAAACTACATAGCACATGCCGGTTACAGTACCGAGAAATTGAACGCGCTGAGCCAACTTCTGTACATGTATGCCGAACCCTTTGAGGCGGATGAAGAAACCGCTTTACTACTCAAAAAAGTGATGATCATATTTGATGCACTGGAAACAGACCATCACTATGAATCATTTGAAAACTTAGATAAACGGAATACCATCTACCGGTATTTTACTACTAACTATGGATCTTAACTGGAAAGTTCTCGAATCAACCTATCTGCATAAAGGCCCCTGGGCGACCCTGCGCAGCGATAAATGCGAAATGCCCGACGGGCGTGTTGTTGAACAGTATTATGTATTGGAGTACCCGAACTGGGCGAATGCCGTAGCCATTACTGAAGATAATAAGGTGCTTTTGGTAACACAGTACCGCCATGCCGCCAATGTAATATCACTGGAGATACCGGGTGGTGTAATTGATGAGGGCGAAGAACCCATACAAGGTATGCGCCGCGAACTGCTGGAAGAAACCGGTTATCAGTTTGATGATATTGAACTGTTGACCACCACCTACCCCAATCCGGCTACATCCAACAATAAAACATTTTGTTACCTGGCCCGCGGCGGTAAAAAAATACAGGAGCAACACCTGGACGAGCATGAAGAACTTGTGGTTACCGAACATACCCTAGCTGAAGTTAAACAGCTATTGGCGGATGGCAAAATAACCCAGGCTCTGCACTGTACCGCCCTGTTTTACGCGTTAACGAAACTCGGAGAGTTGAAGTAACTATTCCGGGCAATTATCCTTGCGGCGGGTATCAACAATGTAGATCACCTTCCAGCCGTCGGTGGTTTTCATCAACTGAAAAAAGTTAACGCCGCAGTGGCTGAACTTATCACTCACATAAAACTTGTAGGGTGTCCATACGCTGGCCAGGTTATCATCAATCTTGATATCGCCAAAGGTGATGCGCTCATCCCAAACATCGGTATGCGGTGTGCCTACAGCTTTCAAAAAATCTATAGGCTTTTCTGTCATCAGCACTTTGCTGCCATCCTTTTTATTGGCTACTGTTTGCAATACCATATCCTTATGAAAAACCGTACGCAGTAAAGTACTGTCGCCCTTTTTCATGGCAGCGAACAAGGTATTAATGGTTTTCTTTACCGCTTCTGTTTCGGCTTGCTGGCTAAAGGCCTGCCCGGCCAAAACTATAAACAGGCACAACATTAAAATTCTACGCATATTTAGTTTGCTGCATAAAGTTGGTTAAACTTCTTTAAAATAGCAAGCCAGTCCTGCCCGAAATTAATGTTGATCATTTTGCCATCCGGCGATATCAGAATTTTTGATGGATAGCCACGTATCTTGTAGATTTTCTCTACCGCGTTATCTGACATTAATACCGGAATGGTGAATTTATTCTCAGCCAAATAAGCTTTCACTTTATCCTGCGTGTCGTTACAGGCAATGCTTAAAAAGTTGACACCGGCATACTCACCCTTATTAATATCATCATTAAATTTATTAACTCTCGGCATCTCTTCGCGACACGGACCACACCAGGTTCCCCAAAAATCAAGCACCAGCCATTTGTCGCGATAGGTGTTTAGTTTATGCTCTTTGCCTTCAATATCCTTCAATACAAAATCAGGCGCCTGCTGCCAGGAGCTTACCACGTTATTGGCGAAAAATGTTTTAAACGCCTTATCCGGATATTTGGCTGAATATATCTTCTCCATTTCATCCAACCGCTCGGGGTTCACATTCACGTGCTCGGCAAATATAGCCAGCGCTTGCTGCTCATCGCCGGTTTTAAATAAGCGGTCAATAAACTCTTCGCGGTAACTCTCCTGCGATTTAAGAAACACCCGGTCGTAAAAACTGGCATAAGCCTTCTCCTTATTACTCTTTGGCGAGTACTGTGCTGCCTTTGCCAGGTATTGCAAAGCCTTAACTGAGTCGATAGGTTTTGCAGCGGTGTATTTTAAATAGTAAGCGTGTGCAAGCAGATTTTGATGTGCATACCTTTCGCTATTAAGCGTATCGGCAGTATATTTTTCAAGCCTGACGATAGTTTTATTCAGCAAAGTCTTGGCTGCTTCTTTTTCATCTGCCGCATATAACATGTTATAAACAAGCATGGCATACCTGCCGCTATTGGTTGCTTTACTGGTGGCATCATCTATATTTTCAAGCGTTCGAGCAGCATTTAATAACTGCTTTTTATCGGCTGGTTTGGCTTTCGCCATAACCCAAATATATAACCCCTTGCTTTTTTGGCTAACGCCGGCAAGCTTAGAGGCGTTCATCATCTCGATTAGTTGCAGGGCATTTAATGCTTTCCTTTTATGATCAGAAACCATCTTTTCGGTCTCGGCATCACTTACCTTACGCTCGCGCATGGCTTTTCTGAAATCTTCTTCCGAGAAATCATCCAGATAACTTTGCGCTAATGATTGTTGTATCCAACCACCAAATGATGGATTGACATGAAAATATTTGATGATATCATAAGTTGAATCCAGTGATTGCGTTAAAGAGTTTCCCAGTTTATTAAAAAAATGAACACCCATCGGGTCAATCAGATAATTGGGCGTTTGGCCGAGCAAATTGTCATAAAGATCATAGCGACTTTTTAACTCCAGCCCTTGTACACTGCTTAGTTTACCATTTTGGTAATAGGCGTCATTCTTGAATAAAGGATCATACTGCTTAAAAAAGGCGAACGTTTTTGCCGAATCATTTTTTGTGCCTTTCTTTAAAGCCTCGCTCCAGTAGCTAAGTCTTACAGCCATATTTATCCAGGCGGTATCTAAGGCCGGAATTTTAGTATTGTAGGTTATTTGACAGGTACGATCGCCATCATTTTTATATATTGGCCGTGCGTTTGAATCGATATACAAATAACTTTCCGTCGACTTTTGTATCAATCCGGTAACATCGTTATATACAAGTTGGTGACTATATCTTTTATGTTGCTGTGTATTAACCGGCGATACCACAATATCCAGCAAAGCGCCTTTTATAGCCACTACTTTGTACCGATTATCTCCTATAATCCATTCCGATCCATAACTTATTTTTTTATCAGGCAACTTTAAAAACAACATTTGTATATCGTTCTTCAAAGCCTTATAATTATCTACAAATTGGTTATAGATACTTTCCTTTAATACCCATTTGTTCTTGGCTGCTTTAGCAATTTCTTCAGTACTTTTAATATCCTCTACAACGCCCTTTTTATCTACTGTTACCTTAAACGGCGTATTTAGCAGCGCCAATTTTTCAACCACGCCTGAATTACTAAAATCGGTTTCCCTTATTTTATCGGTATTTATATTAAAGCGCTTACTATCGGCATCCCGCTTTTTCATGCCAATGAGCCGGCAATCGTATACCTTACTTCCGTCGGCATTTTTACTGAGCGGCGTAAAATGATATACCAGCGTTTCGCTACCATTAAATGTGCCGCTAAAATTATTGGTGTAAGTATAAGTGAATGGTTTTGATACCTGCGCCTCAACCGGTATTGAAAACAAAAAAAGAGATAATGCTACAAGGCAGGCTACAATTGGTTTAATTGACATAGATAAAGGTTTTTGTAAATATATCATTTTATTAACCAATTTATTAGGCAAAAAAAATGGCCGCATGTTTTACATACGGCCATTTAATATTGCTGAAACGAGGGTTAGCTCATTTTAAGTTTCTTCTGGATGTCGGCAACGTAGCCTTTAAATTTTTTGTCGGTGTCGATAAGGTCTTCAACGGTTTGGCAGGCGTAGATTACGGTTGAGTGATCGCGGCCGCCAAAAAAGTGGCCGATAGATTTTAATGAACTTTTAGTGTGTGCCTTTGCCAGGTACATGGATATTTGGCGGGCCTGTACAATTTCGCGCTTACGGGTTTGTGATTTAACCATTTCGATAGGCACTTCAAAATACTCGCAAACCAGGCTTTGTATATACTCCATCGAAATTTCTTTTGATGAGTTCTTAACAAAGTTTTTGAGCATTTGCTTGGCCAGGTTGAGGTCGATCTCCTTACGGTTAAGGGTTGATTGCGCCAGCAGTGATACCATAGCGCCTTCCAGCTCACGTACGTTGTTATCAATATTATGGGCTACATACTCCAGCACATCATTTGATATATCAATACCGTCCTGATAAATCTTGGTTTTAAGGATGGCCATACGGGTTTCCAGGTCAGGCACCTGTAAATCGGCAGAAAGGCCCCACTTGAAACGCGATAGCAAACGCTCCTCTAAACCGGCAAGATCCTTAGGTGCTTTATCTGATGTAATGATGAGCTGCTTACCTGATTGATGCAGATGGTTAAAGATGTGGAAGAAGAAGTCCTGCGTTTTTTCTTTACCGGCAAAGTTGTGCACATCATCCATGATCAATACATCAATGGCCTGGTAAAAATTCACAAAGTCATTAATATTATTATGCTTCAGCGCGTCAACAAACTGCTGGGTAAACTTCTCGCACGATACATACAGCACTAATTTATCCGGCAAGGTATTTTTGATCTCGTTACCTATGGCCTGCGCCAGGTGGGTTTTGCCCAAACCTACGCCGCCGTAAAGCATCAGCGGATTAAATGAGGTGCCTCCCGGTTTAGCGGCAACCGCATAACCGGCCGAGCGTGCAAGGCGGTTACAATCACCTTCAACAAAACTATCAAAGGTGTAATTACGGTTAAGCTGCGGGTCAACGTTCAATTTTTTCAATCCCGGTATAACAAAAGGGTTTTTAATGTCCTTGTTTATAGAGATAGGAATAGGCATCGACTGGTTTTTAGCCTCGGCACCATTACCGTTTGACGGCATGTTGGTGGTATACGGTTTACTTGACGACGATTGTTCTACTACAATATTGTATTCTAAACGGCCGTCATCGCCTAATTGTTTTTTAATTGTTTTACGCAATAAGCCTACGTAATGCTCTTCAAGCCACTCGTAAAAAAATAAGCTGGGCACCTGTATTGTCAGAACACTGCCTTCCATGCGCAAAGCTTTAATTGGTTCAAACCAAGTTTTGAAACTTTGGGCAGGTATATTGTCCTTAATGATCTGAAGACAGCTATTCCAAACGCTTGTACAAGTTTTTTCCATATATAGAATTTCAGTAATTTGTTGATTTACAACCCCCGAACAAAATAACCTATAGGGTTGGTACGGAACATCGAATATTGAAAAAAAAAGCCGATTAAAAAATTAAATTTTACCTTTTTAAAAATTACTCTTTTTTGAATTTTAGCTTCAAAATGTTGAGAATTTCATAATTATCCACATTAAAAGCCTTACGATATTAACAAATTCACTTTTTAGCTAAAAGTTAAATTTTTAACCAATTTATTAACCGCACCCAACCGGTAAATCGCCCGTTTTGGTGAACTTATTACGGCTGCAACACAGATTTGTTTTCGGAAAACAGCGGATTAATTTAATCTTTTTATTAACCTGCTGATACACAATCGAGGTATTTGAAAAAACGACATGACGCGGCTATCGCCGTTAATACCACAGCCAAAAATAACTGCCTTTATTTAGTAAGACTATTTGATCAACCCCTGGATATCGGCTTTGATAATGGCGGCGGTAGCGGCATAGGGGTCGGGCTGCATCATGCTTAGCTGGTGCAATATGGTTTTGGCCAGGTCAACCCCGCGGGCATCTGCCGGCTGTACCCGTTTGGCTTCGTTAACTATATTAAGGGTATCGCCCTTCAACTGCTGCATAATGTTCCAGGCTTGCTCGCTTACATATATCTGCTGGGTAACATTGTGCTGAAACTCATTACGTATTTCGGCAATCACCAAATGGTGCAGTTCATCGGCCTGAAAGTTAGCCGCGCCCAGCCTCACAAACATATTAGCCGGGTTAATACGGTCAATAAACAGTATTACCCGCTCATACGCCTGCAGCTTTAACATGATCAGTGGATCAGCCGCCGGTTTTGCTTTTGACGCGATAAGGATACGCTCAAACCTGTCGAAATAAGGTTTCAGTAAATAAAAGGCTACCCATACTATACCGATACCGGCAAGGGTGGTTTTTATAACATCAATAAGCAAGGGGTACAAATTCATAAACAGGCAAATGTTAAGCAGCCGTCATAAACTTAACAGCGCGAACAAAAATGTGGATTTTACATTATATTTGTATATTAACATTTTAAAATAACATGAGTATAGCTGTTGAAACCGCACCGGTAAGCTTTGCACCGGGAGCCGTAAAAGAATTGTTAAAGTTAAAAGATCAGCAGGAAATTGGTGACGATTTTGGTTTACGCGTAGGCGTTGAAGGCGGCGGCTGCTCGGGCATGAACTACGTTTTAGGCTTTGACCAAAAGAAAGACGGCGACCAGGAATTTTATATTGATGGCATAAAAGTATTTATGCATAAGGCACACGGCCTGTACCTTGCCGGCATGCAAATTGATTTTCAGGACGGATTGAATGCTCGTGGCTTTACCTTTAATAACCCGAACGCGGCCAGCACCTGTGGTTGCGGTACTTCGTTCTCGGTATAAATAAACGCACGTAAATAGATATTAAAGCAGCCGGTGGCTGCTTTTTTGTTTTGAAGCCTATTTTATTGTATATAGCCTGTAACAAACAAAGTGTATCCACAGTCATAACGGCAAGTTTTAAATATGGCGGTAAAAACTACCTTTCGCGAAAATCTGTCTATCGCGCTGCAATCAATCAGCGGTAATAAATTGCGTACATCGCTTACGGCACTCATTATATCAATAGGCATTATGGCACTGGTAGGCATACTTACCGCTATTGAGGGTATTAAGCAATATACCAATGATGCCTTTGCAGGCTTGGGTGCAAACTCATTTACCATACGCAACATGGGGCAGGATCTAAATTTTGGCCCCGGCGGCAGCCGTAAAGTATACCCTTCCATACGTTACGACCAGGCCGACCGCTTTCGGAAAACCTTTAAACTGCCATCGTCTATCTCTATCAATTTATCGGTTAGCGGCTCGGCTATCGCCAAGTATGGTAACGAAAAAACCAACCCCAATATATCCGTAACCGGCACTAACGAAAATTACCTGCAAAACAGCGGCTACAAATTGGCTTCAGGCCGTAATTTTTCAACATCGGAACTGGAGCGGGGCGATAACGTAGTAATTGTAGGCGATGAAATTAAAAAAACACTTTTTAAGGATGCCGATCCATTAAACAAGCCTGTATTTATTGGCAATAACCAATTCCGCATTATTGGTGTACTGGCATCAAAAGGTTCGGGCGCGCAGTTTGGCGGTGATAAGTTTTGTTTGATACCGGTATTTAAGGCCAAGCAGATTGTTACTGCTCCAAACCCTTCTTTTGAAATAACAGTGGCGGTAAGCAATAACATGGCGCTTAATGCTACGGTTGATGAAGCAACGGCACTGTTCCGTAATATACGTGGCCTGAGTGTTGGCCAGCCTCAAAATTTTGATATTAACCGCAGCGATGCCATACAGGAACAGTTGGACGGGCAAATGGCCGTACTAACTGCGGCGGGGCTCGCGGTTAGTATTATCACCCTGGTAGGCGCGGCTATCGGCCTGATGAATATTATGCTGGTATCGGTTACCGAGCGTACGCGCGAGATAGGCCTGCGAAAATCAATAGGCGCTACACCTGCCGTAATACGCCGACAGTTTTTGCTTGAAGCTATTGTGATCTGCCTGATCGGCGGTGCGGGCGGCATTATATTAGGGATGGCCATTGGAAACCTGGTAGCCGTTAACATCAGCGGCTCGTTCGCCGTACCGTGGATGTGGCTTATCATCTCCTTGGTTATTTGTACCCTTATCGGCCTCATGTCTGGCTATTACCCTGCTAAAAAAGCCGCCAAGCTTGACCCGGTTGAGGCGCTGCGATACGAATAGTACAACATCAACCTAACATAAAAACTAAGCCCCGGCAGTATAACTGGCGGGGCTTAGTTTATTAAGGTTATTTAACTTTTTATCCTATCGGGTTTTCAGCAATATATTTTTCCCAGGCCCAGGCTGATGACATCATTTCGTCCAGGCCAAGCTCGGTTTTCCAGCCCAGCTTTTGGGTTGATTTGCTTACATCTCCCCATACCTGCTCCACATCGCCGGGGCGAGGTGCACCTATCTGGTAATTCAGCTTAACACCGGTCGCTTTCTCAAACGCGGCAATCACTTCCAGTACCGAGCTGCCTGTACCGGTACCCAGGTTAAATACCTCATAACCTTTAAAGCTTTCCTGCTCAGCAAACTTTAATGCTGATACGTGCGCTTTGGCTAAGTCAACCACATGTATATAATCGCGGATGCAACTGCCATCAGGTGTGTTGTAAGTATCGCCGAATACGGTGATCTTTTCGCGTTTGCCAATGGCGGTTTGGGTGATGAAAGGCACCAGGTTTTGGGGCACGCCTATCGGCAGCTCGCCTATCAGCGCGGTTTCATGTGCGCCAACCGGGTTAAAGTAGCGTAATGATATTACTTTATATGGTGTTTCTGATGCTACCATGTCCTTCAATATCTCCTCAGCCACCTGTTTAGTATTACCATAAGGCGATTGCGCGGGTTGTACAGGTGCATCCTCGGTAACAGGTAATGCTTCGGGCTGACCATATACAGTACAGCTTGATGAAAATACAAAATTTAATGGCTTGCCATAATAACCGTTAAGCAGGTTTATCAGCGAGTAAAAGTTATTGCGATAGTATTTTAACGGATGCGCGACCGATTCGCCCACGGCTTTAAATGCCGCGAAGTGGATAATGCCCGCAATATCATTCTCGGTAGCTACTAGGTTAACTACCGCCTTTTCGTCGCAAAGGTCAACCTGATGAAACACCGGTTTGTAGCCGATGATCTTGGTAAGCTGATCGAGTATCTTAGGCTGAGAGTTTGACAGATCATCAACAATAACCGGCTCGTAACCCGAGTTTACCAGTTCAACAACCGTATGCGAGCCGATGTAACCCAAGCCGCCGGTAACTAATATTTTTGCCATTAATTAGAAGTTTATTTGTTATAGTTTGAAAAATCCTTATGCTGTATCTCGTGCTCCGGCAACGATCTGAAATAATCATACGTGATCTTCAAACCCTCGCTGCGCGATACTTTAGGCTCCCATCCTAATAACTCTTTAGCCTTGGTAATATCCGGGCGGCGTTGTTTAGGGTCGTCAACCGGGAGCGGCAAACTTATCAATTTTTGGTCGGTTCCGGTAAGTTTTATTATTTCTTCGCCAAACTCGCGGATGGTGATCTCATCCGGGTTACCAATATTAACCGGCTGCGCGTAATCACTGAACAGCAGGCGGTATATACCTTCAATCAAATCGTCAACATAACAAAACGAGCGGGTTTGCGAACCATCGCCAAACATGGTGAGCGATTCGCCCCTTAATGCCTGTCCAATAAATGCCGGCAACACACGGCCATCGTTCAGGCGCATGCGCGGACCATAGGTATTAAATATACGCACAATGCGGGTTTCAACACCGTGAAAAGTATGGTAAGCCATGGTCATGGCTTCCTGAAAGCGCTTGGCCTCGTCATACACCCCACGAGGGCCCACCGGGTTTACGTTACCCCAGTATTCCTCGGGCTGCGGGTTGATGTTCGGGTCGCCGTATACCTCGGATGTTGAGGCGATAAGCATGCGCGCGCCTTTAACCTTAGCCAAACCCAGTAAGTTGTGCGTACCTAACGAGCCTACTTTAAGCGTTTGGATAGGAATCTTCAGGTAATCTATCGGACTGGCGGGTGAGGCAAAATGCAGTATGTAATGCAAATCACCGGGAACAAACACGAAGCTTGAAACATCGTGGTGATAGAACTCGAAGTTCTCCAGTTTAAACAGATGTTCAATATTGCGCAGGTCGCCGGTAATGAGGTTATCCATGGCTATAACATGGTAATCCTCTTTAATAAACCTGTCGCAAAGGTGCGAACCTAAAAATCCTGCGGCCCCGGTAATGAGTATGCGCTTTCTTGCCATGCGTGTATGTTATTTGAAAATGATGCTTTACTATTTGTACTTTTAACCCCGACGAATATAATCATTCATCGTTCAAAATGTTTGTGCTTTATAATATTGGAATACGTTTATACTACCTGGTAATATGGCTGGCATCCTTTTTTAACCAAAAAGCGAGGCTATGGATAAACGGCCGCCAAAACCAGGTATTTATACGTTATAAAAACAGTATTTGGTTTCATTTTGCATCATTAGGTGAATTTGAGCAGGGCCGCCCGGTGCTTGAGCAGATGAAAACAGCCTATCCTAACCGGCCGGTTGTCATTACTTTTTTCTCGCCATCCGGTTACGAGGTACGCAAAAATACGCCGCTGGCTGATGCGGTATACTACCTGCCGCTGGATACGCCGGGTAATGCAGCGCGCTTTATTGAAGCAATTGATCCATCAATAGCGGTATTTACCAAGTATGAGTATTGGTACCACTTTTTTTTGCAGTTGTATAAACGCCGCATACCGCTTTATATCGTATCAGGTATTTTTAGAGACGGGCAAGTATTTTTTAAATGGTATGGCGGCATGCACCGCAAAATGCTGAAATATGTTCGCCACTTTTTTTTGCAGGATGAACATTCCAAGCAATTACTGACGGGCATTGGCATAACCAATACTACAGTGAGCGGGGATACCCGGTTTGACCGTGTTTGGGCAAATGCCGCCAACCTTAAGCAGTTACCAGAAATAGCGCAATTTATTGGCGACCATAAAACCATAGTTTGCGGCAGCACCTGGCCCGAGGATGAGAAGTTACTGGCGGAACTGGTAGGCCTCTATCCGGATTGGAAATTTATTTTCGCACCGCACGAGTTAAGTATCGAGAAAATAAACCGATTGGCTGAACTACTGCCACCGGACAGCAATATTAAATATTCTGCCTTGGCATTAGCCGACAATGGCAACAGCTATCAATGCCTTATTATTGATAATATGGGGATGCTGTCATCGCTATATCAATATGGAAATATAGCCTATATAGGCGGCGGGTTTGGCGTGGGCATACATAATACTTTAGAGGCGGCGGCTTTTGGCATCCCGGTGGTATTCGGCCCGAACTATTTTAAATTCAATGAAGCAAAAGCGCTGATAGCGCTTGAGGCGGGTTTCAGCATCAGTAACCAGGCGGAGCTTAAAGCCATTATTGAAAAACTGACTACCGATAACGCCTACTGTACCGCAAGCGGCAAAAAAGCCGGGCAATATGTTGATACGCAAAAAGGCGCTACCGAAAAGATAGTAACCTTTATAAAAAATGCCTGAACAGTTTAACGCTTAATTGTTGCGCACCATACGCTCCAACGCGTCGATAAACATGGGTGAATCGTTAAGGCTTTCCACTAATTGTACTTCTTCACCACCAAGGGCTTTAAACTCGGCACCGTATTCTTCGGTAACCTCGTAAACGGTTTCCAAACAATCGGCCACAAAAGCCGGGCAAAATACCAGCAGGCGTTTTTTACCCTCTTTGGCCAGTTTATGAATAATCTCGCTGGTGTAAGGCTGCACCCATGGATCATTACCCAGGCGCGATTGAAAGCAAACGGTATAGTCTTCCTTAGCGATGTTCAGCTCGGCGGCTATCAATTTAGCCGTGTGGTAGGATTGGGCCGAGTAGCAGAATTTATTTTTATCGGTAATGGTCTGGCAGCAATCGTTCACCTTTAAGCAATGGCTTTGGGTATGATCGGCTTTAATTAACTGGCGCTGCGGCAAGCCGTGAAAGCTGAACAGAACATGATCGTACGATGCCGGGTTGTATTTGCGGCCATTGCCGGCAAAGGTTTTTATCAGCAGGTCATCATCGTAAAACGAGTTGACGAATGATACCGGCGGCGGCGTAGGCCAGTCCTTTAACAGGCGCATAACCTTTTCATATACCGACCCGGTGCTTGCCGAGGCATACTGCGGGAACATTGGGATGACCTGGATACTATCAACAAGCGCGTTCTTCAAATTATCAAGCGCCAGCTCAATAGATGGGTTTTGGTAGCGCATAGCCAGCTCAACCATATACTCATCACCCAGGCGCTGCTGCAAGGCATCGCGCTGCAAAATGCTGTAATATTTTAATGGCGATCCGGTTTTATCATCCCAAATCTCCTTATATAATTTAGCCGACTTAGGTGCCCTGAACGGTACAATTACACCCTTAACCAAAAAGGTACGTAAAGCAGCGTTCACGTCGATAACCCGCGGGTCCATCAAAAACTCATCCAGATAGCGGCGCACATCTGCTGTTGACGGACTATCAGGCGTACCTAAATTCACTAATAATATTCCCTTTTTTGCCATAATAATTTGAGGCTTCAAAAGTAACATAAATACTACTAACCCCCTTAAATCAGGCTTATATATTACAAAATAATGATTAGCATCATAATTAGCCGGTAATACGCTTTTGCAAAGCATATATAAATTAGCGGGTATTTATTAATATTGCGGTAATGGGCTATTTACACATCCCGCAATTAGGGCAGGTACATTATCACGAATACGGCACGGGCAGCAAACCGGTGCTGGCTTTTCATGGCTACGGCATGACGGGCAGGCAATTCCATGTACTTGAACAGTCTGTTTTACCCGAGTACCATGTTTATGGGTTCGATCACTTTTTTCATGGCGGCAGCGCGCTGAAGGATTGGAGCGAACAACAAATTACACAGGGCATGCCTAAAGCCTTGGTGCGCAGTTATGTAGAAGAGTGGTTTAAATTGCACGGCAGGCAACGCTTTTCGGTATTGGGTTACTCCATAGGTGCTAACCTGGCGCTGATACTGGTTGAAGAATATGCCGACCTGATTGACGAGGTGATATTGATGGCACCGGACGGATTGTTTGTTTATAAAGGCTTTCATTTTTTGATGCATAATAAGGCCGGCCGATTGTTTTTCAGGCGGGTTACCAAAAGCAAATGGATAGCGCCATCTTTTTTGAAAACGCTTAAACGCATCGGCTTTATTGATGACAGCCTGTATAAAATTGCCTGGAGCGAAATGGATACCGAACAAAAACGCCTGGATGTGTATTATACACTCAACTTGATACGCTTACTAAAACCCGACACGCATAAAATAGCGCAACTGATCAATCAGCGTAATATTAAATGCCGTTTAATTTTTGGCAAGCACGATAACCTGTTCCCTAAACGGGAGGCTCAGCCATTCATTAATATCCTAAACAACGCCGAGGTGCATGAGGTTGACCTGGGGCATTGGCTGGTAACTACCGACCTGGATAAATATTTAGCAAAACTAAAGGCATGAAGAAAACATCCCGAAGGAAAGATTTTGCCAGTTACCTGTTTCACCGCTATGTACGCTGGTGGATGCACCGCCGGTTTGAGTCAATCGAGGTGATGCCCTTTAAACCGGTGGAAGGGCACTCCGTATTTTTCCTGATCAATCACTTCAGTTGGTGGGACGGTTTTTTTGGCAACTACCTGGCCGAGTTTCACCTTGGGCGCAAGTTTCATATTTTAATGCAGCACGATCATTTTAAAAAGCATTTTTACTTTAACTACATCGGTGCCTATCCGCTAAAAAAAAGCTCAAGGGATATGGTAGAAACCTTACGCTATACTGCTGAATTACTTAGCGACCCGCAAAACATGGTGGTCATATTTCCGCAGGGCGAACTGCAATCAAACCACATTACGCACATACATGTTGAAAAGGGAATTGACCGCGTTATTAAACAAATAAAAGGCCCCTGCCAAGTGGTATACTGCTGCGTGCTGATTGATTATTTTGAGAGCCTTAAACCCCGGGCCTACCTGCACCAGTTTGATTGCGGCGTTGCCGGGCAGGTACCGTTTGACGAACTGGTTAAAAACATCAACACCTACCACAAACAAGCGCTTGAAAACCAGGTGCACGTTGAACATTAATAGCAAAGCAATGATCACCGCGAAAAATAATAAGCTCATCCACTGGTTTTTTCACCGGTACATTTTGCGGCTGATCGATAAAAACTTCCGGTCGTTCAATCTTAATGCTATTGATATTGAAGCAGATAGGTCTGTACTGCTGATACCCAACCATTTTAGCTGGTGGGATGGCTTTATCCTGTATTACCTTAACCATAAGCTGTTTAAAAAGCGCTTTCATATTATGATACTGGAAGAAACGGCAAGCAAGGTTTTTTTTCTCAAATACATGGGCGCGTTCTCCGTCAGCAAAAACTCACGCAGCATGGTTCGCTCGCTTAACTATGCCGCTGATTTACTGAACGATCCTCAAAATCTCGTGGTTATATTTCCGCAGGGTAAGCTATATTCCAACTTTGTAGAGCAGGTTGAGTTTGACAAGGGTATACTGCGAGTGATAGATAAAGCACAACAAAAAACGCAACTTATTTTTAGCGCTACTTTTATTGAATATTTTGAGCACAAAAAACCGGGCATAAACGTTTATTTAAACAAAAGTGCTGTTAATAGCTTTAACAATATACACCAATTTACGGATGCTTACCGGCAGCATTATGAGGCGGCCAGGCATCAGCAAACACAAATAATTATATAAAGTGATTATTGCCATATCGGTAACCTTGTTTTTTATTGTACTGCGCTTTGTGGTTACACTGTTCAACTTTATGTCGAACCCTAAGTTGCAACGTATCGCCAAACCTTATCATGATATGGTATCTATACTGATACCGGCACGTAACGAACAGCAAAACATTGAAAAGCTGCTTCAATCCATAACCAATCAGGATTACCGCCATTACGAGGTAATTGTGCTTGATGATAACTCAACCGACGACACCTACGCCATTTGCGAACAATATGCCGCCGCGCATCCAAACTTTAAAGTGATAAAGGGCAATGCCCTGCCCGATGGCTGGCTTGGTAAAAATTACGCCTGTTACCAACTCGCCCGGCAGGCAAAAGGTAAATTCCTGATGTTTGTTGATGCCGACGAGCAAATTGAACGCGGCCTGATCAATAGCGCTGTACACCGTATGCACCTGCGGCAGGTGGCGCTGCTCAGCCTGTTTACTAACCAACGCATGGTAACCCTGGGCGAAAAGCTGGTGGTACCTCTGATGCATTTTTTATTGTTGAACCTGTTACCCATTAGGCTTATTTATCTTACCAGGCATTCTGCTGTTGCCGCCGCAAGCGGGCAATTTATGTTGTTTGATGCCGAAACTTACCATGCCAACCAATGGCACCAGCAGGTGCGCGACAAGGTGGTTGAGGATGTAGAGATCATGAAGCTGGTAAAGGCAGCGAATTACCGCGGCGAGGGCCTCTTGGCCAACGGACTGATTTATTGCCGTATGTATACCGGCTTTAGCGAGGCTATACATGGTTTCAGCAAAAACTTTCTGGCTATATTTAACTATAGCGTACCGGGATTTTTGGTATATATTACCTTGCTGATCGGGGGCCCATTGATCGTAATATCCACCCTTAACCTGCCGCTGATATTATTGATGGTTGGCCTGATCGCGCTTACCCGCATCATGATCTCGCTCTCGGCCGGGCAAAACGCCGTGCTTAACGTTATTTTGCATCCGCTGCAAATGATCAGCATAGTGTTTATAGCTTTTTTTGCCATACAGCAGCATCTAACCAAAACCACCGTATGGAAGGGCAGGCAAGTATGATGAACCTGCTGAAAAAGCCATCGGTTTTGATCGGCATTATTATACTGTTTCACGTGGTGGGCTATGTAGGTTTCGCACTCCCTGCAACGCGCGATCTGTTTCAGGATATAGTGTCCTTTCACCTATTGCTGATGCTGGGCATAATTATTTACAGCCACCGGGAAGTGAATAACCGTTTCTGGAGTTTTTACCTTATCATCTATTTTGCCGGTTACTTTGCCGAGTGGATAGGCGTACATACCGCCGCGTTGTTTGGTTATTACGCTTATGGCAGCACATTAGGCTTAAAGGTGCTGAATATACCGCTGATGATAGGTGTTAACTGGTTTCTGTTGATCTATTCTACCGGGGTATTAATGCAAAAATCAAGATTAAAGAGCCTGATTGCACGTTTACTATATGGCGCGATAGTATTGGTAGTGCTTGACGCATTGATAGAGCCTGTAGCCATCCGTTTTGATTACTGGCATTGGCGCTTTGATGCCGTTCCGGCTTATAATTATGTGTGCTGGTTTTTTGTGAGCCTGGGTATGCTGTTCGTATTTGAAAAATACAGCTTTAAAAATCAAAGTTGGGTTAGCCCTGCCTTACTGATAACGCAGATGATATTTTTTGCCGCCCTTAATATTTATCCGCTATAAATGAAAACCGCGGTCGGCCGGGCATCGTTATTTATAATATAATTTAGCGTAAATTTGTATCATCATGGGTGAGTATAATTTAAAGGTGACCATTGACCAGGATTCGGGCTTTTGCTTCGGGGTGGTATTCGCTATTGATATGGCCGAAGAAATACTGGAGCAGGATGGTTACCTGTATTGCCTTGGCGATATTGTACACAATGACGAAGAGGTTACCCGCCTTAAAGCCAAAGGATTAAGGATAATTGACCATGCCGATCTAAAAGACCTGCATAACGAGAAGGTACTGATCCGCGCGCATGGTGAGGCTCCTGAAACTTACCGCACCGCCCTCGAAAATAATATTACGCTGATCGATGCCTCGTGCCCGGTAGTGCTTAAACTGCAAAACCGCATTAAAACATCATTTGATAATCAAGAGCCGATAGTGATATTCGGAAAACACGGCCATGCGGAAGTGATTGGCCTGCAAGGACAAACCAATAACGAGGCCCTGGTTTTTCAGGACATTGCCGAGCTGGACAATGCCCAACTGCCCGACAAATTTACGCTGTACAGCCAAACCACTAAAAGCACCGATAAATTTTACGCTATTAAGGAGGAATTGCTTAACCGCGGTTACGAGGTAAAGGCTAATGATACCATTTGCCGCCAGGTATCAAACCGGGATAAAGATCTGCCTGATTTCGCGGTTAAGTTTAACAAGATCGTTTTTGTATCCGGCAAAAAATCATCAAACGGAAAGGTGTTATTTGAGGTTTGCAGAAGGCATAACCCCGACACTTACTTTATTTCCTCGGTTGACGAACTGGATAAGGCGCTTTTCGCTCCCGGTGACACCGTGGGCATCGCCGGGGCTACATCAACCCCTATGTGGTTGATGCAGGATGTTAAGAATGCCCTTGAGGCTTTTTAATATAGGCTTCGAAGGACTACCATTTTTTTACGGACGCATAGGCTATCATTGTCCAAAGTCGCTTGGCAATTTTTCAGAAGCGACAAAAGGGATTTTTATATCCTGCGATAGTTTGATACGGTTAGATTTCCACTTCTTTATTTCGTCGGGCGTACCGGATAATTCTTCAAAAAAGAACTGTGCATGCCATGAGCCGTGCGTTTCGGCAAATGTACTTTTGATCAGCAAAATCCTGACCATGTAACCCAAAGCGCGATTCTCCAGCTCAATAAAATCATCAGACCAAGCAGATACAGCTTTTTCTTTTTTATCGTAAGTAAAATTCAGTACTTCACTATTCCGAATTTTGCATTTGCGGGCATAAGATGAGGTACCAACAAATCGCTTAAAAAACATTTTATAATTTCTCGCCCAATCCTCAGGTATCCGTACGCTAACCTCGCTCAGAGTATTAATGTGTGGTTTAAGACTTATATTTATTTTAGTCACATTTGTACCCACCGTAATATTCTGACTAAACGCTTCAAAACCAATCATGGTCACTACCAGGAGATATTTACCCGGTTTTACATCTTTAAGGGTAAAATCGCCGTCATTTTTAGCGCTGGTACCGTAAGATGTTTCCGTTAAAAATACGCTGGCTTTAGGTAAGGGTGCATTGGTTTCTGCCTGGGTAATTGTGCCGGTAACAGTGCCGGTTTGGGCACAAACCCATAAAGGCAGTGTAAGGAGCAGGATGATCAATGATAAACGCATACCACTAAGATGTTGAATATCAATGATAGTTTAAGTGAATATAATGTTTCTTTTGATAAGACATTAACGCTCTATACACCCGGCGACACCTTGGGCATCGCCGGAGCTAAGAACTCCTCGGAAGCATTAATACGCTAAGGAGATATCAGGTTTAGGTAAGGTACTATTTAGCGTCGGCCACTTGTTCTTCTTTGGCTAACAGGCGTGCGCTTTCGGCCAGTTTTATAAACTCAGCACGGTATCCCTCATCATCGTTCCCTTTACCGGCACGGGCGGTTTTTATAGCATGCGCATAGCTGGCCTGTTGTTTATACGGCGAATCGCGCAGCAGCATACCAAATTCGGCCACGGCGCTGGCAAACTTCATATCTGAACTTATTTTAGCGTAATCAACAGGTACATCATTCACCACAGCCTGGCTCAGGGCACTTTTGCCCGAATTGGGTTGCTTATACCTGAACTTGATGGTCAGCATTTCGCCGATGCCTATGTTTACCATTGCTTTTGGCGCAGCCTGTTTTTGATACTTCAACGGATCTACCGAACCGGAATAATCATCCTTAACCCCTACCAGCACTATCTCATACAAAGCAGTAACGGTATGGCCGCTGCCCATATCACCGGCATCTATCTTATCGTTATTAAAATCTTCTTTGTTCAGCATACGGTTTTCATAGCCTATTAACCTGTAGGCCTGCACTTTTGCCGGGTTAAATTCCAATTGCAGCTTTACATCTTTAGCCACAGTAAACAGGGTACCGCCAAACTCACTTACCAGTGTTTTACGGGCCTCGGTAATGTTATCGATGTAGGCATAGTTGCCATTGCCTTTATCGGCCAGGGTTTCCATTTTACTATCCTTATAATTACCCATACCATAGCCCAAAACAGAAAGGAATATACCGCTGTCACGCTGGCGGGTTATCAATTTTTCCATATCCTCATCACTTGATGCGCCTACGTTAAAATCACCATCGGTGGCTAAGATCACACGGTTGTTACCCTCTTTTATCAAATTTTGGTGCGCTACCTTATAAGCCAGTTTTATACCCTCGCCACCTGCGGTTGAGCCGCCTGCTTCCAGGTTGTCAATAGCATTGTTAATGGTGCTTTTTTTATCGCCCGGGGTTGGCTGCAGCACAATACCTGCCGCACCGGCGTATACTACTATAGCTACCTTGTCTTTAGCGCGAAGCTGATTTACCAACATTTTCATGGATGATTTTAAGAGCGGCAACTTGTTATCCGCGTTCATGGAACCGGATACATCGATCAGGAAAACCAGATTTGAAGCGGGCAGGTTATTTGTTGCTATGGTGCGTGCTTTTAAGCCTATTCGTAACAGGCGATGCCCGGGACTCTATGGTGCCGAGGTAAGTTCGGTATGTATAGCTACCGGATCATTATTGGTTGGCCCGGGCAAATTGTAGTTGAAGTAATTGATCATTTCCTCTATCCGTACTGCATCGGCCGGAGGCATTTGTCCGCCATTAATAAAGCGCCTTACATTGCTATATGAAGCCGCGTCTACATCAACAGAAAAGGTTGATAATGGATCGTTTGAAGCAATATGAAACCCATTTTCGGTTATGCCCCGGTAGCTTTCCGTATTTTCATCCTGTATTATCATCCTACCAGGTGAATAAGTATAAGCGGCATTTACTGAAGCACTGCCTACTAATTGCTTACTGCGCGGTGCTGCATGGGCGGTAACTACCACCTCATTTAAAACGCCGTAGCCTGCCTTCATGCTAACATTAATAATCGCCTTCTTTCCTATTTTAACCGTTTGACTTTGATAACCTATATAACTAAATGACAGACTTTTAACTGTGTCCGCAACTACAATTGCATAACGTCCCTGTGCATTGGTAAGTGTTTGTGCTTGGCTACCAGCCGCTCCTACACTTACACCTGGTATAGCAAACCCTTTTTCATCAGTTACTGTACCGCTTATGGTACGCCCCTTGCTTACTACCCAACCGTAGCAGGCAAGGCTAATAAGAATCAATGTTACAAATACGCTCTTTTTCATAATCCGTTTAGTTTTATAACCATAGGATGCAAAGGCGTAAGCATTTCCATAAAGCATAAAATAAATATTTTATGCCATTTAAACGAGAGTGATCAGCAGGGCTATAATTAGCAAATAACAGGCGCGATAATTAATGTGATTAATTATGCAGCCATTTAATTACGAGAGATCAGTATGAGATGACGGCGAAAACAGATTGACAAAGATGGGGTTTGTAATAAAATAGCTAATATATACGCACAAAAAAACCCGCTGTAAGGCGGGCTTTCACTATATATATTGAGTTTTTGTAAATTAATCTACTTATTCAGCTTCAGCATAAACAGGTTTTGCAACACCGTTATCATAAGCCTTTAAGTTCTTTTTAAGCAGCTTGCGGGCTACGTGTATACGGGTTTTTACAGTACCGATCGGAATTTCCAGATGATCGGCAATCTCATGGTATTTGTGGCCTTCAAAATACATGGTAAATGGTACATAGTATTCTTCAGGTAATTTATCAAGGGCGCGTTTAATATCATCCATTACAAATTTTGATTCACCATCATTTTTTGTTGAACTGAAAACCAGGTTCGGAGATGATATTTCGTCGCTTTTAGTAACAAAAGTGCTCATTTTAACAAAGCGACGGTAGTTATTGATAAAGGTGTTTTTCATGATTGTGTATAACCACCCTTTTAAATTAGTACCTTCTTTAAACTTATTGTAATAAGTTATCGCTTTTAACATGGTGTCTTGCACCAGGTCGTTGGCATCATCAGCATCATGCGTAAAGTGTAGAGCATATGAACGCAGTGAACTTGCTTGACGTAGTACCAGGGTGTTAAACTCAATCTTTGTCATAATAGTAGTTGTTTATGTGATTGAATAAAAACAATTATGATACCACTTTGCTAATCTTATAATAAATGGGATTTATAAACGCACAAATCGTAACTAAAACGGTTAAACACGCTTAATCATTAATAATTTTCTAACATTTAGTTATTTCGGGTACAATTAAATGTACAGATATGAGGAGCACAGTGTAGTTTATAGCAGAATAAACACCTGAAATATGGCAGTAAGCGCCGTTAAAAGGCAAGATCTACCATCCGATACAGGCAAATTCATTTTTGCTTAAGCAGGATCACCGATAATATTTACTTCCCGCTCCAACTTAACGCCGAATTTAGCATACACACTGTCTATTATCTGCGACGACAGGTTGTACACTTCCTGCCCGGTAGCCCCGCCATGGTTAACCAAAACCAAAGCCTGGTTTTTCCAGGTGCCGGTATTTCCAACCACTTTGCCACGCCAGCCACACTGTTCAATTAACCATCCCGCCGCTAATTTGATAAACCCTTCGCCTGCCGGATAGTTTACCACATCCGGGTGATTTTTTATTAACAAATTGAACTTATCCACATCAATAACCGGGTTTTTGAAAAAGCTGCCTGCGTTGCCTATGGTTGAAGGGTCGGGCAGTTTAGAAACACGTATATGCGCTACCACCTCCGATACTTCTTTTATAGTAGGGCTAATTATACCCCGGGCGGTGAGTTCCTGCTCAATAGCGCCATATTTTAAATTAAGTTGAGGTGTTAGCGATAATTTATATTTTACAGAGGTAATAATATACTGCCCTTTCAGCTCACTTTTAAAAACACTTTCGCGGTAGCCAAACTTACAGTCAGCGTGGGTAAAGGTTTTTATTTGCCTGGTTGCTATTTCAAAAGCGCGGCAACTTTCAAACACATCCTTTATTTCTACACCGTAAGCACCTATATTTTGTATGGGCGATGCCCCTACCGAGCCGGGGATGAGGCTCAGGTTTTCCATACCGGCAAAATCGCGGTCGACACAAAAGTTCACCAGGTCATTCCATACTTCGCCGCCGCCGGCCTCAACAATAACTTCGTCCTGGTTAATGAGGTGCTCAATACCACGAATGTTAATACGGATAACCAGCCCGTCAAAGTTGGATACCATGAGCATGTTACTACCGCCACCTAATACCAGGCGGGGGATATTGTGCCATTTAGCATCTGCAAACAATTCAGCTAATTGCTCTTCATGGCTTATCTCGACAAAGTATCTGGCGTAAGCCTCAATTCCGAACGTATTAAGATGTTTTAGCGAGGTATTTTCCTGTATTTGCAGCATGGGCACGAATGTCGGGATTTTTTGGGAAGAATGATATTTATCTTAATTTGCAATACTATTCCTATATGACATACAAAATCGAAAGCCAAATCATGAAACAGTGTAGATTCTCTTTATTTATACTGATAGCATTAATTGCATTTCAATCATGTAAACAAAAACCTGAACAATTAGCATTTAAAGTATTTAAAGATGGCGTAAAGTTATCACTTGATGCAACTGAGGTAGCTACCGCTGGCGATTTCCAAAAAGCCACTGAACTTAATGAGGAGGCAATAAAAAAGTTTAAGGAAACCATATCTATTGATTCTAACCATAAGATTGCAAGAGCAGCTTTGGCACATTCTCTATACTTAAATAAAAAATATGACGAGGCAATCCCTTGGTTTGAGCAAGCAAACCGAATCTATCCGCAGGCTATAAATTATCAGGAACTGGGCTTATGCAAGATAAACAAAGGAGATATAATTGGAGGCATAAAGGATATTAATACATCGATCAAATTAGATCGCTCTGGTGAATTTAAAGAAAACACTACGGATAATCTTTATGACATAGGAAAACTTGCTTTTGATTATAGCAAGACATATCTAACTAATAATCAAAAAGACACTGCTTTGACATATAAAAATTTTTCAATTGATGTATTAAGATTGGCTTTAGAAGTTAGTCCTAATAGGAAGGATATATTAGAGAGTTTAGATGAAGTATCTAAATAACCACTTATTATACATCACTTCCTCAATGCATCCTTAAACGCCTTCAATACCCTTTCGCGGGCTTCTTTATGGTCGACTATCGGTTTGGGGTATTTGGTAAAGTCGGCATACTCGGGCACCCATTTTTTTACGTATTCCAGCTTGGGGTCAAATCTTTTTTGCTGCGATTCGGGGTTAAATATCCTGAAATAAGGCGCGGCATCTGTACCTGATCCGGCGGCCCATTGCCAACCGCCAACATTGCTGGCCATTTCGTAATCCAGCAGCTTTTCGGCAAAGTAGTGTTCACCCCGCCGCCAATCTATCAGTAAATCCTTACTTAAAAAGCTGGCCGTAACCATACGGATGCGGTTGTGCATGTAACCCGTTTCATTCATCTCGCGCATACCGGCATCAACCAGCGGGTAACCTGTACGCCCCTCGCACCAGGCTTTGAAGTGCTCTTCGTTATTTACCCATTGAATACGGTCGTACTCGGGCCTGAAAGCATGATCCATAGTATGCGGAAAATGGTGCAGCACCATCATATAAAACTCGCGCCATATCAACTCATTCAGCCAGGTTTTTTCATGGCACTCATTAGCATCGGCCACCAGTTGCCGTATGCTCACCGTACCAAAGCGCAAATGAATGCCCATGCGCGAGGTACCCGGAATAGCCGGATAGTCGCGGGTTTTGGCATAATCGTCCATTACGTCCTTGTACTTTTTATCCGGAAATTTTTGGTCACTTTTCTCAAAGCCCATCTCCTTTAAGGTCGGCATAGCCGGGGCTTTGAAGGCATGCAGGTTTTTGAAGTATTTTTTGTTGGGATAGGGTTTTATATAAAATGGTTTGAGCGTTTGCAGCCAGCGTTTTTTATACGGGGTGAATACGGTATAAGGCTTGCCGTCATCCTTGGTTACTTCATCGCGCTCAAAAATTACCTGGTCTTTATAGCTATTTAGTTCGATATCATGCTTTTGGAGCAACTTAGCAATATCTCCATCGCGTTTGGCAGCATAAGGCTCATAATCGTGGTTGGTATAAACTGCGGCTACGTTATACTCTTTAATAAGATGCTTAAATACCTTTTCAGGCGTATCATAAAACACTAACAGATCTGAAAGATGCTTTTTCAGCTCCGCTTTCAATTCTTCAATCACCTGGTAGATGAAGGTTACGCGGGCGTCCTTCTTATCTTTCAGATCATCGAGTATCTCCCGGTCAAATATAAATATGGTCAGTACCGGGTTGCCGCTTTTAAGGGCGCGGTACAAGCCGGCGTTATCATCAAGGCGCAGATCGCGCCGAAACCAGAATACGGATACAGGTTGCTTATCGGCCATAAATATCGGTCAATGCTTTATCAATACTATCAAACTTAAAAATGTAGCCTGCCTGCTCAATTTTATCGGCGGCTACTTTGGTGCTGCCTAACACCAGCGTACTCATTTCGCCTAAAGCCAGTTTAAGCGCGAATGCCGGCACATTAGGCAACCATAAAGGTCTTTTTAACTGTCTGGCTACAACCTTGGTAAGCTGCGCGTTAGTAACCGGGTTGGGGGCTACCATATTATACACGCCGCCTAACTCCTGCTCAATGGCAAACAAATACATACCGGCCACATCCTGCCAGTGTATCCAGGGTGTCCATTGCTTACCGCTGCCCAGCGGGGCACCAAAACCAAATTTTACGGGTGCCGATAGTTTGGGCAATGCCCCGGCATGTTTATCCAACACCACCCCGGTACGAAACTTAGCTATCCGGAGCCCCAACTTTTCGCCCTCGTCAACCTCTTGCTCCCACAGTACGCAGCACCTGCCCAAAAAATCATTTGCGGGCGGGTTTTCTTCGGTGAGCAGTTCATCGCCGCGATCGCTGTAATAACCAATACCCGATGCCGAGATCACCATCCGTACTTTGTTTGATTTACGTTTAAGCAGATCATACACTAAAGCGATCGATTTGGTACGGCTTTCAATAATCACCTTCTTTCGCTCATCCGTCCAGCGTTCGTCGGCAATACCTGCACCTGCCAGGTGGATAATGGTATCAACCCCATCAATGCAGGCTTCGTCGATAATGCCTTGGTTAACATCCCATTTAAAGGTTTGCACACGTTTGTCTTTACCTTCGCCGCGGCTTAAATGGCTAACCGTATGGCCTTTGCTCAAAAGCAGGTCGGTAAGCTGACTACCCAAGCCGCCGGAGCCGCCGGTTAGTAATATTTTTTTATTGTTCATTTGTTAATAGGTCAGGCTTTAATGGCACGTTGATCTTCAAATTGTACTATCTGTTTGGCCATGCCATTAAATATAAACAGATGAAAGGGCCACATCATATACCAATAGGCACGCCCCCATAAGCCATTTGGCCTGAAGGTAGCTATCTGGCTTAAAAATTTCTTGCCTTTTCTTTCAATTATCTTAAACTCGAGCCAGGCCTCGCCGGGTAACTTCATCTCGGCATATAATAGCAGGCGCTTGTTCAGTTTATCGGCAAGCAGTACACGCCAAAAATCTATAACATCGCCGGGCTCTATGCTATTCCCGCTGGTACGCCCCCTGCGTGAACCTACCCCGCCAAACATTTTGTCTAAAAATCCGCGTATGTTCCATATCCAGTCCCAATAGTACCAGCCGCGGTCGCCGCCAATAGCCCATATGTTTTTCTCCACCTTATCGCTATCTACTTCAAAGGGCAGCTTTACCTTATATTCCAGCGTACCGTTTTGAGGCACCTTTATCTGGTCCATAAATTCTGATTTGAGGTAACCCCCGTTTAACGCATCCTTCCAACTGGATACAATGGAGTTTTGCTCTATCTTTTCAAATGCCAGTTCTAAACTTTGTTCATAGGTGAGGCATTGGCGCGGCACTACCGCATCAATAGCATGGTTGCGCATAATGGTTTCATTCTTCATGCTCTGCACCAAACTATTGGCCAGTGAATAATTGATCGAAGTAACGAAGTATAGCCAGTATGACGATAACTTGGGCGACAGGAAAGGCAGTGTTATCATGCGGCGTTGTAAACCACGCACTTTTGCATACCCGAGCATCATCTCCTTAAAACTTAATATATCCGGCCCGCCTATATCAAAGGTTTTATCCAGCGCTTTTTCGTTAAGTAATACACCTTCAAGGTAGCCCAATACATCCCGTATACCAATAGGCTGGCAGCGGGTATTTACCCATTTGGGGACGGTCATCAAAGGGAGTTTTTCGGTAAGGTCGCGAATAATCTCGAACGATGAACTGCCCGAGCCGATAATGATGGATGCCCGCAAAACGGTGACAGGGGCTTTGCCTTCGCGCAGTACATCTTCAACATGCCTGCGCGATAGCAGGTGTTTAGATAGGTTGTCATCATTAACAATTCCACTTAAATATATAACCTGGCGGCAATTGGTTTTATTGAGCTTTTGGATGAAGTTATGAGCCGATAATGCCTCAAGCTCGGCAAAGTCCGGCGCTTGCGACATGGAGTGCACCAGGTAATAAGCGGCATCAATATCCTGCGGAAAATCTTCTATCTCCTTTTCGCGCAGTAGATCGCCCTTGATGAGCGAAACGCGGTCGCTAAAATCGCTTTGTTCATGAAAGCGGCGTTTATCGCGCACCAGGCATACCACGTTATGCCCCTTCTCTAATAAAACGGGGATGAGCCTCGTTCCTATATATCCATTAGCACCGGCAAGTAACACTTTCATGCTTTATTGAACAACACAAAAGCGAAAAAGTGTTTAATACTGCTTATAGCTCACGGGAATAAAAAAAGCGCCATGCAATGCAAGGCGCTTTTGAATATCTTGGTGCTGTTTAATTACTTCAGGATAGCGAATACACCTTTAAGGGCGATAAGCGTACCGATAATGATGGCAATGTTTGATACCCATGAGTATATCGCAGCATCACCTACAAAACGGAAGAAACAACCGAATAAACCGATAGCTATAGCTATAACCAGTATTTTGTAGTGCCCTTCGGCATTTGCGTTTTCCATTGACTTCATGACCGTATTTTTTTAATTGGCACAAAAATAAAAAAATATGCTACAATAGCCGTATCACATTTAATATTTTTAACGCGCCGTAAAATCGTACAAAGTAACATCCACATCACTTGAAGCCTTCGGATCGTACGGATGATAGCTCATTACCGGCTTGGCCAGTTGCTGTACATGCTGATGAAATAATTGCGGCCCGTTGTTCTTCTTATAATACCAGACCGGGTCGCCAATGTAATCGCCGATAGGAATATCCATGTGGTTATGCTGAATTACCCACACCCGCTTTTTACCTTTAAAACGGCTAAGATCGTTATCAACCAGTTTAAAATAGCTGTTAAAGTCAGCCACCTTATGCCGGTGATCCTTTCCGGCTATGGCTGTGAATTTAAGCGGATAAAGCTGCTTATATAAATTGTAGCCCGGCAGATCATTCCAGTATACATAAACTTCATCACCGGGTTGATAATGATCGTTCAGGTAAATCAATGCCTCACGCTGAAATGATTTTTTATAATCACCAAACAGGTAAGGGTTCTTTGCCTGCACAAGCGTGCTTTTTATCGGTCCAAATATGAGCATCGCTCCTAATACGATCATTACTATGCGCGACTGAAACGGCCTTTGGCTAAACAGATCGATACCTGCAGCGAGCAATAAAATAAACAATGGTGCTAAAAATAGTGTCAGCCGCTCATGGAAGGGGTAGAGCTTTAGTGCCGATGCCGCGAACACGATCAGAAACGAGAAGCCGATAATGAGCAGCAGTTGCTTTTTATTTCGATAAAGCTGGTATACCCCTAAGGCGGCAAGCAGCAACGGTACAAATATCATTCGCAATAACGCTTGTTGCAGCACACCGGTATTATATACATTAGCCCAGCTTAATCCCATCGGGTAATTCAAAAAGGATACCATCCGCTTTACCAGCCAGGGCAATGCCTGGGCGGATACCGGCATAAAGGAATCGTGGTACACAAAAAAGAAAACCAGCCAGCCGGTATCACTATCTTTACTGGTAAACAGCACGTAGTTAATAATAAAGCTGCCAAACCATAAAGCGAACACCGGCAACATCCCTATAAACAAACTGTATTGCTTTTTAAGCAGGTAGCTTAGCCCGATGGCCGCCGCCATAGCAGCCATTACAAAAACAGAGGCAAAGGAAAACCAAACAATTACGGCACCCCATAAGCCCCATATCAATCGTTTTTTTAATGTCGACTGACCATAATATTTAAGATATAAATAAAGCAGTAAGATCACCGAAAACAGTTCGACCGCGTATTGCTTAGCCTCAACGGAATGGTAAACAGTTATTGGCCCGAAAGCCAAAAGCGCCATGGCTACTATCCCCCCTGACGGTTTAAGCAGCTTTTGCACCACCGGAACAAACACAAAAAGCGATAACACACCGCATATAAACGGGAACAGCCTTAAAGTAATTTCATGCGTACCAAAGAGGATGGTGAGGCTTTTAACCACCAGCAGGTAACCCAAGGGTGCTTTTTGTTGGAAAGGCAGCGCTTTGGTCAAAACATCAGCAAGGTTATACTGAGCAAACCCGGTTGAAAGGTATACCTCATCCTCCCACAGCGAACGGTTATCCAATAAATGATAAAACCGCAGGACGATACCCAAGGCAACAATTATCCATAACCAATTTTTACTGATCAAATAATTTTTGCTTGAATTAAGGTGGGGCATAACTTAAATAATAGGGAGCTTAAAAATAGGGCATTTAAAGTTATATCATCAAAAAAGCGCTTGTAAACAAGCGCTTTTTCTTACAACCAGCATAAGTATTAACTAATATTAAACCGTAGGCTTAACAGGCCCTTTATCAACAAACCAATGCGGGTGCTTTTTACGATAGTATTTATACATCATAAATATTGCCGCGCCCATCAGGATGAATACCCACAGGTTGGCTAATGCGATAAAAATATCCGCCACGATGTGCACGCCATTTACCAGTGCCTGCCATAAACGCGGTACAAAACCGATATTATACACCGCCGGATCGGTATTGGCTAAATGCTCTTTGATGATGCTGTTATTCTGAAAAAAATTAAGGCTTACCGTGCTGTATTTTACAGCGGCATCAATACGTTTGGTGTTTACCTGTTCATCAACCAGGGCATCCTTAAACACCAGCACATCCTGCGGCTGTTTTAGTTTTATACGGCCCTGCTTTTGCTCCTTAACCAACTCCTTACGGCTATCCATCCGCAGTTGCGATTCGAGGTACGGCAGCGTGTTATCCTCAATATCCAGATCACTAACCGTGGTGTAGATGCCCAGGCGGTTAACGGCGACCACAAACTTCGAAAGATACTGTGCAGGTACTTTAACCGTCATATCCGCATAGGTGTTAAATGCTGACACCCGCAATATGGAATCATCAGCCAGCCTTACCTCCTTTAACTGCGAAACATCTGAGCGCAGATGGTGGTTCATCACCATGCCTTTATACTGATTGGTTAACGCGGTTACCTGCTCACCTACCTGGCGTACGTTTTTTACTTTAAATGTTAGTGCGGCTGTTTTTATCAGTTTTTGCTGGTCAAAATTCACACTGTCTGCCGCTACCAGCGCCGTGTCTGTACTTTCCTTTTCAAGTGCGCTGTAATCACCACTATTTTGGCATGAATGTAGCACCACCGCTCCGGCGAGCAGTGCAATTAAGCTTTTGATTTTCATAATGTTATAGGCTTTTATATTGATACCCGGGAGTTAAGAAAGGTAACCTGCTTATCCAAAAAATAATTATAATGTTACAGAATATCAGGCACTAATAATTAAGCAAAAAATCCTGTAAAGCAAAAAAGGCCACCCTACCGGGTAGCCCTTCCGCATTAATATTTTTATAAAAATTATCCGTTTGATAATGCCGCCGCGCCGCTCACGATCTCCGTAAGCTCGGTAGTGATGGCTGCCTGGCGTGCCTGGTTGTATGATAGTTTCAGGTTACGCAGCAAATCCCCGGCATTGTCGGTAGCCTTGTCCATCGCCGTCATACGGGCACCATGTTCTGACGCATGCGAATCGAGCACGGCACGGTAAAGCTGTAACTTGATATTCTTAGGTATCAGCTCCGCAACAATCTCTTCCTTTGATGGCTCAAGAATGTAGTCCGTTTGCGATGCGCTATTGTTTTCGCTGGTTTCCAGTTTTGGTACCGGCAATAATTGCTCGGTGATCAAATACTGTACAGCCGCGTTTCTGAAATGGTTATACACCACTTCAACATGGTCATAATCGCCGTTAACAAAGCCTTGCATAATTGATTCGGTAATTACCGAAGTATTGGCAAAGTTAAGGTTTTGATAAAGCTCATTATTGTTGCCGATTACGTTGTATTTACGGCGGCTAAAAAAGTCATGGCCTTTTTTACCGATAGCCAGTATAGAAACATTACCGTTGCGCAACTGCTCGCTGTATTTCTCGGCAATCAGGTTGTTAGCTGTTTTAATGGCATTAGCGTTGAATGCACCGGCCAAACCACGGTTTGACGATACCACAACCACCAATACACGTACCGGCTCACGCTCCTGCAGGTATGGCGATGCGCCATCTTCAAGGCTGGCCGATAAGTTAGCCAAAAGATCCTTCAGCTTGGTAGCATACGGACGTAACTGTACAATAGCATTGGTAGCACGCTTTAACTTGGCAGCCGAAACCATTTTCATGGCCTTGGTGATCTGCTGTGTTGAGCTTACCGATGTTATCCTGTTTCTTACTTCTTTTAAATTAGCCATTCTTTGTGAGATGTGAGATGTGAAATATGAGATGTGAGATAACCCACTACCCAATTCCCGTACTCAATTCTTTTATCTTTTTAAGATTTGAGATGTAAGTTTGTCTCACATCTCAAATCTATTATCTCATATCAAAAATTAATATTTACCTGTCAGTTCCTTGGCAACAGTTTCAAGCACACCGGTCAGTTTATCATCAAACTTACCTGCTTTAAGTGCAGCAAGCACTTCAGGATGACGTACTTCAAGTTGGTTCAGGTACTCGTTTTCAAACTCTTTGATTTTGTTTACAGGCACGCTGCGCATCAGGTTTTTAGTACCGATGTAGATTATAGCTACCTGTTTTTCAACAGATACCGGTGAGTATTGGCCTTGTTTCAAAACCTCAACGTTACGTGAGCCTTTGTCCAATACGCTTTTGGTTGAAGCATCAAGATCCGATCCGAATTTAGAGAAAGCCTCTAGTTCGCGGTATTGTGCCTGGTCAAGTTTTAAAGTACCGGCAACCTTTTTCATTGATTTGATCTGGGCGTTACCACCTACACGAGATACCGAGATACCTACGTTGATAGCCGGACGTACACCCGCATTAAACAGGTTTGATTCCAGGAAGATCTGCCCGTCAGTGATCGAGATCACGTTGGTTGGGATGTAGGCTGATACGTCACCCGCTTGTGTTTCAATGATCGGCAACGCGGTTAATGAACCACCACCTTTAACCACATCTTTCAATGAGTCTGGCAGGTCATTCATTACTTTGGCGATAGAATCATTCGCGTTGATCTTAGCGGCACGCTCCAATAAACGGCTGTGCAAGTAAAATACGTCACCCGGATAAGCCTCACGGCCCGGTGGACGACGAAGCAGCAATGATACTTCACGGTAAGCAACCGCTTGTTTCGACAGATCATCATAGATAATCAGTGCCGGGCGGCCGGTATCACGGAAGTACTCGCCGATAGCGGCACCCGCGAATGGCGCGAAGAACTGCATTGGTGCAGAATCCGAAGCGTTAGCTGCTACTACAATTGAGTAAGCCATAGCGCCGTTCTCTTCCAATGTACGTACGATGTTTGCTACGGTTGAAGCCTTTTGGCCACAGGCAACATATATACAGATAACCGGTTGGCCGGCATCATAAAATTCCTTTTGGTTGATGATGGTATCGATACATACCGCTGTTTTACCGGTTTGGCGGTCACCAATAACCAGCTCACGCTGGCCACGGCCGATCGGGATCATCGCGTCAATAGCTTTGATACCGGTTTGCAAAGGCTCAGTTACCGGCTGGCGGTAGATAACACCCGGCGCTTTACGCTCCAAAGGCATATCATAAGTTGTACCGGTGATAGGGCCTTTACCATCAATAGGGTTACCCAGGGTATCAACTACACGGCCAAGCATACCTTCGCCTGCTTTTAACGATGCGATTTTGCTGGTACGTTTAACCGTGTCACCTTCTTTAATACCTTCGTATGAGCCTAACAATACTACACCCACGTTATCTTCTTCAAGGTTAAGTACAATGCCTTGCAGGCCATTGTCAAACTCAACCAGCTCACCTGATTGTACTTTTGTTAATCCGTAAACACGGGCAATACCGTCGCCTATTTGCAATACGGTACCTACTTCTTCCAGTTCGGATTCTGACTTGAAGCCTGCCAGTTGCTGACGCAGGATGGCTGATACTTCGTCTGGTCTTACCTCTACCATTTTATTTCTTTTATTGGTGTTTTTGAGTGATTATTAAACTGTTTTTTGAGCAAAATCTTTTTTCAGGCGTCTCAGGTCAGCAGAAATGCTGGTGTCAACCTGCCTGTCGCCAACGGCAAGTACAAAACCGCCAATCAGCTCCGGGTCAACCTTTTCAACCAAGATCACCTTGCTGCCGGTAGCCTGCTCAACTTCCTGGGTTAGCGTTTGCCTGTTGGCCGGTGATAACGGTGTAGCCGTTGTAACTTTAGCTTTTATAATGTTGCTCTTAACGTTGTACTGATTAATGTATTCATTAGCAGTAGCCCTCAACACTTCGCCACGGCCTTTATTAACCATAATATTAAAAAAGGCAATGGTAAGCGCGTTAACCTTGTTAGCGAAAAGAGCGCTCAAAATACCGGTTTTTTTACTGTGCGATACAATAGGGTTAGCTATCACGGCACTCAGTTCGGGATTTTGCTTTAATGTTTTCAGGAAAAAATCCATATCCGCTTTTACCACATCAACCGCGTTTTGCTCTTCCGCAAGGTCAATGATTGATTTGGCGTACCTGGATGCTACTGTTAGTTCTGACATATTTTTTATTTCGGATTTCGGATTTTCAACTTCGAATTATCCTGGTATCTTTTATATCTTATCTCGGCATTTAAATTTCGAACTCGATTTCAATTACTTTCGAAATCAAAAATCCGAAATTCGCAATTACTTCAACTTAACTTCTTTCAATAAATCGGCAACCAGTGCATCCTGTTTTGCCTGATCTTCAAACTGCTTGCGTAACACCTTCTCGGCAATTTCAAGCGATAAGGCGGCTACCTGGTTTTTAACATCAGCCAGGGCGATAGCTTTTTGATTGTTGATCTCAATTTTAGCGATCTCCAGCATACGCGCGCCTTCTTTTTGAGCCAGATCACGGGCATCATGTATCATCTGCTCTTTTACCTTACGGGCTTCGTGCAGCATCAGGTCCCGCTCGGCACGTGCTTTTTTAAGCAGGGCTTCGTTCTCGTCTGTTAAACGGGCCATCTCCTCTTTTGCGGCTTCAGCTCTAAGCAAAGCATCTTCAATTGAGCGTTCACGGTCAGTAATAGCCTGCATTATTGGTTTCCAGGCAAACTTGCCTAATAAAACCAGCAACAGTATAAAGGCAACCGCTGCCCAAACCACAAATCCTAAATGGTCATTTAATAAACCTTCGAATAATTGTTCCATTATATATTTAAAAATATTTTAAACAAGTACGTTTTGACTTTTAAATAAAGCCCGTTGCCAATCGCTCCGGGCTTTATTGTTTTTTGAGGTAAAATTATTTACCTAACAGGGCAACAACCACACCGAACAGCGCAACACCCTCAATAAGAGCGGCAGCAATGATCATGGCAGTTTGGATTTTTGAAGCAGCTTCTGGCTGACGGGCGATACCTTCCATCGCTTTACCACCAACCTGACCGATACCTAAACCGGCACCGATAACCGCTAAACCTGCACCTAATGCAGCAATACTTCCAGTCATGTTTTTTAAATTTTAAAAGTTAAATATAATTATATAATTGTTTGCAGAGATTAATTAATGATGATCCTCAACCGCGGTACCGATAAACAGCGCGGTAAGCATGGTGAATATAAACGCTTGCAGAAATGCAACCAGCAGCTCCAAAACGTCCATAAATAACACGAACAGGATGGATATAGGCGCAACAGCGATTGATTTGAAAATGAATATCAATGATATCAAACTCAATACAATGATGTGGCCTGCGGAGATGTTAGCGTATAAACGTATCATTAAAGCGAAAGGCCTTGATATAACGCCGATCAGTTCAACCGGGATCATGATCGGGTACAACCAAACCGGTACATCAGGTAAAAAGATGTGCTTCCAGTAATATTTGTTAGCGCTGAAGTTAACCACCAGCATTACAATGGCCGACATTACAAAGGTGAACATGATATTACCGGTAACGTTAGCGCCACCCGGAAACAAAGGCACCAGGCCTAAAAGGTTGTTCATCCATATAAAAAAGAATATGGTTAACAATATAGGCATGTAGCGCTGGTAACCACGGCCGATATTTGGCCTGGCGATCTCGTCTCGCACGAACATGATAACCGGCTCAACCAATGATTGCAAACCTTTAGGGGCTTTGCCTTCGCGCTTTTTGTAAGCGGAAGCAACACTCATAAAGATGATCAGGATCAGTGTTCCGGCAATCCACATAGCCAGTACGTTTTTGGTTATCGAAAAATCGTAAACGTGAGATGATGCTTCTTTATCTATGTCGCCATCCGCGTTAACCGCTTTAATTTTATCCTCAAAAAGCTTGTAGGTATAATATTGGCCCTGGTGAGCCTCTGTACCATGATGAAAAACAGACGCTGAAAAGTACTCCACACCCTTATCAGTAAACAGGATAACAGGCAGCGGAATTGATGTTTCGCCCAGCACATGCCAGTAGTGCGAATCACCTATGTGCTCCAATATGGCAGTAGTCGGATTAAAAGCTTCCGTTTCTGCATTCTTCTCCTCTTTTACGTGCTCCTCGTGCTGTATCGCAAAAGTTTTACAGGCGCAAAAAGTCAAAAAAACGCCTAAAATCAAGCTCAGAGCGGTTTTTTTTGAGTTCAAAATGTGGCTAAAATTCATTAAATGAGTGTTTTTCACTTTTAAATTTGGTTGCGCAAGTTACGTAACAAAACCAAAACTTCAAAGATGGTATTCAAGAAATATACATAAAAGAAATTGAGCACAAAAACCACGCTGTCAACCTTGAATTTCAGGGTAAAAACCAGGGCCAGGGCCATGCTTAAAACCATTTTGGCAACCGTCATGATCAGGAAGGTTTGCGCGTACATATCAGGATGGCGCTTTTGTATTAATGATACCGCCACCATCAGCATAAACGTTAAAGCGGTGATCAATATAAAAATGCCCCAAAATTGCGGCAACACCCATTTGTGGTTACCCGTATACACCAACACAGCGGGAGGCACCGCCAGGCAAACAGAAAATATGATAAAGGAGGTTAAGGTACGCAGCATATCAGTTTTTAACAGCCCTTATTACAAGGTAAAGCGAAATAAACACACCGGCCAAAGCCATTACAGCGGTAACCCATTGCACCTGGTGCTTATTAACTTCATCAATTTTATAACCGGCATAAGCCATACCGCCAATAATAACAATCATTTGTACCGCAATGCCGGTATATTTGGCGTAGTTGCTTACGCCTTTGCTTATTTGCTCGGGGCGGTTGGTTTGGTTATCGGGCATGGTACAAATTTATTTAATATTGGTGTATAGTATTTATTTTATTTTAGCAAAGCATTCGCATTTATATTCCTGTGTATAAAACGCCCTCCATAAAAATCATATACTCGCTGCTTTTTTTAGTGATGCTGGCCGCCGCCTGCTCGCTCGAAAAGAAAACCCCATTTAACCGGCGTTTACAAAATCTTACGGCACATTACAACATTCTGTTTAACGCCCGCGAACTGCTCAACCAAAAACAGGAAGCCTACGCCGCTGCCTTTATTGATGATTATACCGAACTGCTGCGCGTTTACCACGACACCGCTGATGTTACTGAAGATAAGGAGCTGACCGCCGTAGTTGAAAAGGCCAACTATATTATCAACTTTAAGGAGCAGAGCAATTATATAGGCGATGCTTACCTGCTGCTGGGCAAGGCAAACTATTTGAATAAGCAATATTTTAACGCGCAGGAATATTGTGATTATGTTCTGCGATCGCATCGTGAAAAGCCGGAACTGTTGCAGGAAGCCCGCGTATGGAAAGCCCGTAGCCTGCTGATGCTTGACCAGACAGATAACGCCAAGCCGGAAATTGACACCGCCCTGCGCAGCATCAACCCCAAAAAGGATGTAACAGGTGATGTTTACGCTACGGCGCTACAATATTATATAGATACCCGCGATTATACCAATGCTGAGGCCATGGCCGTAAAGGCTGTTGAGTTTGCCAATACCTCGCAATACAGGGCACGCTGGCGTTTTATTTTGGCGCAGTTGCAGGAATTGAACAGCAATCCTGCCGATGCCGTAAATACTTATACCCGAATAGTACGCAGCAACGCCCCTTTCGAAATGGCTTTTAATGCCGATTTAAACCGCATCCGTATTGAAGATACGCGCGATGGGGTGAAGATCAGTCGCGTTGACCGCTTGCGGAGCCTGCTGCGCAACAGTAACAACAAGGAATTTACCGATCAGATCTATTATCACATTGCCCAGATTTACTATAACGAACATAATATTGATAAGGCGGTTGAAAATTACCGGCTGGCCATCGTCTCGGGCGGACAAAATCAGCAACAAAAAGGCCTGGCCTACCTGCGCCTGGCTGATATTTGTTTTAAGGATAAGGCCAACTATTCGGATGCCAAGAATTATTACGACAGTACGCTGGCTAATCTTTCACCAACTTATCCGGGGTACCTGGCTATTCGTAAAAAAACGGATAACCTGCAGCAGCTTACGGCTAACCTGAATATTGTAGCCCATGAAGATACTTTGCAAATGCTGGCACGCCTGCCCGAGCCCGCCCGTACCAATATGGTTGACAGTATGGTTAACCGCTACCTGCTGTTACAGCAATTAAGTACACAAATTACATCAGCCGATCCGAAATCGGCTACGGCACCCACGGCCGTTCCGCTGGAGATCAGCAACGCGCAAAACCCGAGGGCGAGCACACCGACGGGCGGTAATTTTTATTTTTATAATAACGCGGCGGTGGGCGCGGGCTTCGCCACCTTTAAACAGCGGTGGGGCAACCGTAAGCTGGAGGACAACTGGCGGCGCAGTCAGCGCAGTACGGCAAACCTGACGGTAAACAATTCGCAAACTGCTAACCTGAACGCCGTACAAAACCAGTTACAGCAAACGCAAAATATTACGGCATCGGCCAATTATAAGCAGCAATTGCTGCAAACCATACCGGTAACGCCGGTAATGATCACGCAATCGAACATCAGGATTTATAACGCCTTGTTTGAGATAGCCAATTTTTACCGAGACGTTATTGAAGACCCGAAAGAAGCCATTGCCGCATATGAACTGATACTGAAACGCTTTCCGGATAACCCTAACCGGGCGGCTATTTATTACAGCCTGTTTCGCCTGTATACCGGTACTAACCAATTGGCCCGCGCCGATGAGTACAAGAACCGTTTACTAAAAGACTTTGCCGACTCGCCGTATGCCAAAGTAATTTTAGACCCTGATTTTGCCAAACGCGTTAATGATGCCGATGCCGGCTTTAACGCCTTATATAATGAGGTGTATGAACTGTATGCGCAACGCAAATACCCGGAAGTGATGCAGCAGGTTGACGCGCTGATGCAGCAGTACCCCAACAACAAACTATCGGCACAACTGCTTTATTTGCGTGCGCTGGCCCGAGGCAGGCAGGTAAAGGTAACTCCCTTTAAAGCCGACTTGCTTAACATTATAAACTCCTACCCTGCCGACAGGTTGGTAACCCCGCTGGTTGGGCAGCACCTAGCCTTTATTGATGCGAACAGCAATGAAATGGCCGCCCGTAAATTCGCCATTTTAGATAGCGACCCGGATTATATACCCTTCGCGCCGGAGGATGTGACACCGTTGGTAACCGAATTTGCCAAAGTTGCCGACAAACGTACGGAAAAACCTAAGGTTGAAAAACCCGCTGTAACCAAAACGGCCGACAGCCCGGCAGTGAAAAAACCGGAACCGGTAATAGCCAATCAGCCTGAACCAACACAACCTAAAACAGATAGTATTAATACCCCGGCAAAACCGGGAAAGGTTTATCCGTTTGATGAGAGTGATAATACCAATTATTATTTTGTGATAAGTGTAGGCATCCGTACAACTAATTTAGCTTCATCACGTTTTGGAGTAGGGCAGTTTAACCGTACCAGGTACCCGGGTGTGCGTATACGGCACCAGCTTAAACAGGCCGGCAATAGCCAACTAATATATGTTGGCCGCTTTTATACGCTCGGCGAGGCGAAGGAATATGCCCGCAACATTATACCTTTGATGCCTGAGATTATGAAGGTGCCGAAAGATAAATACACTTTCTTTATCATAACGCAGCAAAATCTGGATAAATTAGCCGACGATAAACTGCTGGATACTTATAAGGGGTATTACCAGGATAATTTTTAGATAAGAAAATGATCGTAAAACTTTCACCACAGGATACCCGCAGGTATAACTGGTATATATGGCGCTTCGTAATTGCCTGTTTCTCGTTCGTAGTAATTATGCTGCTGCTAACAGCATTCGGCATATTCGGGCAGTTGCCCTCCTTCCGCGACCTGGAAAATCCAAAGAGCAACCTGGCATCGCAGGTTATATCGTCAGATAAACAAATACTGGGTACTTATTTTGTACAAAACCGTACCAATGTTACCTACAAAGAGATATCTCCCTACGTGATAAATGCGCTGGTAGCTACTGAGGATGCCCGCTTTTACGATCACTCGGGTATTGACTTTAACCGTACGTTCTCCATCATTTTTTATAACCTGATAGGTAAAAAACAGGGTGGCAGTACCATTACGCAACAGTTGGCGCTTAACCTGTTTTCGGAGCGTGCGCATAATCCGTTTAAACGCATCATCCAAAAATTACAGGAATGGATAACCGCCGTTAAGATAGAACGCCACTACACCAAGGAAGAGATCATCACCATGTACCTGAATACGGTTGATTTTGGCGCTTACAATGTATTCGGCATAAAATCGGCCGCTTTAACCTATTTTAATACCACACCTGATAAGCTTACGCCCGATCAGGCGGCACTGCTGGTAGGTATGGTAAACGGGCCGGGCATCTACTCGCCTATCAATCATCCGGATAACGCCATTAACCGCCGTAACCTGGTACTGCGCCGCATGGCCCAGGTGGGTTACCTGAGCGACGGGCAGGTAGATGAATTTAAGCAAAAGCCGCTTGGCCTGAGCTTCCATCCTATTAATCATAACGAAGGCTCAGCACCCTATTTCAGGGCGATACTGAAAAAAGAGATCCAAAAGATACTGGTTGATAAATCAATATTTAAAGAGGGCGATGTACCTTATGATCTGGATCGCGACGGATTAAAGATTTATACTACCATTGATGCCACCATGCAGCGCTATGCCGAGGAAGCACAAAAAGAGTATATGCGTAACCTGCAGGCCCAGTTCAATAATCATTGGAAAGGCCGCAGCTTGTGGAAAGGCATAAACAACTTTCAGCTATTGTTAAGGCAGGGCATGCAGCGCAGCGACCGTTATAAGGCGCTGAAGCTGGCCGGGAAATCTGACGAAGAAATCAAGGCAGATTTCAATAAGCCCGCTAAAATGAGCTTGTTTACCTGGAAGGGTGATATTGATACGACCATGAAGCCTATTGACTCCATTGTTTATCATAAAATGATGCTGCGCAATGCCATGATGAGCATGGACCCTACAACAGGTTACATCAAGGCCTGGGTAGGCGGCACCAACTTTGAGCATTTTAAGTATGACCAGGTGCGCATGGGTACCCGCCAGGTGGGCTCAACCGCCAAGCCATTTACTTATGCCGTGGCAGTCGACGCAGGTTTTTCGCCTTGTATGGAGGTAGCCAACGTACCGGTAACCATTACCGGTTACGGCGAACCGTGGACACCACGTTCAACAGGTACCATACCCGGTGTATTAACCTTACGCAAAGCATTGGCTAACTCACAAAACTACATTACCGCTTATGTAATGAACGAGGTTAAACCGCAGCCGGTAATGGATTTGATCAAAAAAATGGGGGTTAACAGTCCGGATATCGGGCCATATCCATCTATTTGCCTGGGGACTTTCAACGCCTCGGTATTTGACATGACCGGCGCTTACTCGGCATTCGCTAACCATGGTGTTTGGACGGAGCCTACCTTTTTGCTGCGCATTGAGGATAAAAACGGTAACGTTTTATATGACCACCATGCCAACGTAAGGCAGGCACTTAACGAGCAAACCGCTTACGTAATGACTTATATGCTGAAAGGTGTGGTTGATGAAGGCACCGGCTGGCGCTTACGCTCAAAATATAAACTGACTAACCCTATCGGCGGTAAAACCGGTACTACACAATCTAACTCTGATGGCTGGTTCATCGGCATTACGCCGCAACTGGTTACAGGTGTATGGACAGGCTGCGAAGACCGGGATATACACTTCCGCTCAACCAACCTGGGTGAGGGCGCTAATACAGCGCTGCCTATTTTCGCGCTGTACATGCAAAAGGTGTATGCTAACCAGGCATTAGGTATAAAAAAGAACGTGGATTTTGATCCGCCTAAATCGGGTGTTACCATAACGATGGATTGCAAATCATACCATCAGCAGCAAACAGACAGCAGCGAGGTAGAAGACAAACTGGAATTTTAAGTACCGAATTTTATACTTTTGCATCAAACACGGCTTTTTTGTGTTAACAATATATTTATCTGATTCCTCCTTTAGGGGGTTAGGGGGCTAATGGAGCGATTTGATTACAGGGCGGCACTAAAAAACATACCACACCGGCCGGGCGTATACCAGTTTTGGGACAGCGAGAATGAGCTGATCTACATTGGTAAGGCCAAGGACTTGCGCAACCGCGTTACATCCTACTTTAATAAGGATTTGAATGTGAATGCCAAAACCCGTGTGCTGGTATCAAAAATCCGCAACATTACCTTTACCATTGTTGATACCGAGGTAGATGCCTGGCTGCTGGAAAACAGCATGATCAAAAAGCATCAGCCCCGTTACAACGTGATGCTGAAGGATGATAAGACCTACCCCTGGATCATCATCAAGAACGAGAATTTTCCACGCATCTTTTGGACGCGCCGCATCGTGCGCGACGGCTCAAAATACCTTGGCCCTTACGCTTCGGTAAGTATGATGCATACCATACTTGATCTGATCCGCGAGATGTACCCGCTGCGTACCTGCAACCTGGCACTCACCCGCGAGAATATTGATAAAGGAAAGTTCAAGGTGTGCCTTGAATACCAGTTAGGCAATTGCAAAGGCCCCTGCCAGAATTACCAGACCGAGGATGATTACGATAACAGCATCAACGAGATAAAGGATATACTGAACGGCAAAATAAGCAACGTGGTGCGCGAGATGAAAGCCGAGATGGATGCCGCTGTTACCGATATGAATTTTGAGCTGGCACATAAGCTCAAACGCAAGTACGATCTGCTGGAGAAATACCAAAGTAAATCGACGGTTGTAAACTCGTCTATTACGGATGTGGATGTGTTCAGCATCGCGTCCGAAGAGAAATATGCCTTTGTTAACTTTTTAAAGGTGATGAATGGCACCATCATCCAAACGCAAACTATCGAACTAAAAAAACGGCTGGATGAAAGCGACGAGGAATTGCTGACCCTGGCGATATTTGAATTCAGGAGCCGCTATAATAGTCACTCCAAAGAGATCATTGTTCCGTTTGATATTCAACTGGAAGATGCCAGCATTAAGTTTACCGTACCCAAACTGGGCGAAAAGAAAAAGCTGCTCGACCTATCGCAAAAGAACGTGCAGTTTTTTAAACGTGAAAAAATAGACCAGTACGAAAAGCTGAACCCCGAGGTACGTACCGAGCGCCTGCTTACGCAGATGATGAAAGACTTACGCCTGAACCAGTTGCCGCGCCACATCGAGTGTTTTGATAACTCCAACTTTCAGGGCAAGTACCCGGTATCGGCCATTGTGGTGTTCAGGGACGGCAGGCCATCTAAAAAGGATTACCGCCACTTCAACGTAAAAACGGTTGAAGGCCCGAATGACTTTGCCACCATGGAGGAAGCCGTGCATCGCCGCTACCGCCGTATGCTGGAAGAGGGCACTGAGCTGCCGCAGCTTATTATTATTGACGGCGGTAAAGGGCAGCTATCCTCGGCCATGAAAAGCCTGAAACTGCTGGGCATCGAAAAACAGGTAACGGTTATCGGCATTGCCAAACGACTGGAGGAACTGTATTACCCCGGCGATCAGTACCCTTTATACCTCGATAAAAAATCAGAAACGCTGAAAGTAATTCAGCAACTGCGCGACGAGGCTCACCGCTTCGGCATCACCTTCCACCGCAAAAAACGGGATAAGGGCACCCTGGCTACTGAGTTGGAGCTGATAGAAGGCATAGGCAAAACCACCGCCGAAAAATTGCTGAAATATTTTAAGTCTGTTAAAAAAATACGTGAGGCCAACGAGCAGGAACTGATGGAAGTAGTGAACCTGAAACAAGCCAAAGCCATACTTACTTATTTTGCGCCAAGGTTACCGGAGCATGTGGAAAATGCGAATATGAAATAGACATACTACATTAAAAACAATATGGTTTTTGAGCGGGCTTTGATTCACCATTGATAATATGAAAGATTATATTCTGTTTATACCACCAGAGGAAGTTTCAGCCATTAATGCCCGTCTATGGACCACAAAACAAGCTAAGACTTATTTTGATTGGCTTATGTCTGTAAAAGATGATAGGGTAGATTATTTACTTACTTGTATCAATGAAAGTTTAACAGGCAATCATAAAAATGATATTGAAAGAGTATCTAAAAAAATAACTTATATCCTTAAGAAGCCCGTATTTTCAGAGTTAAAAGAGGGAGATGCAATCATTACAAATAAGGGATTGGCGATAGTTGCTGATTTATCGCTGCTTATTTCAAAATTAATAATCGACACGCATCCGCAACTAAAATGGAAAATTGTTAAGCAACCTAAAAGGGATATTTCTTACAACCTACCTGCACTATTTGAATTTCCAATAATTAGGCATATCGAGCTAATGGGAGGCTGTATGGTAGAAGCTAAGGCAATATTGAGAGGTGAAAAATCAGAATCGATATGGTTGGAAATATACGAGTACGCAACAGGCTTAATTAAATAGTTGATTCACTATATTGAGGTGCTTTGATCAACGGATTTTACTTGAATTATCGTTAGCCTACTCTTGGCCGGAGAGGCCAGTTACTTTGTCTTAGGCACAAAGCAACCAAAGTCAGGCCGGAAAAAAACCTTCAGCCGCACAGGCTATACTCCCAGGCCCGGTTTTCCGGCAGGCCAACGCTCTTTTAACCCATCCTAAATCATCCCCGAGAGGGAGGACTTAAAATAAAAAGCTTGTCATTTCGAACGACAAGGAGAAATCTGTCACCTAAACCTCACCCCGGCCCTCTCCTAAAGGAGAGGGGGCTGAAAATCTTTATACATTACAAGCATAACCCAATCATAAACTATAATTCCGGCCTCTTAATTTTCGGGTAGCAGGTTGATGCACTAACTTTAAAAAAAAATTAAAAAGCCGGCGATTTTTGTTTCTTTTGATCGCTCAAAAGAAATTTAGGACAGGTAATGAGATGCTTTTGTGCTTTAATTAGCGATAGTACTTTATTGAATCGTCAGCCTGCTCTTGGCCGCAGAGGCCAGTTACTTTACCTTAGATGCAAAGTAACCAAACATCAAGCCGGAAAAAACCTTCAGCTGCACAGGCCATACTCCCTAGCCCGGTTTTCCGGCAGGCATACGCTCTTTTAACCCCTCCTAAATCCTCCCCAAGAAGGAGGACTTAAATTAAAAACTTGTCATTTCGATCGAGGTACGAGGAGAAATCTGCCTGTGTTCGTAGCAAAGCGAACAGATTTCTCGCTATCGCTCGAAATGACAGGTTAATTAATTCTTTAGGGATTTTTTATAAGCTCTTGTCAATATAAAATCACCATAAAAAGTTGCACTTACTATAGATTTATATCCATACGATGCAAAAACCTTATCTATCTCCGGTAACTTATTTACCGGGATCGGACTGAACATCTTGAAAAATGTATACATGCTTTTCAGCAGCAATAGCTGCCACCATTTGCCGGTGAGTTGAAAATCCGTGTTGAGCCACAGACCGCCGGGTTTTAAAGCGGAACTGATATGATTAAATGTTACAGGCAGATCAGCATCGGTATAATTATCATAAAAAAAGCCGGTAATTATCACATCATATTCAGGCATTAATCGCACTTGCTCAATGGCATCTGTAATAAAAGTCACCTGGTTGTTACCCGCATTTCTTTTCCTGGCGATGGCTGTCATGTTGGCTGATATTTCAATAAAGGTGATGTGCAAGCCTTCATATTGCAGCGCAGCCAGGTCTTCGAGCGTTTGGCCGGTGCCGCCGCCGATAATTAATATCCGGCCGTGTTTAGGTACCAACGGCAGCAAATGCTTTTGCGACTTTTTTAGCGCGCTGCCAAACACCAGCCGGGCAAGGCTATCATAAAACCAGGCTGTTTTGTTGTAGTTAGCCGCCATAGGTTTTCAGCATACTAAAAGCCAGCACAATTACATATTGCAGTATCAGCACGCCATCGAGGTAGAAAAAATAGTAATACTCGTTCTTCTCCCAGGTTGATTTAAAAATCAGCCAGCCGGTGAGCAGGGCGGTTAGCGTGAGCGCGAAAAAATCAACATTAAAGCCATTATGGCGGAACATGAATAATAACAATATATAACCCGCCAGAAGTACCTGGCAAAATAGGTAAGCCTTCCGTTCGCCCCAAACAACGGGGATGGTTTTAAGGCCGGTTTGCCTGTCCTGAAACAAATCGCGGATATCAAATGGTACGGTTAAGGCACCGATGAACAGGAAACGCTTTGCGGCAAGGATCACCGTATCCCGCATAGAAATATCTGTCAGATGCCGGCCCTGCGCCTCCAGTACCGGCAGCAGCACACAACTGGCCACCCAAACTACCGTGATCAGTATGGCTTTTAAACCGGGAATATTGCGTAAGCCAAACTTTTGCGAACCCAGTGTAAACAATGGCAGCCCATACAATACGGATAAGGCGCCCATAAAAACCAATAACAGTTTTGATGGCAGCGTCACCATAAAGAACAGCGGAATAAGCGAGAGCAGGCAGATAATGGTGAATGATACCATTAACCGGTAATGACTAAAGAACCAGCGTACCCGTACGTACGGCGATTGCATAGGCGCTTTAGGCCGGGTTATCAGGATACAGAAATTATATATACCAAGGGTTGAGGTGAACAACAAGGCCAGTACCGGGTAAACTGGTTTTGCGCTAATCAGGTGAAAAGTTACCAGCGCCTGCGCCACGGCACACAAAGCCATAAACACATTGCTGAAAAGCAAAAAGTTAAGTACCGGCTGCAGCAGTTTTTTCATGCAAGTTTACACAGCCGGTGGCGTTTTATATCCACGCAGGGTTTGGATCGTGCCCGGCTTTTAATTCAAATATCGTTATCTCGGGCAAAATACCAATACGCCCGGTATAACCAATAAAGCCGTAACCAACATTTACATATAATTGCTGGTTATTTTCGTGATAATGCCCAGCCCATTCGTTATACACATATTTTATCGGGCTCCACTGAACCTCCTCCGTACGTACGCCAAACTGCATACCATGCGTATGGCCAGAGAACATAGCATCTATCTGCGGATATTTTGGCAACACTTCGGCGCGCCAGTGCGATGGATCATGCGAGAGCAGGAGTTTTACCGGCAGGTCATCCGTATCTTTTGTAGCCAGATCCATACGGCCATAGCGCGGAAAACGGCTGATAGCCGCCCAATTTTCAATGCCTAAAATACCTATTTCCTCACCATCAACCTTTAACCTGCGGTGGGTGTTCATCAGCAAATCCCATCCCATATTTTTATGGGTGGCTTTCAGGTCGTCGAGGTTCTTCTTTTTCGCCGCGGCATCAGGCCACCATGCATAATCGCCATAATCATGATTACCCAGGGTTGAAAACACGCCTAAAGGTGCTTTAACCTTACTGAAGATATCCTGGTAATCTCGCATTTCGGGAGCTACGTCATTCACCAGGTCGCCGGTAAAAAATATCAGGTCGGGTTTTTCGGCAAGCAGCATATCCACACCACCGGCCACGGCTTTCTTTTTATAAAAGCTGCCGGAGTGAATATCGGATATCTGCCCTAACAATAAACCGTCAAATTTTTTAGGCAGGTTGGGCAGGTATAATTTGCGGCGGCGTACCTGGTAATCGTATACACTCGTCATGGATGAATAGCCCATAGCCGCCAACGGTACCATACCAGCCAGCAAACCGGCCTTCATCAAAAATTCTGAGCGGGGGATGGCTGGTAACTGATTACGCGGTTCGGTTTCAGTAACCGGTGCAGGTACCGGCGGCTCCGGTTGCTTTTTATCACGGATGAACAGGCGTTTAAAAAACCGCCTGATATCATCCATAAAAACAAACAGCACAAATACGGCCTTAACTATAGCCTGTAAAAAAAACACCAGCATAAGCGCGGCACGTACACCAACATTTATTTTTATATAAACCCCAACATACAGCGCAATAATAAGCAGTATCGACAGGGTTAAAAAGATGGTGGTAAAACTCTTTTTTTGTACAAAACGCCATTTAGGGAATGCTCCCCTTATGCCGCTTATTACATAAACATCGGCTAATAAAAGTACTATACTAATTAAGGTGACGGTCAGGATTTTTGCTTGCATGTTAATTGTTATACCTATCGTCGTCAAGGTCTAAATCATCGTCCTCGTCGTCGGGCTGCAAATTAAACAAACTGTTGAACATGTCCGAAAATGCGAAGCCATTATCCAGAAATCCTTTGTTCAGTTGCGAAAATTCGGCCAAACCGTGCAGCACAAATTCCATTAACAGCAATTGCTGGTTTTCGCTCAACCTTGGATGAATTTGCTTAACCAATGCCTTTAAACCCGGCACTTCGTTCAGCAACTTTTTATACTCGGCTGCGGATAGGTCATCAATCAGCGCGATGGTATTGCCATTGCCAAACCAGTTCACAATTTCGGCATACGGGTTAGGCGACTTTGATTTTTTAGCTTTCTCCGGATCAGGGAAAAACTGTACCAGCAGGGTTTTGATAGCCTTGCCGATCAACAGGTTAGCTACTTTAGCAGGACCTTCCAGTTCGCCCTCATAAACCAGCTCAATTTTACCGGTAATGGCCGGGATAACCCCTAAAAAGTCGGTGATGCGCACAAAGGTGCTGGCTTCGCGGTTGATGATCATGCGGCGCTCGGCATTGCTGATCAGGTTTTCATACGCTGATATGGTTAATCGTGCGGACACGCCCGATTTTTTATCGATATACTCAGAATTACGGGCCTCAAAAGCGATCCGCTCTACCAGGTCCTTCACCAGTCCGTCGGCCTCAATAGCTGTTTTTTGCTCGGAGGTCAAAAGCGCTTCCTGTTGGGTGATCTTACGCGAGATCTCCACAGAGCGCGGGTAGTGCGTTAATATCTGGCTTTCGATACGGTCTTTCAGCGGCGTTACTATCGAACCACGGTTGGTATAATCCTCCGGGTTGGCAGTGAACACAAATTGCAGGTCAAGCGGCAGGCGCAGTTTAAAACCGCGGATCTGTATGTCTTTTTCCTGCAGGATGTTGAACAGCGATACCTGGATACGTGCCTGCAAGTCGGGCAACTCGTTAATCACGAAGATGCCCCGGTGCGCTCGTGGTATCAAACCGAAGTGAATAACACGCTCGTCCGAATAGGTTAGCTTCATGGTAGCGGCCTTGATGGGGTCAACATCGCCAATCAGGTCGGCAACGGTAACATCAGGCGTAGCCAGCTTTTCGGTATAACGCTCGGAGCGGTGCAGCCAGGCAATCGGGGTATCGTCGCCCTTTTCGGTAACGATGCTGTGCCCATACCACGAGATCGGGTTCAGCGGGTCATCAAATAATTCTGACCCTTCGATATATGGGGTATACTCATCAAGCAAATTTACCAGCAAACGCGCGATACGTGTTTTAGCCTGCCCGCGTAAACCTAATAGTAATATGTTGTGGCGCGACAAAATAGCCGTTTGCAGATCAGGTATCACCGTATCCTCAAACCCGATGATGCCCTGAAAGCCATCTTCGCTCTTTTGTAATTGTGTTATCAGGTTAGCTCTTAATTCATCCTTAACCGAGCGACTGCGGTAATCCGTTTGCTTTAGCTGCCCGAGGGTTTTTATTTCAAGTAGTTTGTTACTCATGGTATTGGTTAGTCCGGAAGTCGGAAAGACCGAAAGTCCGGATGTTTTTGTTTAATATTTTTATTCTTTCGGACTTCCGGACTTCTCCATCTTTCCGACTAAATGTTATCGCACCGTTCTTCTTCTGTTCCTGATGTAATCTTCAAATATGTATTCACCCAAACCGTTCAGCGAGCTGTAGAACGCTTTACCACCATTGGTTTCAGTAAACTGACGAACGAATTGTTGCAGGTACGGATCCTTAGCGATCATGAACGTAGTGATCGGTATCCTCAAGCGCTTACACTGCGCGGCCATGTTCAGTGTTTTGTTTACCACCTTACGGTCAAGGCCTATACTGTTTTTATAATACCGTGTACCTTCCTTTAAGCAGGTGGGCTTACCATCGGTTATCATAAAAATTTGCTTGTTGTGTGTTTTGCGCCTGCGAAGAATATCGGTAGCCAATTGCAAACCCGCATAAGTATTGGTATGGTACGGGCCAACCTGCAGGTACGGTAAGTCCTGCAAATTAATAGGCCAGGCATCGTTGCCAAAAACCACAATATCTAAGGTATCTTTAGGATATTTTGTGCGGATGAGCTCGGCTAATGCCATCGCTACTTTTTTGGCGGGCGTTATCCTGTCCTCGCCATACAATATCATCGAGTGCGATATATCGATCATCAGCACGGTTGAGGTGAGGGTTTTGTAGTCCATCTCCTCTACTTCCAGGTCGCGCTCGGTCATCATAAAATCGCCGATACCATGATTCACCTGGGCATTGTGGATGCTCTGTGTCATGTCGATCTGGTCCAGGCTGTCGCCAAACTCAAACTCTCGGCGCTCGGCGTTCTTCTCATCGCCCTGACCCGATTGGGGTGAGCGGTGATTACCCTTGCCTGATTTTTTTAGCTTGCCGAATATCTCCTCTAATGCCGACTGGCGTATAGTCTGTTCTGTTTTAGCCGTAATGCTGAATTGCCCGCTGCGGCCGTCCTCATTCAGGTAGCCGCGATCCTTGAGTTCGTCAATAAAGTCACCCATGCCATATTCGTCATTGGTGATGTTGTATTGCTTGTCCAGCTCGTTCAACCAGGCCAATGCCTCTTCTGCATCGCCTGAGGTATAGTTGAGCAGCTCAAGGAACAGCTTTAGCAGCTCGTCAAAGCCGCCTTTGGGTACCTGCCGGGGGGTAAACTGTGAAAATCCATAACCACGCATAATTGTCCTTTTCCTTGAACTTAAATTAACGGATAATTTTCCTGAAAAGTTTAAGCACCCCGCTTTTGTGGAACAGGAATGACAATGGCGGCTATTTTTTCCCTTCGGAAAGCGCCGCGCGTATCGCCCTGATCTGATCTTTGGTATATTCGGGATTGGCACCGCGCCTGGTGGTTACATAAGCACCTACCGCGCAGGCTTTCTCCAATACCTGTGCCATCGGCTTATCCTTTATTAACCCCTTTATAAAGGTCGCTAAAAAGGCGTCGCCTGCACCAACGGTATCTTCAACCTCTACCTTAAAGCCCGGATGTTCGTAAAACTTTTCGTCGTGCAATACCATAGCGCCTTTACCGCCACGGGTTACACATATTGTTTTAACATGATATTTCTTCTGAAACTCGATCACGCTTTCTTTCAGGTTCTCGATATCTTTCGCGCCTACTAATAGTATAGCCTCTTCTTCGTTCATCTTAACCACATCGGCCTTGGCAGCCAACGTTTCAATGGTTGAAAGTTCAAAGTGAGGGGTGCGCAGGTTAACGTCGAATATTTTTAACGCTGATGATTCATCAAGCAGGGTGCGCAGCGTATCACGAGTGACTTTACCGCGCGATGCCAGGCTGCCAAATACTATGGCCGATACCTTTTTGGCGTGTTTACGTAAGCCCTTATCCGCTTTAATATTATCCCACGATACGGGTTCGGGTATAATGTAGGTTGCCTGATTAGCGGCATCCAGTTCAACGGTAACCTCGCAGGTAGGCAGTTCGTTATCGTATTGAATAAAGGAGCTGTATAGTTCGTTCTCCTTTAAAAATTGTGTTAATTCTTTTCCCGACTGATCGCTGCCGATACGGCTTGCAAAGGAAACCTCAACTTTTTGCTGGGCCAGGTGGCGGGCCACGTTCATTGGTGCGCCGCCGGCCTTTTTGCCATCAGCAAAAGTATCCCACAAAACTTCACCAAAACAAAGTACATGTTTCTTCATACCATAAACCAATTTGGTACAAAGCTAACAGGTTAATGTGAATTAATTGTTTTATTTTAGTGTATGAAACGTTTTTTGACCCTATTTATACTTCTTTTGAGTGTAATTATTACACATGCGCAGGATAAACAGGCCATATTAAAGGTGATGGATAAGCAGCGGGAAGCCTGGAATAACGGCGACATTGAGGCTTATATGCAAACTTACTGGAAATCAGATTCACTAATGTTCGTTGGCAAAAGCGGCCCTACCTATGGCTGGCAAAACACTATGGATAATTATAAACGCGGTTATCCAGATAAGGCGGCCATGGGCTTTTTGACCTTTAAAATACTAAAAGTTAACCTGATAGATAAAACCAACGCCTTTATTTTAGGCGGCTGGAACCTGAAACGCGAGAAGGACGCGCCCGGCGGATATTTTACCTTATGGTTCCGTAAGATTAAAGGCGAATGGCTGATCGTGTGCGATCATTCATCATAATACACGGTACGCCGACTATAATAAAAAAAGCCCCGGTTATGATGAGCGCTGAAAAATCAGGACAGATCATAACCGGGTTATGTTTTTTAGGCATTTGCCTGTCACTTATTCTTTATTAGCGGGCACTATCTCGGCAAACCGTCTGCAAGTGCCTTTTCGGCACGTTTAATGGCTACGCCTTCGCGGTATTTAGCGTACTTTTCTTTAAAGGCCATCTTCAAAACACTGTCCAGCCCGCCTTTTACGGCCAAGTTATAAACACTGGCGGCTTTGCGGGAGATGGAAGCATCCCAGGCACGCAGGCTTAGCGAGAATGATCCGTCCAGGTACTTCATCCAATGCCAGTAACCGGTTGGCATAAACAGGGTATCGCCGTGCTCTAAAAACACTTCCTGCCCTTCAACGCCATCCAAAGCCGGGAATTTGCTGATGTCCGGATTAGCTACATCATAATCCTCCAGCGCGTAGGTTGCGTTCGGTAAACAATATAAACGCTCTTTCCACTTGTTTTCAAACAATATTACATGCTTGCGGCCGCCAAAATGGGTATGGAAAATATGCGGCAGGTCAATATCATAATGCAAAAAGGTAACCGAGTTTGAGCCACCGAAGAACATGGCCGGCATGCTCTCGATAAAACCACCCATTAAATCCTTAGGCAACACAATATCATCCAGCAGTTGCGGAGCGTGTTTAAATATGTTAAAAAAGAAGATACGCAATTCGGTAGGCTGCGATTTGATCAGATCGATATACTCATTAAAGGGCATTACCGCTGCCGAAGTATTGATCGGCTTTGCCGGATCGGCCTTTGAGTTATCATACAGCGGGACCGTTTGGCTGCCGACGATCTCTTTCATGTATTCGGCCGTCCATTTCTCACGGGCAGGCCAGCTTTTGGTCAAGCCTTTTATTACCAGCGGACGGCGGGCATCAAGATAATTCTTCTTAAAATCGGCGGCAGAAATATGCTCTACCGTATCAACACCTGAAAGTTTGAATCCCATACAAAAAACTGGCTAAAATGATTTGTCCAGACCGCATAAAATTAGTGTTTTTATATTATCAAATAGTTAAAACATGAAAAATCACCAATCTGATGACATCTACACTGCAACTATTTTATTCATATACGACTAAATATCGCATCGTTGCAAACAAAAAAGGGCCGGCAAAAACTGCCGACCCTTAACAACATTTATATTTGGTTAGTTAGGGCATTAAAACGGTGTTAACTACGTGGATAACGCCATTGCTTTGGTTAACATCAGCAATAGTTACCCATGATTTTCCACCTTTGGTATCAACCAGGTAAACTTTACCGGCTTCAACTTTAACAGTTAACTTTTCGCCTTCAACCGTGGTTAAGGTTGGGGTGGCCGATTTCGCCTTCGCCATTAAATCCTTAGCGCTCATTTTACCAGCAACTACGTGGTATGTTAGTATTTTAGTAAGTGTTGCCTTATTTTCAGGCTTTACCAAATTATCAACCGTACCGGCGGGTAGTTTATTGAACGCCTCGTTGGTTGGAGCGAATACGGTGAACGGGCCTTTACCTTTTAATGTTTCAACCAAACCCGCGGCTTTAACAGCGGCCACAAGTGTAGTATGGTCTTTAGAGTTAACGGCATTGTCAACAATATCCTTGGTTGGGTACATGGCCGCACCGCCAACCATTTTAGTTTGAGCATAAGTTTTAGGCGCAATTGCAATAGCTGCTAATGCAAACGCCGCGATAATTAATTTTTTCATTTTTGTTTTTTATAGATGTATCTGTATCCATGTACGCTTGCTTGCATCCGTATGGATTTCACAGCACACAACTATCACATAAAACATTAATAATCAATTAATTATTAAAACTCTTAAAAGGAGTACTCGTTAAAAGAATAATTCGGAAGCGATATGGTCGGCGTAGAGTTTACCTGCTGGAGTGAGATACAGCGTTTGCTGTTTCTGGCTCAGCCATTCCTTATCAAAAAACTCGTCGGTTTGGGTAAGTAGTTGATCGGCGGCACCGGCGGCAATTTGGTTTAGTCTATTCATATCCAATCCCCAAATGGTACGAAGCGAAGTCATGATATATTCGTTCAGCCGATCTTTTTCGGTAAGCACCTCGGTTTCGGCGGGTATGGTGCCCAACTCCAAGGATTGTGTGTACTTGGCGTTATTAGCCACATTCCACTGCCTGGTTTCGCCGTTAAATGAGTGCGCTGATGGCCCGATGCCCAGGTATTTAATCCCTTTCCAATAATTGGAGTTATGGCGTGAGTAATGGCCGGGCTTGCAAAAGTTCGATATCTCATACTGCTCAAAGCCCTGCTTTTCCATAGCATCTATCAGGTAGGTGAACTGGGCGGCGCTCTGCTGCTCGTTCATAGGCGGTTGTTTGTTTTTGCTGATGAATGATGCCAGCGCGGTTTGCGGCTCCACCGTCATGGAATAGGCGGACACGTGCGGAACACTTAGCCCAAAAACCTTTTCGATATTGTGCTTCCACTTGGTATCGGTAAGTAACGGATAAGCATAGATCAGATCGACCGTGATGTTTTCAAACCCGGCATCCTGCGCCCGCATCACTGATGCTTCAGCATCCCGGGCTTCATGCGCACGGTTCATCCAAAGCAGGTCGTCATCAAAAAAGGATTGTATGCCGATACTGAAACGGTTAACAGGAGTATGCCTTAGTTCATTTACCTTCGCCCTGTCCAGATCATCGGGGTTAGCCTCCAGTGTGATCTCGGCATCAGATGCTACGGTATGCAGCCGCGTAATAGCATCAAGCAAACGGTTGATCTCGGCACCGTTCAGCAATGATGGTGTGCCGCCGCCAAAATAAATGGTTTCGATGGTTTCGCCGGCCAGGTAAGTTTTTTGCAGCTCTACCTCTTTAAGCATGGCATGCAAAAGTTCATTCTTATATTTTAAGGAAGTACTGAAATGAAAATCGCAGTAATGACATGCTTTTTTGCAAAAAGGTATATGTAAATAAATTCCGGCCATCTGAACCGCAAAAGTACCGATTGGTCGTCAATTAAAAGTTAATGCACCGTCATTTACAAATAGCGGCCTAAACGCTTACCTTTGTACCGGTTTGACACGCTTACTCACTATATTATTATTTTTAACGACACTGTGCGGTGCGGCTACAGCTCAAACTGACAGTTCGGAAACGGAATTACCCATCGAGGCGGATACTAATTATTACCAGGCACCAAGGCAATACCACATGCTGGACTCGGTAGCCATAGCGGCCAAACTACAGGAACAAGCCGTGTCAGACTCATTGGCGATGCTGTACATAAAAGCACCTGACCCGGAACGCCCCAATCAGTTTGTAACACAAATGCTTGATAAATATTTGTACAAAGGCTATGGCTTTTGGGATATTAAACCGGCCTCAAAGGCTGTAGCAGGTACCGGAATAGGCCGTGCGGTGCGTGCGCGCTGGGTACTTGGAGTGGTAGTTGCGCTATTGTTATATTCAGGGCTGCTACGGTTAACCATCGGCCGCGATGTAGATGCTATATTACGGTCAGCCTTTAAAATGCAGCTATTCTCGCACAGCGATGAAGGTACCCCAATCACCTTTTGGACGTTTACCGGCCTGCTGGTGCTGCTGGGTTTTACTTTTGGCCTGTTCCTGTACCAGTTATCCGTTTATTACCAGGTATATTACCAGTTGGCAGGTATGGCACTTTACCTGTCGCTGTCCTTAGCGGTACTGCTGCTGTTCGCCTTTAAAATAATGGTGCTGAAATTTTTGGGCTGGGTATTTGTTATTAAGGAGATAGTTGAACGTTACATCACTATTTTATGCCTTACTTACTTTACCGTTGCCATTTTATTTTTGCCGGTAGTAATTTGTTTAACTTTAATTAATCCGCAGTTAACGCAATTAGTATTATTAATGGCATTGGGTATTGCAGGCGTAATTTTAGTTTGGCTTTACCTGCGTAACAGCGTAATTATTATTTCAAGCTTTAAGTTTTCGAAATTTTATTTATTTATCTATCTTTGTGCCCTTGAAATTTGCCCCATTTTAATATTAATAAAGGCACTTAACATATAGTATAATTGGTTAGTTATTACGGAGATTGACTTTGGAAGATAGAAAGAAAAGGGTTAAAAGCATTTTGGTGACCTTGCCAAAACCCGAAAACGATAAAAATCCATACGCCGAACTGGCTAAGAAACTTAATCTGAAAATTGATTTCAGATCGTTTATCCATGTAGAGGGTGTACCGGCTAAAGACTTTCGTAAGGAGAAAATAAACCTGGCCGACTTTACAGCGGTAATTTTTACCAGCCGCAACTCAGCCGATCACTTTTTTCGCATTTGCGAGGAGATGCGTTTTGAGGTACCGGTTGATATGAAATACTTCTGCCTGTCTGAAACCATCGCGCTTTATCTGCAAAAATATATTCAGTACCGTAAACGCAAGATCTTTTTTGGCAAGCAAACCGCATCTGATCTGGCTGAAGTATTGAAAAAACATTCTGCCGAAAAATTCCTGTACCCATGTTCAGACGTTGCGGCGGAAGAAACACAGAAGTTCCTGTTAGAGAACGGTTACAACTTCACCCCCGCGGTACTGTTCCGCACGGTATGCAGTGACCTGTCTGACCTGGCCGAGGTATTTTACGATGTCATCGCTTTCTTTAGCCCATCCAGCATACAATCGCTGTACAAAAACTTTCCTGATTTTAAACAGAACAACACCCGCATAGCCGCTTTTGGCGCTACTACCCACAAAGCAGTGCTTGATGCAGGCCTGATATTAGATATACCGGCACCTACACCGGCCGCGCCATCCATGACGATGGCTATAGATCAATACTGTAAGCAAGTGAATAAATAACGGTTGTAACTGTTATTTATTCACTTTTTTGCAACCCTTTCCCCTTTTTTTACGTTAACAACGTACTTACGCACGCCATTTTGTAATGAAATGATTTAGAGTATGATACACAAATTATACCCTACATCCTTCCGGGCAGTTTGGCACCGTGCTATATTTTTGCGCTTTTGTTTAAAAAAGTTAAAACTATATATTCGGGCGTTTGTAAAGTGTATTGATACTGACAGGACATTACCACATGAGAAAAATTTACTTTTTTTTATTTATAGCCGGATCTCTCTTATCTGCCTGCAAAAGCAGCGACCGCGGGGAAGTTACAGGCGTGCCGCAACGATCTTTCCGCTCTGAGGTACCTTATAATATGGTTTATATTCCCGGAGGTTCGTTTTTAATGGGACAAACAGACCAGGATGTAACTTTTGCACAGATAGCCCAAACAAAACAGGTGACCGTATCACCTTTTTTTATGGACCAAACCGAGATATCAAACACCCAATACAAACAATATGTAAACTGGGTGCGCGATTCAATAGCCATTACCAATTACCTTAACGACGATAAATACTATATACAACCACGCGGCGGCAATGCCAACGCAAACGCCAACAACGCGGCCGGTGGCCGTAAGTTTATAAACTGGGAGTATGTAAAAAAGAATCCGATCTGGAATTTCAGGGGTAACAACGCGGGTAATGCGGCCAAGCTTGACGGTATGTATTACCAGGGCGATGACCGCGTGTTTGACCGTAATGAGGTTGACGTACGCCTGCTTAAATACAACTACTCTATTATGGTATTACGCGATGCCGCTAACCATAAAAACGACCGTAATGCCAAACGTTCCGACTTCATCTTCCGCGATACGGTGAATGTTTACCCGGATACGCTGGTGTGGCTGAGCGACTTTTCATACGCTGCCAATGAGCCGATGGTTGAGGGTTATTTCTCTCACCCCGCCTTCCGTAACTACCCGGTTGTGGGTGTCACCTGGCGCCAGGCACGCGCCTTTACCGTATGGCGTACCCGTTATAACGATGCTTATAAGGATTCGCGCCGTTTACCGCACCGCCTGCCGTTCAGCCTGCCTACCGAGGCTGAATTTGAGTATGCAGCCCGCGGCGGCCGTATAGGCACTGATTACCCTTGGGGCGGCCCGTATGTTAAAAATGCCAAAGGCTGTTTAATGGCTAACTTTAAGCCCGGCCGTGGTAATTACACCGATGATGGCGGCGCTTATACGGTTAATGTGCGCTCCTACTTTCCGAATGATTACGGCTTGTATAACATGGCGGGTAACGTAGCCGAGTGGACGGCTTCAGCCTTTGATCCTTCAGCCTCAACCTTTGTGCATGATATGGCACCGACCTTTAACTATGAAGCTAAAGCCTCAGACCCTGAAGTGCTGAAACGCAAAGTAGTTCGTGGCGGCTCATGGAAAGATGTGGGTTACTTCCTGCAAAATTCTACCCGTAGTTATGAGTACCAGGATACCGCGAAATCATACATCGGTTTCCGTTGCGTAAGCCACTTTGTTGGCCGCGACATTCGCGACAAGCGATAATTTAATATTACGCCAACCTTATCGTGCTTATATTGTATTGTACTTTGATTAACAATAAATAAAAACCCACACTAACATCAACTTATGGCTCTCAAGAAAAAACCGTTCGGCATTGATAACATCATTTCAATTGGTGCAACCGTTGTAATTATAGGTTTGCTATTTAAAATTCAGCACTGGCAATACGCCAGCACATTTATTACGTTGGGTTTAGGTACTGAGGCGGTATTGTTCCTGATACTTGGCCTTCAGCGCGATACCGTGGAAGTTGACTGGACACGCGCCTACCCTGAATTAAATGAGGATTATAAAGGTGAACTGCCTACCGCTACCGCACGTGTAGCTGCTGCACCGGCCTCAACAGGCTTTTCAAATACAGCCGCGCTTGATAAAATGCTGAGCGATGCCAAAATAGGTCCTGAACTGATCAGCAGCCTGGGTGATAATTTAAGAACTTTTGGCGATAAGGTTGCCGCTATATCAACCGTAGGTGATGCAGGTACTGCTACTAACGAGTATATCGCTAAGTTAAAAACCGCTACCGCCAGCTATGATAAGTTGAGCACTTCTTTTGAAAAAGCGTCGGCCAACCTGGCTGAAATGGCTAATTCAAATATCGACTCGAAAGCCTACCACGACCAGGTGAACAACCTGGCCAAAAACCTGGGTGCATTAAACGCTGTTTATGAATTGGAATTGCAGGATTCATCTGCCCACCTAAAATCAATGAACACGTTTTACCACAACCTGTCGCTTACCATGCAAAACTTCAATGAGTCTATTGATGATTCAAAGAACTTTAAGGAAGAAGTCGGCCGCTTAGCTAAGAACCTGGCATCGCTTAACGCGGTTTACGGTAACATGCTTACCGCCATGAGCCAGCCACGTGTTTAATTGAGTATTAACAGAGTTCAACATCAACCCAATATAAAGAGACGAACACATGGCCGGAGGCAAACAAACCCCCAGACAACGAATGATAGGCATTCTGTACCTGGTACTTTTGGGACTTATTGCCCTTAACGTGCCCGACAGTTTACTGGATGCCTTTAAAAATATAACAGACAGTTTAGACCACTCGCGCGAGAACGTAACAACCAGTATCGGCAATACTTACAGCGCTTTTGAACAAACTAAATTAAAGGAACAGCCCGAGCGCGCCAAACCGGTATACGACAAAGCTAAAGAAGCCAGTAAAGTAGCCGAGGAGTTAAACAAATATGTTGAGGCATTAAAAGCCAAGCTGATTGAAGCCGGCGGCGGCATTAACAAGGAAACAGGCGACGTTGACGCACGCGATAACCTTGACATTTCGCCCCGCATCATGATCAATGAAAAAAATGCCGAGGCCCTGCAAAAAAAGGTTGAGGAAACCCGTACCAAACTGCTGGCTTTGTTGGATGAAAAAGAGCGCCAGGGTATAAATTTCGCTTTGGATGCAAGCGCGCCTAAAGCAAAGGCAGGAAATAAACAAAAGGATTGGGGCGAGGCTTACTTTGGCGATGGTATTCCGTTAGGCGCATCATTAACCACCTTAGCTAAAATCCAGGCGGATGCTAAAAACGCCGAGAACGAAGTAGTAAAAAAGCTATTAGGCAAAGTTGATCAGGCTGTAGTAAATCTGGACAAATTCGCGGCTGTAGCCGTTGCACCATCAAGCTATGTAGTAGCAGGGCAGCCTTATACTGCTGAGATATTCCTGACTGCCTATGACTCAAAAAGTAATCCAACCATTACCGTAAACGGATCGAACGTACAAGTATCTGAAGGCCGTGGTAAATACACTGTTACCACAAGCCGCGAAGGTTTCTTTAAATACTCAGGTACTATTAAAGTTGTTGGTACAGACGGACAGGTTAAAACCTACCAATTACCAATGCAGGAGTACCAGGTGGCCAAGCCATCAGCCGTAGTATCGCCTGATAAAATGAATGTATTGTACATTGGCGTGCCAAACCCTATCTCGGTATCAGCACCGGGTGTACCGCTTGAGAAATTGCGTGTGAGCATGACAGGCGGCTCGGTAAAAGGCAGCGGCGGTAAATATACCGCTAATGTAAGCTCAATAGGTACGGCGAAAGTTACCGTATCAGGCGAAGTTGCACCGGGCAAAACACAGGTTTTAGGTGTAACCGAATTCCGTGTAAAACGTATACCTGACCCTAAGGCCATGTTTGCCGGCAAAAGCGGTGGCAGCACCAGCTCAGCCAATATACGCGGACAGGACAGGTTATTTGCCCGCTTAGAGAACTTTGAGTTTGATGCTAAATTTAATGTTACCCGTTTCAGCCTGCTACTGGCCAAGCCACGTCAGGATGTAATAAAAGTTACCTCAACCGGAGGCAGCGTTAGTCCGCAGATGCGCGCCGCCCTGAATACCGTAACACCCGGAACAAAGGTTATATTTACTGATATTGTTGCCGTTGGCCCTGATGGCTCACAACGCGGTTTGGATGATATTGTAATATCTGCAAATTAACAGACAGAGATAAATGAAGAGATTGTTGACCATAGCACTGGGTTTAGCTTGCACGGCATCGTTCGCGCAAACCACGCCTCAGCAGCCTAACACCACTACAGGTGCCACCGCGGCGCACGCCGCGGACAGCCTTGCACAAGGTTATGAGCGCCCGGTTGATGGCTATTATACCAAATCGAGTTTTGAGGCCGGTAAGGTTACCCCTTACCCTGCCTTACGCCAGGCTGATGTGGTATTCGCTAAGCGTGTTTGGCGCGAGATTGATGTTCGTGAAAAAATGAACCAGTACCTGGCTTCGCCAAAATCAAGGCTGATCGACGTGTTGATGGCCGCTATTGATGCCGGTGAACTTACCGCTTATGATCCATCACCAAACCCTACCAAGAACGACCCAAGCGGTGACGCTTTTTCAACACCGCTAACCGGTGGACAGGCCAAAGCCCGCATGGCTGATAGCGCCGTAGTTGACCAGTTTGATGCCGACGGTAACAAAATAGGCTCAAAAGTACAGGCCGGCGAATTTAACCCGGATAGCGTGGTAAAATTCCGGATAAAAGAGGATTGGGTGTTTGACAGGCAACGCTCGGTATTTGAGCCGCGTATCATAGGCATCGCTCCGCTCATTAAATTCCAGGTTGAAGGCCTGGATATGGATTATCAACCGGCATTCTGGGTATATTTTCCTGAAGCAAGGCAGGTTTTAGCCACGAAGGAGGCTGTTAGCCGCAATAATGATGCAACCGGACTCAGCTTTGATGATGTGTTCCTAAAGAGGCTCTTTAGCAGCTACATCGTTAAGGTATCAAACGATAAAGACGAACGTATCAAAGATTATGCCCAGGGCATTGACAGGCTTTATGAGTCCGAGCGGATCAAAAAATCCCTTATGGACTGGGAGCTTACTCTTTGGGAGTACTAAACGCTACTAACCATCCAACTATACAATGTGTTAATTTTAAGGCTCGGAGATATTTATCACCGGGCCTTCTTTATTTTATTCATGCGAGAATTTGTAACCTATTCCCCTTACGGTTTGTAAAAACTGCGGCGAGTCGGGGTTATCCTCTATCTTTTTACGCAGGCGCACAATGTGCATATCAAGCGTGCGGGTGTTTACATCGGCATTGTAGCCCCATACTTCCATCATCAGTTCTTCGCGGTTAATTACCTTGTTCTTGTTTTTCAGGAAGTAGAGTAATATACGGTTCTCCAATATGGTCAGCTCTACCTTGCGGCCATCCTTAATCAGCAGGTGGGTGTTTGGGTGATGCTCCATTCCGGCAAAGCGGTATGATTCCGCCTTATCATTATTCAGCGAAAATTTGATCTTGTTATCAATCATCGCTATCAGTACGTCCATATTAAAAGGCTTGGTAATATAGTCGGACACGCCGAAGTTATAGGCCTCTATCTTGTCCACATCCTGCGCCTTGGCCGTCATCATGATCACCAGTTTATCAAAGCCCTTTTCGCGTATGCTGCTACAAACGTCAGCACCCTGTTTGCCGGGCAGCATCCAATCCAGCAGTACAATATCCGGCTGCTCGTCAAGTATCATGTTCTCGGCATCCTCGCCATTACCGGCTTCGAGCACCTTGTAACCTTCTGATTCGAGCCGCTCGGCCACCAGAAACCGCAGATTCTCATCGTCCTCAACTAATGCTATTTTAATTTCCTTACTCATTACTATGTTTGATATGGGAGTATAACAATAAATTCCGATCCCTGGTTTACTTTGCTTTTAACAATGATGTCGCCATCCATAAAATTAACCAGCTCTTTACAAAAAGCCAGCCCCAGGCCAACACTGCCATTTTGGTTGTATTGGTTTTCGAGGCGGTAAAATTTCTTAAATATATTATTTAATTCGGTTTTGGGGATGCCTATACCCTGATCGGTAAACGAAAAGAATATATTCTTTTTTTCGCGCCACAGCTTAATAGACAACACCTTTTTTTGCGGATGCGAATATTTGTACGCGTTCTCCATCAGGTTTTGAAATACGCTGCCCAGCATCACCGGGTCGGCCTGAAAGTAATTTACGCCATCCTCAATATCCAGACTCAATTGAAAATCATGATACTTGATCCGGAAAGTTTCAATATAGCGTTTAATAAAGCTCTCAATATCGATGCCTTCCTTTTTTGTGGCGATAGACCGGTTTTCTAACTGCGTGAACGATAGCAACCTGTTCATCAGTTCATTCAGCTTATCGGCCTCTTCATCCAAAATACGGCCATAGTGTTTGAGCTGCCTTTCGCTCAGCGGGTTTTCTCCCCGCAGGTTTGATCCGGCTATTTTTATAACGCTTACCGGGGTTTTAAATTCGTGCGTAAAATTATTAATAAAGTCGTATTGCAGTTTAAACAGCTTGAGGTTAACATTCAGGTTACGGTAAATAAGCCAGGCCGTGAGCAGTAAAAAAAAGTAGATCAATAAAGCGATACCGCCTATAGGCATAAACCGGCGGTTAATTTCGTTATTTAAATGCTCCCTGGCTGATACGAAATACAGTTTATAATTTGAGAATGCACCCGGCAAGGCCACTTCGGTCACGATCTTATTTTGATCGATAGTCAGCGGATCATAGACTACGGGCTCAACAGATATTTTTTGATAGAGTTCGGGATGCGGATTTTTAACACGGATGTAGCGCGGGTCAAGCAAAAAGGTCATCATGTTTTGCTTAAAAAATGATTGCTGGTTGCTGCGCTGCATCTCCTTGTACATCTTAATATCCTGCCGACGCGGTACGTTCAGGTAAGAGATCTTATCAGGCTTTACATCATAAAAAGTGCGGAACACTTCATTTTGTGAGGGCACGTTAACGGTATCGGCACGATTGATAAAGTCGTTCAAACGGCCCGCCATAGCCCTGAAATCCGCCTCGTTTGACGGGCTGTAACGCTCAATGCTGTTAACTTTAGGCCAGTTAGGCGTAAATTCATAAACCGATTGTACAAATATCCCCAGCCTGTTGCGGCGGGCCGGGCGTTTGCCGATACGTATATCATAAAACACCACGCGGCGTACAAAGGCGTAATTAGTAAATACCGATTCGGCATAAGTAGCGGCGGAAGATGAATCTAAAAAGCCCTGGTAAGAGGTAACCTCGGGTATCTTGTTCTGAAAAAAATCATTATAAGGCGAGATGGTTTGCTCCAGCACATCTATCTTTTTTGAGGCAAACTCATTTTCTACATATTTACTGGTTAAGCTGTAAGCCGTAATGAAGGCGATAACCAGCAAAATAGTTATCAGCACCATAAAAACGATGATAAGCGAAAAGTTTTTGCGGTACAGATTGCGTTGCGCCTTAACCATGTATGGTTTTAATTTTTACCGGATAAGTTGGCTTCCAGGAATTTTTCCATTTCGGTATACATCAGGATGCGGTTTGCCTCATTCCGAAAAAACGAGCGCTCATCATTTTTAAGGATGTAATTTACCGGTACCTTCTTTTTACGCAGTTCGAGCACAAACTGGTTCAGTTCGGTAATGTTCGACCTGATATCCTTACCGCCCTGTAATATCATTAAAGGTACCTTTATTTTATCAGCATGAAAAACCGGCGAAATAGCCCGCAAATGCTCGGCATCTGTTTCCGGATTGCCTACCATTTCATACGTCATTTTTAAATATGGCTTAAAAAACGGCGGCGCATCCTTTATGAAGGTAAAAAAGTTGATCAACCCGTTCTGTACAATGGCGCAGCGGTACATATCCGGATGAAAAGAAACACCATATAAGGCCGAAAACCCACCAAAGCCACCGCCATAAATCGCCATACGTTTTGGGTTGGCTATTTTTTGTTCTATCAGCCAGTTGGCCCCGTCGGTTATATCCTGCTGTATTTTGCCGCCTACCTGTTTAAAGCCCGCGTTGCGAAATGCCTTGCCATACCCTGCCGAACCACGATAATTCATTTGCAGCACCGCATAGCCTCGGTTAGCTAAAAACTGTACTTCGGCATTATAACCCCATGTGCTGCGCGCCCAGGGGCCGCCGTGCGGCATTACTACAACGGGCAGATCTTTACCATCACTGCCTTTGGGCAGGGTAAGGTAGCCATTAATCAATAACCCATCACCGGCTTTGTAAGATATGGGCTTCATATCCGACATTTGCCCCGGCTCTATACTTGAATTAGTTTCGCCCAGGCGGGTAAGTTTAGCGGTAGCGTTATCATACAGATAGTATGATCCCGGATCACGGTCTGAATAGGTGTATACTATAAATTTTTTCTCGGCACTGTCACGGTCAATGATCCGGGTTTCGTTGCCTTTAAAGTTGACCCCTATCTTATCATACAGCGCTTTAATGGTATCATTAAAAAAATGCTTTTGCGGTTTGGTTTCTTCCCAGGCAGCAAAATCCAGGCGGTGCTTGTCTTTAAAGTACTCTACGTACATAATATCAGCACGATCGTCTTTATACACTACCTCTACCTGTTTGCCTGTTTCAGCATCGATCTTAACCAGTGCCATTTTATCCTGCGAGAGATTAGATAACGCGTAAAAATTATTGCCCTTACCTGTAAAAGCGATGGGCCTGATGGCATCCCTGAAATTACTCACGACCACCGGCTTAAACGGCGCTTGCTCGTTCGGCCTGTATAATATGGTGGTGTTTACCCCGTCGGACGCGCGGGCCAGCAGAATGCGCCCGTCGGTATCGGTAATCCAATCGGTAATATCACCGGGGTTGGTAATATATAGTTCCAAGGCACCGGTGCGAATGTTAAGATGGTAAACGTCAAATATACTTTCGTCGCGTTTGTTCAGGCTAACGGTCAGTATATCCTGATCTATCCGGCTACGCCCTAACAGCCTGAATTTTACTTTATAGCCCGAAAGCAGTTCGCGGGTTTTAAAAGTATTGGCATCCAGCGCGTAAATTTTCAGGCTGTCGCTGGCCACCATATCAATGCTGTAAATTATCTGGTTATTAAACGTCCAGAAATAATCGGTTACCGGGCTATCAGAAAACTCAGTAACCATACGACCTTTGCCATCTATAAGTGACTGAACAAAAAGGTTTTGCTTGCTTTTATATGATTTTAAATAGGATATATATTTTCCATCCGGAGATATGCGGAAAAATGTTTTTTCGGGTGTTTTAAAAAAATCAAGTATAGGTATCTTCTCCGGTGTTTTTTCAGTACATGAAACCACTCCGGCAAGTATCAGCATATAAAATATTGAGCGCCAAAAACGCAACATTACACTCATCAGGCACAGTTATAAAATGTTAAATTAAAGTATTTTAAACTTATCTGCTTAAAATGTCACCACAATTTTACCCATACAAACATAAATTGACGCAGCACAGCGTTTAATGATTGAAAACGGTATTTTTGAAAGGATGGAGAAGCCGCGCACCCTCATATATCTTATTTTTATACTGCTTTGCAGCGGCACCATCTATGCGCAAAACAATGAGTTGAAACTGGCGCAACAATACAGCGCCAACGGTGAACTGCAAAAAGCATCTGAAATTTACCAGAAGCTCTATAAACAGGAAAACGAAGCTTATTATCCTTTTTATGTGAACAACCTTATTGCCTTAAAAAAGTTCGACGAGGCAGAGGGCATCACCAAAAAGATGATCAAAAAATATCCCGCAGAAAGTGATTACACCCTAAAGCTTGCGGCAATTTATACCCAAAAAGGAGATACGGATAAGGCCAATAGCATTTATAATGATATGATCGGCAAGCTGCCGGCCGAACCCGGAGCCGTATCTATGCTGGGAATGCAGCTTTACCAGGGCGGCAATATGGAGTATGCCATCAAGGCGTTTAAACAAGGGCGAAAACTGCTTAACAACAATACCGCTTTCGCCCATGAATTGATTACGCTATACCGCTATAACCGGGATAAGGCCGCGCTTATTGAGGAATACCTGAATTTTTTACCGCAAAATCCTGGCTATGCCAACCAGGCAAAAAATACCTTATCGGCATTATTTGAGGATGCGGACTACGACATTTTAAAGACCGCCCTGTTTAAACGTATACAAAAAGACCCCGCACAGGCCGCTTATACTGATCTGCTGACCTGGCTGCTCCTGCAACAAAAAGAATACGGGCAGGCGGTTAACCAAGCTATCGCCCTGAACCGGCGCAGTGATGCTGACGGGGAGGGCATTATTGACCTTTGCCGCATACTGGTTGAAAACAATGCTTTTGATGATGCCATACGCGGGTATGAATATGTAGTAGGCAAAGGGCAAAACGAGCGTTGGTTTATTACCGCCAAAATTGAGCTGACTGATGCCAAAAGCCAAAAAATAACGGCTGGCAATTATACCGCTGCAGACCTGTTAAGCCTCGAGCAGGATTTTAAAGGCCTGCTTACACAATTCGGCGCATCACCGACAACGGTATTTGCCATGAAACGGCTGGCCAACCTGCAAGCGTTTAAACTGCATAAGCTAAATGAAGCGCAGCAATTATTGCAACAGGCAGTTGCCTTACCCGGATTAAGCCCACAAACCTTAGCCGGCTGCAAGCTTGACCTTGGCGATATTTACCTGATTAACGGTAAGCCGTGGGAAGCTACTTTACTGTACAGCCAGGTTGAAAAAGATAAAACTGACAGTGAAACCGAACAGGAAGCCAAGCTGCGCAACGCTAAGCTAGCCTATTATACCGGCGATCTGGAATATGCCAAAGGCCAGCTCAATATTTTGAAGGCGGCTACATCAAAGCTGATCGCGAATGACGCGCTTAACCTGCAATTACTCATCAGTGATTACCTGGCTAATGACAGCACCGGGGCCGCGCTTAAAATGTATGCCCGCGCTGATCTGCATATTTTTGCTGAGCAGCCGGATAAGGCCATGCGCACGCTGGACAGCATCAATGTAAAATATCCGGAAAATTCATTAGCTGACGATATACTGATGGCAAAGGCCCGTATCATGATCGGCAAAAAAAACTATGCGGCGGCAAGCAGTAATTTAAAAACCATTGCCGAAACACACTCCACCAGCCTTTGGGCGGATGATGCGGTGTTTATGCTGGGTGACCTGTACGACAATCATCTTAATAATAAAGAGCTGGCTAAAACCTACTACCAAAAAATAGTGACAGATTATCCCGGCAGTTTATGGCTTAACGAGGCACGCAAGCGTTACCGGGTACTGCGTGGCGATAACCCGGGCACCTGATATTTTTGTACTTTTGCACCATGATCATTTACAACGAAACGGTAATTGTTGAGGAAGCCAGCCATACCGAATGGCTTACCTGGATGCAGCAAACGCAGTTACCTGCCATAAAAGCAACCGGCTACTTTAATCAATACAACATTTTACATATTATGGATTCGCCTAACGAGGGCGTTACCTATTGCGTACAATACCATGCCGATAAACTGGAAGATGTAGAAAATTACTTCGCCACCCACCTCGACCAATTTCAGGCAGCACAGCAACTGCTGTTTGAGAACAGGCTGGTAACCTTTAGCTCGCTGATGCAAACCATACCCAGCATTTTTTAGCGAGAATCACAACTTCTTGTTGATCAATAATCAACAAGAAGTTATGTTATGTATCATCGTTTCTTACCTCGTATCTTGCTCAAAAACTCCGGGGTAACACCTAGGTAGGAGGCCAGCATGTATTGCGGCACACGTTGTACAAAGCCGGGAAAGCGATCGACAAACAGGTTATACTGCTCCTCGCCGGACATGTCAAACAAGTACCTGATCCGCATCTGGAAAGCTCCGAAGCCTTTTTGCATTACACGCATAAAATAATGCTCAAGTTTGGGTACACGTTCAAGCAAGCGTTCCTGATTGGCCATGGTTAAGGTCAGTATCTCCGATTTTTCAACGGCCTGTATATAAAACACCGATGGCTGTTTGGTATCAATGCTCATATAATCGCCGATCCACCAATTATCAATACCAAATTGTACAATATGCTCAACCCCGTTTTCCTTTACAAAATACATGCGCAGGCATCCTTTTATAACAAAATATTGCGCGGTGCATTTTTCGTCAGCCGATAACAGGTATTGTTTTTTGCCGACTTCCTCATATTTAAAATATTCTGTAAGCACCTGCTGCTCATCGGGTGTGAGGGTTACGTATTTACTGATGTGCTGAAGCAGGGTGGTAAACATAGGCAGCGGCTTTGGTTGCAGTGGCTAATATAACGCTTTACAGCATCCTGCAAAAAAAAGCGGCGTTACCCCATGTAGAGCAACGCCGCTTAGTATTTGTGCTTTAGTTAGCTTATTTTAAATAAAGGAACGAGCGGTTGGCATAGCCCGGTTTCCAGTAGGCATACCAGTCTGGGTAAAAGGTACCGCCTGATGAAGCCCATTCAACAAAGTGATTGTAAACCTCACGAATGTCCTTACGTTCGATAGCATACCGGGTTGAGTATTTGTAGCTGAGAGCCCAAGGCAGGTTATCGGCAGACAAATAATAACGGTTTTGGCCCGGTTTTGAATTATCATCATTGGTACCAAATAATGATTTATCAGCCTTGTCAGTTGGTTTGTAACCCGGCAAATGCACTTCAACGCCACGTTTCAGGTTCGCGATCAGGAACGGGTTAAAGTCAGTTACTGAAAGTTCAGAACGGTCAAGCGGGCTGGTAAAATTCATGTTTACGTTAATGACCTTACCGCTTACTTTATCTTTCTCCAACTCGGTATTTACAAAGAAGGATCTGTCCGGATAGCTCAACACCGCATCCTGGTGATCGAACGGAATAATTACCGCATTGGTTTGCCCGGCTTCAACACCGTTGCTGGCAAGGGTTATATAATTACTGGTAATGCTTTGGCCCGAAACCGATTTCACTTTTGCAGCGCTAACGGGCAACTGTAAACCCAAGCCGTTTTTAAATGATGAACCTGCCGCCAGCGGAATAAAGGTAGACACCAGGTCAACCACCTTATTTTGCGCGTTCAGCACAAATTTATAACGGTAATTAACCACCAGGTCATTCATATCATAATCACCTCTTACCGGCCAGTTATCCTCAAAGGCGAACTGCGCGAATTTTTTATCTGCCGGGTAATAGTCATTGTAAGCACGATCCGGGTCGGTTGGATATTCATCCTTATCGTCAGGTACGCCATCACCGTCCGTATCGTTATTCTGATCTACCGGTGGCACATCAGTATCATCAATGGCATCGGCAACGCTTGAGCGGGCATAGAACACGATATCGTTAAAATCGTTATCGCAATCCGTCTCGGTACGGTTTATATCTTCAAAGCCGATGATAAAATTATCATGCTCAGTATCACGTAAAACTACGGTGTGCTTTTTCAGGTTGCTATTAGCCTCGCTGTTAAATGCATCGTTTGAGTAAAATTTTTCAACGTTGGTTTGTATGTCGCTCCCCGTCCATGAGTTGCGCAATACAATAAAACCAATAGAGGTACCTGCCTCAAAATTGCCCAGTTTTACTTTGTGGCCCGGCATTAAAGCACCACCTGTACCCGCAGCCGAAGCATTAGGAAAAATGAATGTAGCCTTAGCGATATCATCAGCCGTTTTTGGTGGATTAGCCGTTGGGTAAGTATAATAAGCCAGCGTATTTTGGTAAGATGCACCTTCGGCCACAAAGGTTATGGTTACATCCGTTTTTTTAACCACATTGATAGTTGGCACCACGCTGCTTTTTAAATACTCCGGGTGATGCTGCGCAACATTTTTATACTCAGGCAAAGAGTTGTTGATGTATTTGAGCATTTGCGCGCTTACCTGGTCGCGCTCGGATTCCAGGTTCTTAGGTACGCCCGAATACAGCGCGTAATTAACGTCGTTATAAATACCATCACTTGCCGATGTGTAGGGCGCAGGATATACAAATTGTGTATTAACAGCGGCCCGGGTGCCTAGCGCGAACACTTTGCGATTTTTATAATTTACTTGCTCGGCAACAACATCGCCGCCATACCCTGCTTTACCACCAATAATTACATTGGTTGCTGTACCATTTACCTTAGCCGTTACGTTACGCTGTAAACCCACATACTGCGGGTCAACAATTAGTTGCGTAGTTGCTGATGCTATGTTCACTTTGGCCTGCAGCTTACCTGAATTATCGGTAATACCGGTGTAGATGGCCTGGGTTGAATCACCAATGGTTTCATAAAGCTTAACCTTAGCGCCAACTACCGGCTCATCAGTGTTAGTGCGCAGTGTTATGTTAACGTTTATATTTTTTGATGTTTGGTAATTGAAACCCGCTGCTACGGCAGGTCCTTTTGTTCCGGCTGTATCCTGGTTTTCTTTAAACGAGTCTTTTTTACAGGATACGATCCCCGCGACTCCCCCTGCAAGTAGGAGTGTAAATAATTTTTTCATAGTCGTGTTTAATATTTAGATGTTGCTGTTCCGTAATCAAACACCTTTCCAATGGTACCTCATTACTGAAATCCACCTGTAAACGAAATTTTATTTACCCAAAACGAGGTGCGCTTTCTACATTGTAGCTATTTATTTCCACACAGTATATGCGGCATGGTTTTAATTATGTGCTAAAACGAAAAATGCACCATCCGGATGGGATGATGCATTTTCACAAATCACTAATCTTAAATGTTATTTGGTGTAGATCAAGGCTGAGTTTTTATAGCCTGATGCTGAACTGCTGTACCAATCAGTAAATGAAGTACCACCTGATGCTGCCCACTCGGCAAAGTGAAGGTAGGCTTTGGTAATGTTAGCCTCTTCAACCGGGTAAGGGATAGCTGTATTGTAGCTGATAGCCCATGGCCAGTTTTCGTTAGACAGGTAATACTTGCTGCCTGCTTTTGAAGCATCATCACTGGTACCGAATAATTTGGTATCAGCCTTATCCGTTGGCGCGTAACCTGGTAAGTGAATTTCATAAGCCCTGCGCATGTTGCTGATCAGGAAAGGATTGAATGCTGATGGCAGCAGGTTAGCCTGCGGAACCGGAGCTGTAAAGTTAATGGTAACTGTTGTTGTGGTACCGGTAACTTTATCTTTAGTATTAAGTGTATTGATAAAGAATGAATTATCAGCGTTCCTGATCATCGCATCGTGGTTATCAAAAGGTATGATTACCGCTTTGGTTTGGCCCGCTTCTGTTCCGTTTGATGCAAACTGAATATAGTTGCTCACGATGTTCTGACCGCTTACTGATGCTACGCTTGAAGCGCTAACCGGTAGCTGTACGCCAAAACCATTTTTAAATGAAGCACCTGCTGCCAAAGCGTTAAAGGTACCTACCATATTCACCACCTCGTTTTTAGCGTTTAAAACAAATTTGTAACGGTAATTAACCACCAGATCATTCATATCATAATCACCTTTGTTAGGCCAGTTATCCTCAAAAGCTACCTGTGAGTAAGTGCTGGCTGATGGGTAATAGCTATCAAAAGCCTTAGTAGCATCATTAGGGTAAGCATCAAGCGGGTCAAGTACACCGTCGCCATCAGTATCGCCACCGTTATCAATTGGCGCGACACCTTCGTTTGAGATACCGGTAACCGGGTTTGAGCTGGCGTAGAATACCACATCGTTAAAGTCGTTATCTGAATCGGTATCACGCGGAAGATCCTCAAAGCCGATCATGTACAGTTTGTGTGCTTCATCATATAGTAGCACAGAGTGCCTTCTCAGGCTTGCGCTGCTCTCTGGGTTAAGGGCATCGTTTGAAAAATATTTGGTACCTGTAATTGAGATGCCTTTACCTGTCCACGCGTTTTGCAATAATACAAAGCCGATTGAGGTACCTGCCGAAAAACGGCCTAATTTTACTTTATCGCCCGAGTTTAAACCACCGGCCGAACCTACAGCAGAAGAATTAGGGAATACAACTACCGCATCGCTGATAGAAGCCTCTGTTGGCGTAGTACCTGTTTTATAAGTATAGTAAGCCAGGGTATTTAAAAAGCCTGCACCTTCTGATACGAAAGTTACCCATACATCTGATGTTTCTGCTACTTTTAATACCGTAGTTGCGCTGCTGGTAAGATATTCAGGATGCGACCTGGTTAGCGGAACGTTTTCAGGCAACGAGGCGTTTACGTATTTCAATAATGATGCATCAATTACATCGCCTGTCGCCTCTAAATATTTAGGCCTGCCCAGGCTGAACGGATAAGTTGATGTATTTAAAATACCACTGCTTAAAGTATACCCGGTTGGGAAAACAAGCGTTACGTTGGTAGAAGCCGCCATCCTGATGGCGTTGCTTACTTTAGTTGAACCGGCTATGTTAGCGTTACCGATCACATCTCCGCTAAAACCTGCTTTACCGCCTATAACCGCGGTTGTTGCATTACCGTTGATAGCTGTAACCGCGTTACGAATTAAACCTACATAAGCAGGGTCAATTATAAGCTGGGTTGCTGATGTTGGTACAGTTAGTTTAGATGAGATATTACCATTCTGATCGGTAACGGCTTTAAATATAGGAGCCGCTGTATTTGAGGGATTATAAACGCTCACTACAACGCCTGACAGTGGCTCATCATTATTAGTGCGTAGCGTAACATTTACGGTTACATCCTTAGTAGTGCTGAAGTTAAAACCTTCAGGAGCTATTTTGCTGCCTGTGTTTTTAACCGGGGCAACCTCGGTAGTTGCATTATCTTTTTTACAAGATGCCAAACCTGCCAATGTGCCTAATAATAAAAAGGTATAAATCTTTTTCATTTTAAATTAATTAGTGTTGATGCAGATGCTAAGGCAATAAGAGTTCCACTTTTTTAAAATCCAGATTTATAGCTAAAAAGACGGTTTTGTTGCACAGACCGCAAAAAATCAACGGAAATTATTCCCCGTTGGGGAAGAGACAAGTAGTGAAAAGTGTAGAATTCCCCAATTTTTTAAAACAAAAAACCCCGGTTCGCGTTAGCGGCCGGGATTCCAGTTCCTGGTAGAAACTTATCGGTCAGTTAAAGAAAATTATTTGGAATATATAAAGCTATTGTTGCGGTAACCTGATGCGGTGTTGCTATACCAGTCGGCAAATGTTGAACCGCCTGATGCAGCCCACTCGGCAAAGTGCAGGTAAGCTTTGGTAATGTTAGCCTCCTCAAGCGGATACATAATAGCCGTATTATAGCTGATAGCCCATGGCCAGTTCTCGGTAGACAGGTAATATTTACCACTTCCCGGGGCCGAAGCATCATCATTAGTACCAAAAAGTTTGCTATCCACCTTATCGGTTGGCGCGTAACCCGGCAGGTGAATTTCATAACCGCGGCGCTGATTGCTGATCAGGAACGGATTGAATGCTGATACTGCCAGATTAGCCTGGTCAACCGCTGTAGTAAAGTTTACGTTAACCGTTACCGTGGTACCGGTTACTTTATCCTTAGAATTCATGGTATTGATAAAGAAGGAATTGTCGGCATTTTTAATAACACCATCCTGGTTATCAAAAGGAATAATTACGGCTTTACTTTGGCCTGCTTCTGTTCCGTTTGATGACATTTGCAGGTAAGTGCCTGTTATTTTGTGGCCGGTTACTGATGATACCGCCGATGCGCTCACCGGCAACTGCACACCAAAACCATTTTTAAATGATGCACCTGCCGCTACCGGCACAAACTCGCCCTTCATGCTTACTACCTGGTTTTTAGCGTTGCTTACAAATGAGTAGCGGTAATTAACTACTAAGTCATTCAGGTCATAATCGCCTTTGGTTGGCCAGTTATCTTCAAAGGCAACCTGTGCGTAAGTGCTTGCCGATGGGTAATAGCTGTTAAAAGCACGGTTAGCATCATTAGGGTAAGCATCGAGTTCATCAAGTACGCCATCGCCGTCAGTATCACCACCGTCATCAATCGCGGCCACGCCTTCGTTTGATATAGCAGTTATCGGGTTTGATGAAGCGTAAACTACCAGGTCGTTAAAATCATTATCTGATCCTGTTTGCCTGTTTTGATCCTCAAATCCTAACAGGTACAGTTTGTGTACATCATCATACAACATTACACTGTGCCTGCGTGTAGCTGTAGTGCTTTCAGGGTTAAACTTATCTGTTGTATAAAATTTGGTTGCGGATGTGTTTACACCACTGCCTGTCCAGGCATCCTGCAATATTACAAAGGCAACGGAATAACCAGCCTCAAAAGTACCCAATTTAACTTTGTTACCACTTACCAGGCCGCCACCTGAACCTGATGCTGAGGCGTTAGGGAAAACATAGGTGATTTTATCAATACCACCTAATAAGGTGCCACCGCCGGCCTGTGTAGGCGGATTGCTGGTTTTATAAGTATAATAACCCAATACGTTTTTGTAACCCGCACCTTCTGATACGAAAGTTACCCATACATCAGCCTTTGCAGTAACGTTTATGGTTTGCACTACTGTAGAGGTTAAATATTCGGGATGGGTTACGGTTAATGGCGTACCTTCAGGCAGCGAAGCATTAACGTATGACAGCAATGAAGCCTCAATAACATCCGAAGTTGCTTCCAGATAAGCAGGTTTACCCAGGTTGGTCGGGCTCAAAAACGCGTTTGAAGCGCTATACCCGGTTGGATAACTGAAATCAGTATTAAGCAAGCCGTTTGTAGTTAGTCCGTTGGTTTTACGGGTAGTGCCAACCTCTTCCGGAACAACATCACCCGAAAAACCATCCTTACCACCTATAACTACGGCGGTTGATGAACCGTTGATGCTTGCATTGGCATAACGCAGCAAGCCCACATAGGCCGGGTCAATAACTAACCTGGTAAGGTATGATGGCACATTAACTTTTGCTTTCAGGTTACCTGCAGCATCGGTAACACCTTTATAAATCGCCGCGTTCACATCAGTATTTGCCGGATCATAAACGCTTACCACTACGCCTGAGAGTGGTTGGTTATTGTTGGTGCGAAGTGTTATGTCCACATTAACATCCTTACTGGTTTTAAAGTTAAAACCATCAGGCGCTATTTTTTCAACAGGATCAATAGGAGTTGGCTCGTTTGAATTGTCCTTTTTGCATGATGCCAGGCCTGCAACACCAAGCATTAACAGGTAAGTAAATAATCTTTTCATTCTTGTTAATTAATAATCGTTATACGAACATTTGCAACTATGGTTCCATATTTATTTAACCTTTGATTTATAAATACAAATCGTTTTAGCAGAAAATCACTAATCTTTTTAAGGGGAATTACCTACCCGATTATTGTGGAATTGATGAGGAATATTCCACATAGGTGTACGATTTTTTGCGTTACTGTAACAAAACATCAACCGTACAGTCAAAATAAAAAACCTCCCTCAAACATGAAACACCTTAACTTATTGCTGATTATGACTATCAGCCTCGTTGCTATTAACAAGGCATCGGCACAAAAAATTGATTCCATTAAAGCCGGGGATAAAAAGCTTGTTACCAGCCAGCTCACAACCGGACTAAAGCAATACATGGTTTATTTTCAAATGCCGGCGAGAAAAAAGAGTCTGAATATTTCTCTATGGTTAAGAGAGGTGAAGAAATCGACAAGAAACAACGAGGCGGTGTTTATTACCACGCAAAACTGGTACGCGGCAGATACCAATAAATACCGCCATATTATATCAGTAAATAAAGCGGCTGATTTTAGTCCGCTCTACCATCAAGAAACAATAGGTAATAAAACCAAGGCATATAACTGGAGCGAGAGCAAAATAATCGGTGCCGATACGGTGGCTAATAACCTGGCCAAAAGCTTTTCGTTAGCGTTTGATCAGCCTAACCTGAACTGGAATTTGGATATCGAGACTTTTGAAATGCTACCATTGGGCTACGGAAAAATCTTTGCTATTAATTTTTATGATGCCGGTATTCAGAAGCCAGCTTATACCGTATATAAAGTAACCGGTAGCGAAATGCTTACACTTTTTAACAACGAAAAAGTGGATTGCTGGAAACTGGTTAACGAGGGTGATTTTAGCGGTAACAAATTCACCCAAACCTTTTGGATCACCAAAAAAACACATGAATTTTTAAAGGAAGAAGACTCCTTTAACGGCGGCTTTCGCTATAAGGTAAAACTGTCCGGCAACGCGCCGGATGTAGTTGCCCGGTTTAAATAATTATTCTCCTTCATCTGTTGAAGGGGAAACCGGATCGAGGAGTGCCTTTAACGTTTCGAGCGTATCGGCCTCCTCTTTCTTTTTATCATGCCGCCAGCGCAATATCCTTGGAAAGCGCAGCGCAATACCCGATTTATGACGGGTTGATTTGTTGATACCCTCAAAACCGATCTCAAACACCAGCTCAGGCTTTACCGTGCGTACCGGCCCGAACTTTTCGAGCGTGTTGCGCTTCACAAAATAATCAACCTTGTTTATCTCCTGGTCGGTAAGGCCGGAATAGGCTTTGGCAAATGGCACCAGTTTATCGCCATCCCACACGGCAAAGGTGTAATCGGTATATAAATCAGCTCTGCGGCCATGCCCTTTTTGCGCGTAGATCATCACTGCGTCGATAGATAATGGATCGATCTTCCATTTCCACCAGTCGCCGCGGCGGCGGCCAACCTGGTAGGTGGCATTTTTACGCTTGAGCATAATGCCCTCGGCTATCATAGCGCGGGATTGTTCTCTTATTTTCTCCAATTCTTCCCAACTACCAAATCTGATCAGTTCAGAGATACGGAACATCTCTGGGTATTCAGTTACCGCCTGTAATCGCTCCAAAATAACACGCCGCTCCGCCTGTGTTTTTGTGCGGATATCCTCACCATCATATTCCAAACAATCATAGGCTATTACCGCTACCGGGCTTTCCTGCAGTATTTTTTTACTCAGATTTTTACGGCCGATACGTGTTTGCAGCACGTTGAAAGGCATGGGCAGGCCATTGGTAAAGCTCAGTATCTCCCCATCAAGCACAGTACCATCGGGCAGGCCGTTCAAAAACGGATGCAGCTCCGGGAATTTTTCGGTCGACAGATCCTCGCCCCGGCTCCATATAAATATCTTGCCGTCACGCTTGATCATTTGCGCACGGATACCATCCCACTTCCACTCGGCCTGCCATTCATCCGGCTGCCCCAGCGAAGCCTCCAGTTCAGCGGCTGATTTACGTTTTTCGGATGTTTCCTGTATCGGGTAAGCTAAAAAGAACGGGTATGGGCGCGATATATCATCAGCCGTACTCTGCTCCTGCACCAATTGCTCATAGCTATAGGTTTCGGGCATCCAGCTACCCATAATACGGTGGGTGAGCGTTGGCGCTTCAATACCCGTAACCTCGGCCAGCGCCTTAATCACCAGGTTTTGCGATACCCCGATCCTAAAACTACCGGTTAGCAGTTTGTTGAAAACAAACCGCTCCTGCCTGTCCAGCATCATCCAGGCTTCGGTAAGCCAAAGTTTGCGCTCCTGCTCGCTGCGGCTGCCTATCTCGTTGATCTCCGCCACCCATTCGGTAAGGGTTTTATTACTGCCTGATGTATTTTCCGGCATCAGTAACGACATGGTTTCGGCCAGATCGCCCACCACATGGTAGCTCTCCTCAAACAGCCATGCCGGAATGTTTGATAGTTCTACCGCCCAGGTTCGCACCATGGTTGAATTGATAGGCCGCTTAGGCCGCCTGCCCGTAAACAGTGCCAGCATGTGCATTTTATCAGAATCAGGCACGCTATTAAAATACGCCTTCAGGATGCGTACCTTCTCGTTGGTCTTGTTGGTCTCGTCAAGCGAAAGGAAGAGTTGGGCAAAGGCTTTCATTTTACCCCTCCTAAATCCTCCCCAAGGGGGAGGACTTTTTTATTGTCCTTTTGATGCTTCAAAGTCTCCCCCTCGGGGGGAGATTTAGAGGGGGTATCCTCGGCAAGATTTGCAGGGGTATCCTCGGTGATGTTTGGAGGGGTTTCCTCCTCCTCTTCCCCATACAAGGTATGCACCTCTCTTGCATCAAAGCCTACTTCATTTAAATACCGTGTGAACGATGCCGTGTAGCCATGCGTCAGGTATACCTTTTCGCAGCCCGTGGCATCAATGGCGCTTACCAGTCCATCCCAGTCGGCATGGTCGGAAAGGATAAAACCCCTGTCGGCCGCGCGGCGGCGCTTGGCCCCGCGCAAAGCCATCCAGCCCGAGCAATACCCAAAGCTAAACGGCGCGAACTTGCGGATCCACGGCGTACCTATGGCCGATGGCGGCGCTAAAATAATGCCTTTCCTGATCTCATCCTTAGGTGTATCGGCAGTGATACGGGTAGTGGGGTTAAGCACCACACCGTTACGGCGAAGGGCCTCGTTAGTATTTTCGATAACACCATGGGTAAAAACCGGACCAATGTTCAGATCAAGGTTTTGCAGTATGCGCTGCGCTTTACCCAGCGAATAGCCGGAGATCACGGTTAGCAATCCCTGCTGCTGGTTATTATACCACCAGTTATTTATTTCGCTGAATATTTGTGCCTGCTCCTTCCACTGGTAAACAGGCATACCAAAGGTACATTCAGATATAAAGTGCTGGCAGGCCACCGGCTCAAACGGCGTAGATATACCGTCATCCTGTGTTTTATAATCGCCGGATACCACCCAAACTTCACCCTTATAGCTCAGCCTGATCTGTGCCGAGCCAATAACGTGCCCTGCCGGGAAAAGGCAGATCTCTACACCATTTTTCATTACTGTTTCGCCGTACTCCACCGTTTGCAGGCTGATCTCGCCCAGGCGGTAATACAACACTTCCTTTGACAGGTGATGCGCCAGGTAGCGCTTATGCCCTATGTAGGCATGGTCGGCATGGGCATGGGTTATTACCGCGTCGTCCACGGGCTTCCAGGGGTCAATGTAAAATCGCCCCTGTTCGCAATAAATGCCACGGTCGGTAAATTCAAGTAACGGCTTGGCCATAGGCTATTATAACCCGCACGGCGCAAATTAGTTTACTAAATTAAAGTTCGAAATTATGGTTTAGGTAAATCTCGCTTCTCGATGGTTTCTATGTCTTTCTGAGGAAGTCTATTATACAATATATCGATTTCCTTAGGCTGTGTAATCATAGATTCTGTAATAAAATTTAATATCGCAAATAATTGAGTAGCAATACCACTATCATCATTAAAATCTATTTGCCCTGCGTGAATAGCGTGATTTCCTACAACCCTTAAAATGTCTAAAGCTTTTTGAATTTTTACAGGTAGACCCTCTTTCACCATCTTGGCTATATCGCTATTAATGCTATATCCCTTTTCTTTACTTATATAAGTAAACAATTTCTCAATGGCTAGTCTTAATAATGCCGCTGCCGCTCTTGGTGATTGATTAACTATTGACTTAGCTTCATTATATAGAGTCGAAACATCGTCTGGCATGTCTAATGATGCAGGTGGTATATTACCATGTTGAGGAATTATTAATTTTTCATTATGCCAAAGAGAAAAATTATTGCAATGAACACAATAGCAAAAAAACGTATTATTAACATCTACATATCCATGACCTTCTTCTACGTAATAAGCCATATACCATTGCTGTGCTGCATAAGCGCTACACATAGGACAATTGAAAGCATCATCTTTAAAAGCGGGTGACTTAAATGGAATACTCATATTTATATTTTAAATAATATAAATATCTACAAAATTCAAATCGATTATACAACCATTTTGATAAATATTTATAGTTCTTCTTATATGTAATTCTCAATCCCGCTTTTCTTTTAATGTTGCTTATCTTCGTACAAAAAATATTATTCCCTTATGGAACTTTACAGCATCATTAAACATCTTCACTCGGGCTTCAGGTATATTGTGTTACTACTGGTAGTGGCAGCGGTTATTAACGCTTTTTTAGGTTGGTTTGGCAATAAAGCCTATACCGAAGGCAGCCGCAAGCTTAACGTATTCGCGCTGATATCGGCACACATACAATTCTTAATCGGGTTGATATTATACTTTCTGAGTCCGTTTGTGCAGTTTACCAGCCAGACCATGAAGAACGCTGAAACCCGCTACTGGACAATGGAACACGTGGTAATGATGCTTTTCGCCATAGTATTGATCACCATTGGTAACAGCAAAGCAAAAAAGATCACCCTGCCGCAAGGCAAACACAGAACCATAGCGATATTTTTTGGATTGGCGATTTTGATTATCGTAGTAGCAATAATTCAAAGCAAACGCGGATTATTTGGTATGACGTCTTAAAAATTTTACAAAAAGTTGGTCAAATCAAATTTCTTTCTAAATTTGCCTCACATTATGATCAAAATCACACTTTTAAACAACTGGTGGCACCATTTAATTTTGGCAGCCGGATAGTGTATTGATCAACTACTAACCAATTGTAAACCTAAATAAGGCCCGGCGAATTCACTCATTCGGCGGGCTTTTTGTTTATTATGGATTTAACGCATGAAGAATTTTAAAATTGTAACTAAGCATAAAAAACTACTTGCCGATACCACCACACCGGTGAGCATTTACCTGCGCCTGCGCGATGTTTACCCCAACGCGCTACTGCTTGAAAGCTCCGACTACCATAGCCGCGAAAACAGCATGAGCTATGTGTGCTGCGAGCCTATTGCCGGGCTGGTGCTTAATAAAGGTGAGCTTAAACTAAGGTACCCCGATGATACTAAGCAGGTTTTTGAGCCGGGCCAATTTGAACTGATTGAGCAGATCAACAATTTTTTATCGGTTTTTGAAACGGAAGGGAATTTAGGTAAGATCATCTCGAACGGTTTGTTCGGCTATTTTACGCATGAGGCGGTTGAGCATTTTGAAACCATTAAGCTAAAACAGGTTGAGAATGATATTCGCCAGATACCGGAGATGCAGTACAATGTTTACCGCTACATTATCGCAATAGATCATTTTAAGAATGAGCTATACATTTTCCATAACCAGGTGGAGGGCGGCGCTACCAACGGCGGTATTGAAAAGGTAGAATACCTGATCAAGAACAAGAACTTCCCGGAATATAATTTTCAAAGCAAGGCCGACGAGCAATCAAACCTGACCAACGAGCAATTCATCGCCATTGTGGAGAAGATGAAGCAGCATATTTACCGTGGTGATGTTTTTCAGATCGTTCCGTCGAGAGCGTTCTCTAAGGAGTTTACAGGTGATGAATTTAACGTTTACCGTGCGTTGCGTTCCATCAACCCATCGCCTTACCTGTTTTATTTTGATTTTGGGGACTTCCGCATTTTCGGCTCATCGCCGGAGGCACAGATCACCATTAAAAACCGTGTGGCCAGCATCTACCCCATAGCGGGCACCTTTAAACGTAGCGGCGATGATATTAAGGATGCAGAACTGGCATTAAGCCTGAAAAACGACCCTAAGGAATCAGCCGAGCACGTAATGCTGGTTGACTTGGCCCGTAACGACCTGAGCCGCCATTGCGGTGAGGTGGAGGTAAAAGCCTTTAAAGAGGTGCAATACTATTCGCACCTGATCCACCTGGTATCGCACGTGAGCGGCAAGCTGCATGAGGGTGTATCCGCATTTAAAATTGTGGCCGATACCTTCCCGGCAGGTACTTTGAGCGGCGCGCCGAAATACCGCGCGATGGAAATTATTGATGAAAACGAAAATATAAAACGCAGCTTTTACAGCGGCGCAATAGGTTACTTAGGCTTTAACGGCGATTTTAATCATGCCATCATGATCCGTTCTTTCCTGAGCAAAAATAACACCTTGCACTACCAGGCGGGCGCAGGCATTGTAGCCGGCTCGGTACCGGAGAGTGAACTAAATGAGGTGAATAACAAAATTGCCGCCTTACGCAAGGCGATTGAACTGGCGGAAGAGCTATAGAAGCCCCCCGGCCCCCTAAAGGGGGAGTAAAATTTAAAGACACATGAGTACAACAAATAATAACGCCGCAAATACCTCCCCCTTTAGGGGGCCGGGGGGCATCCTGATAATAGATAACTATGATTCGTTTACCTATAACCTGGTGCATTTGGTGAACGAGATAGGTTTGCAGTGCGAGGTATGGCGTAACGACCAGTTTAAGCTGGAGGATGTTGATGCGTTCGATCATATTATCCTTTCGCCGGGGCCGGGCATACCCTCCGAGGCGGGTTTGCTGTTGCAGGTGATTGAGCGTTACGCGCCTACCAAAAGTATCTTTGGCGTATGCCTTGGTCAGCAGGCCATTGCGGAAGTATTTGGCGGCTCGCTCTCAAACCTGAAACAGCCTATGCACGGCATTGCTACGCCTATAACGGTTACTGATGCGCAGGAGCCTTTATTTATCGGCTTGCCGCAAAGCTTTAACGTGGGCCGCTATCACTCATGGGTGGTTAATAACGATGACCTACCCGATACCCTTACCGTTACGGCTGTTGACGACAAGGATAACTCGGTTATGGCCTTGCGCCACAAACAATACAATGTGCGCGGGGTACAATTTCACCCGGAATCCATACTGACGGAATACGGTAAAGAAATGCTGAAGAACTGGTTGGGAGCCTGATTAGTGGCAGAAGCAGTTGCGGTAGCAGACATTTAATTCAATAACAAGATTACATGACCATACTTGATAAAATTGTAGCGAACAAGCGTAAAGAAGTGGCGCGCGCCAAAAGCCGTGTGTCCTACACCAAGCTGGAAGAAGCTGAGTACTTTAACCGTGAAACCTATTCGTTCCGGGAGTTTTTGTTAGCACCGGACCGTACCGGCATTATCGCTGAGTTTAAACGACGCTCGCCATCAAAGGGCATTATAAACGATAAGGTTACCGTTAAGCAGGTTACTACCGCCTATGCGGCTGCCGGGGCATCGGCCTTATCCGTGCTAACCGACAGTCAGTTTTTTATGGGGCAAAAGGTGGATGTAAAGCGGGCACGTATGCTTAACAACATCCCCATCCTGCGTAAGGATTTTATGATTGACGAGTATCAGGTGATAGAAGCCAAGGCCATGGGTGCTGATGTAATACTGCTTATTGCCGCCATACTTACCCCTGCCGAAATTGACACCTTTGCTACCCTGGCCAAAAGCATCGGCCTAAACGTACTGCTTGAGGTGCATAACCTGGAAGAACTGGAACGCAGCATCCATCCCAAACTGGATGCCATCGGCGTAAACAACCGCAACCTGACCGACTTTACCGTATCCGTTGAAACTTCGTTCCGGTTAGCGAAACACATACCCGATGAATTTCTAAAAGTATCTGAAAGTGCCATCAGCAATACTGCGGTAATCAAGGATTTAAAGCAGGCCGGTTTCAGCGGCTTTTTAATAGGCGAAAACTTTATGAAAGAACAAGACCCCGGCGCAGCGATAAGGGAGTTTGTAAAAGGGTTGTAGGTTGCTTATACTTTTTGTCATTTCGACGAAGGAGAAATCTGTCGCTTTGCTATCAACGCGTGCAGATTTCTCCTTCGTCGAAATGACAAGTTAGGTTAGATTCAAACCCCTCCCCCCGTGGCGAGGCATCACTCTATCACCACCGTTTTATTATTATACACAAATACCCTGTCGTCAAACACCAGCTTCAACGCTTTGGCTAACACCGATGTTTCAACTTCCTTGCCGGCGGTTACCATATCAGTTGCTGTGTAGCCGTGGTTAACCGGGATGATCTGCTGCGCGATGATTGGCCCCTCATCCAGCTCATTGGATACAAAATGTGCCGTCGCCCCTATTAATTTTACCCCCCGCTCAAACGCTTGCTTGTACGGGCTGGCACCTACAAAGGCAGGTAAAAAGGAGTGGTGTATATTGATGATCCGCATGGGGAACAGGCTATTAAACGCGGGCGACAGAATACGCATGAATTTAGCCAGCACCACATAATCCGGGTTGCTTTGCTGAACCAGCGCGGTGATCTGCTCCTCAGCTTGTTGCTTAGTTTGCCCTTCATAGCTTACATGGTGAAAAGGGATATCAAACCTGCGGCAAACATCGGCCAAAACAGTATGATTACCGATAACGCATTGAACGGTAGCCCCAAGTGTACCAAAATAATTTCGCACTAAAATATCTGCCAGGCAATGGTATTCCTTGGTAACCAGCACTACTATTTTTTTATCAGGCCGGGGGTTAATTTTCACTATGGCCTCCGCTGGTAAAATTTCGTAAAGTTTCTGCTCAAGCACGGTGTTATCGGCAGTGTTACCGTCAACCTCAAGACGCATGAAAAACAGGTTTTCGGCAACATCAACATGCTCGCCTAATGATATGATATTGTATTGATGCCTGGCCATTAAAGCCGATATAGAAGCCACCAACCCTACCCGGTCGCGGCACTGTATAACGATGATCATAGTGAGGTAAAGGTATTGATTTCAATGATTAATAAAAGAGAAGCGCTTTATGATTACTGACAGTGCTCATGAGCATCGGGATGTACTTTATTGAAGCGTCAGTAATTGTTACTTTCTTTTGTGCAGACAAAAGAAAGTAACCAAGAAAACTTAGCGTTAGCGATCTCATGAGCACCAATAAAAAACCAAACAACAGCGAATAACCTGCCGGCCGCGTCCTGCCCGGTGAAAGGTTATGCTTTGGCAAAGCTTGTACTACTCCGGGCATTCCTGATGCCGGTAGGATTGGTTATTTGCGGTTTGTGCTTTATTTATTTTTTTGTCATTCCGAACGAGGTACGAGGAGGAATCTGTAAATGAACTAATAAACGCGGACAGATCTCTCTCTCTATCGTTCGAGATGACAAATAATTTTAATTTTTAAAAGTCATCCCCTCGGGGAGGATTTAGGAGGGGTATCCCCTACGAGGGGGGTTGGGGTGAGTTAAAAAATCCTTACTTTGCTTTAAAATTTCACCACCATTTTATGCCCTCATCCCCATCCGGTAAAAAAAAATTAGGTTTATGGACGAGCACCTCGCTGGTCATCGGCAACATGATAGGCGCGGGGGTTTTCCTGATGCCGTCGGCAATGGCATCATTTGGCAGTATTAGCTTGCTGGGTTGGGTATTCGCGGCCATTGGCGCTTATTTTTTGGCAATGGTGTTCAGCAACCTCAGCAAGTTGCTGCCGCGGGTATCGGGCGGGCCGTATGCTTATACCCGCAGCGGCTTTGGCGATTTTGCCGGTTTCCTGGTGGCTTGGTGCTATTGGATAGCCGTATCGTGCGCCAATGCGGCCATCACCATATCGCTGGTTAGCGCGTTAACCGCCTTTGTGCCGGCATTGGGCAGCAGCGCCACGGCATCCATATTTACAGGGCTGGCGGCTATCTGGCTGCTTACGTGGATCAACACCCGCGGCATTGTGGTATCGGGCAAATTACAGTTAGCTACTACCGTGCTTAAAATACTGCCGCTCTTGGTTATCGCTATTGGCGGCTTGTTTTTTATCCGGTTTGATAACTTTTTGCCCTTCAACAACAGCGGTACATCCATACCCGCGGCTATAAACGCTACGGTTACTTTAGCCATGTTCGCCTTTGTGGGTATCGAGAGCGCGGCCATTCCGGCGGCAGATATAGAGGATGCGGATAAAACCGTGTCGAAAGCTACCGTTATAGGCTTAGGCATCGCAACGTTGATATATTTATTAGGTAGCGTTAGTATCATGGGAATAATCCCTATTCAAAAACTGGCTAATTCAGCCACGCCGTATGCCGATGCAGCGGAGATCATGTTTGGTAAAGCGGCAAGGTATTGGGTGAGTGCGGGTATAGCCATCGCCGCCTTTGGCGCGCTCAACGGCTGGATCCTGATACAAGGGCAGATCCCCAGATCTATCGCTAAGGATAAATTATTCCCGGCCATATTCGCCCGGGAGAATAAACGCGATGTTCCCTATGTCGGCATGGTGATCAACAGCATCATGGTATCGGTATTTATGGCGATGAATTATACCAAGGGGCTGGTAGATCAGTTCCGGTTTTTAATGCTGCTATCCATATTCACCGTGTTTGTGCCTTATCTGCTAACTATGGCATCCTACATCATCATGCGGGCAAAGCAAAATATAAAAACCGGATGGGCGGGCGCGGTATTGCTCGCCGTTTTCGCATTCGCTTATTGCCTGTGGGGCATCATTGGCGCGGGTGAATTAACCGTGTTTTATGGCTTCCTGTTTATGGCTGCGGGCATACCGGTTTATGTATGGATCAGGCTGGCCAACAAAACGGATAATTAATCAATCGTATTGGGCTGTATTATTACAAAGCGCACCAGTTTATATTTTTCTTTGATGCGATTGCGTAACCTCACAATGGCATCGGTAATATCTTCTGTATCCAAACCGGGCTCAAAGGCAACCATCAGCATCAGCACCACTTCTTCCGGCGATTGATAGGTTGACAGGATGTTGACCACTTTGGCCACTGCCGGGTCAGCCTCTACAAACCGCTTTAACTTGTCCTTAGTTTCGGGAGCTATGCCCTCACCCATCAGCAAGCTACGGCTTTCACGGGCCAGTATGGCCGATACACCGATCAGAAGCAAGCCAACCAATACCGATGCCACACCATCCATATATTCCAACCCGGTAACGTGGCCTATCACCATAAAAATCAATACGATGGCCAGGCCGATCACTGCCGCGCTATCCTCAAACAGCACCAAAAAGCTCGATGGGTCTTTACTTTTAATAATGGCATTCCACCAGGTATCGTTACCCCGTACCTTATTAAATTCCTTAATGGCTATCCACAGCGAACTCCCCTCAAATATCATCGACAGAACCAGCACTACATAGTTCCACTTCGGATCGCCGGGTGGCCCGGCATGTATAATGTGCGTAATGCCTTGGTAAACAGAAATACCGCCACCCAGGCTGAATATGAGTATCGATACAATGAACGACCAGAAGTAGATCTCCTTACCGTACCCGAAAGGATGAAAAGCATCAGCAGGTTTATGGCTTTGCCTGATGCCGTATAAAATGAGCACCTGGTTTATGGTATCAACCAGCGAGTGCACCCCTTCGGATATCATGGAAGGGCTGCCGCTAAAGCCGCCCGCAATAAATTTGGTAACCGCTATCAGCAGGTTGGCGGCAAGCGCGCTGTATATTGATTTATAACTTTTGGCCATGTATTTTATCTCCGGGTGCATAAAATACAGCTACAGGTAAAAAAAGTTTAATACCCGGTAGTTTTGTTACTGTACAATCAATTTGCTATGAATGCGCTTGGCTAATTAGCCCGAATTGGTAAATTTGAACTTATGTTGCTAAAACCAATTGCCCGTGTGGATGATATTGAAAGGGCCGATTTTGAAAAATTATATTTACAGGCAAAAACGCCGGTTATCCTGAAAAGCTTTGTTAAAGGCAGCCCGGCATTACAAAAGTGGGACTATGATTACTTTAAGGCAATAGCCGGAGATTATAGAGTAAATCTATACGGCCGCGAAGATGAGTTTAATGACCGTGCCACCAGCGCGCCGGTAATGAAATCTACTTTTGGAGCGTATCTGGATATGATCGCTTCGGGCCCGGCCGAGTTGCGCCTGTTTCTGTTCAACCTGTTGCAACATAATCCTGAACTGAAAAAGGACCTGGTGTATAACGACCCGACAGGCGGTAAAATAGTATCGTGGCTGCCTTATATGTTTTTTGGGGGTGAGGGTTCGAGTGTACGTTACCACTATGATATTGATATGTCGCACATATTTTTAACGCAGTTTAAGGGCGTGAAAAAGGTGTTGCTTTTTTCGTTAGACCAATCGCCGCTTTTATACAAACTACCGTTTAACTTTCATGGGATTGCTAATTTGAACGAGCCTGATCTAAACAAATACCCGGCGCTGCAATACCTGCAAGGCTGGGAGTGTGAGTTGCAGCCCGGCGAAACTTTGTACATGCCATCGGGCTACTGGCATTACATTAAGTACGTTACCGAGGGTTATTCAGTAAGCCTGCGTATGCTTAACGAGCGCCCTTTTGAGCGCCTGCGCGGCTTTAACAATATATTTTTAGTACGCCGGTTTGATAATACCATGCGCCGGATATTTAAGGATAAATGGCTGGACTATAAAATAAGTAAGGCTCAGGAAAATGCCAACCGTGCCATACAGCAATTAAAAGCACAACAGCCCTAAGTTGTAACAAATAGCGCGTTTTTAAATCTTATCACTACATTTAAAATAAAAAACCACCTATGGGACTTTTTAGCAGATTGTTAAGTGAACTTATAGACGTTATTGAATGGGTTGACAACACCCATGATACCCTGATATGGAAATATCCGCGCAATGATAACGCCATTAAAATGGGCGCCAAACTTACCGTGCGCGAATCGCAGGTGGCCATATTTGTTAATCAGGGTAAAATAGCCGATGTTTTTCAACCCGGCATGTACGAGCTTACTACGCAGAATATGCCGATACTTACCACCCTTGAGGGTTGGAAGTATGGTTTTCAAAGTCCGTTTAAGGTTGATGTTTATTTTGTGAGCACCCGCATGTTCACCAACCAGAAATGGGGCACCAAAAACCCGGTTATGCTGCGCGACGCGGAGTTTGGCCCGGTAAGGCTGCGTGCTTTTGGCTCGTATGCTTTCAGGGTAGCTGATGCCGCTACCTTTTTCAGGCAGATTGCCGGTACCGGGGCTGATTTTAATGTAGAGAATATAAACGAGCAACTGCGCAACATTATCGTATCGAGAGGTATGGATACCGTAGCCGCTTCTAAAATACCGGTGCTTGACCTTGCCGCCAATTATGACGAGGTTGGCGTGATCATCAAAAATAACATCGCGCCCGACCTGACAGAAATGGGACTGATCCTGACCTCGTTATTGGTGGAGAATATTTCGCTGCCGCCTGAGGTGGAAAGCGTGCTCGATAAGCGGACACAGATGGGCATTGTGGGCAACCTGGGCGCTTATGCGCAATTTCAGGCAGCTAACGCTATTGAAAAATCAGCCGAGAACAGCATCGGCGGCAACCTGGGTGCTGCCGGCATGGGGCTGGGTGTAGGTGCCGCTATGATGGGGCAGGTAGGCAATATATTTAAAGATAACCATGTAGATGCCGCACCGCCGGTAAATGACGAGCCGCCGCCAATTAAGGCTGAAATACAATATTATATCGCTATCGACGGAGAATCTGAAGGGCCGGCTACGCTGGAGCAGTTAAAAACCATCATCAGCCAAAAGCAATTAAGTGGCGATACCAGGGTTTGGAAAAAAGGCATGGCCGACTGGGCACCGGCCGAATCGGTTAATGAATTATCAGACCTGTTTGGCAACACCCCGCCGCCGATTGTATAATTTGATAAATTATCCCATAAGCAAATACCCATGCCTACCGAGTCGCCACAATTAACTGAAGTAAATGGTTTGCTTAAATGCAAAAACTGCGGTGCATCAGCCCGGTTTTTGCCCGGCAGCAATAAATTACACTGTGACCATTGCGGCTCGGAAGAGGAGATCAACACGGCTGAAGCACCCATAATATCGCTTGATTATGAGCAGTATATTGCCGAGAACAAGGCGCTTTACCAAACGGCTGTTTTGTATGCCGTTAAATGCAGCGGCTGCGGCTCCGAAACCATACTCGAAAAAAGTATAACCGCGGATAAATGTCCGTTTTGCGCATCGCCGCTGGTGGTATCAACCGCCAATCAGGCAATGGTGAAGCCGCATTATATCCTGCCGTTTAAAATTGATACCAAAACAGCGGTCGGTTTTTTCAATAAATGGCTTAAAGCCCTGTGGTTCGCCCCGTCAGATCTGGCCAAGAAAGTAAATGCTGATGTATCGGCACTTAAAGGTGTTTACATGCCTTATTGGACTTATGATGCCGATACCGTAACGCGCTATGAAGGCGAACGCGGCGATCATTACTATGTTACTGAAACCTACACAACTACGGTAAACGGGCAACAACAAACCCAAACCCGCCAGGTGCGTAAAACCCGCTGGAGTTATGCATCGGGTACCGTGAACGGCAAGTATAATAATGTATTGGTGCCTTCCAGTAAATCATTACCGCAGGATACTCTGATTGAACTCGCGCCCTGGGATCTGCAATTACTTACAAATTTTGACGAACGTTATTTGAGCGGCTTCCGATCCGAGAACTATCAAACCACCCCGGAAGTTGGGCTTGACACCGCCAAACGACTTATTGAACCTGAAATTCTGAGTGATATCCGCAACGATATCGGAGGTGATGAACAACGCATTGATAGCCATAACACCCAATATTACAACATCGGTATAAAATACATTATGCTGCCGGTTTGGGTAAGCGCTTATAACTATAACAACAAAATTTACCAGTTCACGGTAAATGCCCGCACCGGCGAAGTAATAGGCAAACGCCCGTACAGCGCCATCAAAATCACGCTGTTTGTGCTGATGATCCTGGCTATTATCACGCTGATAATCCTCTATTTTTCTAACCAGCAGGCTTAAAATTTTCATGTTATTTCAACGAAGGAGAAATCTGCCCGCGTTTATAACAAAGCGACAGATTTCTCCTCGTACCTCGTTTGAAATGACAATAAATTTTTCATCATTCAGGTGATGTATCGGCACAAAAAAAGAGCACCGAAGCGCTGTCAAGATCACGCTGTTTGTGCTGATGATTTTGGCTATTATCACGCTGATCATCCTCTATTTTTCCAGTCAGCAGGCTTAATATTTTATTGTCATTTCGAGCGGTAGCGAGAAATCTATCCGCGTTCATTACCAAGCGACAAATTTCTCCTTCGTCGAAATGACAATTTTGTAAAATATTTTAAAAGTCCTCCCCTCGGGGAGGATTTAGGAGGGGTGTCTCCCTATGATTAGGTTGGCACAAAAAAAAGAGCACCGAAGCGCTCCTTTTCAAATATCATTTGTTATCAGCCATTAAAACGGCAGATCGTCCTCATCAGGCGTTGAGCTCAGATCAACCGGTGGCGCATACTCAGGGGTAGCGCTGTTACCTGCACCACTTAGTACGTTAATTCTCCACAATTGCAGGGAGTTAAAATAGCTTTTTTTGCCGCTTTTATCAGTCCATGGGCGACCGCGCAGGTTAAAGAAAACCTCAACATCGTCACCAACCTTAACAGTGTCAAGCAGGTTGCAACGGTCCTGTATAGCTTCAAATTTAAGGTATTCAGGGTATTGCGGGTTCTCTATATATTCAACAATAAGTTCGCGCTTTTTAAGTGATTCTGTCACCTGTTGGGTTGGCGACACCTCATGTACTTTGCCTTTGATATCCATGCTTCAAAATTAAAAATGTAAAGTTAATGCTAACAAATTAAAATAGAGGTGTATTTAATTGTTTATTTTCGCAAAATATATGGAAGTTTTCCACACCGAAAGTAAAATAGTTATCACCTGCAATAAAAGGCTTTCGCCTTATTTACAGCGTGAAGTTGAGGCGTTAGGCTTTACACCTGTACGCGTATTTCAAACCGGCATCGAGCTTAAAGGCACTGTGAATGATTGTATACCCCTCAACCTTAACCTGCGCTGCGCCAGCCAGGTTTTATATTCGCTCAAAGAGTTTACAGCCGCCAACCCGGATGAACTGTATAACGAGCTGGTTAAGATAGAATGGGAGAAGCTTATCGATTTTTCGGGCTACTTTTCTGTTACCTCCAACGTAAATAATGAGCATATACGTACGCCGCTGTTTGCCAACGTAAAGGTGAAGGATGCCATTGTTGACCGTATAAAGCAGGAAAAAGGCATCAGGCCAAACTCCGGTGCTGATAATAACAAAACCGTGATTCACCTTTACTGGCAGGACGACCGCGCCGAGATATTTATAGATACCTCGGGCGAAACATTGGCCAAACACAGTTACCGTAAAATACCGGGCAAGGCACCTATGCTGGAGGCGCTGGCCGCGTCAACCATTATGGCTACAGGCTGGGATGGCAAGAGCACTTTTATAAACCCCATGTGCGGTTCGGGCACGCTGGCTATTGAGGCAGCCTTACTGGCTACCAATAAAAGCCCCGGCTTTTTCAGGATGAACTATGCCTTTATGCACATTATGGGTTATGATGAAGCGGTATTTTTTACCGAGCGCCGCAAACTAAAAGATATAGCTACCAAGAATATCGATTTTAAAATTATAGCTACCGACCTATCGGCAGACGCGGTTGACATTGCCCGCCGCAACGCCAACACTGCTGGCGTAGAACATTTGATAGAGTTTAACGTTTGTGACTTTGCAGATACGGAAGTACCGGAGCAGCCGGGCGTAGTAATGTTTAACCCGGAGTATGGCGAGCGTTTGGGTGTTCACACTAAACTGGAAGCCACGTACAAACGCATTGGCGATTACATGAAACAGCAATGCCGCGGCTACAGGGGCTACATTTTTACCGGCAACCCTGACCTGGCAAAGAAGATCGGTTTAAAAGCCAGCCGTAGAATTGAATTTTATAATGGAAAACTGGATTGCCGCCTGCTTGAGTATGAATTATATGAAGGTACCAGGCGACAACCGGAAGAATAAGTAAAAGCATGAAAAAAATATTGTTTACCCTATGTGCCGCGCTGTTTACCCTAAGCGTAATGGCGCAGCAGCACCTGGCTTTCCCCTTTCAGGGTGGCAAAGCCGTTATGACCAAGTTTTTTAAAGATAGCCTTGAAGTAACCCCCGATCTGGTAAAAAAGAAAGTATCAGGTACCGCGGTGTTTAAATTTACGGCCGATGGCGAGGGCAATATCAAAAAAATTATTGTTTACTATGCTGATGATGCATCATTGGCCCAGCCGATAATTGCTGCTTTACGCAAGTCGAACAAAAAATGGATCATTCCTGACGGAGAAAAAATGCACGATTTTATTTTGCCTTTTTCCATCAGCTTCCTGGCCCCGGCTACCGCGCCTGATAAAATTCAGAAGGAGTTTTATGATTACTATACTAACCGTAAGCCCATCATGTCGTTTGACCAGGTTCCGTTAGATATGGCTACTTTGCTGCCAACAGTTACCATAAACTATAGCTTAAAACAACAACCAAAGGGTAACTAAACCCTACCTATAAGTAGGTATTTTTTTCCTGAGAAAATATTTGTAATAAAAGTGAATATATAAAAATCCAGGCTTAAAAAATTCTCGTTAATATGGTCATTTATCAGATACAAATGATTAGTATGACAGAGAGTTTAAGCTCAAAAGTTAAGTTAGTTGCTTCTAACATACGCAAGCAACGCGAAGCCAGGAACTACACACAGGAGTACCTTGCCGCCAAACTTAAAATATCGCAGAATGCTTACAGTAAAATTGAGCTGGGTTATACCAAAATAACCCTTGAGCGTCTTTTTCAGATAGCAGATATTTTAGAAACAAGTATTGCCAGCCTTATTGAGGCTGCAAAATCAGAAGCTGCATAGCAGTTTCTGATTTTTTATATTTGCCGGATGTTATCACCACAACAAACGGAAATTATAAATCAAACCAAAACTTACGTACAGCAAACCCTTGAACATGCCGAAGGCGGGCATGACTGGTGGCATATTTACCGTGTTTGGGCAAACGCTAAACTAATAGCGCGAACCGAACAGGCTAACTACTTTATAGTTGAGTTGGCTGCCCTGTTACATGATATTGCCGATGCCAAATTCCATAACGGCGATGAGGAGATAGGCCCGGCTACTGCGGGTAAATGGCTGCAAAGCCTCGATGTTGATGCAGAAACCATTATGCATGTACAGCAGATCATCCGCCACATGTCATTCAAAGCCAGCTTCGGGCAGGTGGAGTTTACCTCAAAGGAGATGGAGATAGTACAGGATGCCGATCGCCTGGATGCTATTGGCGCTATAGGTATCGCCCGCGCTTTTAATTATGGCGGCTTTAAGGGCAGGGCACTTTACAACCCTAACATACCGCCCAACCTTACTATCACCAAAGAGGAATACAAGGCTACAACCGCGCCTACCATCAATCATTTTTACGAAAAGCTTTTGCTGCTGAAAGATAAGATGAATACCCCTACCGGCAAGCAGATAGCGCAGCAGCGGCATGATTTTATGGCGCAATACCTTGACCAGTTTTATGCCGAGTGGAACGGTGAGCGATAGAACGTTAAAGCGTTTCGAGCGAGTCTGGATTTTTAGGCCGCCAGATGGCATAGTAATAAGCCAGGCACATAACCCCTAAAAGAAAAGGGATCAGCGCCAGGTGTTTGTACGTTATCCAACCGTATACTATGCGGGCATCAATATGCAAAAACTCGCTGATCATCCAGTAGGAATTGGCCGTGATCCAGAAGGTGATGGCCAGGTTGTGGCACAGTTCAGACATGAGGCTTTTGGTGCGCCAGGCTATAACAATGGCAATAATAAGCGTTGGGAATATCATTACTATTCCCAACGGCTTCCATATCAGGCACCAGCCAATATCCTTCAATAACCAAAACACAATATGGAAATTCTCCATTTTGCGGTATTTGAGCGGGATTACGTACTGGGCCATTAACGTTTACTTACCTGTTTTTAATGTAACGGAAATCCTGCCCGGCCTCAATGTTTAACAGGCATTCGTAGATTAGGCGGATCACATTGTCCACATCCTTTTTATGGATCATTTCAACCGTAGTGTGCATATAACGCAGCGGCAATGATATCAAGGCTGATGGCACTCCGCCGTTTGAGTAGGCGAAGGCATCAGTATCAGTACCTGTTGAGCGTGATGATGCCTGGCGCTGAAAAGGAATATTATTTTTCTGCGCGGTTTCAACCAGCAGCTTGTTCAGGTTGGTTTGTACCGCCGGAGCGTATGAAACTACCGGGCCACGGCCGCAGGCCAGGTCACCCTGAACGGCTTTGTTGATCATCGGTGTCGTGGTATCATGCGTAACATCGGTAACAATGGCCACATTAGGTTTCAGGTGATGCGCTATCATTTCGGCACCGCGGAGGCCTATCTCCTCCTGTACGGCGTTAACAATGTATAATCCGAAAGGCAGTTTTACATTGTTCTCTTTCAACAGGCGGGCAACCTCGGCTATCATAAAGCCGCCTGCCCGGTTATCCAGCGCGCGGCCAACGTAATAGCGGTTGTTAAGCACCATAAACTCATCTTCATAAGTAATTACACAACCTACATGGATGCCCAGGTTCTCTACCTCTTCTTTTGAGGTACAGCCGCAATCAATAGAAATGTTTTTTAATGTCGGCGCTTCCTCTTTTTCGCCGCCCTGGCGGGTGTGAATAGCCGGCCAGCCAAAAACCGCTTTTACAATACCCTTATCGGTATGAATATTTACACGTTTTGATGGGGCGATCTGATGATCAGACCCACCGTTGCGGATCACGTAGATCAAACCATCATTGGTAATGTAATTTACAAACCATGAAATTTCATCAGCATGGGCCTCTATCACTACTTTGTATTCCGCATCCTTATTGATGATGCCTACCGCCGTGCCGTAGTTATCAACATAATAGTCATCAATGTAAGGTTTTAAATAGTCAAGCCAAAGCTCCTGGCCTTTCCACTCAAAGCCGGTTGGCGATGGGTTGTTGATGTATCTTTCAAAAAACTCGAGCGACTGTGGTGTCACTATCGGGGTATGTGTTGTTTCCGGTTTCTTTTTTGCCATTATATATAAATGTTAAGCGCGGTTAAGCGCTGAAAGCAAATATAATAAAGCTGTGCAATTACAGGCATGTAAGTACAAACACGGTAAATGAATTTACTTTTGCGGGATTTATTTTGTTTAATTAAGGGGTAGGTTCAATACAAAAGAGTATATTTACTAACAGCCTGAGACGAAGCTCCTGAATTATTATTCCGGAAAAAAAACTTACATGTGGTATTAAACGTAAGTTAGTCTATATGGTCAAACAAATAAATTTGCATTTTATTGTTTAATTTGTTTTATTTGACTTAACGTTTTGTATAACCCCTAAAAAAGAATTTATAGATTAAACTTTACTCAACAACATTTAAGATAAACTTAATTAAGTAGTAAGGTTTTCTATGGATTTAAAATTGCAAAGTGATCAGGATCTAATCCATCTATATATTTCGGGCGACGAAGGGGGGCTTGTCGAGCTTATCCGCCGTTATCAAACCAAAATATATACTTCTATTTATTTACTTGTTAAAGACGAATACCTCGCCGAAGATATATTTCAGGATACTTTTATAAAAGTAATTAATACCCTGAAAGCCGGGAAATATAACGAGGAAGGCAAGTTTTTACCATGGGTAACCCGTATTGCGCACAATTTGGTGATTGACCATTTCCGCCGCGAAAAACGCGCACCGATGGTTAGCAATGGCGATGACTTTGATATTTTTGAAGTATTAGGTAATTATGATGAAAGCACTGAGGACCGCATGGTGCGTGAGCAAACACATAAGGACTTAAAAATATTGATACAACTGTTGCCATCAGAGCAAAAAGAGGTGTTGATTATGCGTCATTTTGGTGATATGAGTTTTAAAGAGATAGCCGATATTACCGATGTAAGCATTAATACCGCGCTTGGCCGTATGCGCTACGCCCTTAACAACCTGCGTAAAATGATGCAGGCAAAAGAGATGAGCATCAAAAATTAAATGATATTTTTTCAGTATACCTGAAAAACAAAGGCAGCATGTTATAAATTAGTATAATATGCTGCCTTTACTTATTTCATCCCAAATACGCGAGGCTGATGCCTGGACGATAAACAATGAACCCATATCCTCTGTGGATTTGATGGAGCGTGCCTCCAGGGCTTTTGTGGGATGGTTCATCAACCATTTTCCTGAACGGAACGAACGCATAAGCGTTTACTGTGGTACCGGCAATAACGGCGGCGATGGGCTGGCCATTGCCCGAATGCTGTATCAGCATAACTACCAATACGTCGGTGTTAAGGTGGCACGGTACAGTGATAGATCAACCGCTGACTTTGAAACTAACTTGCAACGCTTGCAGGATTGTGCAATAACGCCTGTTATAATTAATAAGGGCGATACTCAGCCAGATGAGGATGCCAGCATTATTATTGACGCGCTTTTAGGCAGCGGATTGAACAAACCGCTGGAAGGCGATTATAAATTACTGGTTAATTATTTAAACAGCCTGCAAAAAACAGTAGTGGCTGTTGATGTACCTACCGGTTTTTTTGCCGATGGCGAGGTACCCCAGTATGCCACCGTTTTACGTGCCGACCTGGTGATCACCTTTCAACAAGCCAAGATCAATTTTTTACTGCCGGAGTCAAAGCATTATATCAATTGCTGGGAAGCGGTGAACATCGGCATCAGTGAGGAATTTACCCGTACGCTTAACTCCGCCTATCAATATGTGGAGGAAAAGGATATCCGTAAAATATTAAAGCACCGCAAACCTTTCAGCAATAAGGGAATCTACGGGCATGCCCTGGTTATTGCAGGCGAGTCACGTACTATGGGCGCGGCATTGTTATGCTCGTCGGCGGTGGCTTATGCCGGTGCCGGGCTAACTACCGCCTGTATACCGGGAAGTGGCCTAACGGCACTTAACAGCTACCTGCCTGAGTTGATGGCTATCATCAGGGATGGCGATACGCTGCCTGATATTAGCTGGGATAAATTTAATTCGATAGCTTTTGGCCCCGGCCTGGGTACCGATGATAGCGCGCTGGAGCTATTTGCCTACGTGCTCACCAATTATAAAAAGCCATTGGTGATAGATGCCGACGGACTTAACCTGTTAGCTAAAAACAGCACGCTGTGGCAGGCTATACCGCCGGGCAGCTTGCTTACACCGCACATGAAGGAGTTTGACCGCCTGTTTGGCGAACATACCAACTGGTGGGCACGCCTGCAAACCGCCAGGCAACAGGCTGCCGAGCGTAATATCTATATCGTACTAAAAAATGATTATACCATAACAGCAACGCCTGAAGGGAAGTTGTATTTTAATTCGACTAGTAACGCGGCAATGGCTACCGGCGGCATGGGCGATGTACTTACCGGCATACTGGCTTCCCTATTGGCGCAGGGCTATACGCCACAAGAGGCTTGCCTTGCCGGCATATACCTGCATGGTAAAGCCGGTGATGAACTGGCACTGCCTAACCGCATGAATGTGGTGTTACCCGGCAAACTGGCACAACAACTGCCAGTAACCATGGCAAAATTGATGGCATAAAAAAAGCGGTTGTGAGTATCAGCAACCGCATTTTTCTTTTAACTATTAACTGACCTTATAAAGAACTTAATACTCACTGTAATTATCTATAAGACGTGTAGACTTTGAATACGTTACAGTAGTGGTGCAACTATTTTATAAAAAATAAACTAAATTAATTTTCAATAATTTTTGAAAGTTTAAAAATATGCTTATATTTGTATATGGAATTGGTAGAAGCAAGGCAAAAATTTATTGAAACCTGGGGTAAGCTGGGATCTGAGTGGGGTATAAACCGCACCATGGCTCAGGTACAGGCCTTGCTGCTGATATCGCCGGAGGCGTTAACTACCGAGGAGATCATGGAAGCACTGAGTATCTCACGCGGTAATGCCAACATGACCCTGCGCGACCTGATTAACTGGGGCCTGGTTGAAAAACAGCACAAACCCGGCGAACGCAAAGAGTACTTTTTTGCCGAAAAGGATGCCTGGACCATTGCCCGCCTGGTAGCACAGGAGCGTAAAAAACGTGAGCTCGATCCATTACTGAAGGTATTGAACGAACTATCAGAAGTTAAGGGTAATGATAAAGACCCTAACTACAAAACTTTTGCTGCATCGGTTAAGGGTATTACAAAACTATCGGGCAACGTGAATAAAATGCTCGAAAAAATGATCAAGGCGGAAGAGAACTGGTTTTGGGGCTCTATCCTTAAAATATTCAAATAAAAAAATTTAACTATATATTTCATTATTTACTGAAAATTCAAAATTTATCATTTACTTAAATACTCAAACATCATGAACTATTTTATTTTAACCTACGCATGTTACCTGGCTGTTAGCATTGCTGTTACCATTTGGGTAGCAAGGGTATTATTTAATAACGGCCGCATATTTTTGGTTGATATTTTTCACGGCAATACCGAACTGGCCGATTCTGTAAATAAACTACTGGTAGTCGGGTTTTACCTCGTAAACATTGGCTACATGGTATTGGCCTTAAAGGAAACGGGCAACATCGCGAGCACACAGGTGGTGATAGAGGTGTTGAGTTATAAGGTCGGGCGCATTATACTCATACTGGGCGGCATGCACTTTATTAATCTGGGTATATTTTTCAGGCTTCGTAATAAGGCGCACCGTGCCAAGGTAATGATGGAGCGCTACAAACCATTCGGCGAATAATTACATAATCATTAAAACATCCGCATCATGAAAACGCTGCAAAATCATATTATACTTTACGATGCCGAGTGCCCCATGTGCAACCTGTACACCAAAGCATTTGTAAAAGCCGGCATGCTTGATGGTACCGGCAGAACAGCATACCAGGAAACCCCCGAAATGCTTTGTCCGCTGATTGACCGGCAACGTGCCGTGAACGAAATAGCGCTGGTAAACACCCAAACCGGCGAAGTTGAATACGGCATACAGAGTTTGTTCAAGGTGATCGGCAATTCTTTCCCGCTGTTAAAAGGACTGTTCGGCTTTAAACCCTTTGTGTGGATAGCCGCCAAATGTTACGCCTTTATATCTTATAATCGTAGGGTAATCGTTCTGGCCAATAATCATGATTATGCCTTACAGCCTACCTTTAACCTAAAACTAAGGCTGGTTTACCTGGTGTTTACCTGGCTGATAGTGGGTGCGATACTTACCCAATATGCCGGTTTGTTAACACCCCTGATAACCGCGGGTAACGCTTACCGCGAATACCTGATCTGCGGCGGACAGATTGTATTCCAGGGATTGATTGTAAGCGTGTATGCAGCCAACAAAAGATGGGATTATCTCGGTAACATGATGACCATCTCCTTCGCGGGGTCGTTGCTTTTACTACCCATGCTTATAGCGGCACGGTTTGTTGTTATATCACCCTTAGTAAGCACGCTTTATTTTATGCTGATAGCGGGGCTGATGTTTTTGGAGCATATTCGCCGTACCAAATTATTAAAGCTGGGTTGGCTGCTTACCGCTACATGGGTACTATACCGGCTAGCTGTATTATTGATCATCATTAATTAAACCATCATCATGAAATATAATAAGGTGATACTTGCAGGCGGCAGCGGCTATATAGGGATGCTATTGGCCCGGCATTTTAGCAAACTGGCCAGAGAAGTGATCATATTCACCCGTAACCCTAAACCCGCTGATGGAAACATTCAACACATTTATTGGGATGGCCGCACAATTGGCGACTGGGCCATGCATTTAGAGAACAGTGATGTGCTGATAAACCTGACCGGCAAAAGCGTTAATTGCCGCTACAACGAAAAAAACAAGGCAGAGATATTTGCCTCACGCCTTGACGCGACCCGTATTTTGGGCGAAGCGTTAAGAGAAACCAATAATCCGCCTAAAGTATGGATCAACGCGGCATCAGCCACCATATACCGCCACGCTGAGGACAGGCCGCAGGATGAATATACCGGCGAAAAAGGCACCGGCTTTTCAGTAGAGGTTTGCCAACAATGGGAACAAGCCTTCGACGAACAGCGTATACCTGGCATACGCCAGATAGTACTGCGCATCAGCATTGTGCTGGGTAAACATGGCGGTGTAGCCGGTTACTATTTAAACCTGGCCCGGTTTGGCCTGGGCGGCATACAAGGCAACGGCAAACAGTATTTTAGCTGGGTGCATGAGGATGACGTTACCGGCAGCATTGATTTTTTGCTGGATAACCCAAGATTACAGGGGGTATTCAATGTCGCGTCCCCTAAACCTATCCAAAACCGGGAACTGATGGCTACCATACGTAAGGTTGTTGGTGCACCTTTCGGTTTACCGGCCACAAAATGGATGCTGGAGATCGGCACCTTTTTTCTCCGCAGCGAAACAGAGCTGATATTAAAAAGCCGCTGGGTACTGCCTGCCCGGCTTACAGAAGCGGGCTACACTTTTAAAGTACCGGATATTAAAACCGCTATTGAACAAAGTATTTAACACCTAAATCTCATCACATATTATGATACTCTCTAAAACACTTAAACGCTTATTACTGATTATTGGCATACCCGTAATATTTGCGTTACTGTCCTACGCGGTGTTTAGAACCGATAGCCTGAACGGTTTGTTTACCATCATGTCCATCAGTTTTATTTTACTGGTGCCATTTGGTATAGGGGTGCTCACTATCTATCTATCCGATATTGAGCGCATAAAAAGTCTTTCGTACCGGTTGATGATGCCTTGGGTGGTAATTATAGCTTTCTTTTTTATAACATTCTTTTTCGGCTTTGAAGGCTGGGCATGCTGGCTGATGATTATGCCGGTATTTTTTGGAGCAGCAAGTTTAGGCGGATGGCTGGCCGGCAGGGCACGACTTCGTAAGCACAGGAACGAACGCCTGCAAATATCATTACTCGTTTTACTGCCCTTTCTGATCTCCCCCGTTGAGCGTTACATCGGCGATCATCCATCTATTTATAAGGCGTATACTTATATCGATATAGATGCAGGCAAAGCGAAGATATGGAACAACGTAACCCGTGTAAGAGGCATATCCTCAACCGAAGATAAAGGTTGGCTTACCGAAACCCTGGGCTTTCCGCGCCCCATACGTGCGGAGCTAAATTATAACGGTGTTGGCGGCTACCGCAAAGCCATATTTGATAAGGGGCTGATTTTTCACGAGCAGGTAACCAAGTATACTGATCAGAAGGTTATGCGCTTTACCATTAAAGCCAACCCACACGAGATACCCTCAACCACGATGGATGAGCATGTGGTGATAGGCGGTAATTATTTTGATGTGATAGACGGAACGTACGAGCTGGAAAAGCTGAATAACAAAACCTATCGCTTGCATTTATACAGCCATTTTAAGCTGACCACCACCTTTAATTTTTATGCAGGCCTATGGGCGGATTGGATAATGAAGGACATACAGAATAACATCCTGCAGGTAATTAAACAAAGGGCGGAGAGCCGCTAAACCTTATTACATAGCATCATGAAAACACAACAACAATTAAAAAGACGCATACGCATCTGTATAGCCATCATTATCGCAGGCCTTTTTATCAGCGGCGCTACTGCATTCCCTCTGGAAACAGAAATTGGCTGGCTGACTTCTAACATGCAGGCTTTACCTGTATCTGTGCAAAACTGGCTGAGCAAAATATATGGCGCGCTGCGCGATACTAATCAGCAATATCCTTATCTGGCGTATGGTACCGATTGGTTGGCTTTCGCGCACCTGGTGCTGGCGGTGCTGTTTATCGGTCCGTACAGGCATCCGGTAAAAAATGTATGGATTATTCAGTTTGGTATGGTAGCCAGTGTGGCCATATTTCCGCTGGCTTTTATTGCAGGGGGTATTAGGGGCATTCCTTTATTTTGGCAGTTTATTGATTGCTCTTTCGGGATAATTTGTATGGTGCCCTTGTATATCGCCCACAAAAACATCAGCAAACTTGCCGAATGGTATAAAAAGGAAGGAATAATTATACCGGAAATTTAAATGGCGCTCATAACCATCATGGCATCCATGGTAGGGTTAACGCTGCCGCCTACGGGCTCAAGCGTTACGGCGAAGGCCTGAGGTGCTTCAACCGGTTTCATTTCCTTCATGCTTGATGTATCGCTTTTGGCCTTGGCATCAAACACACCCAAGTCTACCGGTTTTCCTGCAACAATAGCCCAAAGCTGGTACTGGTGTTTTGTATCATTAGCCGGTAACTTAGCGCCCACCATATCAATCATCACCTTTTTCTTTTTAGGGCTCCAGGCAACAGTAATGGCGGATGCCGGTGTTTTAGGCGTACCTTTCAGTTTTATAAAGCGGAATGACGGATCGCGGAAAACGCTGATCTGCTCATCCATCAGGTTTACCTGGCTACTAAAGCGCTGGTTCTGGCTTTGCAGCGAAGAGATCAACTCGTTTGATTGCTTTAGCCTGCTGTAAATACTGATCAATGCGGCGATGCTTACTAACAGCAAAAACAAGCTTGCCGCAAACGCATATTTATAAAAGTTGATGCCGCGCTGTACCGGCAGCTCAACTACATTATCATCAGTATACGTACGGGCTTTGGTAAAAATACGGTCATCGCTAAGGTTGGTGAGCAGGCTGTTCAACACACGGTCGCGCTGCTGCTCCGTTGGCTCAATAGCCTGGGCAAGGGCATAGCTTTCCATAGCGGCTTCAATAGCATCCAGTTCGGTTTTAACCTCCGGATATTTTGAAACAGCATCCTCCACTTGTTGCTTTTCCGCCGGGGTAACATCCCCAAAAACATAAAGCTCCAATATTCCCGACTCAATATATGCTCTTATCTCTTCCAAATTCTTATTAAAAGTACTTTCTGAGCTGTTGTATGGCCATTCTTAATCGTGTTTTCACTGTACCTAACGGCACGCCCAATTCATCCGATGCTTCAACGTGTGTGTATCCTTTAAAGTATACCAGGTCAAGTATTGATCGTTGTTCGGGCTTCAGTGCTTGCACCAGATCTTTTAAACCCAGTAGTTCGGGTTTGTAAACCGTGTTTCTTTGCTCGTCAATAAAAGCTACGTTATTTTCAAGCTCTTGGTTTTTAGTTTGATTTTTAAAATCTTTTGAGCGTACCTTATCAATGGCAAGGTTACGCGCGATATTTACCATCCAGGTAAATAAACGGCCTTTTTCGGCACTGTATGACGAAAATGATTGCCAGATTTTTATGAAAGTTTCCTGAAGTACATCCTCTGCCGAGGGCTCATCATTAATGATACGTAAGATCACACCGTACAACGATGCGGAATACATATCATACAGCGCTTCGGCCGCCAGCTTTTCGCGGTGCCGCAAGCCGTTAACCAGCTCCTCTTCAGACAGTGATATTTTGGGTCTTCTACTCACTGCCTGCAAGGTAAAAAGAAATTCTAATAATCAAACAGGTGTTTCTCGGCATGATACGATGAGCGCACTAAAGGTCCGCTTTCTACATACCTGAAACCCATTTCAAGTCCCTTTTGTTTGTAAAAGTTAAATTGATCCGGATGTATCCAGTCAACCACCGGGTGGTGGTTACGTGTTGGCTGTAAATACTGGCCTAATGTAAGTATGTGTACACCGGCTTCGAGTAAGTCGGTCATGGCTTCCAATACATCAGCTTCGGTTTCGCCCAAGCCCAGCATAATGCCCGATTTGGTGCGCAGCCCTGCTGCTGATATATGACGCAGGCACTCCAAACTACGATCGTACTTAGCTTGTATGCGTACTTCGCGGGTAAGCCTGCGTACGGTTTCCAGGTTGTGCGATACTACTTCGGGCCTTACCTCCAACACACGGGCCAAGTTATCCCAGTTACCCCTGAAATCAGGCAATAAAGTTTCTAAAGTAGTTTCAGGGCTTTCCCTGCGAATGGCGTTAATGGTTTCCGCCCAGATGATGGAGCCGCCGTCTTTCAGATCGTCACGGTCAACCGAGGTAATTACGCAGTGTTTAACCTGCATTAATTTTACCGAGTTGGCTACACGGTTTGGCTCATCCAGATCAACCGCTAAAGGCCTGCCGGTAGCTACCGCGCAAAACGAACATGAACGGGTACAAATATTACCCAGTATCATGAAGGTTGCCGTACCCGCGCCCCAGCATTCGCCCATGTTGGGGCAATTGCCACTCTCGCAAATGGTATGCAGCTTGTGCGTATCAACAAGGCTACGCACCTGTGCATATTCTTTACCAACAGGAAGCCTCACTCTTAACCAATCTGGTTTACGCTGCACTTGTGTGGCTGGAATTACCGGCAAATCAATCATAACAACAAAAGTAAGTAAAAAGCCTCAACACCAAAACCCACAACCCCCTGAACGGGGAATTATTTACAGAGTTTTGATAAAGGGAGTATTTGCTTACCTGTTGAATTTAGGTAATTTAGCCCTCATGGCAACAATTGAAACTACATACCTGGGCGGCTTGCGTACTGAGGCTACCCACCTACAATCAGGCACTAAGATAATTACCGACGCGCCGGTTGATAATAACGGTAAAGGTGAAGCATTTTCACCTACGGACCTGCTGGCTGCAGCATTAGGTAGCTGCATGATGACCATTATGGGCATTGCCGCCAACACCCATGGCATTAATATCGACCATACCCAATGCTCTATCACCAAAATAATGGCAGCCAACCCACGCCGTGTAGGCGAGGTGGTAATTAACTTTAAATTCCCGAAGGAATATACCGATAAGGAGAAAAAGATTTTAGAACATGCCGCCCTTACCTGCCCCGTACATCTGAGCCTTGGCGAAGACGTGAAGAAAACGGTGGATTTTGGGTGGTAGATTTTTTTAGTCCGAAAGTCCAGGAAGGTGGGTAGTTCGAAAAACGGAGGAATGATCTCCGCATACAACATAAAACAGGAAAGCGGCTTAATGGCCGCTTTCCTGTTTTATACGCTATAATTTCTTTTATACTTCTAAAAAACTTCCGGACTTTCCGGACTTCCCAGACTTCCGGACTCTTCAAAAACTACTCCACCATCGTCAGCGCCTCTTCAACAGAGATACCGCCATGTGATTGATCAAGGATGCACTCACCGCTTTTAATAAGCAGCATTTGCGGCGATTCGTGGTGTACCTGAAAATCGGTGGCTACCTGGTTTGAGAGGTCGCGGTATTTGATCAGGTCTAAAAAGTAAAGTGAAATCTCTTCGGGCAATTCATCCCATTCCAATTCAAAACGCTTTTTAGCCATCATGCTGATAGAGCAGCGGGTGCTATGCTTAAAAATTATGCTATACCCCGGGTGCTGCTTTATTTCATTTATTTGACCGGCCGACTCCAGCGCTATCCACTTCATTTTAAAATATTTATTTGTAATACTGATACAAAACTACAGTAAAGGCCTGTAAATGTTTGCCTACAGCATTAAAAATGACATTTTACTGTTAGCGGCCGCCTCTTGGGTATGAGCCGTATGCCGGGCATAATTTGTTTGAGCAGGATGCAAAAGCACTCATTGCTAAAGCAACCAAAGCTATAAAAACTAAGTTTTTCATATTGTATTGATGTTTTTAGTTTGACAAGTTTAGGTTCGCAGTGTGTTGGCCATGTCTGCCATTTTAATGGCTGTAACAGCGGCTTCATCGCCCTTATTACCATGTTTACCACCTGCGCGGTCAATAGCTTGCTGCTGATTATCAGTAGTAAGTACGCCAAATATAACAGGTTTTGAGTATTTTATAGCAACATTACTTACTCCATTTGCTACTGCATCGCAAATAAAATCAAAATGGCGGGTTTCGCCCTGTATTACGCAGCCCAGGCATATTACGGCATCAAGGTTGGGTTTATTTTTAAGCAACAGATCCGCACCTGATGTAAGCTCGAAACTACCCGGTACACTATAGCTGAAAATATTTTCGGGCAGCGCCCCGTTATTTATCAGGCTTTGGTATGCGCCGCCGTATAAAGCATTAGTGATCTCGGCATTCCACTCGGCCACTACAATGCCAAAGGTATAGGGTGCCGCATTAGGTATTTCAGTAGCCGAAAAATCAGACAGGTTTTTGAGTTGTGTAGCCATTTTAAATGTTATTAAATTTAAAAAGGTTGCAATGTTGAAATGTTTTAAATCATTTTTCAACATTGCAACCTCTAATTATTGCAACCTCCTATAAGGTTTTATTAGTTTACGTTTACCCGTGCAATGTAAGCATCTATATTTTGAGCTTCGGTACTTGCAGGATATTCGGTTTTTATTTTGTTATACGCGTCTGAAGCTGATTTTTTATCATTAGTAGCTTCATAAACCAAACCCAGTTTTTTAAGGTATAGTGGCGATAAAAAGCTGTTTGAAGCTTTATCAACCGCTTTACTGTAATAGCTTGCGGCATCGTCATATTTTTTTTGCTCAACATAAGCATCACCTATACCGCCTAAAGCTTCGGCAGCAACCATGTAATCATCGCCGCGGTAGTTGTTCAGGTTATCAATGGCTTTGCCGTATTCACCTTTGTTAAGGTAAGCAATGCCCAGGTAGTAATAAGCCAGGTTTGCAGCCTTGGTGTTGCTGTAATCAGCAATAATTTTTTCAAACCCAGGGTAACCGGCATCACCTTTTATGGCTTTATCCCATTCTTTTTGTTGCCAAAAATCCTGTGCTACGTGCATTTGGTCGGCAGCTTTTACCTCGCGCGGGCCGGCGTATGCTTTAAGGTAAATAAAGTATATGGCAATTAGCACTAATACGGCTGCAGCTATAAACAATAAGCTTTTTCTGTTCTCGTTCACAAAACTCCCTGTCTTTTTAACCGGTTTATCTTCGTTCACAATTTTGGTATTCGCCTGGGTTGTCGACATTCTTATTCAAAAATTAAGTTTGCAAAAATACAGTTTTCAAAGTTTTTAGCAACACCTTTTAACTTAAATAATTAACCTGCTAAAATTAGTGCGGCCAATACCCCAAACCATCGGCCTGTAATGTTAACTTTGAAGGCTCAATATGTATCTGCAACAACTATCGGTAATCAACTTTAAAAACTACGAACAGGCCGAACTTAGCTTCAGCGATGGCGTGAATGCATTTGTGGGCGGCAACGGCGCGGGCAAAACCAATTTGCTGGACGCTATACACTACCTGTCGTTATGTAAAAGTTACTTTAACCCGATAGACAGCCAGCAGATACGCCAAAACGCCGACTTTTTTATCATCACCGGCACGTTTGATAAAAATGATAACAACGAGGCCGTAGCCTGCTCCGTTAAACGGAACCAAAAAAAGCAGTTCAAGCGCAATAAAAAGGATTATCAGCGGCTGGCCGATCATATCGGGTTGTTTCCGCTGGTGATGATCTCGCCTTATGATATCAGCATTATTATTGAGGGCAGCGAGGAACGGCGCAAGTTTATTGATAACGTAATATCGCAAACAGACAACCAGTACCTGGATGAGCTCATCGCCTATAATAAAGCCCTGATTAACCGCAATGCGCTGTTAAAAAACATTGCCGATACCGGCCGGTATGACCCGGTGTTGTTAGAGATACTGGACGAGCAACTTGTAGCATCAGGCAACCGTATATTTGCCAAACGCAAGGCTTTTATGGAACGCTTTACCGAGGTGTTTAACACGCATTACGATTTTATAAGCGGCCAGGCCGAGCAGGTATCGCTGGTATATGAATCGCAATTATTGCAGGATGATTTTGCTGCGCTGCTTAAAAAAACATTAGAAAAAGACCGCGTGTTGGAACGTACCACGGCAGGCATTCATAAGGATGACCTCGCTTTTTCGATACACGGCATGCCCATGAAAAAGTTTGGATCGCAGGGGCAACAAAAATCGTTTCTGATAGCCCTCAAGCTGGCGCAGTACAGTTATTTGTACGAGCAGAAAAAGTTTAAGCCGCTGCTGTTGCTGGATGATATTTTTGACAAGCTGGATGATAAGCGGGTTACCAAGCTGATGCAAATGGTATCGGCCCATAATTTTGGGCAGGTGTTTATAACTGATACCAGTGCCAGCCGGGTAAAAAACGTGTTTGATGACATTAATGTTGATGCCAGAATTTTTGAAATAGTAAAAGGAGAAGCCCATGCGCAAAGCGAATGATAAAACACTGAAGGATGCAATTGAGCAAATGATGCAGGTTTACAAGCTCAAACGCAAGTTTAACGAAACCTCTGTCATCGCCAACTGGCCGCAACTGGTGGGCACCTCAGTAGCCAACCGCACCAAGGAGATCTATATCAGCGACAAAAAGCTCTTTGTACGCATCGAATCATCCGTAATAAAGCATGAGCTGATGCTGATCCGCACTCAGATCATCCAAAAAATAAATGATGAAGCGCAGGCCGTAGTGGTTGAGGAAGTAGTGTTTTTATAAAGCCCCCCGGCCCCCTAAAGGGGGAGTTGTTTCTGCTTACTCCTCCACATCATCCTCAATCATAATTCCTTCGGCTTGCTTAAAGTTGGTTTTTACAAAGTGGCACCAGTCGCATTCCTTTTTGCCGCAGCCGGTGTTAAACTCGTGGTTCATTATTTTTTGGTAAACCGAGGTTATCTGTTCGCTAACCAGTTCCACATTTTCCGGCGATATGGCTATCTTTTCCTTATGGTATTCGCCATCCTTAACCGGCTCTACAAATTCAAACTGGGTGCTTACCACCTGCCAGTCGTTACTCCGGTCGTTATCAACCAGTATTTTGTAAAACACGGCCTGCCGCCAGTAGTCGCCGCCGTTGAGGTTGGCATTGGTTGGCGGCTGTAACTTATCTTTCGCGTTTTTAAGCTTGCCGGTTTTATAATCAACCACGGTTACGTTTTTACCGTCAAACTCTATCTTATCCAGGTTGCCTTTTATAGGCACGCCGTTTACTTCAATATTTTTAATGGTACGTTCGGTAACGGCTACCTTGTTCCATATATTCACGTTCTGCTCATAGTAATCGGGCAAAATCTTTTCGCCGTAGGCTAAACGCAGTTTAAAATCATCCTTAGTGAACGAGTCGCGGTTGCGGAACATGTACCAGCGGAACTCCTTCATAAATTCCTCGGTCGGCATAAACATATCGTTATTCTCCTTCAACTTACGGAAAGCCTTGTTGAGCGCCCAGTGCACGGCCTGCCCAAACGTTGCCGCCGGACTTTTACCAGATGGCACCCTGATTAAACACTGAAAGTAAAACCGTAGCGGGCAATCCAGGTAATTATTAAGGTGTGTAACCGAAAGCGTATAGTTTTGCAGTAGCTGGTTAATATAATTAGTATCCAGTAGTTCAACCTGTGGCTTATCGGCCTCGGTAAACTGGGTAGCCATAAAATTAACCATATCATCCGCAGGTACTTGCGGATAGGCCACCTGTAAAATAGTTTCAGCCAATATCTCCCCTACAAATTGCGAGGCTTCCTGATCCTTCCCCTTTTTATCCTTACGGGCATATGATATGTTGAGGCATTGCTTGGCACGGGTTAAGGCCACGTAGAACAGGCGGCGCGCTTCTTCCTTTTGGGCGATGTCGTCATCCGGCGAACCGGTAAGCGTATCGGGGTAGCTAAAGCCATGATTGCGGCCCTTGCTGTCCCATGTTTTTTTATCACAACCGATAAAGAAAACATGCTCAAACTCCAACCCCTTTGAACCATGCGCCGTGAGGAAATTAATGCCGTTATCCGAAAATATCACCTGGTTAAGTTCCATGCGGATATTGTTCTTCTTCATCAGGTCGATGGTGGCGATGAGTTCGGCCAGGGAGATGTCGGGATTTTTGCGGCTTTCATCCTTAACAAAATCAAAAAAGCTTATCAAAACCTGCATAAACGTGCCCTTATCCTCCTGCTGCATTATGAACCTGAGGATACCCATTTTAGCGATCACCTGCTGAAACAGTTGCTGCAACGTAAGGCTCACCGATGCTTTGAGCAGGTAATCAATATCGTTCATCAAAAACTTCATCTCCACGTTCTGCACATTATCAAACAAACCGGGCTGGGCAGGTGTGCGCAGCTCGCTCACATAACGGCGCAGCGATGTTTTGGGCTGGTCGTTATTAAAGGTGCTGTAGTTTGCTTTTGCTACCGCGATGCTGGCTTTGGCCACCTCGATAGGCGGAATGCCGAAAAAATCGTAGTGCATGATCTCGAACAGCAACTCATCACCACTATACGGCGAATCCAACTCCATGGCTAGGTAGCGCAGTATGGTAATGATCTTCTCACCGAAGGGGAGCGTCAATATATCTATCTTACGCTTGGTGTTAACGGTTATTTTTTGCGCGCCCAGGTAATGCACCAGATCCTCCACCTGGTGGTGGTTACGGTAAATAACGGCTATCTCGTTGGCAGGAGCGCCGCTTTCAATCAGCTTTTGGATGATGCGTGCAGTATCTGCCAATTCCTGATCGGGGTTCTCGTACTCGCGGATGGTGGGCTCCACCATATCCGCAGCAAAACGCGGGTGCGAGGCGCTCAGGTTTTTATCGAGTGATAATTGCGCGGTAAGGCGCTTTTTATTTTTATCGATCAGCACCCTCGACATATTCAAGATATGCTGATTAGAGCGGTAGTTATGCCTTAATACAACGGTATGCAGGGCGTGCACGTAATCATTAGCAAAATCAAGGATGTTCTCCATATTGGCACCCTGAAATTTAAAGATGGACTGGTCGTCATCGCCCACCACAAAAACGTTAGGCGTATCCCAGTAATCCAGTAAAAATTTCAGCAGCGCGTTTTGCGATCCGCTGGTATCCTGAAACTCATCCACCAAAATATACTGGTAACGTTCCTGGTAGCGGCGTAATATATCATCATTCTCACGGAAGGCTTTCAACACCCAGATGATCATGTCGTCATAATCATACCGGCCCTGTTGCTTCATTTTAGCATCGTAATTCTTGTACTCGGCAACGGCGGCCAGCAGCTTGTTCATCTGCTCAGTTACCTTGTCGATATCGGCCTGCTTCGGGTCGCCTATTTTAATACCCTTAGCCGCATTGGCTCGTTTGTAAATATATTCCTCGCGGTTGGGCAGGTCATCAATATATTCCTTAACCGAGCGGTTGATCAGCTCCGCATCCCAGCTTTCCCGTTTCATGGTAGAGAACAAACTTTTTAGCCTTGGCGCATCAAAATAAATATCGCCGGTAAAGCGCTTCAGCAGGTGGTCGTTCGGAAACTCATCGATCAGTTCACGGAACAGCATGGCCGATTCCAGGTCCGACAACGGATCGAGGTTCAGCTTGCCAAAGTACTCCAGGTTCTCCTGGATCACCTCGTTACAAAAAGCGTGGAAGGTGTATATGTTGATGCGGTAAGCATCGGGGCCAATAAAATCAAACAAACGCTTGCGCATAGCCACCGCGCCGGCATCGGTATAGGTTAGACACAAAATCTCGTTGGGCTGGGCATCGGTATCGGTCAGTATCTTGCCAATGCGGGCGGCTAAGATCTGCGTTTTGCCGGTACCCGGGCCCGCCACCACCAGCACCGGGCCATCCATTTTATTAACGGCCGATAGCTGCTCCGGGTTTAGCGAGGCCAATGCCTCCTGAAATTTAGCGTTGTATTTTGCTGAAATGGGGTTTTGCATAAGTAAGTAAAAATACGAAGATTTTTAGTAAACCACCTTGAATTTTAAATTACCCTTAAACCCGAAGAGGCCGCCTCATGGTTTGAAGCGGCCTCTTCGGGTTTAACACATCTGTAATTATTTAGTGGTTATCAGGTTGTATAATTCATCCAGTTTCGGACTAAGCACTATCTCTATACGCCTATTTCTTGACAGTGCCTCGGGTGTGTTCCCCTGGTCTATCGGCTGGAATTCGCCTTTACCTGTTGCGGTAATACGCGCCGGGTCAATATGTTGCTCCTCGGTTAAAAAGCGGCTTACTGATGTTGCCCGCAATACGCTGAGATCCCAATTATCCTTGATCTGGCCAAGGTTTTTGATCTTCTTGTTATCAGTATGCCCTTCAACAGAAATATTGATGTCTGCCTCTTTGTTTAACACGGCGGCTAACTGTGTAAGCGCCTGTTTGCCCTTATCATCAATTACGATACTCCCTGAAGGGAATAAAAGCTTATCCGTTAAGGAAACATATACCTTACCATTGCGAATATCAACGCTCAAACCACTTTGCTGAAATCCTAACAATGCTTTTTGCAGTTTATTCTTTAACGCGTTTGTCGCTTCATCGCGCTTGCGCAGTATCTCTTCTACCTCTTTTAACCTGGCCTCACGTTTTTGCAGATCGCTTGATAGCTGGTTTACCTTGCTTGAGCTTGCGGTATAATTGTTATTGAGTGTTTTGTAGTTGCCATTCAACTCCGCCAGTTCACGGGTTAACCTGGTTGAATCGCCTTTAAGGCGTGATAGTTCTTCTTCCAGCGTTTCAGAGCGACGGCTCAGCGAATCGATCTGCGCCAGCATGGCCTTGTGTTTTTTAGGCGACAACACCACGCACGACTGGATAGCTAACGCGGCAAATAAGAAAGCGAAAAGGTATTTTATCTTCATAGTTTAAACAATTGCATTATTCAGGAATACATTCAGCGGATAAATGTGGCTGCATAAGGATACTGTTTTGGTAACAATATCTTTCTTCTGCACTTCGCTGTCAGTTAGTTTACGCCAGGCAACAAAGCTTTTTAACTTTAGCAGTTCAATGTTCTCGTTATCAGCAGCGTAATCGCGCGGGTTGGTTTTAAGCTTCTCCTGATCGCGAAAGTTGCCGAACAGCTTAATAAATTCAGGCGCGTCAATAACCTCTTTTAAAGCCTGGGCGTTGTAATCTATCTCCTGCCTTATCGCCTTTAAATGGTTTCCTTCCGGCATCCAGTAGCCACCCGCGATAAAAGAATTACCCGGCTCTATCTGTATATAATACTCAGACCCTCGGCCGCCACTGGTGTTTTGCCGGGGAATAGTTATACCAAAATTCTTTTTATAAGGCGTTTTGTCGGGGCTGAAACGAACGTCGCGGTAAATCCTTAAAACACACTTTTTAGGATCGATGTCCGTATTAATATCGGGGTCTGATTTACCAACTTCCTTAATAACGGCGGCGGCAAATTCTATCACATTCTCCCGGGCTTGGTCGTGGCGGGCCTTGTTGGCCATAAACCAGTCGCGGTTGTTGTTTTGGACGAGTTCCTTTAAAAAATCAAGCGTTTCCTTTTTAATCATCAGGCTATATTAGAGTGCTGACCGCTTGTGCAAAAGAGGGCAGTAATTAATTAAGATGCAGCTTTTCGTTACGCATGTTAAGCTCAACGTTTTCTTTACGGCGATACTTTTTATACCAGATAAAACCGCCTATAGCTGCCGCTATATACGGCATGGCCAGCAGGTAAAGTATGCCGTTGTTTAGCCCGGCTGTTTCGTTACCGCCATTGGTAGCGTCAGATTCTACCGTTGCCGAACACATGGCACATTGCGCCATTACCACATCGCTGCTCAGCAGTATTAAACCGGCAACCATGGCCACAAAAAAAACTTTAAAAGCCTTCATATAACAAAGTTAATTAAAAATGGTAATATGGCGATATCATAAGGTAAACTACCACACCTGTAATCGTAACATACAACCATATCGGGAATGTCCAGCGTACCAGTTTGCGGTGTTTTTCAACCTGCATTTGCAGGCCACGGTAAAAGCTCAGTAATATTAACGGCAGCACACCCGCAGCAAGTATAATATGCGTAATTAAAATTACAAAGTATACATACCGTACACCGCCCACCTGTGCTTTCTCCGCCTCTGATACAATATGATCGCCGTTAATGTCGCCAAAATTGGTTTCAGGTGCCAGATAATGAAACAGTATGTACGATACCAGGAATAAAGATGACAGGCAGAATGCCGCGATGTTAACCCGCTTGTGCATGGCAATATTGCCCTGCTTGATAAAGTATAACGAGATCAACAGTAATATCGAACAGGTGCCGTTAAAAATAGCGTTCAGCTTCGGTAAAAAGTAGGTGAATGATGGCAGCTCGGCAGGGGCTGGTATAATTTTACGGTTGAGGATAATTACAACCAATAAAACAAATACCGATACCGCGGCTACAAAACGAAATATGAACTTATCACTCATGTTAAAAAATCAATTGGGGGCTTTAATTTTACGCAGCTCTTCCGCTATCTGCACCTTTATCTCATCATTCAGCTTATTTACTTCAGGGGCTGATGTAGCGGTGTAATAACCACGAATGTGCTTATTGGCATCAATCAGTATCAGCTTATCGCTAAATACAAACTCCTTATCATTCACTTTAAGCGCGTTCACCAGAAAGCCGTTCCGGGCCAGGTTATATACCGATGTGGTATCGCCTGTTAAAAACAGCCATTTACCCTCGGGTACATCTTTATAGCGGGCAGCATATTTTTTTAATTCTTCGGGCCTGTCATGCTGTGGATCTACCGAGATGGATACAAAGTATACCATGTCATTCTTTCGGTAATTGAGCGCCAGTTTGCGTACGTTATCATTTATATTGCGGCAAACATCCGGGCAGCCGGTATAAAAAAAGCTGGCTACAAATATCTTCTTATCAAAACTGCCTGCTGATACCGTTTTGCCGTCCTGATCGATCAGTTTAAAATCCGGCAGGGTATGATAAGTGGTATCAGGTATCTTTTTGCCATGAAATTTATGGAAGGTGCCTGAAAGCTTTTTAGGGCCAAAATAGTTAAGACCCTTGTAGCGGTTTTTGCCCCCAACGGTAAGTAAATAATATAAAAATCCCGGTACTGCAAGTATGAGCACCAGGATTATCAGTTTTTTTCCTAAGCCGGAATTACGCATTATCTAATCAGATCGATCCAGTGGTGGCTTTCGTTTGTAAGTACAAGTATCAAACCTATAATAAACAATATGGGTACTACCAGTGAGTAGATCAGGCCTACCTTTTCAAACTTTAAGTGCATAAAGTACGCTACGATGTAGAATGCTTTAGCCAGCGTCAGAACGATATAGATCGGGTTAGCTACTGTAATATTGATAATATCGTGCGGAACCAGGTATAACGCTATGATGAACTCAATAACGGTGATACCAAGCAAAATAAAAAATACTTGCCAGATTTTTCCACGGCTCATTGAGGCGTGTTCTTCGTGGCCGTGCTCATCATGTTTATGAGCTTCTGTATGTTGTGACATAGTTTCTTTTTATAAATCAGTTGAAATAATTAAACCAGATAGAAGAAGGTAAATACAAATACCCAAACCAGATCTACAAAGTGCCAGTATAAACCAACCTTTTCAACCATCAGGTAGCTGCCGCGGCGCTGGTAAGTACCAACTAATACGTTGATGAGGATAACGATGTTGATGATAACACCACTAAATACGTGGAAACCATGGAAACCGGTGATTGTAAAAAACAGGTTAGCAAACTGCTGCGTATAGGTAGCAGATGGAGCCATACCGTCTTTAAAGAAATGATCCAACTCCTTCGGAATACTACCCCACCAAAAACCTTCGTGGTGTAAGTGCGCCCATTCCAAAGCCTGGCAACCTAAAAACATGAAACCACCAATAACGGTAGCTACCATCCATCCGGCTACTTCTTTTTTAGCATTACGATGGCCGGCCTCAACGGCTAATACCATAGTAACCGAGCTCATGATGAGTATAAACGTCATGATACCTACGAAAACCAACGGAGCACCGTGGTCAATCATACCCGGAACTGATTGGAAGATCAATTCGGCTGATGGCCATGCATCCGCGCTGAAGCGTAAAGCACCATAAGCTATTAATAATGATGAGAAAGTGAAAGCATCCGATAAAAGGAAGAACCACATCATCATTTTACCGTACTCTACCGAAAAAGGTGAGCGACCACCGGCCCAGGCCGTAGTCTTAACTTGATCAATTTGTGATACTGTTGTACTCATTTGTACTCGTTTGTAGAATTAATTATTTCTGGTTCAAAAGTAAAAAAACATACAGATAAATCCATATAATATCGACAAAATGCCAAAATATAGCCGACATTTCCATCCAAAAGATACGTTTTACCTGTGGTATATTACGGTAGCTCCCTACCAGTGAATTTAAAAGCAACAACAACCCGGCCACTATATGCAGTAGGTGCATACCGGTAAACACATATATAAACGACTGGCTGGCATTAGGGTTTACAAAATAAACGCCCATATTAACCAATTGGCTCCAACCATTAACCTGCAAGGCGAAAAAGGCTATACCCAGCGCTATGGTGATCCATAAAAAGATACGCTGTGTGGTAAATTTTAACTGCTTTGCCGCCCTTGATGCTAAAAACATACTCGCGCTGCTTAAAGCTATTGTTATAGTGCTGTATAAAAATATAGGTGGCATAGTTATACTAAGCCCTCTGCCTTTACCACCAACGTACACTATAAATCCGCTTGTTAATGCCGCGAATATCATGAAAGAGGCGAACACGATCAGCCACATCACAAATTTCTTTGGCATGTAATCTTCTCTATCTTTTTGTTGTATCTGAGCCATTATCATTACACTTTTCCAATAAAATCAAATAAAAACATCAACTGCACTACGGGCAGGTATAAAAATGAGCCATACATCAGGCTCTTGGCCGATTTGATATCCCGGTTACGCATTAGCATAAAACCCTGGTACAAAAACACCAAACTTAACAGCAACGATACGATGCCCACGTAAATACCACCATAGCCATAATAAGTTGGCAACAGGCTCACCGGCAACATAATTATAGTTGAAACAAAGGCGAACACTGCGCTCACCATATCCCGGTTACCCGAAGGCAGCAAGCGGAAACCCGCCAGTTTATAATCATCATCCAACACCCAGGCAATAGCCCAAAAGTGCGGAAACTGCCATACAAACTGTACAGCGAACAATACCAGTGCTATCTGATCAATATCGCCTCCTGTGGAATTATGCCGTGCGGCTACGTAACCAATAAGCGGCGGCAATGCACCCGGTATAGCGCCCACAAAAACCGCTATCGGCGATTTACGCTTTAAGGGAGTGTAAGCGAATGCGTACAGCAATATGGAAAATACTGATAGAAAGCCTGCCGTGGGGTTGAGGCTGCCTAACAGGTAGGTACCAAAAATACCCATAAAAAGGCTTAACACGAGGGCTTGCCCGGTTGTCATGCGCCCGGCAGGGATAGGCCTGTCGGCTGTGCGCTTCATCAACTTATCCAGATCTTTTTCAATGATCTCGTTAAAGCCATTAGCCGCCGAGGTTACCAGGAAACCGCCGATTATCAGCATTACCCAGTTCTTCCATTCAATAACACCGTTTACCTTACTGCCGATCAAAAAGGATATGGAAGCCGAGAACGTTACCAGGAAAGTAAGCCTGAGCTTGATCAGTTTTGAAAAATCCGCCGCTTTCATACTCTACCCCCCTGTATATCAACTGAACGATATAAGTTCAAAAATAAATAAAACTGCGCGCCAAACATTAAACTCGCCAGCAATATGTGCGTAGCCTGCGCGAAAGGTGGCAAAGCCCAATAGGATAACACCACGCCGGTAACGATCTGCAGCATAATCAGCAAAAAGGTTATACTCATAAACTGCTGCTGTATAGAGTGGCGGCTAAAGTTGCGCCTAAGCAATGCATAAAGCAATACGTTAACTATCAGCACCAACAAGGCCAGTGTACGATGGCTGTTAAATATCTCGCCGGCGTTTGCTACCCATGTTTCGCGGTAACCGCCTAACAGGTGATCTGATATGGAATCTATCTTTTCGCGCACCTCTGTACCTATTGCAATTTGGATCAATGATAGCATCAAAGCTATTACGGTAATCACGTAAATAATACCCTTTTTATGAATACGCGGCCTGCCCAACGTTTTAGCTATATGGTAAGTTGTTATGCTGATAGCCAATATAGCAATGGCCAGTAACATGTGTACTGTAACTATCCAGGCCACTAAGTTGGTTGACACCACGATGGAACCCAGCCAGGCCTGATAAACTACCAAAAAAAGGTTTAACACACTCAATATAACAATCAGCTTACTGCTGCGCCAGTATTGAAATGAGTAGATGGCACTAAGCAATAAAAATATACCGCATACAGCGCCTACCAACCGGTTAATATATTCTGTCCACGTTTTGGCGGCGTTAAACTCCTCGGGTATTAATATCGAGCGGTCTTCACGTATACGTTTGGCCATATCGTTGTAGCCAAAAAAGTCGAGTGTTTTGGCAAAACGCTGGTTTTTTAACTCACGCTTTTGTACGTATTGCTCCTTATAATCTTTAGGTAGCTGCGATGCATCAGTAGGCGGAATGTATTGCCCGAAGCATTTAGGCCAGTCCGGGCATCCCATGCCCGAGCCGCTGCTCCGTACTACCCCACCGGCCAGTATCGTTAAAAAAAGCAAAACAACAGTGATAAGGGTTATCGTCTGAAATCTGTTCTTTGCTTTGTTGTTCATTTATAATTCCTAAAAATTTAGGGTACCTGCCAGGGAATAAATAACTCCGGTACAGATACCCTAATAAGATCAGATCAGTAAACAGGAAAGCTTATTTTACTTCCTCGTTAGATCTTTGTGTATTTGTCCATTTGTTGTACTCATCCATACCGATCGGATTATTTTCAAAATCGTGCGGCAGGTTTGAGCTCATTGTTTCAGAATAAGGCACGGTTTGAGGGATAAAGTCCTCATCGTGGCCCGGTTTGCTGTAATCATACGGCCAACGGTAAACGGTTGGGATCTCGCCCGGCCAGTTACCGTGGATGCGCTCAACAGGTGTAGTCCACTCCAGTGTATTTGAACCCCATGGATTCTGCGTAGTTTTTTTACCGAAGAATATAGAGTAAAAGAAGTTGAACAGGAATGCCACTTGCGCTACGGCAGCCATAATAGCGGCCCAGGTAATAAAGGTATTAACTGATAACCAACGCTCAAATGATTCAAACTCAGTGAAAGCGTAATAACGGCGTGGTACACCATCCAGACCCATAAAGTGCATTGGGAAGAACACCAGGTAAGCACCGATAAAGGTGATCCAGAAGTGTAGGTAACCCAGTTTCTCGTCCATTAAACGGCCGAACATTTTAGGGAACCAGTGGTAAACACCTGCAAGCATACCAAATATAGCTGCCGAACCCATTACCAGGTGGAAGTGGGCAACAACAAAGTAAGTATCGTGCAGGTTAATATCCAGAGCAGCGTTACCCAGGTAAATACCGGTTAAACCACCAGAGATAAAGAATGATACCAGGCCAACAGCGAACATCATGGCCGGTGTAAACCGGATGTTGCCTCGCCAAAGCGTAGCCAGGTAGTTGAATGTTTTAACCGCCGATGGTACTGCGATGATCAGCGTAGTGATCATGAACACACCACCCAAAAACGGATTCATACCTGTTACAAACATGTGGTGCCCCCATACGATGAACGATAGTACGGTAATACCTATCAGTGAATAAACCATCGCGTGGTAACCGAAGATCGGTTTACGTGAATTGGTCGCTATAATTTCAGATGAGATACCCAGTGCAGGCATAATCACGATATATACTTCCGGGTGACCCAGGAACCAGAACAAATGCTGGAACAAAATAGGGCTGCCACCTTCAAAAGGCTGAGGTACGCCACCCAATACGATGTCAGACAGGTAGAAGCTGGTACCTACGCTACGGTCAAATATCAGCAATACAACACCGGCAACCAGTACCGGGAATGCTAATACACCTAATATAGCGGTAAGGAAGAAAGCCCAGATAGTTAAAGGCATTTTCCAAAGGTCCATACCTTTTGTACGCATGTTTAATACAGTACTTACATAGTTTATACCACCCATTAACTGTGATGCCACAAACATAACCATACTTACCAGCCACAAAGTCATACCCATATCTGAACCGGGCATCGCTTTAGGCAAGGCAGAAAGCGGTGGGTAGATCGTCCAACCCGGACCGGCAGGGCCTTTCTCAACAAAGAAAGAACCTATCATTACTAAACTCGCTAAAAAGAATAACCAGTACGAAAGCATGTTCATGAACGGCGATGCCATGTCACGTGCGCCTAATTGTAATGGGATAAGCAGGTTACTGAATGTACCTGATAAACCGGCTGTTAACACAAAGAATACCATGATGGTACCGTGTATGGTTACTAACGACAGGTAGAAGTTAGGGTCCATACGGCCTTCAGGCGCGAAACGGCCTAAAATGGTCTCCATTAAAGGGAATGCTTTATCAGGATATGCTAACTGTATCCGGAAAAGGATGGACAATAGCATAGCAAATACTGCCATTATAATACCTGTAATAAGGAATTGCTTGGCAATCATTTTATGGTCCTGGCTAAATATGTATTTAGTCAGAAAAGTATCATGATGATGTTCGTGACCGTGTTCGTCGTGGTGTACTCCGTGATGATCCTGAACTGATAATGTTGACATAATCGCTAATTCTATATATTAATTGTTTAATGCTAACCTGTTTTCCGGCTTCTCTTCTTTTTGCTCTGTTTCAGCAAAATGTAACTCTTTCTTCAACGCATCGCTCAGATAAGGTTTTTGCTGTGCAAGCCATTTTTGGTACTCGGCCTCGGTAACTACCCGTACAACCTTTTGCATGTTATAGTGGCCGCCACCGCAAATTTTGTTGCAGTAAAGCAGGTACTCAAATTTCGCATTATCTTCTTTAGCCTTCATCTCACGAGTAGTAACTGTAGGCGTAAATTTAAAGTAAGTTGGTAAGCCCGGTACAGCATTTAACTGAACACGGAAGTGCGGCATATAAACGCTATGGATCACATCCTGAGCGTGGATATTTAAGCGGATAGATTTATTAACCGGAACAACCAGTGTATCGGCCATTAAATCGTCCATTGAGTTTTTATCCTTAAAATCAACACCTACCTTGTTGGTACCGCTTACCAGCTTGTAGTTCATTTTACCTAACTTTTGGTCTTTGCCCGGGTAACGCAGTTCCCATGCAAACTGGTGGCCAACTACCTCAACGTTAATAGAGGCCGGTTCACCTTCGGCATCCACACTGTTAGTGATCTTTCTCCAGGTAGTAAAACCAAATACCACTAACACGGTAAGCACAATAGCAGGGGCAATTGTCCAAGCGGCTTCAATGGCGTTATTATGCGGATAATAGGTTGCTTTGCGCTTATCAGATCCACGGTATTGGAACAAAAAGCCGAACAGTAATATCTGTGTAACTATAAACACAACAACCGTAATACCAAAGGTAATGAAGAACATGGTATCAAGGCTTTCACCATGTACTGAAGCGGCTGAAGGCAATATCATTGCACCTTGTGTGGTGAATGACCAGTATGAACCGTATAAGCCAAATATCAGGAATAATAAGAACAGGATACCTGTGATGTTATTCCAGTTCATTGGTTTTTTACCCTGGATCTGTTTAGTAAGATCGTACACACGCAGAATTTTACCAACAATGGCAACCGCTAAACATACCACTAAAAATAGCAGAACATAATAAAACGGGCCTGCCCATACACTTGGTTTGTCAGCGGCATTGGCAACTGCGGCTGGAGCACCTTCTGCGGCTTTGGTTGTTGATTCAACCTGTGCCATAAGCACCTGGGTGCCAAAAAGGGTCAGCATCGCAAATAGCGAAAGTAGTTTTTTAGAATTTATAAGTTTTTTGAATGCCATTTTACTGCTTTGTTTGGTATTCTGTAGTTTGAGTGCAAAGTTAACAATATTTATATGTGGTGATGTAAGCTCTCCTCAAGGAACGGATGTTTTTTAGGGATCAGTGATTTAAACTTGCTTAACGAATTGAATGTGAAGAAAGTAAGTAAACCAACAAAACCTACGGCGATAAACAGTTCCTGGATGCCGTACAGATCCCAGATATGAACTTCGTGGCCCGGCTCATGGTGAATAGTGCCCGGCATTACCATCAGGTAAAAATCAAGCCAGTGGCCTACCAGGATCACGGTAGCGGTTAGTTTTAATCTGCCGCCTATACGCTTGGCATCGCGAGACATTAACAGTAACAATGGAGCCAAGAAGTTTAACACAATATTTAACCAGAACCACCATTTGTATTCAGGCTCCCAACGTTTGTAAAAGTAAACGGTTTCTTCAGGCATGTTGGCATACCAGATCAGGAAGAACTGAGAGAACCATACATAAGTCCAGAAGATAGAGAAGGCGAACATCAGTTTACCTAAATCGTGCAGGTGGTTATCAGTAACCCATTGCATGTAACCCTTGTTACGCAGGTACAATACGATCAGGGTGATTACTGCTAACCCGCTTACGTGCATGGCAGCAAGGTTGTACCAGCCAAACATAGTAGAGAACCAGTGTGCCTCTAATGACATGATACTGTCAAACGCGAATATCGGGAAGGTGAAACCAAAGATCACCAGGAATATACACGACATTTTAAAGCTCTTGTTGTAGTTGAACATTCCACCCAACTCATCTTCATTGGTTGAGTATTTAACCAGCAGGTGGCCAAACAGGGAGTATAGGAAAGTTAAACCAACAATTACGATAAAGAAAACAGGTATGTTAAGGAATGCTGATTTACCGGCGATAAGCGGATCATAATGCTCACTGTTAACATCAGTTAAACCATGAGCAGCCCAGTGGCCATAAAGGTAGGGCATAACTTCTTTATGGCCTTCCTCATTTACAACCTCATGTGTGGTAAATAAACCCGCGGCGGCAACAACTATCATGATAACAGCGGCAACCGGCAGTACTTTTGCCATAGCCTGCGGTACACGCAGTATAGAGGCTGACCAACCGGCCTGCGCCACATATTGGTAAGCTAAAAAGAATACAGCGGCTGTACATACACACGCAAAGTAATAGCTCATAAGCAATAAGTTACTGAACGTGCGTTGTATTGAATCTCCGCCGGCCAAAAAACCGAAGGCAACTCCCACCACGCCAATAACTATGGCTATTAAACTCCAGGTTTTTATCTTACCTGAAAATTCGTATCGTTCGTCAATACTTGTATGAGTACCCATTAATATAAAGTATTATAAAGTTTGTAAATGGTGAACATAGGCTACTACTTTCCAACGCTCCTGCGGCGACAGTTGCGAAGCATAAGAACCCATTGCGTTTACACCGTAAGTGATTGTATGATAAATTTTACCATCGGTCAGGTCTTTCATGGCACCACCGCGTGATGACTGCCCTTTTGAGTATGATGGCGGCGCAGGGTAACCATGTGCTACCACTAAACCGTCGCCCTGGCCTGTTGCGCCATGGCATGGCGAGCAAAAATGCAGGTACAATACTTTACCATCCTCAAAATTCTTTTTGCTGGCAGCAAGCGTGCTTTTAACCACAACGCTGGCACTATCATAACCACCTTTAGTGTTCGGAAAATCAAAACGGGTAAAGCCTACCGGTATAGTACCTTTAGGTGGAACCTGCGCGGTTTTACCATCGGCAAAGTTAGGGTTAGCCTGATCCGGATCATACGCTATATGCCTGTACATATTAGGCGCATATTCCCAACCTGTACTTCTTTTATCCTTGCATGAGGTAACTAATATTGATGCAGCGATAGAGAAGGCTGTTATACCTAATATCTTAATTTTATTCATAGCTAACATACTTCCTTTCGTTATGCTTAATTTCAACAGCTCCAGCTTCTTTTAACAAATTGGTTATATCCTCGTGTGGTATGTTTCCTTTAGCGTCAACTGCGATTATAAACCTGTCGTCAGTCGCCCTTAGATCCATTACACGTGGTGCACGGCCCGGAAACAGGTGTGTAGCTGCAAAAAAGGTAAACACCATACCAAAGGCGGTCCATAAAATGGTCCACTCAAAGGTAAAAGGTACAAATACCGGCATCGGGAAGTTTGGCTTACCGCCAATGTTCATCGGCCAATCATGCACCAGGGTATAATAAACAATGCTGAATATGACGGTTGCGCCCAGGCAGCCAAAGCAAAATGCGGCATAACCTAAGCGAGAATCCTTGATACCTAATTTAGCTTCGATACCGTGTATAGGCATTGGCGAATACACATCATAAATAGGTATGCTGTTTTTTTGTAGCTTTTCGATCCCGTGCATCATATCATCCGGATCGTCAAAATGACCTAATATAAATTTAGTGCTGCTCATTATTTTATTGTTTGGTAGTCTGCCAGGTCAACACTGTCATACTTCTTTAACGCATCTGTATAATCTTTCACTTGTTCCGGATCAAGGTGTCCTTCTGTGATCAGCTTCTTCTTAGCCTGCTCGCTTGATGATTTCAGTAGCAGTTTCACCTCGGCCATCGCCACTGAAGGCAGGAAGCGGATGAACAGCAGGAACATGGTAAAGAACAAACCGATAGATCCGATGAACACACCCACGTCAACCCAGCTTGGATAGAACATTACCCAGCTTGATGGGATATAATCGCGGTGAAGTGAGGTAACGATGATCACGAAACGCTCAAACCACATACCGATGTTCACCACGATTGAAAGCGCCCATGAGAATGGAATGCTTGTACGTAGTTTTTTGAACCAGAATAGCTGCGGAGAGATCACGTTACATGACATCATACTCCAGTACGCCCACCAGTAAGGGCCGGTTGCACGGTTGATGAATGCGTATTGCTCATACTCAACACCTGAATACCATGCGATGAAGAACTCTGTTAAGTAAGCCACACCTACTATTGAACCGGTAAGCGTGATGATCTTGTTCATTGACTCGATGTGGAACATCGTAATATAGTTTTCAAGACCTAATACTTTACGCGTAACCAGCAACAGGGTTTGTACCATGGCGAAACCGGAGAAGATCGCACCCGCAACAAAGTATGGCGGGAAGATGGTGGTGTGCCATCCCGGTTCAAGCGAGGTTGCAAAGTCAAATGATACGATGGTGTGTACCGAAAGTACCAGTGGCGTTGATATACCGGCGAGGATAAGCGATACGGTTTCAAAACGCTGCCAGGTTTTTACTGAACCCGACCAGCCGAATGATAATATAGAATAGATACGACGGCGAAGGCCCGGTACTGCACGGTCACGAATGGTTGCGATATCCGGCAATAAACCGGTGTACCAGAATACTAATGATACCGAGAAGTAAGTAGAGATCGCGAATACGTCCATCATCAGTGCCGAGTTCCAGTTTACCCAAAGTACATACTGGTTTGGCAGTGGTAAAGTAAAGTATGCCAACCACGGGCGGCCCATGTGCGCTACAATGTAGGTAGCGGCGCAAATTACCGCGAAGATGGTCATCGCCTCGGCAGAACGGTTGATGGAGTTGCGCCAGTTTTGACGGAACAACAATAATACCGCCGAGATAAGCGTACCGGCGTGGCCGATACCTACCCACCATACGAAGCCGGTAATATCCCAAGCCCAGCCTACGGTTTTGTTAAGGCCCCACTCACCTAAACCATACCAAAAGGTAAGGCTGATGCTAACTACCCAAAGCATAGCACCCAGGCAGGCTACAACAAAACCTATCCACCAGGCTTTGTTTGGTTTATTTTCTACAGGGAGTAAAACCTCGTTAGTTATCTGGGCATAGGTGATGTTCTTGCCCGTAATTAACGGTTCCCTGATTATTGATTCACTGTGAGATGCCATATATATTATATCTCTGTTTGTAATAATTAAGCTAATTCGTTTTCAATAGTGTTCCTAACCTTTACCTGGTAACCAATACCCGGTTGTACGTTAAGCTCCTGTAACACATAATAAGTTCTTTCGCTCTTTAATGCTTTTGAAAGTTCTGAGTTAGGATCATTTGCGTTACCGAATATGATAGCGTTTGCTGTACAGGTTTGCTGACAGGCCACTTTGATCTCGCCATCAGTAAGCGGACGTTTTTCAATTTTAGCTTTCAGTTTACCGGCTTGTATACGTTGTACGCACATTGAGCATTTCTCCATTACACCACGGAAACGTGTAGTAACGTCAGGGTTTAATACCAGTTGCGTATGCTCGTTTTGCAGGTAGTTATCAAAACGTGAATCATTCCAGTAGTTAAACCAGTTAAAGCGGCGTACTTTATAAGGGCAGTTGTTAGCGCAGTAACGGGTACCAACGCAACGGTTGTAAGCCATTTGGTTCAAACCTTCTGATGAGTGTACGGTAGCCAGTACCGGGCACACGGTTTCGCAAGGGGCGTGGTCGCAATGCTGGCACAGCATCGGCTGGTGCACTACGGTAACGTTGTCAAGATCTTCCAGTTTGGCAATCTCTTTCTCCTTGGTCACCAGGCCTGTTTCCTCGTCAGCGGCGGCTTTTCCGTTTTTCTCAAAGCTGTAGTAACGGTCAATACGGATCCAGTGCATTTCACGACGGCGGCGAACCTCGTCCTTACCTACAACAGGAATATTATTTTCAACGTTACAAGCTACGATACAAGCACCGCAACCGGTACAGGCGTTAAGGTCGATGGCCATTTTCCAGTCATAAACCGGGCGCTCATGCGTATCCCACAGATCGTATGTTTTATGCTCCTTACCGTGGTCAGAACCGGCGGCAGGGTCTTTAACAAATTCTTTTAGGCTAACCTCACGTACCACATCACGGCCTTCGTATGAATGGTGTGTTTGTGTTTGCGCGAGCGGCGATACCTCACCGGTTTTTGATATAGTAGCAACCAGTGTTTTACCGATAGTACCATTGCTATAGCTGGCAAAAGGATAAGCGTTTTTACCAACGTTGTTACCTACCAGCCCTGAGTGTGTACGGCCGTAACCTACAGCTACCGAAACAGTGCCTTGTGCCTGACCCGGCTGGAATAATACCGGTACTTCAATAGAATAGCCGTTTGCCTCTATCTTTACTACGTCGCCTTCTGAAAGGCCCATCTTCTCGGCTGATTTTGGCGCAAGGGCAGCGTAGTTATCCCAGGTAACTTTTGATACCGAATCCGGCAGCTCCTGTAACCATGGGTTATTGGCATAGCTACCATCACCAACGGCTGTGTTAATGTAAAGCTGAACTTCAACCTTATCATCACCGCTTGCAGCAAGCTTAGCGCTGTTTGAGGCGATCAGTTGAGCGGCAGCACCTACATTGGCAGTGCTTGTAGCCGGGGTAGCCGGTTTTGGTGTAGTTTTAACAAAGCCGGTTTGCAGTAAGGTTTCCCAACCGCTCTGGCCTGATAAACCACCTAAAGTAAGCAGGTTGCTAACCCAGTTATTACGTACGTAAGCGTAGTAATCAGTAACCGGGTTTTCGCTCCACACCAGTAAGCTTTGCTCTGCCTGGCGGGTGTTATATACCGGGTTGATGGTTGGCTGTACTATGGTGTAATAACCTGATATCGCGTTATCATCACCCCATGATTCAAGGTAGTGGTGGTTTGGCGCTATCACATTGGCTAAAACAGCGGTTTCGTCTTTTTGGCTTGAGAAGGAAACTTTAAGTTTGATCTTACCTAAAGCATCCTTAACATCTTTTTGATTAAAGTAATCGTAAGCAGGGTTAGCGTTCAGAAAGATGGCTGCGCCAACTTCACCGCGTTTTGCTTCGTTTATAAAGGCTACGAATTGCGCATCGTTACCTTTGTATTGATTTGAAGGATTATCCAGATCGATAGTAGCTCCGTAGCTGCCTAATAGGCTGTTTATGGCATTAGCCACAACCTGGTTAGCCACTTCGTTTGAACCTGCTACTACAAGCGCTTTACCCTTAGCGGCAAGCAACTCCTTAGCGGCAAGCGCTACGGCTGTTTGCGCTTTTGCGCTTTCCAGCTTTTTAGTACCCGGAAGCGTGGTGCCTGATATCGCGTTATAAAGTGCTACCAATACCAAGCCTTCTTCAGATACTTTTACCGGGATACGGGCATCGGCGTTAGTACCGGTGACGCTCATACCGCTTTCAAACTGAATGTGGCGCGACATTTTTTTAGACTCAAGCGCCTTGCTGCCACGGTTTGATACGTATTGTTTGGTAAACTCCTCGCCTGAGATCCATGAACCCAGGAAATCTGCACCTACGCTAACAATTACGTCGGCCTTATCAAAGTTATAGTGAGGCAACACCGCTTTGCCAAAGCTTTGCTGGTTAGCCTGTATAATACCTGTGTACGAAAACGCATCGTAATTGATGTGTGCCGCGGCAGGGTATTTAGCAATAAAATCATTAATTACCGCCTGGGTTGAAGGGCTGTGAACCGTTGAACTGATGATGCGGATCTTTTTACCGCCGGCTTGTGCAGCCGCCAGTTGTTGTTTAACAAAAGTATCCACTTCATCCCAACCTGCATCGCTGCCGTTTAATTGCGGGTCCTTAAGGCGGTTGGTATCATATAAATCAAGTACCGAAGCCTGTGCCTGCGCGCTCAAACCACCACCGGCTAAAAGGTCGCCGGGGTTACCTTCAACTTTAATAGGGCGGCCCTCGCGGGTTTTAACCAATATGGCGTGGCCATTATAGGTTGAAGTATAGTAGTTGGCCACACCCGGGGTAACCTCTTCAGGTTTAATAAGGTATGGTATTGATTTATGTACAGGCACTTTTTGGCAGGCAGCCAGTGTAACGGCACCCACACCAAAGCCCAGTGCTTTAAGGAAATCACGGCGCGGAGTTCGTGAAGCAAGGCCTGCACCGCTCAGCACTTCCTCAATCGGAAGCGGCTCGGCAAACTCGTGCTTGTTTTTCTCAACAAATTCCGGCGTTCTGTTTAGCTCTTCTAAACCTTTCCAGTATTTTTTATTGCTATCCATTTAAGCTATATAAACTGTAATTGCTAAGTTTTAAATCTCTGATATTAATAGTGGCATTTAGAACACTCTAAACCACCCATTACGGCTGCTGATACCTTTTCACCCTTTTTGATCATATCATGCACCTTGGTCATCTTATCGTAGTAGGCGTTATCTTTAAATTTAACGTCGGTACGTTTGTGGCACTGTATACACCATTTCATGGTTAGTGGCGAGTACTGGTAAACCTCAGGCATGGTTTCGATAGGGCCGTGGCATTGCTGGCATTTTACACCGCCAACTACTACGTGTTGCGAGTGGTTGAAGTAAGCAAAATCAGGCAGGTTGTGTATACGCACCCACTGTATAGGCTTGGCCTTAGTGGTATCGTAAGTACCCTTGTCCGGATCGTAACCCAAAGCGTCATAAATTTTGTGTATCTCAGCCGACTCGGTTTTAACAACCTTGTGGCAGTTCATACAAACGTTAAGTGACGGAATGGAAGCGTTTTTTGATTTGTACGCGCCCGAGTGGCAGTACTGGCAATCAATCTTCATGGCACCGGCGTGCAGCTCGTGCGAGTATTTGATAGGCTGTACCGGTTGGTAACCCTGGTGCATATTAGTGTTCCACATGGTTACCCAGCTCCAGCTACCCATTGCGATAGCGCCGCAAAGCACAACAAAGAATACCAGTTTTTTATTTTTAGCCAGCTTTTTGATACCAGCTAAACGATCAACCGGCTCACCCTCAACTTCAGGCTCTTCTTCAATTACCAGGTCTTTATTTTTAAGCAGCAGGCGCTCTAAAGTGCCGATTACTTTATTCAATACCAGGATAACGATAAAGGCGATAACGATAACGCCAATTAAACCCCAGATCAACAGCGCGCTTGGGCCTGTTTCAGCAGGAGCGGCTGATGTAGCGCCACCACCCGCAGGTGCAGCGGTAAGTTTTTTCTGCTCTGCACGGGCGTAAGCTATAATGTCGGTTACATCAGCATCGCTCAATTCCGGGAAAGCCGTCATCGGGATTTGGTTGTACTCATTATAAATTTTTACCGCCTTTGGGTTTTTTGCAGCAACCAATGCCTGGCTGTTCTGAATCCATTTGATCAGATAAGCATCATCGGTTTCTGAAGTAATTTGCGGGCCAAGCGCCGGGCCTACAAGTCTTTTATCGATCTTGTGACAAGCCGTACATTTGGCTTTAAAAATAGTTTCACCCTTTGCCGGATCGCCCTGAGCATTGGCCGCGGTGGTCATTGCTGTAAGGCCCGCAAGCAGTAAAACTGTTCTTGAAAATTGTTTAAATAGTAATGAGATATTTCTCATAAAGCGTGTTTATGCTGAATTATATTTATTAAAATTTTAAAAACAGGACGGTATTGATGCCGTTTATCCAATTTTTACAGCCACAAAAGTAAAATTTATTACAGTATGGCTGACAAAGAAATGACAGTTATCAACAATTTATAATCGTTCTAAACAAGGCTAAAAATGCTTTAAATCGCCTTTATTCGCATTTTTTGCCTATTGCTGTTTAACCGCACATTTTTTGTTGACAAAAATCATTTTTGATTTTTTGTTTATTGTTTTAATATCCAGGCAAAAATGAGGGGCGCTACAATCGTCGCGTCAGACTCTACGATGAATTTTGGTGTGTTCACATCCAACTTTCCCCAGGTAATCTTCTCATTAGGTACCGCGCCTGAGTACGAGCCGTAAGAAGTGGTTGAGTCAGATATCTGGCAAAAGTAGCTCCAGAATGGTATCTGCTCCATTTCCATATCCTGGTAAAGCATCGGCACCACGCATATAGGAAAATCGCCCGCTATACCACCACCTATCTGGAAAAAGCCGATGCCTTTGCCGTCTGAGTTTTTTACATACCAATCCGCCAGCCAGGCCATGTACTCGATACCGCTTTTCATGGTAGTAGCCTTAATTTCGCCTTTAATTACATAAGACGCGAAGATGTTACCCATGGTTGAATCTTCCCAGCCCGGTACTACAATAGGCAGGTTTTTTTCGGCAGCAGCCAGCATCCATGAGTTTTTGGGGTCTATTTCGTAATACTGCTCCAACTCGCCGCTCAGCAGTATCTTATACATAAATTCATGCGGAAAGTAACGCTCACCGGCAGTATCGGCATCTTTCCAGATCTTATAAATATGCTTTTGCAAACGACGGAAAGCTTCTTCCTCCGGGATGCAGGTATCTGTAACACGGTTGTAGTGATTTTCCAGCAGATCCCACTCATCCTGCGGACTCAAATCGCGATAGTTAGGTACGCGTTTGTAATGTGAGTGCGCTACCAGGTTCATAATATCCTCTTCGAGGTTAGCACCTGTACATGATATAATATCGATTTTACCCTGGCGGATCATCTCGGCCAGTGAAATACCCAGCTCGGCAGTACTCATGGCACCGGCAAGGGTAACCATCATTTTGCCGCCTTCGGTTAAATGTGTTTCATACCCTTTGGCTGCATCAACCAATGCCGCGGCATTAAAATGCAGATAATTTTTCTCGATAAACTGTGATATCGGCCCTCTTGCTTCTGTACTCATGATGGTTACTGTTAATTTTTTGCAAAAGTAGCTATTTTGTTGAGATGCTTATTTGAATTTCTGAAATCTGCCGTTGCCCGGTACTATCATTTTAATAACGGCAGCATCATTTAAGTATTCCTTAAAACAGGCTTATGCTGTTATTATAAATTCGCATCTTTAGCGGCACCTTTATCATTACTGATGAAAAAACTTTTTATAGCGCTCTTGCTTGTTACAGGCTTACAACCGGCCTTTGCACAGATGCGCTTTTTACCAAAATTTGTACGCAAAATGCTGTTTGAGCAGGACAGCAGCAAACACAGCAGCTTTTTTATACTCCCCGTGCTAAGCTCCGCGCCAGAAACAGGGTTAGAAGGGGGCGGTTCGGCATTGTATTCTTTTTATACCGATACGTTGAATGAGGGTACACGCGTATCAAATGTATTTGGCTATGCTACCATTACCACCAAAGGCCAAAGCCGCTTTAGCCTGAGCACCAATTACTGGACACCGCAAAACAAATATCATTACACCGCTACCGTAAGCTACATTAATTTCCCGTTTGATTATTTTGGCACAGGCAACCAAACTGACAAGGCCAACCTTGACCGCCTTGGCCAAAAGCGCCTGCGCGTAAACCTTACTGCCGAAAAACGCATTACTAAAAATCTGTATATCGGTATTACTGCCGGTGGCCTTGATTATAAGTTTACCGATAAGGAGCCGGGAGGTATATACCAAACCCTGCAACGCAGCCAGCAACCCCGTGGCGGCAGTATATTTTTTGCAGGCCCCAGCTTTGTGTTTGACGACCGCAACAATAACACCTACACCACCAAAGGCACTGTGGTAACCGCCTATTTCAACTTTATGAAGGGTATGTTCAGCAATAACGATTACCGCGGCGGCTTGCTGAATATTGAATACGCGCAGTTTTTTTCGCTGAGTAAAAAACTGGTTTTAGGCTTTAACGCGCAGGAGCAAAACCTGGTAGGCGCACGTGAGCCTTTTTACCTGTTGCCCGCATTGGGTAACGACGAAATTATGCGCGGCTACTACAACGGCCGCTTTCGCGACCGGAACCTGATTGCCGCGCAAACCGAACTTCGCTACCGCCTGAGCAAGCGCTTTGGCATAGTAGGCTTTGGCGGCGTGGGTAAAGTATTTAATGATAATTTTGACCTGGATGGCTTAAAACCCAGCTACGGCCTGGGCGGCAGGTACTTTTTTGATGTAGAGAAAGGCCTGAGCATGCGTGTTGATTACGCCCTCGGCGAGCAACGCCCTGGCGAAAAACGCCAAAGCGGTTTATATTTAAGTTTAGCTGAGGCGTTTTAATATCATTGATATTATAAATATCTTTAAATTAAAATATTCTATGTCTAAAAAGATTACTTCACTTTCGTTGGTGATGAGAAAAAATTAAGAAAATCATCTTCCCACCCTTTTTGAATATGCTCTCAATCCAACAAAACCCGCCAACGCCGCAATAACTGACGCGGTAAGGATAGCGAACTTGGCACTACTCTGCAACCCGGGCTCACTGAATGATAGCAGGGAGATAAATATGGACATGGTAAAACCTATCCCCGCTAAAGTACCGATGCCGGCAATGTGCGCCCAGTTTATGCCTTCGGGCAGTTTACTCAGTTTGGTTTTAACGGCCGCAAAAGTCATTAAAAATATACCCAAGGGTTTACCTATTACCAACCCGAAAATTACACCTAAACCAAGCGGGGTTATCAGGCCGCCAAGCATTCCCTGTTCGTACGTTATATTGGTATTAGCTAAAGCGAATACAGGTAAAATCAAAAAATTAACCGGTGCCGATAATTTATGCTCCAACTCGCATAATGGTGAGTAGCCCGATCGTATTTTTACAGGGATGGCAAAGGCAGTTAATACACCGGCAACGGTGGCGTGTATACCTGAGTGATGAATAAAGTACCACATAAACAAGCCTGGCACCAGGTAAAACCAGGCGTTTTTCAGATCGAAATAATTAAATACTAAAGCCAGTGCTAAAAAGCCAAGGGCATAAAATAAATAGTTTATTTCCAGTCCCTGCGTATAAAACAATGCGATCACAATAATTGCCCCCAGGTCATCTACAATTGCCAGGGCGGTCAAAAACACTTTGGCCCCCGTGGGTATAAACTTGCGTAAAGCATTTAATATGGCTACGGCAAAGGCAATATCGGTAGCCATTGGTATGCCCCATCCGTCCGAGGTTTGGCCGCCACGGTTAAATAAGAAATAGATCAGCGCCGGGAAAACCATCCCGCCAATGGCGCTCATTACCGGCAAGGCCGCTTTCTTTATTTCAGACAGCTCCCCTTCTACCATTTCACGCTTGATCTCCAACCCCGCCATTAAAAAAAATATGGCCATCAGCCCATCATTAATAAATGATGTAACCGTAAAATGCGGGCCGAGCGCGTTACCTGCAACCTTTATATTCAGCAGATCAGCAAAGGCATTTTTAGCTGGGGAGTTGGCCAATATTAATGACAGCACAACACAGGCCAACAGCAAAATACCACCCGCTGAAGGATGCTCAATAAACTCAACTGCTCTTTTTAACCGCTTGAATTTCGCCATACGGCGAATATACTAAAATAGGCTTTAGCCATAATTAACCTTCTGCTATCAGGGATAGTATATTACCTGCCGGGTCGGTAAACCAGGCAATGGTCGGGCCGTTTCCGCGCATAATATTATCATCATCGGTTTTAAGTTCGGGCATGTCATAACTTTGAAACGCGACACCCTTCGCTTTGAGTTCCTGAACGGCATCTTCAATACGGTTAACTACAAAGTTAAGCACCGTAAATGTGGCCGGCTGATGGTTTGGTTTGGGATAAATAATAGCTGATCCACCGCCCGGTAACTTAATATCGAGCACACCCATTTCGTTCAGTTGTACATCAAGCCCTAAAGTGGTTCCGTAAAAATCCCTAGCTTGCGCTATGTTGTTTACAGAAAAGCCTGCAAATGCTGTGTTTGGTTTAAACATGGTTATTGGTTTTATAATAGTGCACAAACGGCCTGCCAGTATCGGCGGTTAAAGGGGTGCAAAAACGACAAACAATAAGGCATACGAGCCATATATTTTTCACTGATCGCCACAAAACAATAATTAGCCCGTTTAAAGTTTAATAAGCAACATAGTAAGTGTAAATTGGCAACCATTAACAAGCAAAAACCAACAGTATGCAAACCCAGCTATTAGGTAACGCAAAACAGGTAACTCCACATAACGATCATATCACCATACAAACGGCCGAAGCGACGGCCAAAATATGGGTGTATGCCCCGGCCATCATCCGGGTAAATATTACCAAAACGCCGGATAAGGCTGATCATTCTTTCGCGGTAATACAGCAGCCGGAAACAAGCATCAAATTTACGGAGGCCGAAAACGAGCTTACGGTTACCACTGATCAGCTGATACTTAAAGTAAGCAAGGCCCCGCTACGGTTTAATTTTTACACTACAGATGGTAAACCGCTAAGTGAGGATGATGCCCGTTTTGGCATTAACTGGCAAAACGAGCGGGTAGTTAATTACCGTAAGCTTTATGCTGATGAAAAGTTTATTGGCCTGGGCGAAAAAACAGGCGATCTTAACCGCCGTGGTACGCATTACGTTAACTGGAATATGGATGCGTCCAAACACACCATCTATACTGACCCGCTGTATAAAACCTTCCCCTTCTTTATCGGGCTGCACAGCGGGTTAACTTACGGGTTGTTTTTTGATAATACCCACAAAAGCTATTTCGACTTTGGCGCAACTACCGATGATGAAATGAGCTGGTTTGGTGCCGATGGCGGCGACATGAATTACTATTTTTTCGGAGCGCAGGGTCTGGCCGAAATTATTAAGGATTATACCTGGCTTACCGGGCGTATGGAAATGCCGCCGCTATGGAGCATTGGCTACCAGCAATGCCGCTACAGTTACATGAGTGCCGATGAGGTGCTGGGCATCGCCCAAAAGTTTAGGGAGCATAACATACCTGCCGATGTGATTTATTGTGACATAGATTATATGGACAATTACAAGATCTTCACCTGGAATGATGAGGCTTTCCCGGATCCGAAAGGGATGATAGATCAACTTAAAGCGCTTGATTTTCGCACGGTTTGTATAGTCGATCCGGGGATTAAGGTTGAGGAAGGATATAAGCAGTATGATGAGGGCGTTGCTAAAAACTACTTTGCTACCTATATCAATGGCGATAATTACGTAGCCAGCGTATGGCCGGGCCGCTGCCACTTCCCCAACTTTTTTAATGATGAAGTAAAAGAGTGGTGGGGTGCTGCCTTTACCGCGCTTACCGAGCCGGGTATTGAAGGTTTTTGGAACGACATGAACGAACCTGCCGCCTGGGGACAAAACATCCCCTACCTGGTAAAATTCGGCGACAAATACATGGCCGAGGTACGCAATGCCTACGGTATGGAAATGACCAAAGCCACATATAACGGCACGCGTAAAATATTAGGCAACAAACGCCCCTTTATGCTTACCCGTGCAGCCTATTGCGGCACACAGCGCTTTTCGGCCGTGTGGACGGGCGATAACACCGCTACTGATGAACACATGCTATACGGACAGCGACTGGTGAACAGCCTGGGGCTGGTGGGTATGTCATTCACCGGGGTAGATATTGGCGGTTACACCGGCAACCCTACGCCAGAATTGATGCTGCGCTGGAATTCGCTCGGTGTATATATCCCCATGTACCGCAACCACGCCGAAATAGGTACCGCCATGCGTGAGCCGTGGGAATGGGGCGAGGAGAATATGGCCATCATCCGTAAGGACATTGAGCTGCGGTATCAATTACTGCCTTACATTTATTCCGGCTTTTATGAATCCTCACAAAACGGATTACCATTGAGCCGTACATTAGCCATTGATCATACACTCGATGAAAATATTTTTGACGTTCGCTACCAAAACCAATTCCTTTTCGGCAATTCCTTGTTAGTGGCACCGGTTGAAAGTACCAGGCTTACCGCCGAGGTTTATTTACCCGAGGGTGAATGGTACCGCTTTGGTAATGATAAGGCTTATGAGGGCGGCATGGCCCACTCCGTACCTGCCCCTTTAAATGATCTGCCTGTATTTGTAAAGGCCGGCGGCATCATCCCGATGCAAAGCGTCATCCAAAGCACTAACGAAGCGGGCGACGGCATCCTGTACCTGCACATCTGGAAAGGCACAGAAGATTCAACATTTGTTTATTACGAGGACGACGGCGTAACCTACGATAACGAGCGCGGTATCTTTCATCAAAGAGAGATCAGCTATCAAGCTGAAAATAATAAGGTAACACTTGCCGTAGCGGAGGGCACTTATACCTCAAAATTCAATACGTTGAAATTAATGCCTCACGGCTTTGGAAAGAGTGTTAAGGCGCAAGAGGTACCTTACCATTCAGGTATCATTGAGATCAATATATAGTATCACACCATATAAAAACAAAGGACCCTGCAACTCATCGCTGCAGGGCCTTTCAATATGTCAGAAATTATTATTTCTTGTCGTCTTTTACTTCTTCGTAATCAACGTCAGTTACGGTATCTGAATTTTCGGCTTGTGCACCGGCACCAGCTTCGGCACCCGGTTGCTGACCGGCTTCGGCAGCAGCTTTGTACATATCTTCTGATGCAGCTTTCCATGCATTATCCAATTCACCTTGGGCAACTTCAATGTCGGCCAGGTTTTTAGAGGCATGTGCGGCTTTCAACTTGGTAAGGCCTTCTTCAATAGGTGCTTTTTTATCAGCAGGTATTTTATCGCCATACTCTTTCAATTGTTTCTCGGTCGAGAAAATCAAAGCATCAGCGGCATTCAGTTTTTCAACTTCTTCCTTAGCTTTTTTGTCTGACTCGGCATTGGCTTCTGCTTCCTGCTTCATCTTTTTGATCTCTTCATCTGTTAAGCCTGATGAAGCCTCGATACGGATCTTTTGCTCTTTACCTGTAGCTTTATCTTTTGCAGACACATGCAATATACCGTTGGCATCAATATCAAAGGTTACTTCAATTTGAGGCACACCACGCGGTGCTGGTGGAATACCATCCAGGTGGAAACGGCCTATAGTACGGTTTTGCGCGGCCATTGGGCGCTCACCCTGTAAAATGTGAATCTCTACTGATGGCTGACTGTCAGACGCCGTTGAGAATGTCTCTGATTTTTTTGTCGGGATAGTGGTATTAGCCTCGATCAGTTTGGTCATTACACCACCCATGGTTTCAATACCTAATGAAAGCGGGGTAACGTCAAGCAATAATACATCCTTAACCTCACCGGTTAATACACCACCTTGAATAGCAGCACCTATAGCTACCACCTCATCAGGGTTAACACCTTTTGACGGTGATTTACCGAAGAATGATTGTACCGCTTCCTGGATAGCAGGGATACGGGTTGAACCACCTACCAGGATGATCTCGTCGATATCTGAAGTGCTGTAACCGGCATTTTTCAATGCAGTACGGCAAGGCTCAATAGTACGTTTTACCAGGCTGTCAACCAATTGCTCAAATTTAGCGCGGCTCAAGGTTTTCACCAGGTGCTTAGGCATACCATCAGCAGCAGTGATATATGGCAGGTTGATCTCGGTTTGGGTAGTGCTTGAAAGCTCAATTTTAGCTTTCTCGGCAGCTTCTTTTAAACGTTGCAAAGCCATTGGGTCTCTGCGCAGGTCAACACCTTCGTCGCTTTTAAACTCATCAGCTAACCAGTCAATAATAGCCTGGTCAAAGTCGTCACCACCTAAGTGTGTATCACCATCGGTTGATTTTACTTCAAAAACACCATCACCCAACTCAAGTACTGATACGTCATGCGTACCGCCACCGCAATCAAACACTACGATCTTCATGTCCTTGTGCGCTTTATCCAGGCCGTAGGCAAGGGCAGCAGCGGTAGGCTCGTTGATAATACGGCGTACTTTTAAACCAGCGATCTCACCGGCTTCTTTAGTAGCCTGGCGCTGTGCATCGTTAAAGTAGGCCGGTACAGTAATAACCGCTTCGGTTACTTCGGTACCTAAAAAATCCTCTGCCGTTTTCTTCATTTTTTGAAGAATCATGGCCGAAATTTCCTGCGGAGTATAGTTACGGTCGTCAATAGCAACACGCGGGGTGTTACCTTCGCTAACCACGTTATATGGAACGCGCTCTTTTTCTTTGCTAACCTCGTTAAACTGGTTGCCCATAAAGCGCTTGATAGAATAAATAGTTTTGCGGGGATTGGTGATTGCCTGGCGCTTCGCCGGGTCACCCACTTTACGTTCGCCGTTGTCAACAAAAGCAACTACTGATGGCGTAGTGCGTTTACCTTCGCTATTGGCAATAACTACAGGCTCATTACCCTCCATTACAGCCACGCATGAGTTTGTTGTCCCTAAGTCGATTCCGATAATTTTAGACATATTGTATGATTGTTATTTCTTGTTTGTTAATATTAATTACCCATAGCTGTTTATCAATGCATGTGCCAAATGGTAAATGGCAGAAAAGCGACAGTTCACAACTATTTGATGGATATATTTCGTCAGTAAAAGAAGACAAATTGGTGACAGGTTGGCAGAAATATTCTTCCCAATGGTTTTTAAAGCTGAATAATTGATTATATTCGATATAATTTAAACCTATCAAATGAATAATTTACGATTGACCTTGCTTGTCCTTTTATTAGGATCTAATACATGCTTTCCCAAAATGTGGATACTAAAAATCACGTTGATACTCTGAAGGTTGTAGTTGATAATCTTAGAAGTGAATTAAGTCAGCTAAAATCTAAAACCGACGAAATAAGAAACGGACAATTAAACTATTCTGTTGAAAAAGAACTTCTAAAGGAAACATATAGTTCAAACTTTGAGAAGTTAAATTTTGTACTTACAGCAATGTTAGGAGTAGGTGGCTTGCTAACCTTTTTTGGTTTACGCGATGTAACTTCCATTAAAAAAGATTTCAAATCCGAATTGGAGGCTATGAGACAACTAAAAACAGAATTCGAAAATAAGTCTAAAAATTTCGATATCGAGAAAGACCGTTTTGATTCAGAAATAAAGAAAATTATTACACAAAATGAAGAGCAAAACAAAAAGATTAAAGTCCTCGAACTAAAAGAAAAAGTAAATAAATTAATGGATGACAAACAAAACACATCTGCTTATGAGTATTGCACCATTGCCTTAGAATTAGCTCCTGATGATGTTAATCTTTCAACCAATAAAGCTATGTTATTATGTAGGCTAAATAACTTCCCTGAAGCGGTTGAAGTATTTGAAAAAATTTATAATCAGGATCGCAATAATGAAACTTCTATCGGCAATCTTTTAGAATCACTCTACTTTTTTAATAAGATTGAAAAGGCCAATGAAATTTTGGCGTTACATAGCGATTATAACGAGGATAAAAAACCTGACGGTTTCGTTATATTTAGATTAATAGATTATTTTCATAATTCAGAGGAAGAAACTTTCAAAAAATATATCATTAAATTAATTGACGTTAATGATTTAAAAACAGCTAAAAAGAGAATTAATTGGGGGCTTACCGAATCCTTGTATTTCGCGGCTCATCAAGCCACTTCAAAGAATAAAACATATCTTCAAAACATTCTTTGGTATTTAGAAGGTCAAGCAAATGCAGAAACAGTCTTTAAACGAATTGGAGTAAATCTAACTGGACCTAGCATCTGATACGCACTCCAGAACAAAAAACGCCCGACTGATATCAGCCGGGCGTTTTTACCTTTTAAGTTCTGTTATGAATTATTCGCCTTTTTCAGCGTTTTCTTCTTTTTCAGGAGTTGCAGGTGCTTCGGTAGCAGGAGTTTCCTCAGCAGCAGCCTCAGCTTTTGGAGTTTCTTCAACTACTACAGCATCATCAGCCGGAGTAACTTCAGCAGACGCGGCCGGAGCAGCAGTTCTTGCTTTGCCGGCACCACCACGACGACGTGTTGATTTTTTAGCAGCAGGAGCAGCAGCTTCAGTACCGTAAACAGTGTTGTAATCAACCAGCTCAATGATCGCTACTTCAGCATTATCACCTAAACGGTTTTCCATTTTGATGATACGTGTGTAACCACCCGGACGGTCAGCCACTTTTGATGCAACGTCACGAAACAGTTCAGTAACGGCTTCCTTACTTTTAAGGTAAGAGAATACGGTACGGCGTGAATGCGTAGTATCGCTTTTTGATTTGGTGATCAGAGGCTCAACATACACACGCAGTGCTTTTGCTTTTGCCAATGTTGTAGTGATACGCTTATGCATTATAAGCGAAGAAGCCATGTTGCTCATCATCGCTTTGCGATGACTGTCGGTGCGGCCTAAGTGATTTACTTTTTTACCGTGTCTCATTGTTTTGTTTGTTGTGGCACGTGCATACCGTTGGGCGGCGTTGCCGTCAAGCCCTCGGAATTATGCCTTTTTGTTTGATTTGAGATATCAGATGTGAGATTTGAGATAAACTCGCCGCTACAATCCAACTGCCCGTTGTTAATTATTAAAAATGTTAGATATAAAAACCGAGAAAAATCTCACATCTCATATCTAACATCTCTTATCTAAATGTTATTCTTCGTCCAGTTTGTATTTACCCAGGTTCATACCAAAAGAAAGGCCTTTTGATTTAACCAGGTCCTGAATTTCAGTTAATGATTTTTTACCGAAGTTTCTGAATTTAAGCATGTCAGCCACATCGTACGATACCAGATCAGCCAGGCTGCGGATGTCAGCAGCTTTAAGGCAGTTCAGCGCACGTACTGAAAGGTCAAGATCAACCAGTTCAGTTTTAAGGATCTTACGCATGTGCAGTATTTCCTCGTCAACTTCTTTAGTTTCTTCTTTAGCCTGTGCTTCAAGCATCATGTTCTCATCAGAGAATAGCATAAAGTGCTGGATCAAAATTTTGGCAGCCTCTTTAAGCGCGTCTTCCGGATGAATTGAACCGTCAGTAGCAATATCAAGAACTAATTTCTCGTAATCGGTTTTTTGCTCAACACGATAGTTCTCAATAGTATATTTAACGTTTTTGATCGGAGTGTAGATCGAGTCGATAGCGATAACACCTACGTTAGCGTCAGGATTTTTATTCTCTTCGCTTGGTATATAACCACGGCCTTTACCCACGGTCAGTTCCACTTCAAGTGTTACTGATGAATCCATATTGGCTAAAACCAGGTCAGGATTAAGTACGGTAAAGTTATTTGAGAATTTAGTGATATCACCAGCTTTAAAGCTATCCTGACCGTTAATGATCACGAATATCTTTTCGTTGTCGCCAGATTCGCCGGTTTTCTTAAACCTTACTTGTTTCAGGTTCAGGATGATCTCGGTTACATCTTCAACAACTCCTTTTATAGTTGAAAATTCATGCGTAACTCCTGAAAAACGAACAGAAGTGATAGCAAAACCTTCTAACGATGAAAGTAATATACGACGCAGAGCATTACCTATGGTTATACCGAAACCTGGTTCTAAGGGACGGAATTCGAACGTACCTTCAAAATCAGTCGATTTTTGCATGATAACCTTGTCCGGTTTTTGAAATGCTAAAATTGCCATTTATATCCTTTTTTTAATTTCTAATTGTATTTAAACAGACGTGAGATATACAGTATGAGACATGAGTAATTAATTAAAAACCCATATCTCATACTATATATCTCAAATCTTATGTCTTATTTAGAGTATAACTCGACGATCAAATTCTCCTTGATGTTCTCAGGAATTTCATCGCGGTTTGGATAGTTAAGGAATTTACCAACTAATTCGTTAGCATCCCACTCTAACCAGCTATATTTATTGATCCTGCGGCCTGCAACTGAAGTGCTGATAGCCTCAAGAGATTTTGATTTTTCACGTACCGCGATAACGTCACCGGCTCTTAACGAGTATGAGGCAATGTTCACAACCTCACCGTTAACAGTGATGTGTTTGTGGCCTACTAATTGGCGGGCGGCTGAACGGGTAGGCGCGATGCCTAAACGGTAAACCGCGTTATCTAAACGTGCTTCTAAGAATTTCAACAGGTTTTCACCGGTGATACCTTCTTTAGCTGACGCGCGGTGAAAAAGGTTCTCGAACTGACGCTCTAATACACCGTAAGTGTATTTTACCTTTTGTTTCTCTTGCAACTGAGTTGAATACTCTGATTGCTTTCCTCTCCTTTTTGATGCACCGTGCATGCCTGGAGGATAGTTCTTTCTTTCTAACGCTTTATCCGGACCGAAGATCGGCTCACGGAAACGGCGCGCAATTTTGGATTTTGGTCCTGTATACCTTGCCATTGTGTAGTTGTTTTAAAGTATCATGCAGCCTTAAACTGCAGAATCTTAGCTTTAAAAATCGTGTTAATTAAACTCTTCTTCTTTTTGAAGGACGGCAACCGTTGTGCGGAAGCGGTGTAATATCCTTTATTGTAGTTACTTCGATACCTGTAGTTTGCAGGGTACGGATAGCTGATTCGCGACCAGAACCCGGGCCTTTTACAAATACTTCAACCTTACGTAAACCTAAGTCATAAGCAACTTTACCGCAATCGGCAGCAGCTTGAGACGCAGCGTATGGTGTATTCTTTTTTGAACCTTTGAAACCCATTTTACCAGCGGATGACCATGATACAGCCTGGCCGCTTTTATTGGTTAGGGTAATGATGATGTTGTTGAAAGTAGCATTGATATGCGCCTCGCCAACCGGCTCAACAATTACAATACGCTTTTTGGTTACTTTTTTGCCTTTAGCCATTTTATTTTTAAGTTTTTAGATATGATATTTGAGATGTGAGCCTCTTCAGCTCATTTCAAATAAATCGTATCCTATTCTTTGTCCGTTAGATGTGTGTGTGATCAATAACTCATTTCTCACATCTAACATCTTAATTCTGTTTATTATTTAGTAGCTTTCTTTTTGTTAGCAACTGTCTTACGTTTACCTTTACGGGTACGGGAGTTATTTTTAGTACGCTGACCACGCAGAGGTAAACCTTTACGGTGACGGGTACCACGGTAACAACCGATATCCATTAAACGCTTGATGTTAAGCTGTACTTCTGAACGCAATGCACCTTCAACCTTGATCTGGTCATTGATGATACCACGTATAGCAGCTAACTGATCATCAGTCCACTCTTGTACTTTGATATTTAAATCGATACCTGCCTGGTTCAAGATGTCTTGAGCAGTTGAACGGCCGATACCGTAAATGTAAGTAAGGCCAATCTCGCCTCTTTTGTTTTTTGGTAAATCAATACCTGAAATCCTTGCCATATTTATAATTTTGCACTGTTACACAACAACCGACCGGCGGCTACCGATGTACGATCATTGCCAATTCTTTTATTAACCCTGACGTTGTTTGTACTTAGGGTTCTTTTTGTTGATCACGTAAAGTTTCCCTTTGCGGCGGATGATTTTGCAATCAGCACTACGCTTTTTAATTGATGCTCTAACCTTCATCGCTTTATTTTATTTATATCTGTATGTAATCCTGCCTTTGGTCAAATCGTATGGGCTCATCTCCAGTTTCACTCTGTCGCCAGGTAAAATTTTGATGTAGTGCATACGCATTTTGCCTGAAATGTGCGCTATAATCTCGTGACCGTTTTCCAATTCAACCCTGAACATTGCGTTTGACAATGCCTCTTTTATTGTGCCGTCCTGCTCGATCGACGATTGTTTAGCCATACTTTATTGATTTCTACTTAATTACCCGCCCTAAAAGCGGGACGCAAAATTAATAAAAATTTTTTAATTATTATTTTTTTCTTTCAAAACATCATCGATGTATGAAAATGTTGATAGCACGTCTGCTTTTCCCTTCTTAATGGCTACCGTATGCTCATAATGTGCTGATGGTTTACCATCTACTGTTGATACCGTCCAGCCATCATCCCAAAACTTAATTCCGGCACGGCCGGCGTTAATCATAGGTTCAATAGCGATCACCATACCCTCTTCCAGCTTAATACCTGAGCCGCGTTTACCATAGTTAGGCACTTCGGGCTTTTCGTGCAGCTCAAGGCCAACACCATGCCCTACCAGTTCCTTTACCACACCAAACTTATGCTTTTCGGCATGTTCCTGCACCGCGTAGGCAATGTCGCCTACACGCATACCGGTTACCGCTTTCTCAATACCTTTATCCAAACACTCACGTGTTACACGCATCAATGTTTTGGTAGTTTCGTCAACCTCACCTATTGCAAAGGTAAAGGCCGAGTCGCCATAGTATTTGTTCAGGATCACACCACAATCAACCGATACCAGGTCACCCTCTACTAACACATGCTTTCCCGGAAAACCATGTACAACCTGATCGTTCAGTGATATACATAATGAATACGGAAACCCATGGAAGTTAAGGAAAGCCGGAACGCCACCATTATCACGTATGAACGTTTCTGCCAGGTTATTAAGCTCAAGCGTAGTTACACCCGGCCCTATCACCTTTGCCACTTCGGCAAGGGTTTTAGATACCATTTGCGCACTCGCACGTATAAGCTCTATTTCTTCAGCAGATTTATAATGGATCTTAGGCATTAGTACTTATATAGCCGGAGGTACGGTGCCCGGTGCGGCAGGTATTGCCGAACGGCCCTTGATACGTCCTGTTTTCATCAGGCCATCATAATGGCGCATTAATAAATGGCTTTCTACCTGTTGCAGAGTATCCAACACCACACCAACTAATATGATAAGCGATGTACCACCAAAGAAACGGGCAAATAAACTGTTTACGCCTACACTGCTGGCCAGTGCCGGTATAATGGCAATAATTGCCAGGAATACCGAACCCGGTAATGTGATCTTTGAGATAACGTCATCAATATAATCAGCCGTAGTTTTGCCCGGTTTAACACCAGGTATAAATCCGCCGTTCTTTTTCATATCATCAGCCATTTGGTTAGGATTAACCGTGATAGCCGTATAGAAATAAGTGAACAGAATGATCAAAACCGCGAACAGTATATTGTGCGACCATGAGTTGTAGTTAGCCAGTGACATTAATACACCATTGGTTGCCGTGCTCGGGAAAAACTGCGGAATAGTAGCCGGTATAAACATTAATGCCTGCGCAAAAATGATCGGCATTACACCGGCAGCGTTTACCTTTAACGGGATGTACTGACGTACGCCGCCATACTGCTTGTTACCCACAATACGTTTAGCGTATTGTACAGCAATTTTGCGTGTACCCTGAACAATCAGGATAGTAAACATTACTACCAGTATCAGTGCAATAATCTCAATGATGAAAGTTACCAAACCGCCTGCACCGGTTGTACGAGATTCAAACTCAGTACCAAATGCACCCGGTAACTGGGCTATAATACCCACCATAATGATCAATGATATACCATTACCTATACCCTTATCAGTGATTTTTTCGCCAAGCCACATTACAAATAATGTACCCGCGGTTAATACAAATACGCTTACTAAGGTAAAGTAAGGCTCATCTAACAGTTTAGCTTCCTGATTGATCTGCGATTTAACGTAGCCGATAGCCTGCAAAGCTGTAATAGCGATGGTCAGGTAACGGGTCCACTGGTTAATTTTGTTACGGCCGCTTTCGCCCTCTTTTTGCATTTTAGCAAAATAAGGCACAGCTATACCCAACAATTGCACCACAATTGAAGCCGAAATGTATGGCATTACACCCAGTGCAAAAATAGATGAACGGGAGAACGAGCCTCCCGCAAACATATTTAACAAGCCTAACAATCCTTCTTTAGCGGTTTCGTTGCTGATGGCAGCCGCGTCAACACCCGGAAGGATGATAAAAGAACCTACACGGTATATCAAAAGAAATAAGAGCGTGTTTATTATACGCACTCTTAAATCTTCAATTTTCCAGATATTGGAAAGTGTGGTGAATAATTTCTTCATTGAAATTTACAACTTAACGATTGTACCGCCTGCTGCTTCGATAGCTTTTTGGGCAGAGGCAGAAAATGCATGCGCTTTAACTTCTACTTTGGCTTTGATTTCACCACGACCCAGGATTTTAACCAGGTCATTTTTTGAAGCTAAACCATGCTCTTTCAGTGTATCAAAATCAATAGTTGATATTGAATACTGCTCAATTAAACCTTGTAATGCATCAAGGTTAACACCTACGTACTCTACACGGTTAGGGTTTTTAAAACCCACCTTAGGTACACGGCGCTGCAATGGCATCTGGCCACCTTCAAAACCAACTTTAGTGCTGGTACCTGAACGTGAGCCGGCACCTTTGTGCCCGCGAGTTGAAGTACCACCACGGCCTGAACCGGTACCCCTGCCTATTCTCTTTCTGCTTTTGATAGAACCAACAGCAGGTTTAAGATTACTTAAATTCATGATATTAAATGCTTTCTATTGCTACCAAATGATTAACTTTTCGCACCATACCGATTATAGCCGGAGTAGCTTCAACCTCAACGCTATGGTTAATTTTTTTCAAGCCCAATGCTTCAATGGTCCTTTTTTGGCGCTCACTTCTATCGATCACGCTCTTAATCTGTGTTATTTTGATTTTTGCCATGATGATTATCCGTTAAATACTTTGCCTAAATTAACACCACGGTGCTGCGCTACGGTATAAGCGTCACGCAGTTGCGCTAATGCTGATACAGTTGCTTTAACCACGTTGTGCGGGTTTGATGAACCTTTTGATTTTGCCAATACGTTATGTACACCGGCGCTTTCTAATACCGCACGCATCGCACCACCGGCAATTACACCGGTACCGTTAGCAGCAGGTTTTATGAAAACAAAACCGCCTGAGAATTTACCTATTTGCTCATGAGGTACAGTACCGTTAATAATAGGCACTTTTACCAGATTCTTTTTTGCATCATCAATGCCTTTAGCAATAGCTTCAGTAACCTCTTTGGCTTTACCCAAACCGTAACCTACAACACCGTTCTCATCGCCCACTACCACAATGGCACTGAAGCTGAAAGTACGGCCACCTTTGGTTACTTTGGCCACACGCTGTATGCTTACCAGGCGATCTTTTAATTCGATCTCGCTGGTTTTTACTCTTTTTATGTTGATTGTTGACATCTCTCGTTTGTATTAAAAGTTTAAACCACCTTCACGTGCACCTTCAGCCAGTGATTTGATACGGCCATGGTACAAGTAACCATTTCTGTCAAACACTACATCTTTAATACCAGCGGCTACTGCTTTCTCGGCAACTAATTTACCTACAGCGGCTGATTGATCTGATTTTGTACCGTTAGCTGAAAACTCTTTTGACAGAGATGAGGCTGATACAAGTGTTTTACCGGTTACATCGTCAATGATCTGAGCGTAAATACCTTTATTGCTTCTGTACACTGACAAGCGCGGACGCGCTGAAGAACCTGAAATGCGTTTTCTGATTCCTCTTTTTATTCTGTCTCTTCTTGATAATTTACCTGCCATGACGATTATTTTTTAGATGCTGATTTACCTGCTTTTCTGCGTAACACTTCGCCTACAAACTTGATACCTTTACCTTTGTAAGGCTCCGGTGCGCGTAACGAACGGATTTTTGCAGCAACCTGACCAATCAATTGTTTATCGATCGATTCAAGGATGATGGTAGGGTTTTTACCCTTTTCAGCGGTGGTTGTAACCTTAATTTCTTGTGGTAACTCAAATATGTAATGGTGAGAGTAACCCAACACTAAATCTAAAGTATTACCTGTGTTGGTGGCACGGTAACCCACACCCACTAATTCCTGCTCAACTTTGTAACCTGTGGTTACACCAACAACCATGTTATTTAAAAGCGCACGGTATAAACCATGTAATGCTTTGTGACGTTTTTGCTCAGACGGGCGTTTTACCAGTAACTGACCATCTTCCTGCTCCACAGTGATATCTTTATCAACTGCTTGCTGCAATTCACCTTTGGGGCCTTTTACAGTAACAACGTTATCAGCCGATACGGTTACTGTTACGCCAGATGCTATTGCTATAGGTGCTTTTCCTACTCTTGACATTGCTTAATTTCTCCTATTAATAAACGTAGCATAAAACTTCGCCACCAACATTGTGCTGACGGGCTTCCTTATCTGTCATTACCCCTCTTGAGGTTGACAGGATAGCAATACCTAAACCATTTAATACACGTGGCAAATTTGAAGTACCTGCGTATTTTCTCAAACCTGGTTTACTGATACGCTGAATGCTGCGGATAGCAGGGATCTTAGTTATCGGGTGGTATTTCAAAGCAACTTTAATTATGCCTTGAGCACCAACTTCTTCAAACTTGTAATTAGCGATGTAACCTTTGTCGAAAAGCACTTTCGTGATTTCCTTTTTCAGATTTGATGCAGGAATTTCAACAACCCTATGGTTGGCTTTAATAGCATTCCTTACTCTTGTAAGATAATCTGCGATTGGATCTGTATTCATTATTGTTGTTTATGATAGTGGTTTCCTTTGGCCACCCGGCCAACGACCTTCCATCGGTTAGTCTTTATTCCGGATATCGATGTCCGATATCGAATTTATCTTTATATAAAATATCGAATTCCGAAATTGAACTTCCGAAATTCGATATTTTTTGTTTTACCAGCTTGCTTTTTTAACTCCCGGTATCTGGCCTGCTAATGCCATCTCGCGGAATGTAACACGCGAAATGCCGAACTGGCGCATATAACCACGAGGACGGCCGGTTAACTTGCAACGGTTGTGCAGTTTTACCGGTGATGATGCTTTAGGCAATTTGTCCAGAGCGATCCAATCACCTGCTTCTTTCAAAGCAGCCCTTTTATCAGCGTATTTAGCTACTAATTTAGCACGTTTAACTTCACGCGCTTTTACACCTTCTTTAGCCATTATTTTGATTTTTAAATGGTAATCCAAATTGTTTAAGCAATTCCAACGCTTCAACGTCATTGGTAGCTGAGGTTACAAAGGTAATATCCATACCTTGAATTTTATTGATTTTATCAATATTGATCTCAGGGAAGATAATTTGCTCAGTAATACCTAAAGTATAGTTGCCTTTACCGTCAAAACCTTTATCGTTAATGCCTTTGAAATCGCGGATACGCGGTAAAGCAACTGCAATTAAACGATCCAGAAACTCATACATCGTATTATCACGTAAAGTTACACGTACACCTACCGGCATACCTTTACGTAATTTAAAGTTTGAGATATCCTTTTTTGATTTTGATGATACTGCCTGCTGGCCGGTAATGGTTGTTAACTCAGTGATGGTGTTTTCGATAAGTTTTTTATCGGTAGTAGCACCACCAACACCCTGGTTAATAGCAATTTTTTCCAGCTTTGGAACCTGCATAACGCTTTTGTACTGAAATTTATCTTTCAGCGCAGTGCGGATTTCCTCTTTATATTTTGATTTTAATCTCGGTGTGTAAGTCATTACTTAATTTCCTCCCCTGATTTTTTTGCTACCCTAACCAGTTTACCTGCGTCATTTAGCTTACGGCCTACGCGGGTGGTGTTGCCTGTTTTAGGGTCAACCAGCGCCAGGTTTGAAATATGAATTGCAGCTTCCTGTTTAACGATACCGCCGTTTGGATTAGCAGCGTTAGGTTTTGTGTGTTTTGATACCATGTTGGCACCTTCAACCACAGCCCTGTTTTTAGCCGTAATCACTTCAATAATTTTACCTTGTGATCCTTTTGAATCACCGGCAATAACCTTAACCAGGTCGCCCTTGCGGAGCTTTAATTTGCCGGTTTCTGTTTTTACTTTATATGCCATGTTACAATACCTCCGGTGCTAATGATACAATTTTCATAAATTGTTTCTCACGCAGTTCTCTTGCAACCGGGCCAAAGATACGGGTACCTCTTGGCTCGTCCTGGTTATTTAATAAAACTGCTGCGTTATCGTCGAAACGGATATATGAACCATCTTTACGACGGATCTCTTTTTTAGTTCTTACTACTACGGCTTTTGATACTGTGCCTTTTTTAACGTTTCCTGACGGAATTGCGCTTTTAACGGTAACAACGATCTTGTCACCAATTGAGGCATATCTTTTACCGGTGCCACCTAATACGCGGATCACTAAAACTTCTTTAGCGCCGCTATTGTCGGCTACGTTTAATCTTGATTCCTGTTGTAACATCTTATTTGGCCCTTTCTAAAATTTCAACTAATCTCCAGTTCTTATTTTTGCTCAGGGGGCGGGTTTCCATAATCATTACGGTATCGCCAATACCACAGGTATTCGTTTCATCATGAGCCATAAACTTGGTAGTTTTTTTTACGAACTTACCATAGATGGGGTGCTTTACTTTACGCTCCACTGCAACCACGATAGATTTCTCCATTTTGTTGCTAACTACCAAGCCGGTACGTGTTTTTCTTAAATTTCTTTCCATTTTTTCCCGATGTTAAAAATTAATTCGTTTCAGAAGCTGACGCCGCTGCTTTACGTTTTGTTAACTCGGTAGTCAAACGAGCGATGTCCTTACGTACTTTGGTTATGCGGCTTGGATTTTCAATAGCCGATACTGCGTGCGCAAATTTCAGTTTGGTAAGGTTGCTTTTCTCCTCACCCAGCTTCGCAGCCAACTCCTCGGTTGAAAGCTCTAAAATTTCTGAGTTCTTCATTATATTATTTGTTGTATGCTGTAAGCTGTGAGTTGCAAGCAATATGTAACTCACAACCTTTCAACTTACAATGTTAATAACCACACTACAGGTATTCAAATATTTTGTTTACCACCTGTAGCTACCACGTTTATGCTTCGGCGTAATCTCTACGCACTATGAATTTTGTTTGTACAGGTAATTTCTGTGCTGCAAGGCGCAGTGCTTCTTTAGCAATTTCTAAAGGCACACCTTCAGCTTCAAAGATGATCCTGCCGGGGCGTACTACCGCTACCCAGTATTCAGGGGCACCTTTACCTTTACCCATACGTACCTCTGCTGGCTTTTTAGTTACAGGCTTGTCAGGGAAAATCCTGATCCATACCTGGCCTTCACGTTTCATAAAACGTGTTACAGCGATACGGGCTGCCTCGATCTGGCGGCTGGTTATCCAGGCCGGCTCGAGTGATTTTATACCGAAAGATCCGAATGAAAGTTCAGCACCACGAGTGGCTAAACCTTTCATCCTGCCTTTTTGCATCTTTCTGAACTTCGTTCTTTTTGGCTGTAGCATTTTTTTAAGCTTTTATATCTAAACGATGTCTGTCTCGACTTTGTTAATAATTATCTTCTACCTTGACCTGGACCACCCGGACGGCTACCGCCGCCACGATTGTTGCCACCCTGGCCGCCGCGGTTGTTACCACCGCCCTGGCCGCCACGATTGTTGTTGCCACCCGGGCCACGGTTACCGCCACCACGATTGTCACGACGTTCGCCACCGCGCTCGCCGCCTCTTTGGTTACGGTCACCAAATTGTGAACCACCTTCCGGGCGACCACCTTTACCGCTTGGGCCGCTGTTGCTGCCAATGTTTGGAGAAAGATCGCGTTTTCCGTAAACCTCGCCTTTGCAAATCCATACTTTAACACCTATTTTACCATAAGTAGTTAAAGCCTCGGCTAAAGCGTAGTCAATATCCGCACGGAATGTGTGCAGTGGAATTCTACCCTCTTTGTATTGCTCAGAACGTGCCATCTCAGCACCGCCTAAACGGCCTGAAGTCATTACCTTGATACCTTCGGCACCCATTCTCATGGTTGACGCGATAGTGGTTTTCATGGCACGACGGAAAGATATACGTGCTTCTAATTGTTTTGCTATGCCTTCAGCTACTAATTGCGCGTCAAGCTCAGGGCGTTTGATCTCGAAGATGTTGATCTGAACTTCCTTTTTAGTCAGTTTTTTCAACTCTTCCTTGATCTTGTCAACTTCCTGGCCACCTTTACCGATCACGATACCCGGACGGGCAGTGTGTACAGTAACGGTGATGCGTTTTAAAGTACGTTCAATAACTACTTTTGATACGCCGCCTTTGTTAATACGTGCTGAAAGATATTTGCGGATTTTTTCGTCCTCAACTAATTTGTCGGAGTACTTATTGCCACCGAACCAGTTAGAATCCCAGCCTCTGATGATTCCTAATCTGTTACCTATTGGATGTGCTTTTTGTCCCATTTCAAATTAATTGTTTTCGTTTTTACTATCCACAATAAGGGTTACGTGGTTTGAGCGCTTGCGGATGCGGTAACCTCTACCTTGCGGTGCAGGGCGCAATCTTTTAAGCTGGCGGCCGCCACCTACTGAGATCTCTTTTACGAACAAGCCGGCTTCTTCAGCCTTTTTGCCTTCGTTTTTAGCTTCCCAGTTGGTAATTGCTGATACCAGTAATTTCTCAACACGAATAGCAGCCTCTTTATTAGTGAACTTTAAAATGTTTAAAGCTTCAAATACGTTTTTACCGCGTACTAAGTCAACTACCAAACGCATTTTGCGTGGTGAGGTAGGGCAGTCTTGTAACTTAGCAACAGAAGCACCTCCTTGTTGAGCTTTCGCAGCTTCTTTTTGTTGCCTGATCAGTACAGACTTTTTAATTTTTGTTGTTGCTTCCATTGCCTGTTATTTTTTCTTTTCTGCGTGACCGCGGAATGTACGGGTTGGCGCAAACTCTCCCAGCTTGTGACCAACCATGTTTTCTGTTACGTACACCGGTATAAATTTATTGCCGTTGTGTACTGCAAATGTGTGACCAACGAAATCAGGAGAGATCATGGAACGGCGTGACCATGTTTTAACCACTGATTTTTTATTTGATTCATTCAGGACAAGAACTTTTCTTTCCAGGTTAAAATCAATATAAGGTCCTTTTTTAATTGAACGTGCCATTATTTCTTCCTTCTTTCAATGATGTAGCGATCCGATGTTTTCTTTTTGTCGCGGGTTTTGTAGCCTTTAGCTAATAAACCTTTGCGTGAACGTGGGTGTCCACCTGATGAACGGCCTTCACCACCACCCATAGGGTGATCGACAGGGTTCATGGCAACACCACGAACGCGTGGCCTGCGGCCTAACCAGCGCTTGCGGCCGGCTTTACCTAACACTTCGTTAGCCTTTTCAGAGTTTGAAACGGTACCGATAGTGGCTAAGCAGGTTGACAGGATCATACGGGTTTCGCCTGAAGGTAATTTGATAATAGCGTATTTACCATCACGTGCTGAAAGCTGGGCATAAGTACCTGCTGAACGTGCGATGGTACCACCCTGGCCCGGGTTAAGCTCAATGTTGTGAATGATTGAACCCAGCGGGATGCTTTTTAATGGTAACGTGTTACCAACTTCTGGTGCTACACTATTGCCTGAAAGTACGGTTAAACCTACGGTTAAACCTTCAGGAGCTATGATATATCTCTTTTCGCCATCAGCGTATACTAATAAAGCGATACGTGCTGAACGGTTTGGATCGTATTCAATGGTTGCAACCTTTGCCGGTATGTCAAATTTGTTGCGTTTGAAGTCGATCAATCGGTATGATTTCTTGTGTCCACCACCGATATAACGCATGGTCATTTTACCGGAATGGTTACGTCCACCTGATTTCTTGTGTGATACAACCAGTGACTTTTCAGGCACATTGGTAGTAACGTCAGAGTAATCAGCACCTACTCTAAAGCGGGTACCGGGGGTAACCGGTTTAAATCTTTTTACTGCCATCTCTGTTTTTATATTGTGCTATAAAAATCTATTACTTCGCCGTCTTTCAACGTAATAACCGCTTTTTTGTAAGTAGCTGAGCGGCCTTGTACGGCACCAGCCTTAGTGTTGCGGGTTTTCAGTTTTCCAACGTATTTCATGGTATTTACCGCTTTTACAGTAACACCATACATTTGCTCAATTGCTGCCTTGATCTGAATCTTATTAGCTCTGTGATCAACCTTGAAAGCATAACGGTTAAGCTTCTCAGTTAATTGAGCTACTTTCTCAGTAAGTAAAGGCTTCTTTAAAATCTCCATAATTACTTAGCTAACGCTTCCTCCAAAGTTTTAACAGTACCGGCGGTTAACAAAAGCTTGCCTGCGTTAAGCACATCATAAGTGTTTAACTCGTCGGCAGTAATAACCTTTGTTTTCTTCAGGTTTCTGCTTGATAAGTATACATTGTTATTAGCAGCAGGCAATACCAACAAAGTTTTAACGTCAGTAACGTTAAGATCGGCTACCAGCTTGATGTAGTTCTTGGTTTTGATGCTGTCAAAATTAAAGTCTTCCAACACAACGATGTTGTTGTCTTTAGCTTTGTATGACAGAGCTGACTTACGAGCCAGTGCTTTAAGCTTTTTGTTTAGTTTAAAGCTATAATCGCGCGGCTGCGGACCGAATACGCGGCCACCACCATTAAACAATGGCGATTTAACGCTACCCGCACGGGCACCACCTGTACCTTTTTGTTTGTATAATTTGCGGGTTGAACCTGCAATTTCATTACGTTGTTTTGCTTTGTGTGTACCCTGGCGTTGGTTAGCTAAATACAGCTTAACGTCAAGATAGATAGCATGGTCGTTTGGCTCAATTCCGAATACGGACTCAGGAAGCTGCACCTTGGCACCTGTCTCTTTACCTGAGATGTTCAATACATTAACTTCCATCTTATTTATCCACTATTACGAATGAACCCTTAGCTCCTGGAATGGAACCTTTAACAACTAACAGGTTTTGCTCGGCAAATACCTTTACTACTTCGAGGTTCTGTACCTTAACGCGAACGTTACCCATTTGGCCCGCCATGCGCATACCTTTAAATACGCGTGATGGCCATGATGATGCACCTAATGAACCCGGAGCACGTAAACGGTTATGCTGACCGTGAGTTTGCATACCCACACCGCCAAAACCATGACGTTTTACAACACCCTGAAACCCTTTACCTTTTGAGGTACCAACCACGTCCACAAAATCGCCGATCTCAAATATGTCGACAGTAACGGTGTCGCCTAATGATTTTTGATCCTCGAAAGTTTTGAACTCAACCAGCTTGCTTTTTGGCGCAGTGCCGGCTTTTTGGAAATGGCCTTTTAAAGGAGCAGTAGTGTTTTTTTCCTTTTTTTCGCCGTATGCCAACTGTATAGCAGCATACCCGTCTGTTTCAACAGACCTCACTTGCGTAACAACGCAAGGGCCAGCCTCGATCACAGTACATGGGATGTTTTTCCCTGACTCGTCGAAAATGCTGGTCATTCCTACCTTTTTACCAATAATTCCTGACATTTCTTTTAATTTGTTTTGCGCCCATCGAAGCAGTAGGGCTTCGTTCAAGGCATATTATTCCCTTTTAAGGGACGGCAAAGTTAGAAATTTTACTTTAATTGTCAAATAGTTACGAAGTTATTTTTAAAATATTTCTTTAGTTGCCATGCAGTTACGTTATCAGCCTCAATAAAAGAGGTTGTAGTGCTTGATTGCAATCTGATAATTGTATAGATTAGTTTAATAAACCTAACCAACATGAAACCTTTTTACACCCTGATCATCGCCATAATGGCAACTGCCGCCGCTTACGGTCAGCAAAGTACCAACGAAAGCAAAGACATCCCGCCGGAATTTAAAGGCGGGATACCCGCATTTGGAGAATATATCACTAATAATATTACTTATCCAAAAGTTGCAGGGCTAATTGGTATTGACGGCCAGGTGAGGATGCAATTTATAGTTAATGAGGAAGGCAAAGTTGTAGAAGCTGTCCCGTTAAACTGCATTGGAGCGGGTTGTGAGGCTGAAGCCAGCAAGGTACTCTTAAACTCACCCAGATGGAAACCGGGGATACAGAAGGGGAAACCGGTAAGGGTACAATATACCTTGCCTATAAATTTTCATATGCGGAAAGCGATGATCACCATGAAAGAACTCCGGAGATCCGACTATGGGTTTATTTTCCTGATAAAAGATAAGGAATATAATATCGACCAGGCTGAGGAAATGCTTGGCAAAGAATTTTTGTCAAACAGTATTATTATTGCTGAAGAGCAATATGATGACCAGCACAAGGTTGCCGGTAAAAAGGCTACTTATTTATTGAAGATAGATGGTTGATTTATTCCATTGTTAATCGCCTGATCAGTTCGGCGCTTTGCTTGTTACCTTCGTCGAGCCTGTCCTTAAAAAAGGCCTGCACCTGATTAAAATGTTTTTTGTAGCCTTCCATATCGCCATAGCCTATTATAGACGACCACTCGCGCACGGCCGAATGGAACTCGAGGTCGTCGCCACGGATACTTTTGTCGTATAAGGCGGTTTTAATGGATTCTTCCAGCAGTTCTTCGTTCTTGAACAGGTATTCGGCAATACCCAGCCGTAAACGGAACGGCGGGGTTTGGGCGATCAGGTTATCATACGGACTAACGCCCAGGTGGTACCAGGCATCAACCATACTCAATATACTAAGGTGTGAATTGGGTTTGCGCTGGGCGGGGCCATTGGCTAACGAAAACTCTTTCATCACGGCATCGTTAAACATGATGGGCTTACGGCTTTCGTGAAAAACAAAATCGCGGGCGCGGTATAACCGGCTGCGAAATTCATCCTCTTCTTCCATAATCATCAGCTTAAACAATTCCGATTCGGATTGCGCATAGCGCTTAACCTGTTCACGGGCGTAAGGGTTCATGATGGCCAAACCAGCATACACGTGCGCCTTGTAGCTGAATATACGCAGCGTGGTCAAAATTTTTACGTTATCAATACCGCCATGGTAGGAGCCGTTATCCCACGGGAAAAAACCGGCAGAACTCCACGCGGTGCCCATACTCTCAAAACCAACGTGGGTTACGGCCTGGGTATCGGCTACAATACGATCGTGCTCGTGATAATCCTTTAACTCCACAATGTCTGACCCGATGGCGGTAAATAAATTGAGCATACGCTGGTAAGCATCAGCAGCCGAGCGGTGGTTTATTAATATCAGCTTTTGCCCTTGCGGTGCAAAGCCGGGCCCGTGCATAGCATGAAAAGTAATTATATTGGCATCGGCGGGCAGGTGCTTTTCAAAAGCGGTTATCTCAGGATGCTTTACCGAGGTTTGCCCCGCCACAATAGCACCTAATTTAGTGATCGGGCCATACTCGGCTACTACCTGCATAATTTTTTCAGCTTCTACGGAGTAGATAATAAGGTCACACCGGTGAGCGATCTCCCTGCCGCTGTCCAGCAGTTTTACGCCATGCGGAGCAAGGTCAGCCTCAAGTTTTTCACGGTTTTCGGGCATATCGCATCCATATACCTCGTAACCCGCCTTTGCGAAAGCCTTGGCGTATAAACGCCCCATATCACCCAAACCTATAATGCCTATTAACATGTTGCTAATATAAGTATGCGCGGCATATTTCGGAATGAAACATTATTTTCGTTTATTGCGGATGCAGATACGGCAGGCATAGTTTTAGCCGTTAACGCTGTATATTTACTATAACATCTAAAAAATTACACCTATGAAGAAATTATTTATTATCCCGATAATTATTTTTATAGCGTTTTTTACCGCTGTGCAAGCGCAGGATACGACTAAAAAAGCAGCGTCAAAACAGGCACGCACACAAACTGCCGCGCCGGCACCACAAAATACCGACCGCAGCCTGAGCGGCCAATACCGGTATTTGCTTACTAAAACCTATAATTACCAACAACCTATAATCGGTGCCTTTTACCGTAATGTAATGGACACCATAAAAACGGAGCGCGCCGCGTTGCGTAAAGCGCAGGCTACCGTAAACAGCCAGGCAGCAACCATTAAACAACTCAATACTGAGGCGACCATTAAGGATGAAACCATATCGGCTGCAAATACCAAGATGGATCAGATAAACCTGTTGGGTATAGGCTTTACCAAGGCGGCTTATAACACGCTGATGTGGGGACTGGTGCTGGGTTTCGGCATTGCGCTGGCTATAGTTATTGTTACCACTACCCGCTTCAGGCAGGAAGCCAAATACCGCATTAAGCTCTATAACGAACTTTCGGAAGAGTTTCAGACCTATAAAACCAAGGCTAACGAAAAGGAGAAAAAACTGGCCCGTGAGCTGCAAACCGAGCGCAATAAGCTCGATGACTTAATGGGCCGGTAGTCATTCACGTTATTTATCTAATTTCTTTTTTAGTTCGGCAGCTTTATCGTTTTCTGCTTCCTTTTGTTGTTTAGCAGTACGATCTTCCGCCCCCTTTACTTCGTCCTTTTCGCTGATGGGATGCTCTATTTGCAGGCTATCTTTTTCCTTGCTGTGATCTTGCTTTGCCATAATGGTGTGTTTACTTTTCAACCGCTTGACTATGCAAAATGTTCTAAAGAAAATAAATTAATCATTAGGAAATTAATAAAAGATTTTAGCTATCTTTAATTAGTACTTCCTTTGCCGATACTAACCTATTTTTCCTGGACACTTTAAAATTGTAACGTTATGGAACAGGAACTAAAACACTATGATTTCATTAACCTGCAAACAGGCAATGTTATCTCGTACATATCGCTGCCCGCATCGCTTAACGGCCCCAAACTGGAGCATGAACTGGCTAAAAAGAAAACGGAACTGGCGATAAACAATCAACTATACCTCGAGCTCATCTACTGGCAGGATCACGACCATTGCATCAGGTAGATTACCGCTTTAAAACAAAACAGCCATTCGCTTTGGGCAAATGGCTGTTTTTTATTTTTTCGGATCTTCCGGTACTATCACACTTTGATCTCAACTTCAACACCGCTTGGCAATTCAAGCTTCATCAGGGCATCAACAGTTTTTGAGTTTGAGCTGTAGATGTCTAACAAACGCTTGTATGAGCAAAGTTGGAATTGCTCACGTGCTTTTTTGTTTACGTGTGGTGAACGTAATACGGTGAAAATTTTCTTTTCAGTTGGTAAAGGAAGCGGTCCGCTTACTACAGCGCCGGTTGGCTTTACTGTCTTAACGATCTTCTCGGCTGACTTGTCAACCAGATTATAATCGTAAGATTTCAATTTGATCCTGATTCTTTGGCTCATTTTAAATTTTACTTTTTGTGATCTCACAGATTGATCTCTGATTTCACTTGATTATTGATTGGCCACCTCTAAGAGCTATTTATTAGATGATGACCGGTTTATTTTAATTACACCGGTTTGTAATTGGATGCAAACCGGTGTAATATATAATGCTTAGTTATTGTTTCTGTTACCTTTTGTTTTGGCAACTACTTCATCCTGCACGTTACGAGGTGCTTCAGCATAGTGATCAAACTCCATGGTTGAAGTTGCACGGCCCGAAGTAATGGTACGTAACTGGGTTACATAACCAAACATCTCTGAAAGTGGCACAGTAGCTTTAATTACCTGCGCACCTGCACGTGAATCCATACCTAAAAGCTGGCCACGACGACGGTTCATGTCACCAATAACGTCACCCATGTTTTCTTCAGGAGTTAAGATCTCGATCTTCATGATAGGCTCCAGCAGTACTGGTTTACACCTTGGCAATGCTTCGCGATAAGCCATTTTAGCAGCTAACTCGAAAGATAGCGCGTCTGAATCGACCGCGTGGAATGAACCATCAATTAACCTTACTTTTAAGCTTGTAAGCGGGAATCCGGCTAATACACCATTCGTCATTGAAGCGGCAAAGCCTTTCTCAACAGATGGGATAAACTCACGAGGGATTGAACCACCGCTGATTTCGTTCACAAACTGCAAGCCTTCTTTACCTTCATCATTTGGTGATAGTATAACCTGGATATCAGCGAATTTACCACGGCCACCGGTTTGTTTCTTGTATGTTTCGCGGTGTTGTACTGTACCTGTGATAGCTTCTTTGTAAGCAACCTGTGGCGCGCCTTGGTTAACCTCTACTTTAAACTCACGTTTTAAGCGATCCATGATGATATCCAAGTGAAGCTCGCCCATACCTGAAATTACAGTTTGGCCGGTTTCTTCGTCAGATTTTACGTGGAAGGTTGGATCCTCTTCAGATAGTTTACCTAAAGCGATACCTAATTTATCAACGTCAGCCTGAGTTTTAGGCTCGATAGCCAAACCGATAACCGGGTCAGGGAAATTCATCGATTCAAGGATGATCGGGTGTTTCTCGTCACAAAGGGTATCGCCTGTTTTAATATCTTTAAAGCCTACTACCGCTGCAATATCACCTGCACCTACGTTAGGTATAGGGTTTTGCTTGTTAGCATGCATCTGGAATATACGGGAGATACGCTCTTTGTTATCTGAACGCATGTTATGTATGTATGAACCTGCTTCTAAGTTACCCGAGTAAACACGGATAAAGCATAAGCGGCCTACAAACGGGTCGGTAGCAATTTTGAACGCTAAAGCTGAGAACGGTTCTTTCTCTGACGGGCGGCGCAGAATTTCTTCGCCGGTATCAGGGTTAGTACCAACAATACCTTCAACATCCATTGGTGAAGGCAATAGCTCCATCACGTAGTCAAGCATGGTTTGTACACCTTTGTTTTTGAAAGATGAACCGCAAACCATAGGTACAATTTTAGCATCTAAAACCGCTTTACGTAAAGCATCAAGTACTTCGCGCTCGGTAATAGTTTCAGGTGCGTCAAAAAATTTCTCCATCAGGCTTTCGTCATACTCAGCTACTGATTCAAGTAATTTTTCTCTCCACTCGTTAGCTTCGTCAACCATATCATCCGGGATAGGCACTTCAGTAAAGGTCATACCTTTATCATGCTCATTCCAAACAATACCGCGGAAGTTGATCAGGTCAATAACGCCTTTAAAGTTCTCTTCAGAACCGATTGGTAACTGAAGCGGAACAGCGTTGCTGCCCAACATGCTTTTTACCTGTTTTACAACATTTAAAAAGTCTGCACCGCTACGGTCCATTTTGTTAACAAAACCTATACGGGCAACATTGTAATTGTTAGCCAGGCGCCAGTTAGTTTCAGATTGAGGCTCAACACCATCAACGGCTGAAAAAAGGAACACCAAACCATCAAGCACACGTAATGAACGGTTTACCTCAACGGTAAAATCCACGTGACCCGGGGTATCAATAATGTTAATGTGGTAGTTATCACCCCTGTATTTCCAGTTTACGGTTGTAGCAGCCGAAGTAATGGTGATACCACGCTCCTGCTCCTGCGCCATCCAGTCCATGGTAGCGGCACCTTCGTGTACCTCACCAATTTTGTGGCTAACGCCCGCGTAATAAAGAATACGCTCGGTAGTTGTAGTTTTACCGGCATCAATGTGAGCGGCAATACCTATGTTTCTTGTATATCTAAGATCTCTTGACATCTTTTTTATTTATTGATTTGTTGAATTACTGAATTAATGATTACTAAAATGTTACTTAATCAATAATTCAGTAATTCAATCCCTCAGTAATTTTTTTAGAACCTGAAGTGAGAGAACGCCTTGTTAGCTTCAGCCATTTTGTGCGTATCTTCTTTCTTTTTAACCGCGGCACCTTCACCTTTTGAAGCTGAGATGATCTCACCGGCTAATTTCTCCATCATGGTTTTTTCGCCACGTTTACGAGCATAGCTGATCAGCCATTTCATACCCAAAGCGATTTTACGCTCCGGACGAACCTCAGTAGGTACCTGGAAGTTAGCACCACCAACACGGCGGGATTTAACTTCAACAGCAGGCATTACGTTGTTCAAAGCTTTTTTCCAGGTATCTAAACCGCTTTCGCTGGTTTTCTTTTCAACGATATCAACAGCGTTGTAAAAAATTGAGTACGCAGTAGATTTTTTACCATCATACATCATGTTGTTTACAAATCTTGTTACCAAAGTATCATTGAACCTTGGATCAGGAAGGATAATTCTCTTTTTTGGTTTCGACTTTCTCATTTTCTATTATCCTCCTTATTATTTCTTTTTACCTTTTGCAGGTGCGGCTGCTGCCTGGCCTGGTTTAGGACGCTTGGTACCATATTTTGAACGGCGTTGGTTACGACCGGCAACACCTGAAGTATCTAACGCGCCACGTATGATGTGGTAACGTACACCAGGTAAATCCTTAACACGGCCGCCACGGATCAACACGATAGAGTGCTCCTGCAGGTTATGGCCTTCACCCGGAATGTAGGCGTTAACCTCTTTACCGTTAGTAAGGCGCACACGGGCAACTTTACGCATTGCTGAGTTTGGTTTTTTAGGGGTAGTGGTGTACACACGGGTGCACACGCCTCTTCGCTGTGGACAGCTGTCCAACGCTGGTGACTTACTCTTGTCTTCCAGAGCTACTCTACCTTTTCTAACTAATTGCTGAATAGTAGGCATTTCTTGCTTTGTTTCTTTACAGTTTTATTCCTATTTTAAGGACTGCAAAGGTAGGTCAATTTTTTTTATTAACAAGTGCCTGATTGAAAATATTTTAGTAGTTAACAACGGGGCTTAATGAATGAGTAGCTTTTATATTAAAAAATTAAAATAAGCTGTTGCATCTAACAAACAGTAATTGCATAAAATCCCATCAGTTATATTTCCTTTAAATTATTTATTAACTATAAAAAAATATGGTATGATTGATTATATTTGGTTTCAATTTAAACATTATCATTATGAGAAACCAGTTATTACGCCATGGCATATTGTTATGCCTTATGCTTTTTATTCTTAATTCATGTAAAAAGGATGAATCCGCTAAAAAGGATGTTATTCCGCAAAAGCCGGTTACAACAGTAATTGATTACATCAAATCTCTCGGCTTTCGTGAATCAGAGATCAAGGATATCGGAGAAAATTATCTTGTTAATGAAGATATTTTGTTTTCAAAGAAACAGGTTACCGAAATGCTGAAGAAAAACGCATCCAAGCTGCGTGTAGATCAATATGGATCACAAAATTACTTAGGCCTTTTATCAAGCGTTATTATCAAAATTGACCCTTCAATGAGTAGTTATGTAAACGAAATAAATTCGGCCATAACGCAATGGAATAATGTACCTAACTGCAGGGTAAAGTTTTTTATACATAATGGCCAGGGTGTGCCATACGCGCTGCCTAACGTTACAATTACTAATGGCGCCCTGGGTTCAAACACATGCGGTGCGGCTTATTATCCAATGAATGGAGTACCCGGTAATCAAATATGGATCAATCTGGCAATTACTGCAAGCATGTCGTTCGATCAGAGGCAGCGTACTGTAACCCATGAATTAGGGCATACAATAGGGTTGGCTCATACCAACTGGTTTGCCGTAGGCGATGCAAGCTCCGGCACTACAGGTAATGGAGCAAAGTATAATACCACCCATATATTAGGTACACCTACCGGTTATGATTATGTTTCGTTAATGAATAGCGGAGAGTGTTCTTACGGCGCTACACAGCTATCTGATTATGATAAAATAGCAGTACAATTTATTTATCCTGAAAACCCGCCTGTTACAGGCATGTCACCTGTTTTCAGATATAACAATGTAGGTAATGGCGATCATTTTTATACAAGCAACTATTACGAGCTTTCGCAAGGCAGCAATAACACATACTTATTTGAAGGTGTAGGCTTTTTTGCCTCAACAAGTCAAATATCCGGCTCATCACCCGTTTACCGTTATTACAACTCAAATAGCGGAGATCATTATTATACAAAAAACTTAGGCTCTTATTCGGGTTATGTTTATGAACGCATAGCTTTTTATGCTTACGCTTCGGCAATAAATGGCGCTGTACCTGTATACGGCTATTACAACACACAAACTGGAGATCACTTTTATACCAAAAACCAAAACGAATTTATAAACGGCACCGGCACATATGTTTATGAGGGCGTACAATTTTACGCCTACTAAATAACTCCCGGCCTGTATAAAGCCTTAATACCAAAAGGCTTTATACAGGCCTTATCTAAATTCACTTAGCACAAATCTCCCTGATACTCTCGCTAACCGGTTTAAACTCGATCCCGATCGCCTTTTTGATTTTTGAATTATCAAATTGCTTTATGGCAACGGCTGACTGCGCGGCTATTTTATCCAAAAAAGGATCTTTACCGGTAATGGCGGCAACAAACGCGGCGGCACGCCAGGCCAGGTTCATCATCCAGGGTTTGGCTTCCTTTGCGGGGGCAGGTATACCGTAGCCTTGAGCTATTTCCTGAACCACTTGTTTGTAAGCCATATTTTCGGAGTTGATAATGAAACGTTCGGCAGTAATATCGCTGTTCATCAAGGCTATCATGCATTTGGCTACATCCTGCACATCCACCAGCCCGGCGGTGCCGCTGGTGTAAAATTTTAGTCCTTTACGTACCGTGTTAAAAATCTGGCCGGTACCTTCATCACCTGCATTTATACCGATAATGAGCGATGGGTTAACGATCACGGCATCCAGCCCCTCGGCAATGCCACGCCAAACTTCCATCTCGCTTTCCAGCTTTGATATGGCATAGCCATCCGTTTCGGTACTTACATCCAGATGCGTATTCTCGTTAATAACTTCTCCCGGCTTTGCCAAACCTAATGCCGCTATGGAACTTACGTGCACTAATTTGCACCTATTATCAAGGCATAGGTTAACCACATTGGCTGTACCCGCAATGTTAGCGGCTATCATTGGTTTTTTATCCTTTTGCTTTAACGATACCCATGCTGCGGCATGATAAACCTGCGTAACACCGGCAAAAGCATCCTCCAGCGAAAACACATCCAGTATATCGGCAACCACCCATTCAATCAGTGCCGTGTAAGGCTTCAGTATTTCGGGAATAACCGAGGTTACACGTTTTGTGCAACGCACTCGTTCGCCCTGGCTTACCAATTGCAAAGCAACCTCCGCACCCAAAAAACCTGTAGCACCTGTTATTAAGATCATATTGCAAATGTGCAAAATATTCTGAAGCAGAATTTGTCTGAAATTATCTTGAACCAGAATTTCCTGAATTACAGGATTAACAGAATTTTGAGATGATTAGCATTCTGCCAATTCATTAATTCTAAAAATTCCGGTTCAGACAAATTCTCGTTCAAAAACAAATTCGCACATTTGCACATCCGCACATTAAAAATATATGTCATTAGCCGATTTTTTTACACCGATAGACCTGAAACGTATTACTCCGAAAAAGGGCTATTACACCAGTCAGTTAGGCAGCAAGATCGAACATTACTCGGTTGATTTTCCTGACCTGGAGCAAAAGATCGACATTGCGATCATCGGTGTGCAGGAAGGGCGTAATGCTGATAATAACGACGGCTGCTCGCATGGCCCGGATCATGTGCGCGAAAAATTGTACATTCTTAATGAAGGTAATTACAATACCAAGATTGTTGATTTAGGCAACATCAGGCAAGGTGCGGCGGTTACCGATACCTATTACGCCCTTAAAACAGTAGTTGAGGAACTGATTAAGCAGGATATTTTGCCTTTGATCATCGGCGGCAGCCAGGATCTGACCTACGCCCAATATCTCGGCTACGAGAAACTGGAACAGAAGGTAGACTTGGTAGTGATCGATTCGCATTTTGATATTGAGGATGATCCGCATCACGGCAGTATCGAAACTACATCGGCATCGTACCTCAGCAAAATATTTTTGCATGAGCCCAACTACCTGTTCAATTTCAGCAACCTGGGGTATCAAACCTATTTTACAAGCCAGGAAAGCCTGCGCGTAATGGAGAAACTGTATTTTGATGTGCACCGCCTGGGTGAACTGAGCAGTCAGGTTGCCGTTACCGAGCCCATCATCCGCAATGCTAACATGATCAGTTTTGATATTTCAGCCATACGCTCGGCCGAGGCTATGGGTAATGTTAACGCTACCCCTAACGGCTTTTACGGTGAGGAAGCCTGCCAGCTATGCCGGTATGCCGGCTTTAATGATAAGTTAACCTCGATAGGTTTTTACGAGTACAACCCCGCTTATGACAGCAATGGCCAAACCGCTATGCTGCTGGCGCAGATGGTGTGGTGTTTTGTGGATGGCTTTTATAACCGCAAGCGAGATTTCCCGCTGAACCCCAAATCGCAATACCTGATCTACAAAACCAGTTTGAAGCATGACGACCATGAGCTGGTATTTGTAAAAAGCAAAAAATCCGACCGCTGGTGGATGCAGGTGCCCTACCCTACGCATGGCTCCATGAACGAACGTTTCCATTTGGTGCCTTGTCGTTATGAAGATTATAAAACCGCCGTATCCGGCGAAATGCCCGACTTGTGGTGGCGCACTTACCAAAAACTGGCCTGATACAATTAGGCCGGTATTTACACGTTAATCAGTTAATGAAAAAATTTATTTTGGCCGCTGCCCTGTTGTTACCGGTAATGGCTTTTGCGCAAAGCGATGCGCCTTTTAAAATAAACGGAAAACTGGGCAAACTAAATGCGCCTGCCAAAGCCTACCTGGCTTACCGCGTAGGCGATAATAATATAACCGACTCGGCCAATATTAACAACGGTACCTTTGAGTTTAACGGGCGAATTATAGAACCTACCAACGCTACCTTATTTATTGATCGCCGGGGGCTGGGTTTTAGCCGATATGTTGACCTGAACTTTCCGGATGGCGGGGCATCAAAAACCGCCGAGATGCTGCCATTTTTTATCAGTAAGGAAAGCTTTACCATTATAGGTACCGACTCGATAAGCAAAGCCACCATCAACGGCTCCCAGGTAAATGATGATAATAAAAAGCTGGTTGACCTGCTGAAGCCTATCAACGAAAAGGCTAAAAAAATAAATGCCGAAGCCGCAGCCGCTACTGAGCAGCAAAAAAATTCGGCATCTTTTCAAAACAGTATGCAGGCCAAATACAAAGCACTGCAAACCGAGCAAAAATCGGTAATGAAAAATTTCATTTCTGAAAATCCCGGCAGTTTTATCAGCCTGCTGGCGGTAAGCTCGTTGGGTGGCCCATCACCGGAACCATCAGAGATTGAACCCTTGTTCAGCAAGTTAAGCGATGAGTTAAAGAACTCAAGCGGCGGCAAAGCTATTCAGCACGCGCTTGAGGGTTTACGCAGCACTGCCATTGGTGCCGTAGCACCTGATTTTACACAGAATGATGTGAACGGCAAGCCGGTAAGCCTAACCTCATTCAGAGGAAAATATGTATTGATTGATTTTTGGGCCTCATGGTGCAAACCCTGCCGTATGGAAAACCCGAATGTAGTTAAGGCTTATTACTTATATAAGGATAAAAACTTTACGGTTTTAGGCGTGTCGCTTGATGCGGAAAGCGCCAAGGCCGCCTGGCTGGCAGCCATCAAACAGGATGGCCTGGTATGGACCCAGGTATCCGACCTTAAATCATGGAACAATGAAGCCGCCGGGCTTTACGGCGTGCGCTCCATCCCGCAAAACTTTTTGATAGGGCCTGATGGTAAGATCATCGCCAAAAACCTGCGCGGCGACGACCTTGACGAAAAGCTTGCCGAACTATTGGGCGGTAAAAAGAAATCGTAACAAAACGTTAAAACTGGCTTAGGCCTGCTTTAACGCCTCAATAATTTCACCGGCGGTTAGCTTTTGCTGTTCGCCGGTGATCATGTTTTTAAAGGCAAGCTGCCCGCTTTGAATTTCCTCACTGCCAATTAATATGGTATAAGCTATCTGCTTATTATTGGCATAATCCATTTGCTTTTTAATTTTGGCACCGGCCGGGTAAAGTTCAGCCTTGATATCCTGCGCGCGCAGTTGCTGTAATAGCGGCCAGGCGTATGCTTCGGCATCCTTATCAAAACAACAGATCAGTGACTTGGTACTTTGCACCGCCTCAGTAGGGAAAAGATTGAGCTCTTCCATTACATCATAAATACGGTCGGCACCAAAACTGATGCCTGCGCCGGTAAGGTTTTTTAAGCCGAACATGCCGGTAAGGTCATCATAACGGCCGCCGCCGCCAATGCTGCCCATTTGCACCTCGTTTGTTTTAACCTCGAAGATAGCGCCGGTATAATAGTTTAGTCCACGAGCAAGGGTAATGTCCAGTTCAAGCATAGCTTTTTGTAGCGGCGCGGCATTAATAAAATTCAATACCGTTTCAATTTCATCACAACCTTTAAGTCCGGTTGCTGATGTGGCCAGTGCTTCGCGCAGGCTGGCCAGCTTTTCGGTATTCGAGCCTTGCAGCAAGATAACCGGCTTTAGCTTTTCAATATCTTCTTCGGTAAAGCCTTTAGTGATCAATTCAGCGGTAACTCCATCCAGTCCGATCTTGTCCAACTTATCAATGGCAACGGTAAGGTCAATTATGTTATCGCTTTTATTAATAACCTCGGCGATGCCCGATAGTATTTTTCTATTATTGATCTTGATGGTAAAATCTTTCAGTCCGAGCTTGCTTAAAGCCTCATCGTAAATCTGTACAAACTCCGCTTCGTTAAGCAGCGAGTCAGAGCCTACCACATCGGCATCACACTGGTAAAACTCTCGGTAACGCCCTTTTTGCGGTCTGTCAGCACGCCAAACCGGCTGCACCTGGAAACGCTTAAACGGAAAGGTAATATCATTTTGATGCTGCACTACATAGCGTGCAAATGGAACGGTGAGATCGTAACGCAGGGCTTTTCCAGAAACTTTTTCAATTAGTTTTTGATTAGTTTCCTTATTCAGTTTTCCAATTTCATCTTCATTGTTACTTACTGTAATATACGCTTCTTGTAATGACTTAGCATTGACAGGACTGTATATTATTGCTTGATCTTTATATGAGTACCCAATTTCATTATCAGTTGGCTTTATTCCTAACTCCAATCCACTTTTCTTCAATGAATTTGTAAGCGTAGCAAATTGTTGTAATAATGACGAATCAATCAAATCACCATTATCCAAAATTTTAAACATTAGCTTATCGCCCTCATCGCCATATTTTCCGGTTAATGTGCTTAAGCTCTCCATAGCGGGGGTTTCTATTTGCTGATAGCCATATTTACGGAAAACCGACTTAATGGTATCAAAAATAAAGTTACGTTTTGCCATTTCGGCCGGAGAAAAATCACGGGTACCCTTTGGTACGGATGGTTTGATGGATGCCATGCGGCAAAGGTAAAAAAATTCCGCTGACTCAACTCGGCTTTGCTTCGCGCGCGGAAGCGAGTCAATATTAAATAGTAGATTTGCAGCCTATGAAAAAGAATAAGCCAACCATATTGGTAGTGAACGATGATGGCATCACCGCGCCGGGCATTAAGGCGCTTATTTATGCCATGAATGATATTGGCCGCGTAGTGGTTGTTGCGCCTGATAGTCCGCAATCGGGCATGGGGCATGCTATTACCATTGGCAAGCCGTTGCGTTTTGATAAGGAAGACCTGTACGAAGGCATCGAGATGTACAAATGCTCGGGCACCCCGGTTGATTGCGTTAAGCTGGCCGTAAACCTGGTTTTTAAAGGTAAAAAGCCTGATCTGTGTGTATCCGGAATTAATCACGGACTAAATAACTCCATCAACGTTTTATATTCGGGCACCATGTCGGCCGCGGTTGAGGGCGCTATCGAAAGCATCCCATCCATAGGTTTTTCACTGGATGATTATACCCAGCAGGCTGATTTTGAACCCTGCGTTAAATATGTAAAGCAAATTGCCCTGCAAGTATTGGAGCATGGCTTGCCTGCAGCTACCCTGCTTAATGTGAACTTTCCGGCTACGCCGTTAAAAGGAATAAAGATATGCCGCCAGGCCAATGCCAAATGGGCCGAGGAATTTGATGAGCGCATGGATCCGCATAAACGCCCCTACTATTGGCTAACCGGGGTTTTCCAACTGAATGATCAGGGTGAGGATACCGATGTTTGGGCTTTGGAGAATGGCTATGTATCGGTAGTACCCGTACAGTTTGACATGACCGCCCACCACGCTATACCGGTGTTGAATAGCTGGAAGTTTAACGATTAATTGCTGATATTTACCGTATGAAGTATTACCTGGTAGTCGGCGAAGCCTCGGGCGATCTGCATGGAGCTAACCTGATGAAGGCACTTAAAGAGCAGGATGCCCAGGCGGAGTTCCGTTATTTTGGCGGCGACCTGATGCAGGCCGAAGGTGGCACCCTGGTAAAACATTATGCCGATATGGCTTACATGGGCTTTGTGGAAGTGGCGCTTAACCTGCGCTCCATCCTCAAAAACATGAAGCAGTGCAAGCAGGATATCACGGACTGGCAGCCGGATGTGCTAATCCTGATCGACTTCCCCGGCTTTAACATGAAGATAGCCGAGTACGCCAAAAAGAATGGTTTGCTGGTATGCTACTATATATCCCCAAAAGTTTGGGCCTGGAACCAAAAGCGTGTGCTCAACATTAAAAAAATGGTAGACCACATGTTTTGCATTCTGCCGTTTGAGGTCGATTTTTACAAGAGCTGGAATATGCAGGTTGATTACGTAGGCAACCCCTTACTTGATGCCGCCGCCGCGTTTAAACCATCGGCTACTTTTTTACAGGATAATAACCTGGAGGGCAAGCCCATAATCGCCTTGCTGCCCGGCAGCCGTAAACAGGAGATCAATCATTTACTGCCCGATATGGTGGCTATGCAGGCACGTTTTCCCGGCCATCTGTTGGTGATCGCCGGGGCGCCGTCATTCAATGAGGCCTATTATCAGCCTTACTTAAAAGGCCATAACATACCCGTTATATTTAACGCTACTTATGATCTGCTGCAACACGCCGAGGCGGCTGTTGTAGCATCAGGTACGGCTACTTTAGAAACCGCCCTGTTCAATGTACCGCAGGTAGTGGTTTATAAAGGCAACGCCGTTACCATCGGCATAGCGCGCATGGTGATCAAAATAAAATTCATATCGCTGGTAAACCTGATCATGGACAAACCGGTAGTACGGGAGCTGATACAGCAGCAATGCAATCCGCAGGAAATATATGCTGAACTGAACCGCTTGCTGAACGATAACGCTTACCGGCAGCAGATGCTGAATAATTACGATTTGCTTGACGAAAGGATGGGCACACCGGGTGCTTCAGCCAAAACGGCGGCACTCATCATTAAATACACCGCAAAAAAGTAGAGCCCTGCAACAATTGCAAGGCTCTGCGTTTTTCATAGGTGATGTGAAAAAACAATTTATAGGTAGATGTATATGATGATCAGGCAGCCGACAAGTTGCGTTGTTCGGTTTCCTGGTTGTTGCTTGTTTTAGGGTGCTTGGTTCTGAAAGCCTGCAGATCCTGCATTAACATTTCACGTAGCTGGCTATCAAATTTAGCGGCTAATTTGCTTGTTGCCGGTTTAGTATTTATGTTTTTCATGGGTAGATGATTTAAGGTTGAATACTTTATTTATTAGGCAGCTGATAAGCCGTTGTTTACAAATTGATTTTTCGCTTGTTTGATCGCTTTCAGATCACTCATTAAAAGCGCTTTTAACTCGTTATCAAACTTGGCTACCAGTTTGCTTGTTGATGGTTTTCTGTAAGTTTTCATAAGTTGAATATTTTTGTTGTCAGTTAATTAGTTCTTTTTTGTTCGTTCCTCTTCGTCTTCATTACTCAGGTTGTCTTTTCTGCGTTCGGCCTCTTTAAGCTGACGTTCCAGTTGCTCCTGGTCACGTGAGTCGGCCGGCTTTTCAGGGTTAGTGGGGTTTTCCCAACTTTGCTCCTCTTCGGCGTTCGCATTGTTTTTATTCCCGTTGACAACCATAATGCTGACGTTTTGTGATTGATGTTATTCCAATACAATGCCAAATGGCCAAACCCTGTAATGGAGCCCGGCAAGCCGGTAACCCGATCTGTAAAAAAAGAATTAAAACCAGCCTTTTGAAGCGAATAGTGCAATTAATAGCATACAATGTTGTATAAATTTGTATTACAACCTGTCGCCTCAAAAGGTCAAAAAATATTTTTTTAAGATTTTTATGGGGGGATAACAGCAAGCGCTTATCCGAACAATACACTGTCATACAATTGTCCTGAAAGGTGTACAATTGTATAGACAGATAGTAAGTTTTCATACTTTATAATAGGTTGTCCGATGCTGTAACACGTTCTTATAATTCATTACCCTCCAATATTTACAAACCTCATCACATTGAATAGAGTATGAGTTATAGTGAGTTTAATGACCGCATCATCTTTTATATCATCAATAAGCAAATACGCTATCTGTTAAAAATGAAACTCATAGAATCAATTGACCGGTTTTAAATTACCGGCCGTTTAAAGATTTTGAACTGTAAACTACCCGTTTAGCTATAGAAAAAGCTGTTTTTTGCATCGTGGCAACATAAAACATTTAATATGCCGTTTATTTGCAGAAACAATTCAGCATTCGATGAGGAAAACACTATTACTTTTAATTTCGGCATTAACATTATTATTTGTTGCAGATACTGCCAAAGCGCAGGATTACAGCACCGCTGTTGGCGCTAAATTCGGCGGATACGAGAACGGCATTTCCGTAAAGCATTTTACCAATGAGAGCACAGCGCTTGAAGGCATTTTGGGTATCAGGCGTGGCGGACTGGTGATAACCGGCTTATATGAGATCCATCAACCGGCATTTAATACGGATAAACTAAAATTTTACTATGGCTTTGGCGCGCACGCCGGCTCGGTTGGCGCGGGCAAATACAAAAAACTTGGCGGCGATGAGGTTTTTGAGGATAGCAAACTATTGATAGGCGCTGACGGCGTACTGGGTTTAGAATATGTTATTCCCAACTCACCTATTGGTATAAGCCTTGACCTTAACCCACGCGTAGAACTTGCAGGCCCCTTCTTTGACCTGGCACCGGGCCTGGGTATAAAATATACCTTTTAGTTAGCCCTTACTAACAATACCTTTCTTGATTCAACCTGGCTTCCGGCTGTTAACCTTAATACATAGGTACCCGAGGCCAGGTTTGTTACCCCTATCTGGGTGTTAAAATTACCCGGCTGAACTGCCCGGCTGTTATCATAAACTATCCTGCCGCTTATATCTATTAACTGTACACGTACGCTGCCTGCTGCCTTAATGTTTAGCATGGCATTGATGTACTCACTTGCGGGCACAGGGTATACCGTAAGACCTTCGCCGGGATTTGTGATATTGGTTTGGGAGATGCGCCCGCCTGATATAATCAGCGAATAATTCTGCCTGCCGGTACGCAGTATACCTTTATTGGATATGGATACGGTGTATGTTTCACCGGCAACGGCTGCCGGAATGTATACCTGCTCCACGTTATCAACCACATTATCACCCCTTATTGCTGCCGATGCCGGGTTTGCCGGGTCAAGCACCCAGGGGTTCACCACACCAGTCGCGCTGCTGCTGATGCGCACATCCAGGTCATTTACCAATTTGGGCAAGCGTTCGTTAAGTGTGCCCGCAGCCGCTACCGTACCTTCATGGTCAGTCCATGATATGGTTGCCCATAACGGGCCATTGCCGGTTGCTATCAATGTATAACTTTCAACCTGTGCCTGTTGCAGTGTACTTTGGCGGATGTAGGTACTTGTGCCATTATTGGTAATAGTTTGCGCGGCGCTACGCATATCAAGCACACCCCAGCCGTAAATATAGTCAGGCCCGGCGTTACCCGCGTCAAAAGCGGTATGGCATACCAGGGCTTTAAGGGTGGCGGCGCGCATGGCGCTATCGTTATGCAATTGTGCATAGTACTCCTGTAATAAAATTATGGAGCCTGATACATTGGGCGATGCCATTGATGTGCCGGATAAGGTACTGTATGCACTTGAGCCCGATGCCGATGTTGATACCACCGCTGAGCCCATACCCATAATATCCGGCTTTACCCGCCCATCATCAGTAGGGCCCCAACTGCTAAAGCTGGATACAGTATAATTTCCATTTGACGAAGGCCGGTTTACTGAGCCCACGGTAAGTATATTTTTGGCGTTGCCGGTTGTTGATACCACATCATAAGCCTCATTGCTGCTGATGTTTGCCGGGCGCGGCCCTTTTTCCACAATGCTTTGATCGGTGCGGCTCGCATAACCATAATAGGTTGAACCTACTGATGGCCCGGTATAGGCATGGCTGTTACCTGCCGATTCCACAATCAGGTAGTACGGTGCTTCAAAAGCTATTTTATCCCAAGCCTGGGCGCGTTCGTCATAAAACCCGAACAGGTAATCTTCATCATCACCGGGCAGGCCATACCAGGTCCAGCGGCCATTATCAAAATCCCAACCGGCAATATCACCATACGAGTGGTTTGATACCAGTAATCCGGCGGCATTGCTGCTGATCTCGGCAACATCATCATCAAAATCAAACGACTGTAAGGTATTCAACCCGAAAGCCATACCCTGAGCTACCGGATTAACGCCCCTGGCGATCAGGGTACCAGCAACGTGGGTAGTATGTTCAACGGCACCGGTTTGGTTAACCCCTATGGTAATATTTTTACCGGAAAATTCCTGGTGGTTGCGGTAAACGGTGCCGCCATCCCATATAGCCAATTTCTTAGACAGGGTTGTACTTGTGCCCGAAAGATCCAAACCCAGTTCACCACCGGGCTGTACCGTATTGGTACGTGTAGCTGCCGCCGCCTCGGTATTGCTGGTACGTAAAAAGCGGGGGAAGCCTAAGCTATTTACCCCTTGCAGTGCTATTATCCTGCCGCCCGTGGTTACTTTACGGATTACCCAGTTTTTTGATGGCGCTAAAGCCAGGGCCCTTTGCTTTCCGGAAGCGTAGGATGCCGCTAACTGTTTTGAAAAGCTTTCGAGATTTTTTCTTTGTATATCATTTACCAGGTTACGCTGTGCAAATGCCTCACCGGCTAATAAAACAGATATAAAGCAATATACTATTGCCGGTAAAAGGCGTTTCATGCAGCGGTATCGGTATTTTTATATTGAGAAATAAGTGGTTATGAATATTTTGCAATTTAAATGAAAATATAGAATATTATTTACTGCAACAATAATTTAATAGCCTTAAACAACAAAGCCCTTTCGCTTATCGCAAAAGGGCTCGTCAAACTAAACCAACTAAAAAATACTGCTCACCCACTTTACTAAATGAGCAGCTATATCTTGTTATTAAATATTAATAACGTTTACGGCGTTCGGTACGGTCTTCACGGCGTTTGCCGGAAAAATCGCGGAAACCGCCGCCACTTTTTGAACCACCGTCACGACGTTCGCCACCGCGCTCGCGGAAACCACCGCCACCTTCGCGTTTTTTGTAGCCTGAACCACCGCCACGACGCTCGCCGCCGCCACCGTCTCCTGATACTTCAATACGTACCGGGCGACCGTTAAATTCAACGCTTTTAAAGCCTTCAAACACTTTATCTACGTCATCGTTGCCTACTTCAAAGAAAGAGTAAACACCTTTAACATCAATTTTACCTACGGTACGGCCGCTGATCTTGGTATTGTTACAAATGTAACCCAACAGGTCGCCACGGTTAAACTCGTCTACCGAGCCTAAGTTGATGAACAAACGGGTATAGTCTGAACGCATACCACGGCTGCCACGGTCACCTTGCGCGCCGTCTCTTGAAGGCCTGTCTTCAAACGCGGCATTCAGGTCAGGAGCATTTTTGTAGTAATCCAAAAAGCGGTTAAACTCAAGCGAAGCAAAACGTTTGATGATCTCTTCTTTGCTCAAATCTTCAAACTCAGCCATAATGCGCGGAATGTACTGCTCAATTTGCTGCTCATTCACTTCAACATTATGTACCTTGTGTACCAGGGCAAATAATTGTTTTTCGCAAACATCAAAGCCTGTTGGTATTTCAGCTTTAACAAACTTTTTACCGATAACACGCTCAATCTGGCGAATTTTACCCAATTCTTTACCGTGGATTATGGCGATAGATACACCTGTTTTACCGGCACGTGCTGTACGGCCGCTACGGTGTGTATAGTTCTCTATCTCATCAGGCAATGAGTAGTTAATAACGTGTGTAACATCATTAACGTCAATACCACGTGCGGCAACGTCAGTAGCAATTAATAATTGCAGGCTGCGCTCGCGGTAGCGTTTCATTACCTTATCGCGTTGTTGCTGCGAAAGGTCACCGTGTAAAGAGTCGGCATTGTAACCGTCTTTTATCAGGGCCTCGGCAATTTCCTGAGTTTCAATTTTGGTACGGCAAAATACGATACCGAAAATCTCAGGGTTAAAATCAACAATGCGTTTAAATGCGGCATATTTATCACGTGCGCGCACTACATAGTACTCATGCTCAATGTTCACGTTACCGGTGTTTTTTTCACCCATGGTAAGCTCGAACGGATCTGTCATGTATTTTTTTGCAATCCTTCTAACCTCAGAAGGCATGGTAGCTGAAAACAGCCATGTTTTTTTATCGTCCGGCGTGGTCGATAATATACTGTCAATGTCTTCCTGAAAGCCCATGTTGAGCATTTCATCAGCTTCATCCAGCACTACATATTTAACCTGCGAAAAATCAATCGCCTTACGGTTAATAATGTCAAGCATACGGCCAGGTGTAGCAACAACAATCTGCACACCGCGTTTAATCTGACGTAACTGGTCAGAAATACTTGCACCGCCATAAACCGCTACCACATTAACGTTTTTAACGTTTTTTGCGTAGTTTTTAATGTCGTTAGTAATTTGTAAACAAAGCTCGCGAGTTGGGCATAAAACAAGCGCTTGCGGATAGTTTTCGTCGAAGTCCAGTAGCTCTAATAATGGCAAGCCAAAAGCAGCAGTTTTACCGGTCCCGGTTTGGGCTAATCCGACAAAATCGTTGCTGCCTGTTAACAATACCGGAATTGACTGTTCCTGGATTGGCGTAGGATTTTCAAATCCTAACTCAGAGATGGCATTAACAATATCATGACGGATTCCCAGTTGAATAAATGGGTTCATGAATTTAAATAACGTACTTGGCGACATTGCCAAATCGGGCGCAAAGATATGAATAAATATGGTTATTCCAAACCCCTATTTTAACTTGAGTTTGAAATAACGATATTTAACTTAAAAGCCGGGACTATTTATTTTACTTTCCTCAAATTCAATAACATATCTTCAACCAAGCGGGGCAAGTCAAATTCCGTGTGCCAGCCCCAGTCCTGTTGTGCCTGGCTATCGTCAATTGATTTTGGCCAGCTATCGGCAATAGCCTGCCGCGGATCGTTTTCTGAATAAGATAATTTAAAGTCGGGAATATGTTTTTTGATCTCCTCGTTTAATTGCTCCGGAGTAAAGCTTACACCGGCCAGATTGTATGATGAGCGGATGGTAAGGTTTTCAGCCGGGGCATCCATCAAACCAATGGTAGCGCGAATAGCATCATCCATGTGCATCATCGGCAATTCCGTATCTGCGGATAGAAAGCTTTGGTATTCACCTTTTGCCAACGCTTCGTGGAAAATATGCACGGCGTAATCAGTAGTACCGCCGCCAGGCGCGGCTTTCCAGCCTATTAAGCCAGGATAACGGATGCTGCGTACATCCAGCCCGTATTTTTCGAAATAATATTCGCACCAGCGCTCACCCGCCAGCTTGCTGAAACCGTAAACGCTGTTTGGATCCATTACGCAATATTGCGGGGTGTTTTGTTTTGGTGAATTAGGGCCGAATACCGCTATAGAACTTGGCCAAAAAACCTTGGCTACTTTAAACTCAACAGCAAGGTCAAGCACATTTAGCAAACCGTTCATGTTCAAATCCCAGGCAAGCTTTGGCTTTTGTTCGCCTACGGCAGATAATATAGCTGCCAGCAAATAAACCTGGGTTGGTTTATACTTTTCAAATATGGCGCGTACAGCAGCCGCATCTGTTACACTTGCCTGCTCAAAGGGGCCGTTGCTGCCGGCGTTTTTTGGCGGATGAAGGTCAGACGCGATAACCTGGCCATCGCCATGTTGTGTACGTAAAGCGGTTACCAGTTCGGTGCCAATTTGCCCGTTGGCACCAATTACTAAAATCATTTCGGTCATCAGGTGTTAATATGCCGCAAATGTAAAAAATAGAATTGTGATAACATTGGTAAAACGTATTATCAAATGTTATTAGCCAAACAATCAGCATTTATGAGTTTTTTTGCTGATATTTGAATTTGTTAACTGACCCAGTTACACTATTTTATTCAACAAACAGAAGATGTTGTGTTGCATCCATACCATCTTCACAAAAACAATTTTTTAAAACAATGAAAATCGCAGTAGTAGGTGCCACTGGTTTAGTGGGCACTAAAATGTTGCAGGTTCTTGAAGAACGCAACTTCCCGGTAACAGAATTAATCCCCGTAGCTTCAGAAAAAAGTATTGGTAAAGAGATCACTTTTAAGGGTAAGCAGTATAAGGTGGTTTCTGTTGAGGATGCGATTAAACAGAAGCCGGATCTTGCTTTATTTTCAGCAGGCGGCAGTACTTCATTGGCCCAGGCACCTTTATTTGCCGAGGCCGGTATCACGGTAGTTGATAACTCATCAGCCTGGCGTATGGACCCAACCAAAAAACTGGTTGTGCCCGAAGTTAATGCCGATGTATTAACCCCCGAAGATAAAATTATAGCTAACCCGAATTGCTCAACCATACAAATGGTAGTAGCTTTAAAACCACTGCACGATAAATATAAAATTAAACGCGTGGTGGTATCAACCTACCAATCGGTAACCGGTACCGGTGTTAAAGCGGTTGACCAGTTGTTTAACGAGCGTAACGGCGTTGAAGGCCCAATGGCATACCCATATACTATTGACCTGAACGTGATTCCGCAGATTGACGTGTTTACCGAGAACGGTTATACTAAAGAGGAGATGAAAATGATCCTCGAGACTAAAAAAATAATGGGCGATGACAGTATTAAGGTTACGGCTACTACCGTGCGTATCCCGGTAATGGGCGGCCACTCCGAGTCGGTAAACATTGAGTTTGTGAATGATTTTGATTTGGCCGAAGTTCGTGAACTGTTAGCCGCTGCGCCGGGCGTGGTAGTGGTTGATGATACCGCCAACCTGAAATACCCGATGCCGCTTGACGCGCATGACAAGGACGAGGTTTTTGTAGGCCGCATCCGTCGTGACGAGACACAGGACAATACCCTGAACTGCTGGATCGTATCAGATAATCTGCGCAAAGGCGCGGCTACCAATGCGGTGCAGATTGCGGAGTATTTAGCTGCTAAAAATTTGATAGGGAACGCGGTAGAGGCGTAGACCCCTCTAAATCTCCCCAAAGGGGGGACTTGAAATATAAAAAAGGGATAGCCGGTTGGTTATCCCTTTTTTATGAACCCTGGCTGCGTTTACTCAGCCAGCGGGTAAGCAGGTGGTATATGCCTACAAACAGCACACCCGCTATTACACTCTTAATAAAGGCTACCGTAAATTGCTGATCAAATATAACAGTGTAAACACCGGCCATTATAGCGGTGTAAATAATAAACATGATGATGTATCTCTTCGTCATGGCAGGGTGATATTGAGCCGCCAAATTAAGAAAGTTTAAAACTATTATTGCCTGTTGCCTGTAATTACTTTAGTTAATTAAGTTTATTACAAATTAAAAAATACAGCTATTATGGCAACATTAAGTAATCGTAAGGTGGCTATCCTTACCGAAGAAGGTTTTGAGCAAGTGGAGTTAACCAGCCCTAAGGAAGCGCTGGAAGCCGTAGGTGCTACCGTACATATCATATCGCCCAAAAGCGGCAAAATAAAAGCATGGAACAATACCGACTGGGGCATAGAAGTAGATGTTGACGTTGAATTGAGCAATGCCAGTCCGGATGATTATGACGCGCTGGTATTACCGGGCGGTGTACTTAACCCCGATAAACTGCGCCTGAATAAAGATGCGGTGGCTTTTGCATCAGCATTTTTAGATGAGGGCAAACCCGTAGCCGCTATTTGCCACGGCCCGCAATTATTAATTGAAACCGGTTTAATAAAAGGCCGTACGCTAACCTCCTACCCATCACTGGAAACTGATTTAAAGAACGCCGGTGCTGAATGGATAGACCAGGAAGTAGTGAGCGACAAAGGACTGGTAACCAGCCGTACGCCGGATGACCTGGATGCTTTTAACCGTAAAACCATTGAAGAAATAGCCGAAGGCATACATGAGGATGCTATACAGAGCTAAGTAAAAAAGATAGGTAAATGAAAAAGGGATGATTATAGCGTCCCTTTTTCATTTATGCATTAATAACATTATCGTGCTTTTTATCTTCCGCGCTGCGGATGTTCCAGATCCGTTCGGCCTTACGGCCAATGAGCCAGAAAGAAAGCCCAAGTATGGCAAAAAATATAGTATGATCTATATGATCCCAAAGGTACTCCACGTACTTGGTGTAGATGAATATCAGCAAAAAGGTGATACCGAACTCGCGGGCTATGGTGTCCTTATTTCTAAGCCCCTGCCATAAAAAGCCACCCGCGATAACCGCCGAAATAATACCCCAGTAATACAGGCTGATCTGTCTGATCTGATACCAGGCATCAACGTTACCGTAATTACCAAATATACTCAGCATCCACAGGGAAAGAAAAAGGTATAACAAGCCTACGACATACGTAAGCTCCCAAAACCGCTCGAACCATTTTTTTGAGCGGAGCAGGTAAACAACCGCTACCAGCAAGGCACCAAACACTACAAAGCGCAGCGGATAGTTCATGCCCAAAAAGTAATCAGCCCAACGGGTTTGATAACCGGTTTCGGTACCGAACCAGCTACCAAGGGATATCAGTGAGAACAGCCATATCAAGCTCGAATCCATACGCCAGGCCAAAAAGCCATATATAAATACCGATAACAGAAAAAGCAATGAATAATGCCCCGAACCATTATCAAACGTTTTGCCCAGGTAGGCAATACAACACGCGGTAAACAACACACCGGTAAATATCAGCGCTTCATTACTAAAAACCTGTTCGGGGTGTATACGTTCGCGCCTGCGGCCCTGCTGATAGAAGATACCCGCGGCTGTACCGGCAATAATACTAATTACAATATCAGGTGTGTAATATAATTGCTGCAGCCATCTAACAACAGTATCGTTAATAATCAGCGACCCGATAGCGATAATACCACAAGCCAGTGCTATCCAAAAGGAATACTTGGCCAGCCGCATCCAGTCAAACCCCTTAACCTCGTATGACGAGCGGAGTTTTTTAGCCTGTTCGCCATCCAGCATGCCTTCTTTTTCCCAGTGCGCAATGGCACTGTTCAAAAATTCACTTTCCTGCTTATCGAGATTTAACTTAGACATTGGTATTTATTTCAACATACCAGTTTTACAATGGCCATGATGTTAAATGTATTATAAAATTAATTAATATGCAACTGCTTCTATTCAAGCAATTTCAACACCGCTTCCTGGTCCTTAGCCAACTGGGCGGTCAGTTCATCAAGCGAGGCGAATTTGATATCACCACGCACGTAATGATAAAACTCCATGCGTAGCTGCTCGCCATATATCTCGGTATCAAAATCAAATATATTCACCTCAATATTACGGGTAATGCCGTTAATGGTTGGGCGTTGGCCAATGTAAGCCATACCTTTATATTCCTGGTCCTTTAGCTTAACTTTTACCGCGAAAATACCATCAGCCGGTATAAGTTTATAATGTTCTTCTATCAGGATATTTGCCGTTGGGTAGCCTATGGTACGGCCGATCTGATCGCCGCGCATTACCTTGCCGGTGATAAAAAACGGATACCCCAAAAACGAATTGGCATGTTCAATATCATTATTCAGCAATGCGGTACGTATACGGGTTGAGCTTACGGCAATATCGTCAATGTCCTGCTCGGGTATCTCCTCCACATCAAAACCATATACCGGGCCTAAACGCAGCAGATCAGCCAGGCTGCCCTGCCGGTCTTTACCAAAACGGTGGTCATAGCCGATCACGATCTTGCGGGTGCCTATCTTGTTTACCAGTATCTCCCGTATGTATTCCTCGGCAGATTGATTAGAGAAATCGCGCGAGAACGGGGTAATGATCAGGTGATCTATCCCCAACTGTTCCAGCAGTTCGGCCTTCTCTTGTATGGTATTGATCAGTTTCAGGCTTTCATCCTCCGGATGCAATATCATCCGCGGATGCGGAAAGAAAGTCAGGATCACCGTTTCGCCACCGGATGCCGCGGCCAATTCCTTCAACCCTGTTATAATTTTGCGGTGGCCTATATGTACGCCATCAAAAGTACCAATGGTAACCACGGCGTTTTTAATAGCGGTAAATTCATCAATATGATGGTAGATCTTCATTAAACACAAATGTAATTGATAGCCTTGCAGGTAGATGCTTTTACAGGTAACATAAAAGCAATTTTACTGTTCGGCTACAGGTTCCTGATTTTTTAGATCCCTTATAATATTCACCATTTCCATCACTTCGCGGGCATCCTCAATTTTAAAGTTTCCGCTACGGGTACGGCGTAGGCGCGACAAGTAAGCCCCATTGCCCAGGGCAGCACCAAAATCGTGCACCAGGGAACGGATATAAGTACCCTTGCTGCATACTACCCTGAAATCCACTTCGGGCAGTTCAATGCGGGTCAGTTCAAATTCGGCTATGGTAACCTCACGGGCGCGGCGCTCTACCTCCTCACCGCGTCGAGCCTTTTCGTACAGGCGTTCGCCATCGATTTTAATGGCCGAATGCGCCGGCGGGTATTGCTGTATGGTACCAATAAATTGCCCTAAAGCCGCACGCATACCTTCAACAGATATATCGCTGATATCGAAAGTTTGGTCAACCTCGGTTTCCATATCGTATGATGGCGTAGTAGCACCCAACACCAATGTACCGGTATATTCTTTTTCTTCGGCCTGAAAGGTGTCGATCTGCTTGGTCATTTTACCGGTGCAGATGATAAGCAGCCCCGTAGCCAGCGGATCGAGCGTACCGGCATGGCCAACCTTTAGCTTTAATGGCTTAAAGGCGTTGCGCAGCTTGCCCACCACGTCAAAGCTCGTCCACTGATAAGGCTTGTTGATCAGCAGCAATTGCCCTTCGGCAAACTCCTGTATGTTGGTATAATTCTCTTTCACGTAATTGTATTAACAAAAATAGCGATGGATAAACATCCATCGCTATTTAGTACAAATATGGGTAATTTATTTTTAAATCACTTCCAGGTTGTGGCCGCCCAGGTATAAGGCGATGATGATGCCACCTACAACAATGCGGTACCAACCGAATAGCCTGAAACCCTTGCGCTCCAAAAAACCAATAAAGGTGCGAATGGCCAGCAAAGCAACAACAAATGCAACTACGTTACCAACCAGCATAAATTTCATTTCGTCGCCGGTAAACGTATGGCCATCCTTATAATAGTCGAGCAGTTTTTTACCGGTTGCCGCAAACATGGTAGGCACGGCCAAAAAAAACGAAAACTCAGCAGCCGCGGTACGACTAAGCTTTTGCGTCATACCGCCAATAATGGTTGAAGCCGAACGCGACATACCGGGTATCATGGCCAGGCATTGAAAAAATCCGATCTTTAACGCTATGGGAAAGGTTATATCTTCTTCTTTAGTTATTAGTGGTTTATTAAACCATTTATCTACAAACAATAAAATAATACCTCCTAAAAACAAGGTGATGCCTACGGTTAAAGCGCTTTCAAGCAATTTATCAATAGCATCGCTTAATAAAAACCCAAATATAGCAGCGGGTATAAAAGCTACTATCAGCTTAAAATAAAAGCGGGTTGACTGAAAAAAACGTTTGAAATATAACACTACTACCGATAGGATAGCACCTAATTGTATGGCGATAGTGAACAGCTTGATAAAAGGATCGGACGCGATGCCCATTGCCGATGAAGCGATGATCATGTGCCCGGTTGACGATACGGGTAAAAACTCTGTCAGCCCCTCAATAATAGCGAGGATGATGACATGCACCATATTGATCATGCCTTGTTAGCCGGGTTACGTAATATAGCGTAAAACCCAACGCCAAAGCCTGCCAGCACAACTACGGGTGCTATAACAATTTTGGTAGTACTGTAAATATCGGTAGTGCCGGCCATCAGCACAAAACCTATGGCCACAATGCCTATAGCAAGGATGAACAGCTTATAATTATCCTTGTTAAAAATAAAGCTCACAGGTGTTTCTGGCTCGGTAATTTTAGCGGCAGCCCTGAAGCCGGTAACCGGTTTTGCTGGTTGTTGTGCCATGCGTATTGTTAATTGTTTTATGGAGTGATATGATTGTTTTTGTTAACGGTAGAGCTGATAAATTTTTAAACGTAAAAACCTGTTTACAGCCAGGTAAGTACTCAGGCCCGAAATAAATACGCCTAAACCTATTACACCTAAAAATATCAGCCCGAATTCGGTATAGTTTTGTAGTACGACGAGGTCAGGTATCTGCATCTGGGCAAAGTACAGCGTGCCCATTAAAATAATGATGGCTATTAAGCCGCCCAATAAGCCATGCCATATACCGTAGGCAATAAAAGGCTTGCGGATAAACGATTTGGTAGCCCCTACCAATTGCATTGATTTGATCAGGAACCTTTGCGAATAAATAGCCAGCCTGATGGTGTTGTTAATAAGCGCTACTGATACTACAATAAATATCCCCGCGAAAGCCAGGATCACCAAACTGATAGAGGTGATGTTGTTATTCATATCATCAACCAATGATTGCTGGTACTTAACCTCTTTAACCAACGGGTTTTTAAGCAGGGTGGCTTTAAATTTTTCGATACTTGCGTTATTGGCATAATCGGCTTTGAGGTACACATCCAGCGAGCCGGAAAGCGGGTTATAACCCAGGAATTTTACAAAATCCTCGCCCAGGTCCTCCTTCAAGTGCATGGCGGCAAGCTCTTTGGTAACGTATTGGGTTTGCTTTACCATTACATTGCTTTCAAGCTGCTTTTGCAGTTCAAGCACATCAGGCTCATGGGCTGATTCATCAACAAATATATTGAGCACGATATTCTCCTTCACGTAGCGCGAAAGGTTGTTGGCATGTACCAGTATCAAACCCAGTAAGCCAATCATCAATAATACCATGGCCAAACCAAATACGGTTGATATATATATCGATTTGGTTTTCTGGGCCGATGCGCTTGCTTCAAATTCTTCCATTGATCACTTACAGATTTGATGTGTTTTATACCTAATGCCCTGCACCTAAGTGCAAAGGCTAAGTGGCGAAATTAACAAACCTGCTATAAAGGTAAAAGTTTATATGTTATTAAATATTCTTTTGCCTGTACAACTGCCTGTGTTTAACAAAAATTAACGCTATCAGGCATCTTTAATTACCCTATTGTGCTTAAACAATATATAATAACACCTGTTTATTATGGTATGACAAAGCCAGCAAACGACCATCAAAAGCCTTCACCGTCTGACACGCCTACTGACAGACCCAATGATAACGGGCATGAAACTGTAAAGAAAAGGGAAGACAAGGTTTATAACGCCGATGAACCCGAACAGGAAAATATTGCCAAACAGCGCGAGAATGAAGAGCAACCTGTTGAGCCGGTTAAAAATCCGCCTGCCGAAGAAGGCATGGATAAAGGCCAGGTGCAACCCGACTAACTTATACTATAAAATATCGCGGCTGATGCCTGTTGAATTAATTTGCAGGTCGTACAGTTTGCGGTAATAGCCGCCATCAATACGTAGTAGTTGCTGGTGTGTACCCATTTCCTTGATCTCGCCATGATCGAGCACGATGATGTTGTCAGCGTTTTGTATGGTTGACAGGCGATGCGCTATTACAATCGCCGTACGCCCTTGCATCAGTTTTTGGATGGCGTTTTGTATCAGGTGCTCCGTTTCCGTATCAACTGATGAGGTGGCTTCATCCAAAACTAATATAGCCGGGTTATAAACCATTGCACGAATAAACGAGATAAGCTGTGCCTGCCCTGCTGATAATGTAGCGCCACGTTCCTGCACATTATAATCATATCCTCCCGGCAAACGCTCTATAAATTCATGCGCGCCCACATCCTTTGCGGCAGCTATAACCTGCTCACGCGTTATCGCCGGATTGTTGAGGCTGATGTTGTTGGCAATGGTATCGCTAAATAAAAACACATCCTGTATTACCGTGGCAATGCGCGAGCGGAGATAGTTCACTTCGTAATTGTTCAGACTTTGCCCGTCTATACTTACCTCACCTTTACCTATTTCATAAAAACGGTTAAGTATGTTTATGGTTGATGATTTGCCTGCGCCTGTAGCGCCAACCAACGCCAGCGTTTCGCCAGGCTTAACATGAAAACTGATATCCTTCAGTACCCAGTTATCATCATTATAAGCAAACCATACCTTATCAAAACGAATGTCGCCCTTTAATACGGCGGGTTTTAGTGAACCTTCGTTTTGCGCTACCTCATCAGTATCCAACACTTTGAAAATGCGGTCGGCACCCACCATGCCCATTTGTAGGGTGTTAAACTTATCGGCCAGTTGCCTTATGGGCCTGAACAATAAGTTAAGCAACGTAATAAACGCTACAATGGTGCCGGTTGTAATACCATGTTTTGACGCGGATAACGAGTTAAGCTGCTCATCCGTTAAGATACGTTTACAGCCATACCAAACCAGCAGGCCTATACATACGGCAAACAATATCTCGATCACCGGAAAAAAGATGGAGTACGACCAGTTGCTGCGGATGTGCGCGTCGCGGTGTTTTTCGTTCACCTCGTTAAACTTTCTAAACTCCTGGTCTTCCCGGGCAAAATACTGTACAATACTAACGCCTGAAATATGCTCCTGTAAAAAGGTATTCAATTGTGCCACCTGTGTACGCACATCCTGAAAGGCGGATTTAATTGCCGACTGAAATATTGAGGTAGCCAAAAGCAACAGCGGCATAGGCAGCAGGGTTATCAAGGCCAGCTTCCAATCCTGCCAAAACATATAGCCTACTATAGCGAACAGCAACAGCATATCACCCATAATGGAGATCAGCCCCTCGGCGAAGATATCGGCAATGGTTTCCAGGTCAGACACGGTGCGGGTAATCAGCATACCAATAGGTGTACGGTCGAAATACTTTAAACGCAGGGTGGTAATGTGGTTAAATACGTCGATCCGCAGATCGCGAATAACCGATTGCCCAAGCGCGCTGGTTAAATAGGTTTGGTAATACTGCGCCACGGTTTGCACCAGCAATTGCGCCAGCATAAGGCCAACCATAAATACCAGCCCGTTATAGTTACCGGTAACGATATGGTTATCCAGCGTTTTCTCGATCAGGATAGGCTGCGCAAGTGCAAGCACGGCCAAAAAAATGGTAAGCACCAACGAAACCACAAAGGTGGTTTGATAGGGTTTTACATACCCCATCACCCTGCCCAGCAATTTCCAATCAAGCGCTTTTCCGGTAACTTCTGCCATATATTTATTTCGAAATTCGAATTTTCAATGTCGAATTTATTTTTTTGTAATTAATACGCTATCAACTGTCTTTCAAAATCCGAAATCAAAAATTCGAATTTCGAAATTCTACAAAAACGGATACTTTACTTCTGTTAAATATAACCCGCAGGCGGGTACCGATGTTCCGGCTTCGCTGCGGTTTTTGCTTTCAATTATGGCGCGCACGGCTTCGGGTTCAATTATCTTGCGGCCCACCTGTATCAGCGTGCCCACTATAGCCCTAACCATGTTACGCAAAAACCTGTCGGCTGATATATGAAAAACAATACCACTGCCGTTTTCCACCCACTCGGTCCTGCTTATTTTACAATTATTGGTTTTTACCTGTGTATTTGATTTACTGAAACAACTAAAATCGGTGTATTCCATCAAAATCTTCGCCGCCTCATTCATCATCCCAATATCAGGCCTGTCCTTAACCAACCAGGAATAATTGTGCCTGAACGGATCTTTATTAAAATGAATACGGTACTCGTACGAGCGCAAGGTGGCATCAAACCGCGCATGTGCATCGGTAGGTACAGGTATTATTTTTTTTATGGCGATGTCAGTAGGCAGTATGGCGTTAATGCCTTTGCCAATGCCGTCCATTGTCCATAGTCTATGGTCCATGGACGCCTCAAAATGCGCGAAAAACTCTGTGGCGTGTACCCCGGTATCCGTACGGCCGCAACCGGTGGTTTCAACTGACTGGCGTAATACTGTACTGAGCGCTTTATTCAAAAGCTCCTGTACGGTTATGGCGTTAGGCTGTATTTGCCAGCCGTGATAACGCGTACCATCATAAGCGAGTTCAATAAAGTAACGTTGGGTGGTCACGCAGGCAAAGGTAGTAATTGTTTATGCGGATATTGATCGGTTAGGGTAAAGTCTTGTTTACAAATAAAACGCAGGCAATTATTAAACAATTCTATCTTTGCTGCGTAAGTTAATTACACACATTCCATTTAAATATGTTACAAAGAATACAAACCGTTTACCTGTTTCTGGCTACGCTGATATTGCTGGGCTTATATGTTTTTCCGCTGATTAATAATGTAAATATCAACGGCACCATATCAAACGTGAACATACAGGGTGTTTACCAGCAATTAACCGATGGTAAAAGCTATAATATAGTATTTACAGCACTTAAAATATTAGCTGCGGTAGTAGCCATTTTGCCTACGCTGGTCATCTTTTTTTACAAAAAACGCAAGCAGCAAATAGCATTGTGCTACAGCACCATATTGGTAATTATTGGCTTTAGCTTTTGGATGGCGCAAACAGTTAAAGGCGTTGTTGAAGGCGGCATTGAATTGCAGTTTGGCAATATGGGCATCGGTATGTTCCTAAGCTCGATAGCTATTATACTGGTAATACTGGCCGCACGCGCCATACAGCGCGATGAAAAGCTGGTTCGCTCGGCAGATAGGTTAAGATAGTCATATCTACTTATCAATACATAACACAAAACAAAAGCACAAAACAATGATAACCGCATCCTCCGGCCTTTTAATTTTCGGGTAGCAGGTAGGTGCACTGCCTTTCACAGAAAATTAAACAGCCGGCGATTTTTGCTTCTTTTGTTCGCACAAAAGAAGTTGAGGACAGGTGATGAACTGTGCTTGGATGTGCTTTAATTTCTCTTCAATTTTAGGAAATCAATAAAACGCGTAATTGCTGTAAACTGCGAGGTACGAAGCAATCCCCGAGCGACTTATCTATAAGATTGTCCTAAAGAGATTGCTTCGTGCCTCGCAATGACGTAATTGAGCAGATATATCTCTTACTTCAAAGCCCCCTGCTTTATCTCTTCCACCACTGCCGGATCGAGCAATGTTGAGGTATCACCCAGGTTGGCGGTATCACCCTCGGCTATTTTGCGCAATATGCGGCGCATAATTTTGCCTGACCGTGTTTTAGGCAAACCGCTTACAAACTGTATTTTATCAGGCTTGGCTATGGGGCCTATAATGCGTGATACGGTCATGATAATATCCTTACGGGTAAGATCAGGGTTTTCATGCATATCCGGACTAACCACGTAAGCGTATACGCCCTGCCCTTTAATATCATGCGGATAACCCACCACGGCCGATTCAACTACGCTGCTGTGCATATTGATGGCATTCTCCACCTCGGCGGTACCTATGCGGTGGCCTGATACGTTGAGCACATCATCAACACGCCCGGTGATACGGTAAAATCCATCATCATCGCGCAGGCAGCCATCGCCGGTAAAATACAGGTTATCATACGTAGCAAAATAGGTGGTGCGGCAGCGTTCGTGGTCGCCGTAGGTAGTACGCAGCATACCCGGCCACGGGAATTTGATGCACAGGTTACCGCTTACACCATTGCCTTCAATCTCCTTACCATTTTCATCAACCAATACAGGCTGCACACCCGGTAAAGGCAAGGTGGCATAGCCCGGCTTAGTTGGGGTAATGCCTGCTATAGGCGTTATCATAATACCACCGGTTTCAGTTTGCCACCAGGTATCAACAATAGGGCAGTTGTTATGGCCGATGTTGTCATCAAGCCAGTGCCATGCTTCCTCATTAATAGGCTCACCTACCGAACCGAGCTTTTTGAGCGAGCTAAGGTTTTTATCCTTTACAAAATCAAGCCCGAAACTCATTAGCGAGCGGATAGCCGTAGGCGCGGTATAAAGTATATTTACGCTGTGCTTTTCTACAATGTCCCATAAACGACCCGCATCAGGGTACGTTGGCACCCCCTCAAACATCAGCGTTGTAGCGCCTTGCGACAGCGGCCCGTAAACAATGTAAGAGTGCCCGGTTATCCAGCCAATATCAGCCGTACAAAAATACACCTCGCCGGGATTGTACTGAAATACGTTAGCGAATGTGTAACCCGTATAAACCATGTAACCACCACATGTATGCACAACCCCCTTAGGTTTACCGGTTGAGCCTGATGTATACAGGATGAACAGCATATCCTCGGCATCCATTTCCTCAGCCGGGCATTCAGGGTTTCCCTGTGTTTCTACTTTTTTGATCTCATCTTCCCACCAAACATCACGGCCTTTTATCATAGATACGGCGGTACGGCTGCGGGTAAGTACAATGGTACGCTTAACCGACGGGCACTGCACCAGCGCATCGTCAATCACGTTTTTCATTTGTATATCCTTGTTGCCGCGGTAAGCCCCGTCAGAGGTGATCACGATGTTACATTCCGCATCCTTTATCCGGTCGGCAATGGATTGGGCAGAAAAACCGCCGAATACTACCGAATGGATAGCGCCTATGCGGGCGCAAGCTAAAACAGCTATGGCCAGTTCAGGCACCATAGGCATATAAATACATATACGATCGCCTTTTTTGGCACCGTTGTTTTTTAACACATTGGCAAACTGGCATACCTTATCATGCAGTTGCCTGTAGGTAAGCACGCGGAAATCTTCGGTCGGGTCGTTAGGTTCCCAAATAATGGCCGGGGTATCGGCATTGGTTTCCAGGTGGCGGTCAAGGCAGTTCTCAGAAATATTAAGCCTGGCCCCGCTAAACCATTTAACATCCGGATCTTTAAAATTCCATTGTAGTACATTGTCCCATTTTTTCTTCCAGCTAAAGTTATCGGCAACATCAGCCCAAAATTGTTCAGGTTGTTCAACGCTTTGCTTGTAGGCTTGCTCGTATTGCTCAAACGAGTTGATCTTCATCGGTTTAATAAGTTAAAATCGGTTTATAAATATAATTAGCCACGGGGTTAACTAACTGGCCTAAAATACAGTTTTCAACATGCTTTTGTACTGATTATAAAGATTTTTAAAAATTTTCCACATCCCTATTGTCTGTTAATCAAAAAATTCTGATATTTGCACTCCTCTTTAAAACAGAGGTTGTAATTAATACTATTTGTCATGTCAAGAATTTGTGATTTAACAGGTAAAGGATATATGAACGGTAATAACGTTTCAAACTCGAACGTTAAAACCAAGCGTAAATTTTATCCTAACTTAAAACTTAAAAAGTTTTACATCCCTGAAGAAGATAAATGGATAACCTTAAAGGTATCTACTTCCGCTGTTAAAACCATCAGCAAAAATGGTATAACTGCTTGTATAAACAAGTTTGTTAAAAAAGGTTATATTTAATAGATTGAACTGGTAAGTAGCCTGCCGCTAATACATTTGCTGCAACTATAAACCAAATAAAAAAAATACCATGGCTAAAAAAGGCAACAGAGTTCAGGTAATACTGGAGTGCACTGAGCACAAGGAAAGCGGCTTGCCAGGCATGTCTCGCTACATTACCACCAAGAACAAGAAAAATACAACTGAAAGGCTTGAGTTAAAAAAATTCAACCCGGTTCTGCGTAAAACAACAGTTCACAAAGAGATTAAGTAATTAGCTTATTGTTTGATAAGGCTTTTTCAGCCACATTCATACATCGGCATAAATATTAAAACAGATGGCAAAGAAAGTAGTTGCAACCCTTAAAACAGGTAAAGGCAAAGAATATTCTAAAGTGATCACCGCTGTTAAATCAGCAAAAACCGGTGCTTACACTTTCAAAGAACTTATCGTTCATAACGATCACGTTAAGGACGCTATCAGCGAAGCTAAATCTTAATTAGCTCCTTTAAGTTCTGATATGTTACAGAAGCCGTCTTGTATATTTACGAGAGGGCTTTTTTTGTTGTACCGGGCAATAGCACGGGTGTCATCCTGAGCTTGTCGAGGGATGTGCGCAGTGGGGAAATAGCCCGCTAATGCTTCGACAGGCTCAGCATGACATACAAGGGCATAAGTATAGCATAAATGTAAAGATTCTTGCAGATTGCGTGTTTTTAGCTTTTAATCTGCACATTTACATATTGCACATTATAATATCTGCACATAATTATGGGTTTATTTGATTTCTTCAAGAAAAAAGAGAATACCGTACAGGAACAGCAAGCGCTTGATACCGGGCTTGAAAAAACCAAGGACAACTTCTTTTCCAAAATAACCAAGGCCATCGCCGGTAAATCAACCGTTGATGATGATGTGCTGGATGACCTGGAAGAAGTTTTGGTTACTTCAGACGTGGGCGTGAGCACCACCCTTAAAATTATTGAACGTATACAGGCTCGTGTAGCCCGCGATAAGTATGTAAATACCTCAGAACTTAACACCCTGCTGCGCGATGAGATACAAAACCTGCTTGCCGAAAACAATAGTAATGATTTTGCCAGCTTTGAATACGGCAGCCATAAACCCTATGTAATTATGGTGGTTGGCGTTAATGGCGTAGGCAAAACCACTACCATTGGTAAGCTGGCGCATAAGCTTAAACAGGCGGGCAGCCAGGTAGTATTAGGCGCTGCCGATACCTTTCGTGCTGCGGCGGTTGACCAGATCAAACTTTGGGGCGAACGCGTTGGCGTAAAAGTAGTAGCGCAGGCCATGGGGTCTGACCCGGCATCCGTTGCTTATGATACCCTGCGTTCGGCAGTATCAAATGGCGATGATGTGGCGATAATTGATACCGCGGGCCGCTTACATAATAAGGTAGGCCTGATGAACGAGCTTACCAAGATCAAAAACGTAATGCAAAAAGTGGTACCCGGTGCCCCGCACGAGATATTGCTGGTGCTGGATGCCTCAACCGGCCAAAACGCCATTGAACAGTGCAAACAGTTTACCGAGGCTACGGCCGTAAATGCCCTTGCCCTTACCAAGCTCGACGGTACCGCCAAAGGCGGTGTTGTGATCGGTATTTCTGATCAGTTTAAAATACCGGTTAAATACATCGGCGTAGGCGAGGCCATGGACCACCTGCAATTATTTGACCGCAAGGCTTTTGTAGATAGTCTATTTAAATCGTAATAAAAAATAATGCCATTGCGGGGAGGCTCAATGAAGCAATCTCCTTCCCCGCATTACAGGGCAAATACTAAAAGAGATTGCTTCGTTCCTCGCAATGACGGGTTGGCAATATGAAGACTAAGGAAATTAACAGATCGATACCATCAATAAGCAAACCGCGTGTGAACGTGGTTACGTTAGGTTGCTCTAAGAACATCTACGATTCGGAGGTGCTGATGGGCCAGCTAAAAGGCAATGCTTTTGATGTGGTTCATGAGGCTGATCAGGTTAGCAGCAATGATATTGTGGTGATCAACACCTGTGGTTTTATTGATAATGCCAAGCAGGAATCTATCGATACCATATTACAATATAGCGAACTGAAAGAGCAGGGCAAGGTAGGTAAGGTTATCGTTACCGGTTGCTTGTCTGAACGCTATAAACCCGAGCTACAGGCCGAGATACCTAATATTGATGCCTATTTTGGTACCAATGACTTACAGGATGTACTGACTTCTATTGGTGCTAACTATCGTCATGAGTTGATCGGTGAGCGTTTGCTGACCACGCCGTCGCATTTCGCTTACTTTAAAATCGCGGAGGGCTGTAACCGTCCGTGCTCATTTTGCGCCATCCCGCTGATGCGTGGCAAGCACGTAACCAAACCGATGGAGGAATTGGTTAATGAGGCTAAAACATTGGTAAGAAACGGCACTAAAGAACTGATATTGATCGCCCAGGATTTGACCTATTACGGGCTTGACCTGTACGGCAAACGCAACCTGGACGAATTGATCCGCCGCTTGTCTGACGTGAATGGCGTGGAGTGGATCAGGCTGCAATATGCCTACCCTTCCGGATTCCCGATGGAGGTGCTGGATGTGATAAACGAGCGCGAGAACGTTTGTAAATACCTGGATATGCCATTGCAGCATATTACGGATAACATGTTAAAATCCATGCGCCGTGGCATCACCAAGCAAAAAACTATTGACTTGGTGAACGAGATCCGCGACAGGGTGCCCAACATCGCCCTGCGTACTACGTTGATTACCGGCTACCCCGGCGAAACTGTGCAGGACTTTGAAGAAATGGCTCAATGGGTTGAGGATACCCGTTTTGATCGCCTGGGCTGTTTCACTTACTCGCACGAGGAAAAAACCCATGCCCATAGCCTGGTGGACGATGTACCTGATGAAGTAAAGCAGGAACGTGCCGATGCCATTATGGAAATTCAGCAAGGCATATCCTTTGAGAAGAACCAGGAAAAGATTGGCAATACCTACAAAGTACTGATCGACAAAAAGGATGGTGGCTATTTTGTTGGCCGTACCGAGTTTGATTCGCCCGAGGTGGATAACGAGGTGTTGATCGATGCCAACGTTAATTACGCTACCGTAGGCGGCTTTGTTAACGTAAAAATTGACAATGCAGAGGACTTTGACCTTTATGGACAAATTGTAAAATAAATTAAACGTTCGGTTCTTTTATCTTAATCGTTTACATTTGGGCTGATGGATGCTAATTGTATCAGCTATAAGGATGCCGGTTTCTTTTCGCAAACGGTTATTGATTACGTGGACGATGCCCCGGCACTTCGCCCTTTTTATGAGCACAGCCCGGATATGGATGGCTTTGCACAATTGCTGGCCGCTAAAAACGTAATTGCCGACAGGCAGGTGTTGGTTGATGTACTCACCCGCCAGTATAATCCCATTACACATATTGATGGCGAACTGACCAAAGCCCCGCTTGAACGTGTAAAGGAACTTTCATCGGCAGATACTTACACCGTTACTACCGGCCATCAGCTTAATATTTTTGCAGGCCCGCTATACTTTATTTATAAGATAGTAACGGCCATTAAGCTTACCCAACAACTAAAAGCGCAATTTCCGGATAAAAACTTTGTGCCCGTTTACTGGATGGCCAGTGAAGACCATGATTTTGCCGAGATAAACTATACCAACATAGGCGGCAAAAAGGTACACTGGTGGTATGAGGCATCGGGCGCTACCGGGCGTATTAACCCGGATAGTATGCGCCAGGCACTTAACCAATACAAAGGTGTGCTGGGTTTAGAGAACTATGCCCTGCCATTAGCACAAATAGTTGAAAAAGCCTACACCGGTTTTGATAAACTGGCCGATGCTACCCGTTACCTGGTGAACGCCTTGTTTGGGCAGTACGGCTTGGTGGTTATTGACGCAGATGATATCGCCTTTAAAAAGCAATTCGCACCTGTAATTGAGCGTGATATTATTGAGCAAAACAGCTTTAAGCACATTAGCGCAACCAACGTAGAGTTGCAGAAGCTGGGTGTAAGCATACAGGTAAACCCGCGCGAGATCAACTTTTTTTACCTTTTGGATGGTTTGCGCGAACGCCTGGTTTTTGAGGACGATACCTACAAGGTACTGAATACCGAAATCGCTTTTAGCGAGGCCGAACTAAAAGCTGAAATTGCGGAGCACCCTGAACGCTTTAGTCCGAACGTGGTAATGCGCCCGCTTTACCAGGAATATATATTACCCAACATTGCCTACATTGGCGGTGGCGCGGAGGTGGTTTACTGGCTCGAACTAAAATCAAACTTTGAACATTACGGGGTTGATTTCCCGATACTGATACTGCGTAACTCCGGCCTGGTGATCCCTAAAAAAACATCGGCCAAAATTGAGCAGATGGAGCTTTCGCCGGCAGACCTGTTTAAACCTACCGATCTGATCAAAAACGACTGGGTAAAAAAACACAGCGACCATACCCTCTCCCTTAACGAGGAATGGCAGCAACTACAAGCCGTTTTTGAAAAGATAAAACAACGCGCCCAAAAGATCGACCCAACCCTTGCCCCATCAACCGAAGCGGTAAGCTCAAGGCTTAAACATGCCATCGAAAACCTGGAGAAAAAACTGGTGAAAGCCGAAAGATCAAACTACCATACCCGCTTGGAACAGGTAGAGCAGATCAAGGCTGAGCTATTCCCCAAAAACAGCTTACAGGAGCGTGCCGAAAACTTCGGTTTATTCTACGTAAAGTGGGGGCAACAGTTTATCGATGAGCTGATCAAACACTTTGAGCCGCTGGAGTTTAAGTTCACCGTGCTTTCGGAGTAAGCTTCAATTACTAAAAGTAAACAAGCTATGCTGGCTGGCCGTATGCAGATCGCGCCATACCTGGTTGATCTCCGTATCCGGATTGGCGGCTATCAATCCGCAGTAAGGATATAGCTCATCTACAATATTACGGGCAAGTGTAGCCAGGGTATGCGATGTTTTGCTGACAGCCTGTAATGCCGCGGCACTGTCAGCCTTTTGGCTTACAGTCTGCCATGATGCATCAACCGCCATGTAAAAATTAGCACGGGCCTGGTTTAGTTTATCGATGCTTTCATGCAATAGCTGCTGTACCTTATGTTGCTGCACGGCATTGTACCGGCCACGAAAAGGCTTATCGGCAAACAAGGTTTCGCACAAATCGGTAAAGTGTAGGGCCATGCCGCTCATGTTCGCCGTCAGTGTGGCTTCGGCTAACTGCATAAATGGGTAGTGGTATAACGCCCCATCTACTTGGGCTGCCGATGCATCTATCTTAAAACAACGGTTAGCTTTTACAAACAGATTATCTACCCGGTAAGCATCGCTGCCGGTAGCCATCATGCCCACATATTTCCATGCCGATTGTATGGTAACATCTTCCCGGTTAAATACAAAGGGCAAAATCAGCGGTGAGCCATCGGTATTCAATACGGTTTCGTCGCCTTGTTTTATTACGCAGTTGGCGGTTACATAGGTAGCGTGTTGTATACCGCTGGCATATTTCCATTCGCCGTTAATAATGTAGCCGCCATTGGTAATAGTTGCTGTGCCGCTTGGCGCACCGCTGCCTGCCAGGCAAAGTTGCGGGTGAGCGAATATTTCGTGAGCGGCATCCGGCTCAATAAAACCACCAAACCAACCCGCGCCGCTGCACAGGGTAACTACCCAGCCTAAACTTCCATTGGCCCAGGCCAGGCTTTCCTCCAGGTGAACCTGATCGGGCAGGTTAAGTTCAAGTCCTGAGTAAATTGCAGGTACTAAAAACTTGAACCAGCCCTGCTCATGCACCAGCGCCAACTGCGCCGGATGCAGCTTACCGCTCTTCTCCGCTTCGGGCACGTGGCTGCGTATGATTTCAACCCATTCAGGTTTTAACAAGGTAGATGGATGCATAGGTAATTTAATTAGCGGCTACGTTGATCTTACCGTCCAGCTTTTTCTTCCAATCGATATAACCAAATATAGCTACCATAAACAGGAAGATGGTAAGGCAGGCAAAAAGCGGCAGACCTTTATAAAACAACAGGGGCACCGCCACAAAATTGCTAATGTTGAGCAATACCCAGTTCTCAATTTTTCGCCTGGCCAGCAACCACATACCTGCCCATGCGGTTGATGATACAAAGGAATCCAGTATCGGCACATCCGAAGGAGTAAAGTGTTTTAACAGGAGGTATAGTACCGCCCATCCTCCTAAACTGATGGCAAGAGTAACAATCCATTCGCTGCGGTTTGCATAGCTGATCTGCACAGGCGGTTCGTCGCGCTTTCGCATCCAGTATATCCATCCGTAAATACTCATTACCAGGTAATACATATTCAACGCGGCCTCGGCATACAGCTTAACATCCACCAGCAAATACAACGACAATACAATACCGATGATACCCGCCGGATAAAGCAATATATTATTACGCTTAGCCAGCAGTACCTCGGCCATACCAAATACGGTGGCAATCCACTGCAGCGGTCCGGTTTCTTTTATTTGTGTGAGGAATAGTTCTATCCAGTGTTGCATTTACGCCTCCCAACCCTCCTCGAGGGAAGGCTTTAATATCCACTATCGTCATTGCGAGGTACGAAGCAATCTCTGAAGCGATTGGCCTGAAGAATATCCTAAAGAGATTGCTTCGTACCTCGCAATGACGTGTATTAATTTATTTTCTAACCCAACTAAATTCTCCTAAAGGCTAATTCAAGTCCTCCCCCTTGGGGAGGATTTAGGAGGGTTTAAAATGCCAAACTCAGCGATGCCAGGAAATTCCTGGTGGCTTGTACATAGTAATAATTGTAATTATAAATATTGCTGCCGCTCAAACCCGGGTAGGTGGCACCGCTGGCCTCGTACTTTTTGTTAAACACATTGTTCACCAGCAAGCCGATGCCGATATTTTTAACGGCCTTGGTGCTAAAATTGTAACGCAACCTTACATCATTCACAAAATAGCCGCTTATGCGGCGGTTGGCGGCGTAAGGGTTTAAGGCGCTTTCTTCATCAACCGTGTAGCCCGCCGGGTTGGTATTCATGGTATTATCCAAAAACTGGCTGCTGATGTATTTGCTTAGCAAAGCGATCTCCCCGCCTTTTATAGGTGAATAACTTATCTCGCTCGATCCTATAAATGAAGGTGAGAACGCGATGGTCGTTTTTTCCAGTTGTAGTTCTACCTGCGTTTTATCATCCTTCGCAAAAAACTGCCCGTAGTTTTTGATCTTGTTGGTGCTTACGGTGGCTGTTGCTCCCCAAGCCAGTTGATCGGTTATTTTCACACGGCCATCAAATTCAACACCGGCACGGTAACTGTCTTTCACGTTACGGCGAATGGCGGAGCCTACATCATTAAGCTGCCCGGTTACTATGAGCTGATTATTATATAACATATAAAACCCGTTAATGCCCCCGGTAAAGCGCGGGGTGGCTATACGGTAACCAGCCTCAAAATCCTTCAGGTTTTCGTGCTTAGGGCGGCTTTGGGGCGATGAATTGGTGTAATCATCACGGTTAGGCTCACGGTTACCTACCGCGAATGAGGCGTACACGTTGCTTTGGCCATCTATTTTATAAGTTACCCCCGCTTTCGGATTAAAGAAATTTAACGCAGCGCTTTGCTGTACGTTATTTAGGTTCCTGTCAAACCCAAGGAACGAGTAATAAATGTAACGGTACTGCATATCGGCATATAACAGCCATTTATCCAAATTCCACTCGGCACGGGCGAAGATGTTAAAATCATTCTTTTTGGCATCATCACGATAGTATTCGTGATTGTATGGCACGTTGATGGTATTACTGCTATTAATGATGTTGCCGTAATGCGCACCCTTATATTCGTTATAAGCGCCACCTAAGGTCATGTTCAGTTGATCGGTAGGCAGGTATTTAAGAGCATAGGTAACACCATAAAAATCATTATCCAGCCAACGGCGACGAACAATATCACTGGTGGCCAAGGTGTCACTGCCGTAAATAACCGGCGTTAATCCATAATTTTTCACTGAATCCGCTTCTTTAAATTCCTCGTAATAACCTTTTCCTTTGGTATAGTGCAATGCCCCGCTGAAGGATAGTTTATCAGAAATGCGCTGATCTACCAGTAACTGGTAATGGTTTTGGGTGTAGTTATCTACCTGATCCTTATAGGTGTATTCGTTATAGCGGCGGTTATTCAATATTTCGTAATCGGGCACACCGTTCCAGGCTTGGTAGGTACGCTCGTAACCGGTAAATACATTAGCACGCACGGTAGTATTTTTACCATAATAAGCGCCACTTAAAAAGTACGATTTCAGGTTGGAGAAAGCACGGTCGACATACCCGTCAGAATGGATGCGCGATAAACGGCCATCAAAACTAAAGTGATTACCCAGCAAACCGGTACCTACGCTCACCGTATTTTTAACGGTGTTGAATGAGCCTGCGGAGTTGTTCAGTTCGGCATAGGCGGTATCACGACGGGTAGCGGTTTGTACGTTGATGCTGCCGCCAAAGGCACCGGCACCGTTGGTTGAAGTACCTACACCGCGCTGTACCTGGATGTTATTTACTGATGAAGCGATATCCGGAATATCCACAAAGAACGAACCCTGGCTTTCTGAATCGTTATACGGAATGCCGTTGATAGTTACGTTGATACGTGATGGGTCAGACCCACGGATGCGGATACCAGTATAACCCACGCCTGCACCTGCATCAGAGGTTACCACTACCGATGGCGTTTGGTTAAGCAGAAAAGGCAGATCCTGGCCAAAGTTATTTTTTTCAAGATCCTTTTTACTCAGGTTGGTAAATGCCGTAGGCGAGTTTTTGCTTGCCCGGGTGGCTGTAACTGTTACCTCTTCGGTGGTATAGTTTGATGATACGAGGGTGAAATTCAGCGTTTGATTACCACGAACCGCAATGTTTTTGGTGCTTTGCTGATAACCGATGTAGTTAACCACCACGGCGTAAGTGCCCGTTGCCAGGCTTACCTTGTACTGGCCGGAGGCATCAGTTACGGTGTTTTGTTGTGCTGATGCAATGCTTACCGTTGCGCCGGGCAATGCCTCGCCATTTTGGTTGGTTACTTTTCCGGATACGGAAAACTGGGCCGATGCCACGCAGGGCAACAGCAGGGCGAATATCGCCGCAAATAAATTTTTCAATGTGTTTTAGTACAAATATTGCGTTAAACCATCTGCAAGCCAGGGCGAACATGCAGTACACTTAACTTATTACCTCTCCCTACGCCGGCATTATCCGGATCAGGTGTATACTCAAGTGAAGGGTGAATAGTGAGTGGTGAATACTGCTACTAATTCCTGCAACTTTAAGTAATGGGTATGATCTCAGCCTGTCTTTCAGTTTGGCAAACTAACTGCAGTTAGTTTATTTGACCAAAGCAAGGCACCCCTTGAGAATTACGGTGGCAAATATAGTTTTTTATATCAAAAATCAGCTATACTGAAAAATTAAGCACCTAAAAGCCTTTTTTACGAACGATTCCCTGCCTGCGTGAGGGGCGTTTGGCCTGTTCGTCATCATCATCCAGATGATATCGGCGGGCCATTTTGGCCACGCGTTCTTCCAGGGTTTCGGTGGTGAGCTTGTCGCGGCTCAGGTTATCTACCATGATGGGGAAAGCAAAAGGGGTTGGTTTTTCGATGTGCTTTAGTATGATATTTTGCCCGGCAATGCGCTGTAAGGCCGCCCGTAAACGGAACTCCTCTAACTGGAAGGAGAGTGCCTCGTTAAAGGCCTGCCGTATCAGCAGGTTATCCGGCTCGTACTCGGTAAACACCTCGAACAGCAGCGAGGTTGATGCCTGCAAATGCTTGTTCTTGATCTGCTGACCGGGATAGCCGGTGAATACCAAACCACCAATGTGCGCTATGTCCCTGAACTTACGGCGCGCCATTTCATTGGCGTTCAGGCTGCTGTGAATATCATCCAAGAGGTTATCTAAGGAAAAAAAATCAGCATCCTCCAATATTTCCTCGATTGCGATATCCTCATCGGCAAGCAGTTCAAAGCCATAATCATTCATGGCGATGGAGAAACTGGCAGGCTTAACCTTGGTGATCCGGTAAGCCAATATAGATGCCATACCCTCATGCACCAGCCTACCCTCAAACGGGTAAAAAAGCAGGTGATGCCCCTCCCGTGATTTGAACGACTCAATTAAAAACTCGTTGCTTTGCGGCAAGTGCGAGAGTTTGTTTTGCATCTCAAACAAAGGCTTCAGGGCTTTTACCTCAATATCTTTTTCTACGCCGTGCGATACCTCATCCAGCTTATCCCGAAATACGGCCGATAGTTGTGACGACAGCGGCATACGGCCACCCGCCCAACTGGGGATCAATCCTTTTTTAGCCGTTGATTTTTTAACGTAGGCCGTCATTTCCTTCACCCGCACAAACTCCAGGCTACGCCCCGCGAACCAGAAGGTATTGCCCGGCTTTAGTTTGGCTATAAAACCCTCTTCAATAGTACCCAGCGAGCCGCCGCTCAGCCAGCTTACCCGTATCGACATTTCGCTGGTAATGGTGCCGATGCTGAGCCGGTGGCGCATAGCCACCCGCCTGCTGTTCACTTTGTACAGTCCGTTCTCTACTTCTACCTTTAAAAACTCATCATATTGTGCCAGAGTTTTGCCGCCGCGGGTAATAAAATCAAGCAACTGCCCATACTCGTTAGCGGTAAGATCGGCAAAGGCATAGGTAGTTTTAACCTCCTCAAACAATTCATCAGCTCGAAATCCATCTGACACGGCGAGGGTAACCATGTATTGCACCAGCACATCCATGGTGAGCAGCATAGGGTCGCGGCTTTCAAATACGCCACGTTTAATGGCCTCTTTTAAGGCTGCCCCTTCCAACAATTCCAGCGAGTGTGTGGGTACAAAATATGCTCTTGATATAGCACCGGGGTGGTGCCCGCTTCGCCCTGCCCGCTGCATAAAACGCGCCACCCCCTTCGGACTACCAACCTGCACCACCGTATCAACCGGGCGAAAATCCACCCCCAGATCCAGACTTGAGGTACATACCACCAGCTTCAATGCTTCGGCATGTAAGGCTTGTTCTACCCAGTTGCGTAGCTCGTTATCCAGCGAACCATGGTGCATGGCCATTACACCAGCGTATTCGGGGTAATTATCTAAAATGGCATGATACCATATTTCCGATTGTGATCGCGTATTGCAAAATATCAGCGTGGTTTTGCTTTTGGCCACTATAGCCATTACCTGCGGCAGCAACGCCACGCCAATATGGCCGGTCCACGAATAGCTCTCCACATTATCCGGAATCACCGAATGTATATCCAGCTTTTTCTCGACATGCGCCCGCACCATGCGTATGTTTTCCTTCGGGAAAGTATTGCCTAATAACACCTCTCCCGCTTGTTCAAGATTACCAATGGTCGCGCTGATACCCCAGATGCGTACCCCACCCCGGCCCTCCCCGGGGGGGAGGGCCCTGCCCAGGTTCTTCAACCTGCTCAGCCCCAGCTCCACCTGCACGCCGCGTTTGGTGCCCAGCAGTTCGTGCCATTCGTCAACCACTACTACCTGCAGGCTCTTGAATATTTTAGGATATTCCTTTTGAGCCAGCATCAGGTGCAGGCTTTCGGGGGTGGTAAGCAGTACTTCGGGCAGCTTTTTTTTGAGGGCCTGCTTTTCGGCGGCGGAGGTATCGCCGGTACGGCTGGCTATCTTCCAGGGCAGGCCGATCTCGTCGCAGGCTTCCTGCATGGCCTTACGGATATCATTGGTAAGCGCGCGCAGCGGTGTTATCCACATCATCAGCAAGCCATTATCCTTACGGGTTTGCCAGGTATCAGGATATTGGTTGATGTATCCGGCCAAAAAAGGCATAAAAAGCGCGTAGGTTTTACCGCTGCCCGTTGGCGCGTTCAGTAAACCCGAATAGCCGTCCAGGTAAACAGCCTCCATCTCTTTTTGAAACGGAAACTGTTTCCAGTTCTTCTGCTTGTACCATTGCTGTATTACCTTTTGGCCGGGCGTGCTCATATCAATGCAAATAACAAAATAAGCGGCAAATGGTTATTATACCACACCAATTCTGTTATTCATGAAAAAATTGTTTTTAATAATGATCGTTCCGTTGCTGTTTGCCTGTAACAGTCCGGCAGATAAGAAAGTGACCGATAGCGCGGCAAAAGACACTACTGCTGCTGTTGAAACCGAGGTTAAACCCGACCAACTGATCTCCCCCGGAAAAGGCATAGGCCACCTGAGCATCGGTTTACCGGTGGATAGCGCTATGGCTAAATTGGGCAAACCCGACTCGTCCGACGCGGCCATGGGCAGCAGCCTGATGGCCTGGTATAGCAAGGATGCCCATAAATACCGTACCGCCGTTTTTGCCCGCCGCAATATGGGAAATGACGAGGTGAGCCGGATCAAGCTCATCATGGTGAATTCTCCGTGGTTTAAAACAAAAGATGGCGTTGCCGCCGGAACAATGCTTACGGATATAGAAAAAGCCTATCAGCTAAAGCCCGTTGACAACGCCACAGCGGCTAAGAAAGGCGTACTTGTGTTTGATGATAATGCAAAAGGGATCACCTTTGATATTGACAGTACAAGCAAAAAATGCGTTGCCATAACGGTGCATCCGGCTAATGAAGGCGCGGGTTCTTATCTTGATATCCATTAATCAAAAAAGCGGCAGACCTTGTGGATCTGCCGCTTTTTTTATCTGTATCCGATGCCTTATTTCTTTTCAGGCATCAGGATCAGTTTGATCAAATTTTTACCGCTCAGATATTTATTGGCAGCATCCTTAGTGCTTTGTACGGTAACTGTTTCGGCCGTTTTAGGGTAGCGCAATATGCGGTGCGGGTCAAGCTGATACTGTGAGCCGCTGGCCAGGTAGCCTGCCCAAAAATAGTTCTCACGCAGTTGCACCTGTTTTGAGCGCATATCCTCTGCCTTAAACTTTTGAATATCGGTAGCTTGTGCACCGGTGGTTTTAATCTTGTTGATCTCATCCATAGTAGCGGCTATCAGCTTATCCACATTTTCGGGCGCGCAGCCAAAGCTGATGGTAAAGCTGTACCTGCCAACCGGTATTTTTTGATACATGGAACGTACACCCGGTGCATACACCCCGCTTTCCTGCTCGCGCAGGCGCTCAATCAGCTTAATGTTCAGCACTTCTTCAAGCGCGTCAAGCTGCATGTTGTTTGATTCGGTGTACTCATAATCTCCGCTGAATACCAGTTGTACGGTACTTTTTTCGCCGATGCCTTTGTTAACCGTTTTGGTTACGATGCCGGCAGGCGGGTACAAGCCAAGGTCTTTATAAGTTTTCTTAGTTTCGCTTGATGGTAAGCTGCCCAGGTAAGTGGCCAGCAATGGTTTAACCGCGTCAATATCAAAACTACCTACAAAAGTGAACACAAAGCCATTGGCATTGGCAAAGCTGTTTTTATAAAAATCATACGCCTTATCCAGCGAAGCCGTGTTCAAACGGCCAACACTTGGTACCATCGCCCTGAAGTTATACCGGTTAAGCACGGCTGATACCGTATCCTGAAATACGCTGTTCGGGTCGAGGTTACGGTTAACCAATAGGGAGCGATATTGGCTCATGTTGGCATCCCAAATATCCTTATCCTTACGGGGTTGTGTAAAATACAGGTAAACCAGTTCCATAGCCGTACCCAGATCCTTAGTCGTAGCGTTACCGCTAAAGCCCTGCGTATAATCGCTGATGTAAGGCTCAACAGATACACTTTTGCCTGTCATCATTTTTTGCAGTTGTATCTGGTTAAACTCGCTTACACCACTGCTGCCAACCACGCCTGATGCCATATTAGCCGAGGTATAATCAACATCACTTACCAGCGATGTACCGCCATAGCTATAACCGGTTAATATCACTTGGTTATTTTTAAAGTCAGTTGGTTTTAGTATGGCTTTTACACCGTTTTTAAAGGTAAGTGTCGTTACGCCGATAGAATCATCACGGGTTTGATCCACAATTTCTCCTGCTTCCGGAATTTTATCGATCAACGGTTTGGTACTTACATTATCCACATAAGCGGTAACGGTTTTACCGGCCTCAGCTATCCAGCCTAATAATACAGCTTCGGTAGGCAGTTTTGGCTTTTCGTTGTCCGGAGCCTGTACAACAACCGCCCGGCTTTGCCCTGAAATAAACCTGGCAGCCATAGCGTTCATCTGCTGCAGGGTTATCTTGTCGATATTATCAAGGTAAAATTGGTATTCCCAGGCTATGCCGGGTATTGCCGCTCCATTTAAAAAGTTTTGCTGGTACTCGCTCACAAAGTTTGATGAACGGGTTTTGTCTCGCTCTTTAAAGGCATCGCCCATTTGTACCAGCGCGTTTTGCTTGGCGCGTTCAAACTCCGTTAGTGTAAAGCCAAACTTACGGGCACGCTCTGTTTCGGCAACCAGGCTTTTAACAGCAACTTCCAGTTCGCCGGGGCGGGCAACCACTACAGATGTAAAGGCATCCTGCTTACCGATAAAGTTGCCATACGTGGCGCTGCCATATAAAAACGGCGGATTTGATTTTTGCACTAATTCATTCAAACGGGCATTCAGCATCTGGTTAAATAAACCGGTACGCATGCTTTGCATATAATCCGTTGTGGTACGTACTTCGGTACCCGGCAGCTTAACTATGATCTGCGCTACAGTGTATGGAAACTCCGGATCGGTAGCGAATTTTACGCTGGTACCCGGCGTGCTGGCCACAGGGTATTCGGTACGTGGTTTTGGCGATGCCGGATTTTTAAGCTGCGAAAATTTCTCTTTTATCAATTGCTCCACACGCTTCGGGTCAAAATCGCCAACGGCTATTACCGCCTGCAGGTTGGGGCGGTACCAGTCATCATAAAAACTTTTGATGGTAGCCAGGTTAAAATTCTTGATGATATCCTCTTTACCCTTTGGCAAACGGGTAGCATAACGCGAGTTGCTCAGCATGGTTGGCAATACCTGCTGTTGCAGGCGCTCCTGCGCGTTCTTGCCGCGAAGGCGCAGTTCTTCCAATATCACGCCACGCTCTTTATCCAGTTCCGTTTGATCGAACGATACATAACCTGCCCAGTTGGCCAGTATATCAAAACCACGCTCAAATACCTTGGCGCTATCTGTTGGCAGGGGTAGCTGGTAAACAGTTTCATCAAATGAGGTAAAAGCGTTCAAATCGGCACCAAACTTCACGCCCGAACTTTGCAGGTAGTTAACCAAGGCATTCTTCGGGAAATCGCGCGTGCCGTTAAAGGCCATATGCTCGGTAAAGTGGGCCAGGCCCTGCTGCGCATCCGTTTCTAATATCGATCCGGCTTTGTTTACCAAGTACAACTCCGCACGGTTTTGCGGCTGGCTGTTTTGCCTGATATAGTAGGTTAAGTCATTAGGCAGTTTACCAATAATAACATCTTTATCAACAGGCAATGTACTTACTTTTACCTGTGCTGCAAGGTCTGCCGGTTTTTGTTTTGGCGATGGCGCAGGCTTTTTCTTTACCTGTGCAAGGGCTCCGGTTGAAGCAACGCATAGGGCCAGCGCCGCAACCGATAGTTTAAAATCAATACGCATATTTAAATTAGGGACATGTATCTAACAACGAAAAACTTAGTTCCGAAAATTAGTAAATTAAACGCTATATTGAAACGAAAACCAAAAAAGTTACTATTTAACAAATCCTAAACTTTTCAGTCACACAAATTTAACCCAACAGTATCTCAATACCGTTGTTAAACCTTAAAACCACCTGTTTATGAAAGAAGTAAATATGCCCGAGGGCTACCAGGCCGTAATGCCTTACCTTATTTTAAAAGAAGCCTTAAAATTTTTCGATTTTACCTCGGCTGTTTTTGATGCTGAAAAGAAAACCCGCACCCTGCGCGACGACCAAACGCTGATGCACGGTGAGGTAAGCATTGTAGGCAGCACAATTATGTTTGCCGAAGCTACTGAGGAATACGGCGTGCAAAATGCCGGTATGTTTGTTTACGTAGCCGATTGTGATAACGCTTATCAATTAGCACTCGATGCAGGCTCGCAAAGCATTATGCCCCCGGCCGACCAAAGTTATGGCCGCAGCGCGGGCGTTACCGATCCGTTCGGCAACACCTGGTGGATCACATCTGCCCTGTAAAATTATTTTTTGTGCGAGAACAGCCACGGCAGCAGATCCGGCTCGGCAAAAGCCTGGGTCCAGCTATCGTGCGTGGCATTAGGGTAAACGGTATAACGCGGGTCGCCGCCTGCTTCACGTATGGCGGCTACCATTACCTCTGAGTGATCGGCCGGTACTACGTTATCTTTAGCCCCGTGAAATATCCATAATGGCACTTTTTTGGCGTATATCTTGGCGTTAAGCGTGTTATCGCCCCCGCAAATGGCAAAGGCCGCGGCAAACACCTTGGTTTTACGGCGAAGCATTTCGTATGTACCCATGCCACCCATGGACAGGCCGCCAATGTACACCTGCTTTTTATTTACATAAGGCTTGTCAAGTAATTCCTCGGTTAAACCCATCAGTGCTTTCATGGCCTTGGTTGGTTCGGCCTTGGCATCCTGAAAATAAAATTTGCGCTTGCCGGATAAGGAATCCTTTTGAATATCAACGTTTGACCAGTAGCTATCCGCCGGGCATTGCGGGTAAACCACAATAGCCTGGTACTGCTGCCTAACTTCCTGCGATAGAAACAGTTTGGTGCCATACGCCAGTTGCGACTCGTTATTATCACCACGCTCGCCTGCGCCATGCAGCACAATAATCAAGGGGTATTTGGCATTTGGGTCAAACTGTACGGGGAAAAGTATGCGGTATTTAAGGGTATCGCCTTTTTCGGCGTAAAGGCCTTTATCAAACGCAGTTTTATCCTGCGCGTGGGTAAACGCGCTGGTTAAAAATATTAGTGCACAAAGCAGGCTGCTTAATTTTTTGATCATGTTATGGTATTAAGTTGGATGATCCGGAGATCAACAAGTAAACGTAATAATGGCAAATAAAATTGCCATTAGCAAAAACCGCATGTATCCAAGCTAAAAAACACTTTTTCCTATGTGCAAAGCAAAGCCGCCTAAATCTGTTAAATTGGTATTGCTTAAAATTACGATGGTCAAATCCTCATTTAAATAACGGAACACTACGGTGTTTGCCCCCATAATACTGCCATATCTTTCCATACGCTTATACTTGGCGTTTGGCCCTTTGTAATCCCTTATCCACACGCTGTAACCATAATCATCTAAACCGGGTTTAAGCATCAGTGCCAATGTTTCCTTTTTAATAAGTTTCAAGGCAAAAAGCGCATTAAAAAACTTCAGCACATCTGAGGTATTGGAATACATGGCGCCTGCCGCATACCAATCCTGATTATATACCGGGAAATCAGGAACTAATTTATTGATGTCATTCCTTAAAAAATAGGTATTGGCTAAGCCATCAACCAGTTTATCCTGTGAAAGCAAACCTGAACCCTGCATGCCCAAGGGGGTTAGTATTTGCTCCTGTAGAATTTCCTGATATGGTTTATGATATACGCTCTCTAAAATTCTCCCCAGTACAAAGTAATCACCATTATTGTAATCAAATTTACTACCCGGTTTATTGACTAAGTTGCCCGAGCAAAAATTTTTCACTAACTGATCAGCCGTGTATGGCTTGTTGTATAATCCAACACCATACTTTATCGCATTTGCTATACTTTTAACCGTATCCGTATTGGCAAGCCCTGAAGTATGATTCAGCAATTGATGTACCGATACCTTATTTGCCGCTTCGCCCGTATAGTCCGGTAAGTAAGCTGATATTTTTTCGTTCAGATCAATTTTGCCCTGCTCATAAAGCTGGAGTATTAAAACAGCCGTTAATGATTTAGTGATCGAACAAATTTTATACCTGGTATCATTAGTAACCGGAACTTTAAATTCCCGGTTGGCAAGCCCGAAGCTGGCATGATACAGTATCTTACTATTTTTTTGTACCAGCACCGTACCGTTAAAGTTATGCTGCTGACTATATTCTTCTACAACATGACTAACGTTGGGTGATTGTGCACTTGCCAACAGGCTTGAAACACACAGCAATAGTGCGACAGATATTTTCTTCATTATTAAGCTTTATCAATAAGATGCATTTCTGCGTAGCCGGTTACAACAATAAGAACTTAAACTCATGCTAAAAGGATTCTCACTAAAACCCTTTTAGCATAATCGGAGTTATAATTAAGCACTAATCACTTTGTTATGAGATCAATATGGAAAGGTTCAATAGGGTTCGGGTTGGTAAGTATTCCCGTTAAACTGTTTTCGGCCGTGCAAAGCAGTTCGCTTGATCTGGATATGCTCGACGGCCGCGACCACTCGCGCATTAAATACCAGCGCGTTAACGAAAAAACGCACAAGGAAGTACCTTACGACAAAATTGTAAAAGGCTACAAACAGGATGAGGACTATATTATACTCGAGGAGCGTGATTTTGAAGATGCCGCGCCCGAAAAAAGTAAGGTGATCGAAATTGAAAGCTTTGTAGATATTGCCGATGTTAACCCGATGTTTTACGAAACATCCTACTACACCGAACCCGATACCAAGAACAATAAAGCCTACGCCCTGCTGATGCAGGCGCTTATCAAATCAAAAAAAGCCGGGCTTGCACGCTTTGTACTACGCAGCACCGAAACCCTGTGTATAGTGCACCCGGTTGAAAATGTACTAGTGGTAACCAAGATCCGTTTCGGGCAGGAGATACGCAGTACCGAAGACCTTAACATAGCCGATGATGTAAAGATCAGCAAAAAGGAACTGGATGTAGGCCTGGCATTAATCAACCAGTATGCTGAAGACTTTGATGTATCTAAATTCAAGGATGATTATCATGAGGAATTATTGAAAATTATCCACGCCAAGGCCAAAGGCAAACGCCCGACCATTAAAAAGCTTAAACCTCAAAAAACAAAAGGAACCGATTTGTATGAGCAGTTAATGGGTAGCTTAAAAGCCAAGAAAGGCGCCTAAATAATCTTGACGCATACAACTTTGTAGAATAAAACATACAGCATTAAATTTACAATACATTTTTCTGAAGTAGTGGTTTGTCTGGTTGAAGCTATTATATAAATAATTTAATATATATCCTATTAGTTAATTATGTGGCATAGTATTAGATGCTTTAATTAAAAAACATCTACAATTATGGCAACCACAAAAGCAAAAGCAAAAAAAGCTGAAACCGAAACCACAGAAATAGCGGAAGAATCAGCATTGAACGAATTATTTGTTGACGAGTTAAAAGATATTTACTGGGCAGAGAAACACCTGGCAAAGGCGCTGCCTAAAATGGCAAAGGCCGCAACGTCCGACGAGTTGCGTACCGCTATTGAAACACACCTGGCAGAAACTGAAAACCAGATCACCCGCCTTGAATCAGTTTTTGAATCCATTGAAGAAAAAGCCGCCGCTAAAAAATGTGAGGCAATGGAAGGTTTACTGAAAGAAGGTGAATCAATTATTGAAGATACCGAGGATGGCAGCATTACCCGCGATGCCGGTATAATCTCAGCCGCACAGAAGATTGAGCACTACGAAATCGCTTCTTATGGTACATTAAAAACCCTGGCAGCCACTTTGGGCTACAGCGAAGCTGTTGAACTGCTTGATGCAACCCTGCAGGAAGAAAAGAAAACCGATGGTTTACTGACCGAGATTGCTGAAGCCGGCATTAACCAAAATGCTAAAAGCGAAAAGAAATAGTTTTAGCGATTAGTTTGATTTATGATTGAGCCGCCCCTTTGAAAAGAGGCGGCTTTTTTGGTGCTAAAAATTAAAACCCAATAAAAAAGGGGAACATTGCTGCTCCCCTCTACTCGTAAGTAATAGTTATTATACTACCCTATCACGACGGATAACGCCCAGTAATAAAGCGATAATAGCGATTACCAATAACGCGTGAATAATACCTGTCGCGGTGTAAGCGAATACACCAATTGCCCAGCCTATTATCAGGATTACAGCAATAATATACAGTAGAGATCTCATAGCTTTTATATTTTAGTTAAACATTGATAGATGTATTTACACATCACCACAAACTGTGCCGAACTGACATTAAGCTGATAATTTATACAAAAAGGGCATTAGCTTATCGCTAACGCCCTTTTTTGCAAACAGTATTTGCTGCAAATATTATAAGTTAAGCCATTTTTTGGCAATGGCTGCTTGTTTTGTGCTTGCGTTTTCAACGGGTTCAATTTTATATCTAACACGGTCGCTTTTTAGCAGGGTTACCGGTAGTACCAGTTGATTGCCATCGCGTATAACGGTTATATTAATTTTATCGCCTACATGTTTATTAGCGGTAAGGGCTGCCGGGTCAGTAACCGGATTGCCGTCAACAGCGGTAATCTCGTCGTTTACGTTGATACCATCCACCCAGGCTGATGAATTACGGCTAACCGCCGTTACCATTATATGGTTGCCCGCGACTGATGTGGCGATGCCCAATGACGGCACATTGCTGCCGGCAAGTTCATCGGTTATTTTGTAGCCCGCGTAACCTAAATAAGTCGCGTTATCCGGCATATCAACACCGGTAACATATTTTTTATAGAAATCATCCAGTTTTTTACCGGTAAATTTCTCGAGGCCAAGCTTAAATTCAGCATCGGTATAGCCGCGTTTTTTTAGCTTGTAATACTCGTTGTACATATACTTCATCACATCATCAAGCGAGTATTGTCCGTTTGAGCTGTTCAGTATTTCCAGATCGAGCATATAAGCAATTATAGCACCCTTGCCATAGTAAGATATGGTTGAGTTGTTGGAGTTTTCGTTGGGGCGATAAAACTTGATCCAGGCATCAAAGCTCGATTCGGCTGCTGATTGTATCTTGCTGCCCGGCTGGTTATCGTGATTGCTCAGGCTAGTAGCCAATGTGGCCAGGTAAGCCTCACCGGTTTTTAGTCCGGCATGGCGGGTAGCTTTTGACTCATAGTAGGCGGTAAAACCTTCGGCTATCCACAGGTTAGTGGTATAATTTTCGTTCTCATAATCAAACGGGCCAAGGGCTATCGGGCGCAGGCGTTTTACATTCCACAGGTGAAAATGCTCGTGCGATACCAGTTCTAAAAAGCCCAGGTAACCCCGCTCGGTGCTGTAACCATCGCGCGAAGCACCCAATACGGTCGAACTTAAATGCTCCAACCCGCCGCCGCCGCGCTGAAAGTTGTGTACAATGAATACATAACGTTTGTTAGGGTTTTCGCCAAATATTTTGGTATGCTGCTCGATCACCTTGGCCATATCAACTTTAAGGCGCTCCTTATCGTAATTACCGCCGCCGTACATGGCTACCTCGTAGTTTACCCCTGCCGCTTTAAAGCCAAACACATCCTGTGTACCTACCTCTATCGGCGAATCGAACAGGATATCGTAGTTAGGGGCAGTTACCGTAAACTGGTCGGCACCTACCGGGCTCAGGCTGGTTGAAACGGTTGTCCAACCTTTATAAGGCACTATTTTAATGGTTGATGGCTGATCCAGCATCCCCTGAGGATATAAAAACAAGCCGGATGTTGACAGGAACGCGTGCGAGGCATCGATAAAAGCGGTACGTACCGATATTTCATTAGCGTAAACCCGGTACTTAACGGTAAGCTCGCTCATACCGGTGGTATTAATACGCCACGTGTTTTTGTTCACTTTGCCTGAGGCTATCTCCTTACCCGCGTTCCAGGCGGTGAAGCCCTCCACGTTTTTGGCAAACTCACGCACCAGGTATGATCCGGGAGTCCAAACGGGCATTTTAAGGTTAGTGGTTTTTTGCGCCAGTCCGCTTAGTTTCATCTCAATATCAACGTAGTGGGCTTGTGCTTCCGGAAAAGTAACCGTATAGCTGATCTTAGCCGCAGGTGCCGCATCGGCAGTAATGCTCATTAAATTCAGTATTAAAAAACTATAAATAAACGACAGAATATTTTTCATCCGGCAATTTATAAATTTTTGCCCTGCCCTATAAAGTTTTTGTAACACAAATAAGATGTAAAATGGTTGATACATAAAACCTTTTGTAAGCCAATTGCGATTATTTTGCTACAGATATTACCGGTTAAAAAACACCCGGTAACAACTTCGCTAAGCCTTGAGGCATATTGTAAATTTATGAAGATCAGATATTTTATTTATACCCTACTGATACTGCTGTTGGGTTACCTGTTATATAACAAGTTTTTTGGCGAGGGTGCCGCTAAAACACAGGGTGCGGCAGGCGGGGGTAAAAGCCGCAAGGGTGGCCCCGTACCGGTTAACGTATTGCTTGCGCATGATACCACACTGAATACCGTTATTGATATTACCGGCACCATTAGCGCCAATGAGCAGGTTAACCTGGTAAGCCAGGCCTCGGGCGATGTTACCGGCATTTATTTTAAAGAGGGTAGCCGTGTAAAAAAAGGGCAGTTGCTGGTAAAAATTTATAACCAGGATCTGCAGGCTTCCCTGGCGCAAAATGAATACAATGTAGCCTTAGCCAAAGAGAACGAGAACCGTAACCGCCAACTATTAGAGAAGGAAGCCATCAGCAAACAGGAGTACCAAACCTCGCTGGCATCGTACAACGCGCTAAAGGCACAAAGCAATGCCGTTAAGGCGCAAATAACCCGTACCGAAGTCCGGGCACCGTTTTCGGGTACTATTGGTTTGCGTAATATTAGTCCGGGGGGCTATATATCGCCGCAAACACCTATTGCTACGCTGGTTAATATTGATCCGGCTAAGCTTACCTTCTCCGTTCCCGAAAAATATTTACCGCTGATCAAGGCTGGCGGCAAGGTGAATTTCACCACCGAAAGTTCGGCCAAAACATTCAGCGCCACGGTATACGCTATTGAGCCATCGGTTGATGTAAACTCGCGCACCATTACCGTGCGTGCCCGTGCCGCCAATCCGGATGGCGCGCTCACCGCGGGTAGCTTTGCCAAAATAAGCCTCGCGCTCGATCAGATACCCAAAACCATTATGGTACCTACACAAAGCGTAATACCTGATATTAAAACCAATTATGTTTTTGTAGTGGATAGCGGCATGGCCGTACAGCGCGAAGTACAAACCGGACTGCGTACCGATACCCAGATCGAGATAACCAAAGGGCTGAAAAATGGCGACAGCGTAATTATATCGGGCATTATACAGTTGAGGCAAAAAGCGCCGGTTAAAGTTCAAAAGGTGAGCACGAAATGAGTTTATCGTCAATAAGTATCAAAAGGCCCGTACTGGCGGCTGTAATGTCGGTAACCATTGTAATATTTGGTATTGTGGGGTACCAATACCTGGGTGTACGTGATTTTCCGTCGGTTGATCCGCCGATCATATCCGTATCTACCTCCTACTCGGGTGCCAACTCCGATGTAATTGAATCGCAGATCACCGAGCCGCTTGAAAAAGCGATCAACGGGGTGCAGGGTATCCGCAACATATCATCAACCAGTTCGGTTGGCTCAAGCAACATTACCGTTGAGTTTGAGCTGGATGCCGACCTGGAGACCGCCGCTAATGATGTTCGCGACAAGGTATCGCAAGCGCAGCGGCAATTACCGCAGGATATTAATGCCCCGCCGGTGGTTACCAAGGCTGATGCTAATGCCGATAATATTATTACGCTGATTGTGAGCAGCAACACGCGTAACATTATGCAGATCAATGATTACGCCGAGAACGATTTACAGGAAGCCTTGCAAACCATACCCGGTGTAAGTTCCATCAATATATTAGGCCAGCGCCAGTATGCCATGCGTTTATGGATCGATCCGAACAAATTAACCGCTATGGGGCTTGCCGCAACAGACATCAGCGCCGCCCTGGCACAGGAGAACGTGGAACTGCCTGCCGGTAAGCTGGAAGGCAACAATACCGAAGTAACCATACGCGCCATTGGCAAGCTGCGCACGCAGGATGATTTTAATAACATGATCATCCGCAGCGATAGCAACCGGGTGATACGCCTGCGCGATGTGGGGTATGCCATATTAGGTTCATCTAATGAGCAAACCGCCCTTAAAGAGGATGGTGTGCCTAAAGTAGGCCTTGGCCTGGTGCCGCAACCGGGGGCTAACTATGTAGAGATCGCCGATGAGTTTTACCGCCGCCTGGAGCAGATCAAAAAAGATGTACCGCCTGATATTCAGCTCAAGGTTACGATGGATAATACCAAGTTCATCAAACAATCTATCAAGGAGGTTGAGGAAACCCTGATCTTGTCGTTTGTGCTGGTGGTCATCATCATTTACCTTTTCTTCCGCGACTGGCTTATCGCTTTCCGTCCGCTGATCGATATCCCTGTATCACTGGTGGGTACCTTTTTTGTGATGTACATGCTGGGCTACTCGGTAAACATTCTTACCCTGCTGGGCATTGTACTGGCCACAGGTTTGGTGGTTGATGATGGTATCGTGGTAACTGAAAACATCTTTAAAAAGATAGAAGAAGGCATGGCCGTACGCAAAGCCGCCTTTGAGGGATCGGCTGAGATCCTGTTCGCGGTTATTTCAACCTCTATTACGTTGGCAGCCGTTTTCTTACCCATCATATTTTTGCAGGGATTTACCGGGCGCTTGTTCCGTGAGTTTGCCGTAGTGGTGGCCTGCGCGGTGCTGATATCGGCCTTTGTATCGTTATCCTTAACACCGATGCTAAGCGTGATCATGATCCGCAAGGACCAAAAGAAATCAAACTTTTATTTAAAAACCGAGCCGTTTTTTGTGAATATGACCAGCAGTTACACCCAAACGCTTACCAATTTTATGAAGCGTAAATGGGTTGCCGTAACCATCCTGGTGGTATCGGTAGGTATAGCGGTGTTCTTTTTTACTTCTAAAGCTATCCCGTCAGAACTTGCTCCGCTGGATGACCGCAGCATGCTGCGTTATAACGTTACCGGTGTTGAGGGTGCTACGTATGAGTACATGACCAAGTACATGGATAACCTGGCACAACTGATTACCGACTCGATACCCGAAGCCAATGTAAACCTGGAGATCATATCGCCATCACGCGGCGGCGCGGGTTCGGCCAACTCCGGTTTTGGGCGTATAGGCCTTGTGCTGCCTGATGAACGTGAACGCTCGCAACAGGAAATTGCCGACTGGCTCAACGCCAAGCTTGCCAAAATGCCTGATGCCCGTGCACTGGTATCGCAGGAGCAAACCATAAGCGGCGGCGGTAGCGGTGCCCGTAACTCTTTGCCGGTGCAGTATGTTATCCAGAACCAGGATTTTGATAAGATCCGCAAAGTGCTGCCTGATTTTTTTAGTGAAGTACAGCGCAGCCCGGTTTTTCAGGGTACCGATGTTAACCTCAAATTTACCAAGCCTGAACTGCGAGTAACTACTGACCGCGACCGCGCCCGCGACCTGGGCGTATCGGTAGCTGATATAGCACAGACTTTGCAAATGTATTACAGCGCCGGCCGGCTCGATTACTTTTTGATGAACGGCAAGCAATACGAGATCATAGCCCAGGTTGACCGCGCCAACCGCGATCAGCCGCTGGACATGAAATCAATTTATGTACGCGGCTCACGCGGTAATCTGGTACAGTTAGATAACGTGGTTAAAGTAGCTGAAAGCTCTGCCCCGCCCGCCATGTACCACTTTAACCGTTATAAATCGGCTACGGTACAGGCAGGCCTCGCACCGGGTAAAACTATTGGCGATGGACTGGAAGAGATGGACCGCATTGCCAAAAAATATCTCGACCCATCATTCAGTACAGCGCTTACAGGCCCGTCACGAGATTATGCCGAGGGCGGCTCGGGCATCATATTCGCCTTTGGTTTCGCGCTGGTGCTTATTTACCTGGTGCTTGCTGCGCAGTTTGAAAGTTTCCTTGATCCGCTGATTGTGATGTTCACCGTACCAATGGCCCTGGCAGGTGCTATGCTTTGCCTCTGGCTGTTTAACCAAACGTATAACATCTTCGGGCAAATCGGCATTATTACGCTTGTGGGTTTGGTTACAAAAAATGGTATCCTGATCGTGGAGTTCGCTAACCAGCGTATGGAGCACGGCATATCAAAATATGAGGCCATTGTTGAAGCTGCTACATCACGCCTGCGCCCTATTTTAATGACGAGCCTTGCCGTAGTATTAGGTGTTGTGCCTATCGCTTTCGCGCTTGGCGCGGGTGCTAAAAGCCGGGTATCGTTAGGTATAGTTATTATGGGTGGCATGTTGTTTTCGCTTGTGCTTACGCTGTATGTTATACCAACCATGTACCTGCTGATGGCTCCTAAAAAACGCCGCGACCCGGATCATGAACCCGAAGCAGAAGAACCCATACATCAACCCAAACTGATAGAGAACCTGTAATGACGAAGAGATTAGTTATATTTTTATTAATGATAGTATGGGTATGCGGCCTGCGCGCGCAGCAAACCCCGCCAAAATTGACCTTGCAGGAGGCGGTTGAATTGGCGCTTAAAAACAACTTCAGCATTAAAATTTCACAAAACAACGCGGCTATAGCTAAAAATAATGTAAGCCTTGGCAACGCGGGTATACTGCCCTATGTAACCGGCGATGTAACATCGAGCAACAGCATTCAAACCACCCGGCAAACCCGTGCAGATGGTACCGTGAACAATATTACCAACGCCCGTAACACCGGCATTACCTACGGCGTAAACCTGGACTGGACCATTTTTGATGGCTTTGCCATGTTTGCCAACTACGATCAGCTTAAAGAGCAGAACAAACTTGGCCAGCTTAGTTTGCGCGATACGGTGCAGAGCATGGTAGCTAATGTAATAACTACTTACTATAGCCTGATCAGTCAGGATGCGCAGATCAGGGCGCTTAACGGCGTATTGGCTACCTCGCGCACGCAGGCCCGTTACGCTAACGACAGGTACCTGGTAGGCAGCGCCTCAAAGCTTGAGGTTAATACCGCGCTGGTAAATGCCAACCTGGATACGGCCAACCTGATTAATCAGATCCAGCAGTTCAGGTATACCAAAATTCAGTTAAACCAATTGCTGATGCGCGATGTACAAACTGATTTTGTAGTTGCCGATACCATTATTGTAGATGAAAGCCTTAAACTGGGCGATATTATTAACCAGGCACAGGTGCAAAACCCGGCCATATTATCCGGACAGATCAACAAACGCCTCGCCGAGATCAATTTACGGCAGGTAAAGGCGACACGCTATCCGCAGATCGCGGTTACCTCCGGCTATACCATCAGCGATAGTAAAAACCCCGCGGGCTTTGCACGTGTACAAAACGCGCGTGGCTTTAACTACGGCGTAACCGCGTCTCTGAATATTTTTGATGGCTTTAACCAATGGCGGCGCGAGCGAAATGCCAAATTGCAGATACAGAATGCCGAGTTAAATTATAAGCAGATCCAGCAGGATATCGAGGCTACCATAAGCAATTTTTACATCAGCTATACCTCCGGGCTGGAATTGATAAAATTAGGGCAGGTCAATACCGAACTGGCCAAACGCAACCTTGACCTCTCGCTGGAAAAGTACCGGCTGGGCAATATAACCCCGCTCGAAATACGCGAAGCGCAACGGGTTTACCTTGATGCGCAATCAAGGTTCTCAGCAGCGCAATATCAATCTAAACTGGCCGAAGTAACTTTAAAACAGCTTACTAATAAAATAGATATTAAATAAAAATGTGGAAGATGTTATTTAAAACATTAGTTTTGAATAATGCATCCCTCTTTTAAATTTTGCTTGCTGATTGATGACAATTACATTGATAACTTTGTCACGAGCCGGATTTTAGAGTCAGCCAACTTTGCCGAAAAGATTGTGGTTTACCAATCGCCGGCTGAAGCTATTGACGCGCTGCGTGATGGTAAAGTGCAACCTGATGTTATATTTTTGGATATACGCATGCCTGTAATGAGCGGGTTTGAGTTTTTGCAGGAGTATGATAAGCTGGAGATTGATAAGGAGAATATAAAAGTTTATATGCTTTCCTCATCGCTTGACCCTACCGATATGCGCAAATCATCTGATAATAAATACATTACCCAATTTATTCATAAGCCGCTTACCTTCCAGGTACTCGAGGATATTTGTACATGATATTAGTTGCTGATAGCGGTTCATCAAAAACGGATTGGCTATTGGCCGTTTCCGGTTCAGAACCAAACGCTTTTAAAACCGACGGATTAAACCCCTACTTTTTATCGGAAAAAGAGATCGTTAAGATCATTCAAAGCCAGGCCGGTGATCTGTTAGCCCATGCCGCCAACGTTAAGGAAGTTTATTTTTTTGGCGCGGGCTGCTCCAGTCCTGACAGGCACGAGATCGTATCAAACGCGTTAAGCCAGTTGTTTGTTAACGCCTTTGTTAGTGTGGATAGTGATCTGCTTGGATCGGCGTATGCTACCTGTGGGCATGAAAAAGGCTTGTGCTGCGTATTAGGTACCGGCTCAAACATCTCCTTTTTTGATGGTACCGACATTCACGAAGGGCAGCATGGCCTTGGCTTTGTACTGGGCGACGAAGGCTCGGGCACAGCCTTTGGCAAAGCCCTGGTTACTGATTATTTGTACGGCAACATGCCTGCTGACATACAGGCGCAGTTTAAAGAAACGTACAAGCTCACTAAAGAAAGCCTTATAAAAAATGTGTACCGTATGCCCAAGGCAAATTCATACCTGGCATCATTCACTAAGTTTTTGCACCGGGTGCGCCAAAGCGATTACGCGCAGGCCTTAATAAAGCGCCTGCTGTTTGATTTTATTGAAACCAACATTAAGCCTTACCCACAGCATCATAAATACAAATGCCACTTTGTAGGTTCGGTAGCTTATGTTTTTGCTGATGAACTCAAAGCCTTGCTGGCAGAGAACAACATTAAACCGGGTAAAATTATACGCCAGCCTATTAACGATCTGGTGGAGTTTGTGCTTAACCGCGAGCAGGCTTAACCCTTTTGCGCAGTCGCAGATTAAATACAATATAAAATATCCCCAAAACCGTTAACACGCTTGCCGCTTTAGGCAGATAATCGCCCAGGCGGGTATAAAGGGTAAGGTCTGAATTTAAATTGATATCCTGTTTAATGGCCGCCTGCACCCACCAGCCGGTATGCTGAACAATGTCGCCACGCTGGTTAATAAATGCGGATATACCTGTATTGGCCGACCGTGCCACCCAACGCCTTGTTTCAATAGCGCGTAGTTTGGCATAATCCAGGTGCTGATCTTTTCCGGAGGTGTTTTCCCACCAGCCGTCATTGGTTATAATAGCGATAAACTGTGCTCCCTTTTTAACCGATTGCGCCACATACTCGCCCCAGATGGATTCGTAACAGATCACCGGGTCGGCACCGATACCGCTTTGCGAGTAAAACACACCTGCCTCGGCTTGCTTGCCATACCCGCCTGTACTGCCGCCCAGGTGCTCAAACACCGGTTTCAGGAAAGACAGGTAATCGCCAAAGGGCAACTCCTCTGCGCCGGGTACCAGTTTTGATTTGTGATAGGTTTGCACCTCTGCCGAGTTCTCGATGTTTAATGCTGTATTAAAGCTATCATAAAACATTTTTCCGCTGGCATCCGCGGGGCGGGCCGAAGTGGTTTTGCGCGTAGTATATAGCTTGTAGGTTTCGGCACCGGTAAGTACGTTGCCGTTTTTGTATTTGCTGATGAATTGCTGTACCTGCTGAAATTGCGCATTGCTCCGTATGCCGTCCTCATCCATCTCGGCGGATAAAGCGGTTTCGGGCCATATAAAATATTCGGTATTGGGTTGCCCCAGCGAGTCGGACAGATGGGTGAGTATTCTTAACTGCTCCGCATGAGGTATAGAACCTGATTTGCCGTAAGGGTCAATATTAGGCTGCACCACCACTATATTTGAGGGGTTGGGCTGCTCCTCATAACTATAATATTGATAGAGTGATAAACACAAAGGCACTACAACAACGGCTGCCAACGCGCCGCCAAGTTTTATACGGGCAGTACGTTTACTATTTTCGGCAAGGCCGATGTAGAGCTGAAACGCCAGGATATTCACTGCCCAAATCCAAATGGTACCGCCATAAACGCCGGTGTATTCATACCATTGTATCCAACTATGCGATACGGCGAAACCGTTACCCAGCGTCATCCACGGAAAGTTCAGATCCCAGTTTTGGTGCAGGTATTCATAGCCCATCCAAAATATAACTAAACCTACCAGCGCACGCCAGCGCGATATTTTTAACCGCAACCGGTAATACATCCAGCAAGACAGCGACATCAGCAACGGGCCTAAAGAATATGGAACCAAACTGATAAATATGGCAGCCACGGTACCTGCATCCTTTAAGGAATTATATACCCAGTAAATAGACAGCGTGTTCCATATAAAAAAGCCGATAAAGGTGGTCCAATATAGCTTTTTACCCTTTTCAGTAGCAGCCGACTGAATAATGTTCTCCATAGCCAGCAGCATAGGCACCAGGCCAATAAACAGCAAAAATGAGGTATATTGCGTAGGCGGCCAGGCTATCCAAAGCAACAGGCCTGATAATATGGATAGGAATATGTTTTTTTTCATTTTGAGATGCTACACGGTAGGTTAGCTTTTTTATTGATATTTCGTCATTGTGAGGTACGAAGCAATCTCTTTAAGGACATTCTGTAAGACAAATCGCGCAAGAATTGCTTCGTACCTCGCAATGACGCTCTTATCTTATTTTCTTGTCATTTTGAGCGATAGCGAGAAATCTGCAAGCGTTCTTAACAAAGCGACGGATATCTCCTCGTACCTCGTTCGATATGACAAGGAATATATATTTAGGAGAGGTATTACTCCTTCCCCTTAACACATATCACAAACTCTCCCTTTACCGGGTGCGTTTCAAAATACGTTTTTACTTCAGCTACTGTGCCGCGCACGGTTTCCTCAAACATTTTGGTCAGCTCGCGCGATACGGAAATCAGCCTGTCCGCACCAAAATGCAGGGCCATTTCATCCAGCGTTTTTATTAAACGGTGCGGCGACTCATACAGTATAATGGTACGCTCTTCGTCGGCTAAATTTTTATAACGGGTTTGGCGGCCTTTTTTTAATGGTAAAAAGCCCTCAAAGCAAAATCGGTCTGTTGGGAAGCCTGAATTAACCAGCGCGGGCACAAAAGCCGTAGCGCCGGGCAGGCATTCAATATCAATATCGTGTTTTAAGGCCTCGCGCACCAGATAAAAACCAGGATCAGATATGGCGGGCGTTCCGGCATCCGAGATTAGGGCGATGTTTTTACCCTCCTTTAAAAAACGAATGATCTCGCTGGACGATTGGTGCTCGTTGTGCTGATGGTGCGCGAAAACCTTTTGATGAATATCAAAATGCTTGAGCATGGGTGCCGAAGTACGGGTGTCCTCAGCAAGCAGCAGGTCAGCTTCTTTAAGCACGCGTAAAGCCCGGAGGGTGATATCCTCCAGGTTACCTATGGGTGTGGGTACCAAAAAAAGCTTACCTGCCATATTAGGGATGCGGGCTTAGCCTGCTATGTTATGGTAAACAGCTTGTACGTCGTCGTCCTCTTCCAGCTTATCTACTATTTTAAGGGCTTCAACGGCCTGCTCTTCGGTTACATCAACAGTGGTAACCGGTATACGCTCTAACTTGGCCGATTTCACTTCGATGCCCAGTTCCTCAAGAGCCTTTTGCATCTTGCCAAAATCTTCAAAAGCGGTATGTATTACGGCAATGTCTTTACCCTCTTCGTCAGCTTCCACAAAAAGATCTTCCAAACCGGCATCTATCAATTCAAATTCCAGTTCTTCCAGGTCGCGGTCGCCGGGCTCAAACGTAAATACCGATTTACGGTTGAACACAAAATCCAGGGAACCGGTTTTACCCAAGGTGCCGCCAAATTTGGTAAAGTAGCTGCGTACGTTAGCAACGGTACGGTTAGTGTTATCGGTAGCGGTTTCAACCAGTATGGCAATACCGTGCGGGGCATAACCTTCATATACCAACTCATCATAATCTTTTTCATCACGGCTTGAGGCGCGTTTAATGGCGGCCTCCACCCTATCCTTAGGCATATTAACCGCTTTGGCATTTTGTACCGCGGTACGCAGGCGCGAGTTAGTTTCAACGTTTGGCCCGCCAGACTTAACGGCCATTACTATCTCTTTGCCCAGGCGGGTAAACTGCACCGCCATTTTGGCCCAGCGCTTAAATTTTCTTTCTTTACGGAATTCAAATGCTCTTCCCATGGTATATATAAAAGCCTGCTGTTATACAGGAGTTTTTTGCGTGCAAATATAATTATTTATGTGGGTTTGTATTCACCGCTTTGCACTACCAGGCCACATATATAAACAACAAAACCCCGGGCGTTGTGCCGGGGTTTTGCTAAAAAATCAAATCAAATTAAAAACGGTATGAAACAGAGAGGCGGTAATTACGCGGTGCCTCTGTTTGCCAGTAGTAGGCATTTAGCCAACTGTAGTACGAGCCACTGTACAGGTATTTGTTAGCCACGTTAAACACGTTACCGCTGATACGCATTTTGCTTCCTTCCCAAAACAGGCCGGCATCAATTTTAAAGTAATCAGGCAGGCGCACGGTTGACGGGCTCCAGATATCGGTAGCGCGGTCAAGCAAACCGGTAAACCCGGCAGATACACCTGAACCTTTTAACGGGCCGCTTTGCAATTTGTAATTTAACCAACCGTTAATGGTATGTTTTGAATAGCCCGGTACAATATCGCCAACTTTTACAGATCCATCTGTAGCATCGCCAACGCTTGTTACTTTTGAATCTGTTAACGCATAGTTGGCCGTAAGGGTTAAGCCGGATACTATTTCGCCTCTCAAATCAAACTCAATACCTTTAGCACGGCGCTGCCCTAACAACATACTGATTGGATTACCCGGAGTGCTGTTTGAAGTTGGCGTAGCTTCGTTGTTTTTAGTGATCTGATAGATAGCGAAGGTGGTATTCCACTGTCCGCCAAACCAATCACGCTTGATACCAAACTCTATATTGCTGCCGGTTATTGGTTTTACCGTACCCCCGTTAATAAGCCTTGCACCGGCTTGTGGTACAAATGCCTGGTCATACAAACCATACACTGAAGTTTGCTTATCAACTGATACGCTTAAACCCAAGCGTGGAGTTACCTTTTTCGCATCTACGAAAGCCCCGCCATAACTCTGTTTAACATAAGTGTAACGGCCGGCTATCGTTAAACGGATCATGTTATCTAAAAAGCCTAATTCGTCCTGCGCGTAAAAGCCGGCATATTCCTGGGTTTGTGTACCGCCTGCCTTAACCGCGCGGGCTTCCAGGTTTTGTGTACGATCCCAAACAGGGAAACCGTTTGATGGCGGGCCATAGTTAGGGTTCAGGTTATCAAAGGGAGCGCTTAATGTATCAAGCGAATGTGATTGACCCCAATCGGCAAAATAAGTTTTAGTACCTACATCAATACCGCCCAAAATACGGTGACGTACAGCACCGGTAGTTATATCGCCGGTTAATGTACCGCGGGCCATGGTCATTTCGCTTTTAGCATCCCAAAGGCCTACATAACGATAAATTTTATCTCCTTTTATAGAGTCGGGCCACATTGAGGCACCATTTTGAGTATAGTTAAAGTACGATGCTTCGGCCGCGAAGGTCCAGTTATCACTAAGTTTATGATCCAATTTCAGGAATAAACTGTGATCGTTAATATTGGTAAGTGGCAAGCCTGGCTGGTATTGGGTAAAATCCACCGGGTATTTGGCATACTCAGATCCGAATACATAATATGAACCTACGTTGGTCATGCGGGCATTTTGGTATGTATATTCAGCGGTCAATTTAGTTTTATCATCAAACTGATATGATACTACCGGCGCGATAACTATACGGTTATTATCTTCATACGGGCGGTGTGAGCCTCTTTTTTGGCCCGCAAGATTTAAACGATATAAAAACTTGCCATCCTTGCTCAATTTACCATCCAGGTCAAGCGTTGCACGGTAAAGGCCGAAGCTCCCGCTGGTCAGGCTAAACTCGCCCTTGGTTTGGCCGGTAGGCTTTTTAGTTACCACGTTATACAAACCGGCAGGGTCGCCGTTTGATACCATGAAACCAGCCGGGCCTTTAACAAACTCGATATGGTCAACAAAGCTCATATCCTCGGTAAGTGGGCCCCAGTAGGAGTTCACCACGTTAAAACCATTACGGAAAGCCTGGATTTGTGAACCACGCATGGTGATATTGGTATACAGATCGCCCCAGTGTTCCAGGCGTACGGCACCACTCACGTTACGGATCAAGCCATCACTCATGCTGATGATCTGCTGATCGCGGATAGCGGTGTTTGATACGATCTGGATATTCTGAGCGGCTTCAAGCACTGGCTCATTTAAACGCAAAGATTGTGAAGGGTTATCAATCTTGATCTTATTATTTTTCTCTTTGATCTCTACCTCTTGTAATTGCGCGTTGTTTATATCAAGCACAAAGTTTTCGGTCGTGTTCTCTCCCGCTTTAATAACAATTTCTTTTTCCTGCCTGCCCAAGTTAATGGCCGATACCACCAACGTATAAGTACCCGCACGTAAACGGCCTATGCGAAACTGGCCTTTATCATTGGTCATGTTACCATTGCTGTGGTCTTTAATGCCGACGGATACGTAAACTGCCGGGCTCCCGTCTCTGGTAGTTACCGTGCCGCTTACACTGCCAAACTGCTGCTGGGCATAGGCCGACGCAACGGCAAGCAATATTGTAAAAAGAGTAAAAAGTTTTTTCATTATTATTTGTAATTAGTCTAAATCAGCCGCAAAGAAAAGGAAATATCATAACAACGTCAAGAGTTATTTAGAAATAATCTAAATAGATACTAATAATTTATATTAAACCATATGATAATCAGACAGTCATAAACGTTATCGTATCATAGCCTATGAAAAAATCGGTGAAATACCTGTCGACAGGAGTATTGCTTTCGTTTATTTTAATACTCCTATCTGCCTTTTTTATAAAAGAGGTTGGCCCTTATGCTGATATTAAATTCCCCTATGCCAAAGCGGGCCTCACCAAACAGCAGGCCGCGGCGCATTTATTAAGCCGGTTTACTTATGGCGCTACCCCAGGCCAGATTAATCGCGTTGCCGATGAGGGGCTTGAAAAATGGTTTGCCGACCAACTTAACGCCTCGCTGCCTGACGACTCGCTAAACCAAATGCTTAAAGCTTACAATACTCTGGAATTAAGCAATGCCGAAGTGGTTAAGCAATATCCCAAAAACGGGCAATTGTTACGTATGGCCGTTAAAGACGGCGCGGTTAACAAGGACTCCGTAAAAACCGACCGCAAAAAATACCAGGCAGCTATTGACGAGTACATGAAAAAGAACGGCCTGAAACCCGAAAAGGAGCTTTTCAGAGCGTTCATCAACCAAAAGATTTTACGGGCGGCCTACAGTAACAACCAGTTGCAGGAGGTAATGACCTCGTTTTGGTTCAATCATTTTAACGTATCTATTAATAAAGGCAATTGCGCCCAGTTTATTCCCGCTTACGAGCGGGATGCGATCAGGCCAAACGCTTTAGGCAAGTTCGGCAATCTATTACTGGCGACAGCCAAAGCGCCGGCCATGCTGTACTACCTGGATAACTTTAGCAGTGTGGGCGAAAAAGCCGGGGGCATAACCAACACACGCCCGAAACGTATGAGCGGTGATAGTACCATGATGACGGCTCCCCCAAAAAAGAAAAATACCCGCGGCCTGAACGAGAACTATGCCCGTGAGGTAATGGAACTGCATACACTGGGTGTTGATGGCGGCTATACCCAGCACGATGTTACCGAAGCCGCGCGCGTGCTTACCGGCTGGACTATCTACCCTCTGGGGCAATATGCCGATCAGGCTAAAAACGGTGTTACCAATTTAAGCCCGGAGCAATTGCAAAAACGTGGCTATGTACACGATGGTGATTTTTTATTTGCCGCCAACCGGCACGATGGCGGTACCAAAACAGTGTTAGGCAAGCAATTCAAAGCAGGCGGATATGCTGAGGGTGTTGAACTGCTGGATATGCTGGCGCATCATCCATCTACTGCAAAATTTATTTCGCGCAAGCTGGCGGTACGCTTTGTGAGCGATAACCCGCCGCAAACGTTGATCGATAAAATGGCCAAAACCTTTCAGTCATCTAACGGAAACATAAAAGAGGTGCTGATTACTATGGTGAACGCGCCCGAATTTTGGGCGAAGGATGCGGTGAGAGAAAAAACAAAATCACCGTTTGAACTGGCTACAGGCGCGGTGCGCGGATTGAATGCTACCATAACACAACCCTACCAGCTATATAACTGGATAAATAAAATGGGTGAAAAAATGTACTACTACCAGGCACCTACTGGCTTTCCGGATAAGGGGCAGTTCTGGATCAACACCGGCTCACTGCTTAGTCGCATGAATTTCGGGCTGGCATTAACGTCAGGCCGCATACCGGGTGTAAAGGTTAATTTAAAAGCTTTAAACAATAACCATGAGCCCGAAAGTACCAAGGCAGCACTTGCCGCTTATTGCAACCTGATTATGCCCGAACGCGACCCGGCAGCCACCATTAAGCGCCTTACCCCACTATTAAACGACCCTGAACTGGTTGAGAAGGTAAACAACGCTTCGGCTAAAGTAGCCCCTAAAGCTACTGACGCGCTTACCGGTGCCGATAGTACCATAAAACGCGATACAAAAAAACAAACCCGCGCCGCAATCCAGGCTAATGGCAACAGCGCCATGCTGGCCCAAGTTGCGGGCATTATAATTGGTTCGCCCGAGTACCAGCGGCGATAATTGATGGAGGATAAACGATGTTAACACGCAGAGGATTTTTAAAAGCGGGCGGCCTGTCGCTTTTTGGTGTTGGCCTGATGGGCGGCATACCGGCATTTATTGCCGAAGCTGCGGCCAGTGAAAAGCGATCGCCCCTGTATAAAAATAAAAAAATACTGGTCTGCATTTTTCAGCGGGGCGCGATGGATGGCCTGATGGCTGTTACGCCGTTTACCGATACATACCTGCAAAAAGCGAGGCCCAACCTGTTTATGTCGGCAGCCAAAACCAATGGCAACGGCGCGCTGATCGACCTGGACGGGCACTTTGGCCTGCACCCGGCCATGAAAGCCTTTGAACAATCCTTTAAGGATAAGCAACTGGCCATAGTGCATGGCATCGGTTCGCCTAACACCACCCGCTCGCATTTTGACGCGCAGGACTATATGGAATCGGGCACGCCATTTAGTAAAAGCACATCAAGCGGCTGGCTTAACCGTGCCGCGGGTCTATTAGGGCATGATGCCGCTACGCCGTTTACTGCGGTGAGCCTTACCTCGGCAATGCCCCGTTCATTTTATGGTGATAACCCGGCCTTAGCCATCAGCAGCCTGCAGGATTTTGCGATACAGATGCGCGGCAAACCGGCAGGTGCTAACCTGGCAGCCAAAAGCTTTGAGGATCTGTACGATCAAACCGCATCGGGCTTGTTGCAGCAAACCGGGCGCGAAAGTTTTGAGGCTGTTAAAATGCTGCAAAAAACCGATGTGAAGAATTATAAACCGGCCAATGGGGTGACTTATCCTAATTCAGCATTAGGTAATTCGCTAAAGCAAATCGCGCAGCTTATCAAGATGAATGTGGGACTGGAAATAGCTTTTGCCGAATCAAACGGCTGGGATACCCATTTTAACCAGGGTACAGCCAACGGTATTTTCGCCCGGAATGTAACCGATCTGAGCGAAAGCATTATGGCCTTTTGGCATGATCTGGCTGCCTTGCAGGATGATGTAGTGGTGATGAGCATGACCGAGTTTGGCCGTACCGTACACGAAAATGGCACCGGTGGCACCGATCATGGCCGTGCATCATGCAACTTTATTTTAGGCAACGATGTAGCAGGCGGCAAAGTACATGGCAAGTTGGATACCCTCGCGGTTGAAAACCTGGAAGATGGCCGTGACCTTGCCGTTACTACCGATTTCCGCAGCGTATTCAGCGAAGTAGCTGATAAGCATCTGCTGTTAAAGAATGACAAAATATTATTCCCGGATTGGAAAGGCAGCCGCATTGGGGTGATGAATGCTTAATTGCCTTTCATCACCCTTAAAAAATTTTACTTCTTCGCAAAACCCGCTGCTAATGTATTAAGCTGTGCCGGGCTCAGTGTTTTGTTGCCATTGCTAATAACCACACGATACTTAAACGTTACAGATTCGCCTTTTTTCAGCATGAGGTTTTTCTCTGACTTGCCGTTGGTAAATACCTTTTCGCCAAGCGGATTGGCCGAGAATAAACCGTAGCCACGGGCGTGCCAAAAGGTAGGATAATTCACGTTTTTAGGGTGATCGATGATGCACACACTCACCGAGTCGGCACCGATCTTACCAAATACCTTGCACCACACTCCTCGGGTACTCCAGGCGGCATCGCCCGTTTTTCCTTCGCTGGTGAGGTAGTTGCCGTTGGCTATTTTATCTGTGCCGCCTTTTACAACCGTTTCGATGCCTTTATCATCGGTAAATTTTTGATCTTCTGTGGTAGGTATCTGTAATTCGTGTGCCAGGCGCAGGCCAAGTAAGCCATCTTTGGCATCCTTAAACGTGGCATCCTGTACCGCCTTTAACGTGGTGGTACGGTCAATTATACGTTGATCGGCCGTGCCACTAAATTCAAATTTAGTGGTCTCCTCAACAATCACGTCCTTCGCCTGATTAGTCCAGTTAGCATGATAAACCAGTACACCGGTTTTACCGCTTTGCATTTCGATGATCTTATCGGTACGGATCCAACCGTATTGCTTTTTACGGGCAGCCGGTATAGCGTAGCTGTTATTCCAGAAATCGAGCCCGTTCAAATTCTCAAAATTGAACCATAACCCGATATGATGCGGGTGATCGTTCGGGTCGCCCTTGCGCTTATCCAGCGGAAAACTACGGGTAACTACCAGTCCGTCGGCGGTATGCAAAGGGTAGAGGACCGGCTTTTCGAGTGAATCGGGATACAGAAAGCTGGTGAAGGGCTTGCCATTAATTTTAATATCAACCTTATTGCCTGTAGCCGCTTTTACAACGCTCACCTGCTGGTTTTGGGCCATGACCGTAACAGATAACAGTATTGCGCAGATGCTCAATCCAGCAGTTTTTAATGCTCCCATATTGCTATAATAGATCGAGATTAAAATTTAAATACTTTGCCATTAGCCATTACTTCCTGCTTGGCCTCATCAAAAGTAGCCCTTGAGCCGGTGTGGGCCGCCGCGGTAGTCATGATATTGGCTATGGAGTGGCTGTAACCAGCCTCAACCGGCGCGTTTGGCTGCTTACGGCTGCGTACACATTCCATCCAGTTACGGATGTGGTTGGAGGTCAATATATCACCGCCTGTATTGGCTGATGCCACCACCTTTTCGCTGCTTTTCAAATCCACATCAGGCAGTAAATTCGCCTTCATGCCCATGGCAGCCGCCATTTTTTCGGTCAAGCCGCCTTTAGGTGATATTTTGTTGGTGATGAGGTTAAGCTCACCGCCGTTTGAGTAATAAATTTCGGCCGGGTTTTCATCGCCATTGTGCATGCGCGAACCAAACGTTACCTGAAAGCCTTTGCTCATATCATCCAGCGGCCCATAATCAAACGCGGCCATCAGCGTATCCCAATTGCGGCGGCCATCCTTCCACTGGTAAATACCACCGTTGGCTACCACGCTGCGCGGATGCTTTAAGCCGGTAAACCAGTGCACGGTATCAATCTGGTGGCTCATCCATTGCCCGGGCAAACCTGACGAGTATGGCCAGAACAAGCGATATTCCAGATATTTGCGGGGGTCAAATGCCTCATAAGGGCGGTTCATGATAAAACGCTTCCAATCGGTGTCGGCTTCCTTTAACTGGCTCAACAGTTCAGGGCGGCGCCACCTGCCGGGCTGGTTTACGTTCCAGGTAAGCTCCACCATGGTGATCGGCCCGAACTTTCCCGAGCGGATAAACTCGTTTGCCGCGTGGTAATTGGTACCGCTGCGGCGCTGCGAACCTATTTGCACTATTTTGCCCGTTTCCTTAACCGCTTTAAGGGCGGCACGGTTATCCTCCATCGTTTCGGCAAAGGGCTTTTCTACATAAGCATCGCATCCGGCTTTTACGGCCTCAATGGTATGGCGGGCATGCTGAAAATCGGCCGTGCTGATAAACACCGCGTCAACCACTTTGGCGTTATACATTTCCTCGTTATTACGATAAGCCTTTACATCATTCTGCATTTTTTGCTTCCAGATGGCGGCACCTTCATCACGGCGCTTGTTCCAGATGTCTGACACGGCAACCACCTCAAAATTCAGCTCCTTGTAGTGGTTCATGAAAGCCGGGATGTGCGAGCTGCGGTGCCTGTCGGCAAAGCCAACCACGCCCACGCGAATACGATCATTAGCGCCGATGATGCGTTTATAGCTCTTAGCAGACCATGCCGTATTGCTGAGTAAAATGCCGGCACCGGCCACAGATGCCTGCCTGATAAAGTTACGACGAGAATTTTCCATAGGTTAGGATTGCGTATTGTAGGTTAAATATTGGTTAAAAGCCCTGATAGATAGGAGCTATTATCAAATATCAGTTAAATTAGTAAAAAAGCTACAACCGCTATAAAAATATTACAAGAGAGGTTAGTTACGCTGAATTGATACCAATTGGAATTTTGGGCAGCTTCGGTTTATTCACTATTAGCCTTGGTAACGGTTTGTATTTCATTACCTGAAACATCTGTAGAAACTTTTATAGTTTTTACCGTTTTTCCATTTTGGGTAACCGTTATAGTTTTATCACCAAAAATATCTTTTGACGTTTTGACCGACGTTCCATCACTATATCTAATAACATTGTCTCCAAATACATTAACCTCTTTTGAATAAGAATAAGATTGGGTGGTTTCCCCATCGGGCGTAGTAATTTTTTTGGTGGTATTACCAAAGCCGTTTGTTTTGATTTCAGTTACGCTTTTATCACTCTCGTTTAAAGTTACAATTTTATCACCAAAAATATTGGTTGATTTTTTAACGGAAGACCCATCGCTGTAAGTAATTATGGTATCACCAAAAACGTTAACATTGGTTGATGTACTACGGATTTGCGCGTTAGTGGCACCCAATCCGCTAATAAAAAGCAGCAGAAAAAGGCAAAGTTTCTTTATGGTCATAGGTTGAACGTTATGCAGTATTGACAGCAAAGAAGATGAAGAGTTTAACCTATTCGCATAAAAAAAGCCACTTGCTGTTTGTAAGTGGCTTCTTGCAAAAAACGTCGGGATGAGAGGATTCGAACCTCCGACCTCCAGCACCCCATGCTGGCGCGATACCGGGCTACGCTACATCCCGAATGGAGTGCAAATATATAGGTTGGGATGAAATTTTAAAATAAAGAGACATTCAGACGGCCTGTCAAAATAAAAGCTTAAATTCAATGCTTATAAGTCGAGCCGGAACATTAAAAAATTACAATGGTTACTTTATCAATTGTGTTTACCGCGTTTGTAGCAATAGAGCATTGTTATATTTTATGGATGGAAATGTTTGCCTGGGAAACTGTGGGTAAAAGGGTGTTTTCTACATCATTGCCCCCGGAATTATTTAAACCCACCAAGGGCCTGGCAGCTAATCAAGGCCTTTACAATGGCTTCCTGGTTGCAGGGTTAACCTGGTCATTTTTGATTGACGACGCGGAATGGGCAATTCATATCCGCTTGTTTTTTTTAGGGTGTGTTGCGGTTGCAGGAATTTTCGGCGCGCTTACCGCATCAAAAAAGATATTTTTTATGCAGGCCATGCCGGCATTGCTGGCTATGTTGTTCGTTTGGCTGAGTAAATAAAACCAGCACCAAGCTTTTTGACAGCGTAATATTACATTGCGCCAAATTCCGAATAGAATTTAGAAATATAAGATCAATTTATTCCATTTCGCTGCTAAACAGTAAAAAAAATCTTTTCAATATCATCAATAAAACTAAGATGAATTCTATAACTAAAGCAATTGCAATGACATTGGTTACTGTTATGTACACCAATTTGATCGTGGAATAATAACACAAGCATTTTAAATACTCAATTATCATACTTGGTTTTAATGTTGGAAGCATTGCGGCGATTATCGAAAATATAGATAATGCTATCGAAAAAGAGATGTTTGCATAAAGTTCTTTTATTAATTGGTATTTAGCCAATTCTCTTGGAGGAATAATTTCTTCTTGTTGTTCAGATTGATCTATTTTCTCTCTTTGTTTTTTTGCGACATCAAATATCAAAACTAGCAAGTTAAATAGTAAGCCTACGAAAATAGATAAAGACGTGATTATGATATTAATATAATCACTTGTGAGATTTATTCCGAACAGTACAGTCAAAAAAGAAAAGAGGATTGGAGACCAGACAAAAACTATTTTGTCTGCTATCGTAGCCTTGTAAACCCCGCTAACATTAGCTTCACTATAATTATAGAAAGTTTCTTTATGCTTTTTAACTATTAAGCCAATATTGATTCTATCAATTATTTTCATTGGTCTATGTTAGGAACAATTTCTTCTTTCAATAGAGATATTGCCTCAGAATCTAATTTTGTAAAATTTGGATGCTTGGTAAGCTGATTAATATCACACGAATCTGTTAGGTCAAATGATGCACTAAATTCTTCGGGACGAGTAATATTTAAAACTCTTTTTCGACCGCCAAAAGATATATCCGCAAATACTTGATCGTAATCGAAATTTTCAATTTTAACAGTTTCAATAAAGGAACCGCTTTTAGCTCTGATATTTTCTTTTATCCCTATAAATCCTCTTTTTTTTGCTTGAATAGATATCTCAACGTCAAAATCTTCTTTGTATTCTTTACTTGATAAAAGATTTTCGACGTTTTGATTTAATCCATGTTTTTTAAACCGAATTTTTCTTATGTCTCCCTCTCTAACATATTTATCAAATAGGCTTGCTATTGAAAGAGTACTAAATTCACAAACATATTCTTCTGTCACTTTTGTTTTAAAGAATTCTTTAAAAGCTTCTTCAAACAATTCTTTAAAACCATATTGCTTATAACTCTGGGAAAGAAAAATTAAATACTTAGAACTTATATCTGGCTGAGCTAGTAAGAAATAAAAAGGTGATGAGTTGTATTGGTTAACATTTATTGTTCCAACAGTCTTGGCTTTGTTAGCATCAATTTCATCAATAGATGTTTCCTGTCCACTATATCCTTTTTTTATAATTCCTGAATAATAAGTGCTCTTTGCAGACAAGGATTGTTGCAAATAAAGTATTCTGTCGCCATTGACGGTTTTATAAGTTCTTGTTTCAAGAAACTTTACAAAATCTCTTATTATAATTTTGAACGCCTTATTTGAGAAGGCTTCGCTGACTTTATAATAAACCTCCCTTATGTTCTTTTTTCGAAATCGTATTAAGTAGCAATTGAGATTTATACTAATGTCGTCCTTATTATTTTGAGCCATGATAAAAAAATTTAGGTTTGTCTTATAAAGTAATGTTAGTGAAATATTTATAAACTATTATATTTTGTTAGTGATTTTTATTTTATTATTATAAGCCTGTATCTAACTCCCCCCTCTTTTCACCGCCAAAAAAACCACACTTACCGACTACCTTAATCTGTTAACCTATTTTACATTGGCTGATGTAGGGTTGCAACGTACCTTTATATCAACAAATTAATCAAATCACTCAAAACTGAAAGCCATGTACTCACCGAACGATCCATATTACGCATTTTCAGGCATTACGCCCGAAGAGGTTATGTTTTTACAACAAGCCACTGCCGAGCTTGACGAACAGCAGAAGAACCGCTTCTTCAGCATCTACTCAACCAAACGCAAAAACGCGCAGGATATATTGTTGCTAAGCCTGTTAGGTTTTGTTGGGTTTGCCGGTGTTCACCGCTTTGTACTGGGACAGATCGGGATGGGCCTTCTATATTTCTTTACCGCAGGGTTGTGCTTTATAGGCACCATCGTTGACCTTGTTAATCATAAAAACCTCACCAACGAGTACAATAAGCAAATGGCTTACGAAAGTTTCCACATGGCTAAAATGTACCAATAAATATAATACAGCCGGGCAGTTTAACCGCTGCTTTGGCCATCATAAAAATAGCCGGCCTGCTTATTATGCTTGCCGGCTTTGCTGTTTTATAGCAAACCAAATACTATGTATTTAATGCCTGCTGCATTTTAACCGGCGGTGCCAATTGCTGTGTGTTATTGTTGTGCTTTTGCCTGCGTAAAAAGTACAGGTGCAAACCACCTATCAGCAGGGCGGCAATACCCTCGGCAAGCAGGGTATTTTTAGCATTGATATATTGCGATACGGTACCGATCAGCAAGCCGCCTATTGGTTGCAAACCAAACAGCACCATGGCATAAAAACTGATCACACGGCCCCGCATATCCGGACTAACCGTGGTCTGGATCACCGTATTGCTGATGGTAACCTGCGACATCATGCCGAAACCACTAACCATGGCAAACACCAGGGCAATGGGGTAATTACCCTCGTGCGAGAACAGGGCCAGGCCCGCGCCCAATACCAGCGTGTTAATAGCCAGTATTAGTTTCAGGTTACTCCCCGGTTTTAACGATGCTAAAAAGATAGCTCCGGCAAAAGCACCCAGTCCGATCACGCTGTCGATAACGCCAAAGGTTGATGCCGTGCCTTTAAAAATATCGCGCGCGTAAACCGGTATCAAAGTACTGAATGGCAGCACCAGCACACTCATCAAACAAAGCATCAGCAATATAAAACCTATGGATGGGGTATTTTTAATGTAAGTAAAGCCTTCTTTCAGGTCGGCCACCACATCCTTATTATGCGGCTTGGGTACATATTTGGGCAGGCGCATCATCAGCAATGAGCCAATTACGGCAATAAAGCTCAGCGTGTTTAACCCGAAACACACATCCTCGCCCAACTTTTCAATCAGCAAACCGGCTATGCCCGGCCCTATCAGGCGCGACAGGTTTACCATGGATGAATTAAGCGCCAAAGCATTGGGCAGGTGCTCTTTATTGTCAATCATTTCGTACACCAGCGATTGCCGTGCAGGCACATCAAAGGCATTGATGATACCAAGTACTACGCTTAATGAGATGATTTGCCAAACTTCGTACTGCTTAAAGTAAACCAGCAGGGTAAGCAACAGGGCCTGCACCATAGAGGCGATTTGGGTAACCAGCAGCAGTTTGTACCTGTCGTAACGGTCGGCGGCAACGCCACCTAAAAAGGAAAGGATGAAAGATGGAAACAAGCTGGCAAACATCGTTACGCCCAGCATAAACTCTGAATGGGTTAGGCCGTATACCACCCAGCTAACCGCTGTTTTTTGCATCCAGGTACCAATCAATGAAAACGACTGGCCAAAAAAGAAAAGCCTGTAATTGTGGCTCTTAAACGCGTTAAATGTACTGATGTTCATCTATCTTCCTATCCCTCCGTATGTTTGTATCTATTCGTGTTCAATAATTTTTTTTAGTAAACTCAGGGCATTGTTAAGCAGTTCCTGTTCTTCTGGCGGGCAAAGGTCGGTTATAGCAATGTGCAGCCATTCCTCACGCTCGTTGCGTACCCGGTAAAGCACTTCGCGCCCTTTGTCTGTCAGGGAAATAATCACTTTCCTTTTATCCGTTTGCGATGGTTCACGGTTGATGTAACCCAGCTCCAACAGGTGGTTCAGTATTTGCGACATGGATTGCGTGGTGATTTTTTCCATTGAGGCCAGCTCACTGGGCAGCAATTGGCCGTGATGATCGAGCAGGGCAATGGTTGAGCGTTCGGTTAGCGAAAGCCCCTCACCTGTTGCTGATTTTTTACGAAGCTTTTTTACCAGCCTTGTTGTGGTTTCGCGCAGTTGCGATGCCAGTTGCCTTGTGTTGCTATCCATATTGTATTAACAAACTTAACTTGTAAGTTTACCTTACAAAGGTACAATTCATTTTACTTTTATCTGTCATGCACATCTCATAACCAAATACAAATAATTATGCCGGCAGGTACCTGTAACAGCTTTTAATAGTAATTTAGTTGGATGAAATTAGCGGAACTCACTAACTATCTTGAAAGCCTTGCCCCCTTGGCTTACCAGGAAGATTATGATAATGCAGGCCTCATTGTTGGCCGGCCGGATAAAGAAGTGCACCAGGCATTGATCTCGCTGGATTGTACCGAGACTGTGGTTGACGAGGCTATCAGCACCGGTTGCCAGGTAATTATATCGCACCACCCCATCGTGTTTAAAGGATTAAAAAAGTTTAACGGCCGAACTTACGTAGAACGCGTGGTTGAAAAAGCCATTAAGCATGATATTGCCATCTATGCTATACATACCAACCTGGATAATATTACCGGCGGCGTAAACGCTAAAATAGGAGAGATGCTGGGCCTTAAAAACACCCGCATCCTTGCCCCAAAAAGCGGCTTGCTTAAAAAGCTCGTCGCTTACGTGCCTGTTAATGATGCCGAGCGGGTAAAGAACGCCCTGTTTGCCGCAGGTGCCGGTAACATTGGCAATTACAGCGAATGCAGCTTTGGCACCGAGGGTACAGGTACATTCAAGGGAAATGATGACACCAACCCTTACGTGGGCGAGCCCGGCATCCAACACCATGAGGCTGAACTCCGTATAGAAACCATATACCCGGCCAACCTGGAAAGCAAGATACTGATGGCGCTGGTTTTAAACCACCCGTATGAGGAGGTAGCATATGACCTGTACACACTCTCCAACCAGCACTACCAGGTAGGCTCGGGCATGATAGGCGAGCTGGATGTAGCCTTGAGCGAGGTTGATTTTTTACGGTTACTTAAAGAAAGAATGAGAACCGGCGTTATAAAGTATACCGAACTACGAGGCCGTGAAATTAAAAAGGTGGCGGTTTGCGGCGGTGCCGGGGGCTTTTTATTAAAGCAGGCCATAGCTGCCGGAGCCGATGTTTTTGTGACAGCAGATTATAAATACCATGAGTTTTTTGATGCCGATGGCAAAATAGTGATAGCCGATATCGGACATTTTGAAAGTGAGCAATTTACGCAGCAATTATTGTTTGAAATTATTCAGAAAAAATTCGCTACCTTTGCCGTCCGTTTAACAACGATAAATACGAACCCCGTCAAATATTTTATTTAATGGAACAAACCGTTGAACAAAAGCTTAAAGCTTTATACGACCTTCAGACAGTACATACTAAGATTGATAGAATACGCCAGGTGCGCGGCGAACTGCCTGTAGAGGTAGCCGACCTTGAGGATGATGTTGCCGGTCTTGAAACCCGCATTCAAAAGCTTAAATACGAGCTTGACGATGTGGAAGACGAGATTGTTAACCGCAAAAACCTGATCAAGGATGCCCAGGCGAACATCAAAAAATACGAAGCGCAACTTAACGATGTTAAGAACAACCGTGAGTATGACGCGATCTCTAAAGAAATAGAAATACAAGGCCTTGATATACAGGTGAGCGAGAAAAAAATTCGTGAGTTTGGTTTTGAAATAAGCAACAAAACCCAGGTTTACGAAAAAGCACTTGCTGATCTGGAAGCACGCAAAGCTGATTTGGAAGCAAAAAAAGCAGAATTGGGTACCATTACTGCCGAAACTGAAAAAGAAGAGAACGAACTGCTTGCCCTATCAGAAAAAGCTACTCCTAATATTGAAGAGCGTTTACTTACCGCCTACAACCGCCTGCGTAAAAACGCTAAAAACGGATTGGCCGTAGTAACCATTCAGCGCGATTCATGCTCAGGTTGCTTTAACCAGATCCCGCCTCAGCGCCAGTCTGATATCCGTCAGCGCAAAAAAATTATCGTTTGCGAGCATTGCGGCCGTATCCTGGTTGATGAGCAAATGGCTTTAGAATCAGAAGAAGCATAAATTGAAATTTAGATATGAAATTGGAAAGCGCCCACAAGGCGCTTTTTTTGTTTTTGCCGATTACTGTAGCACCATAAACGCCTTGTCATCTCGAACGATAGTGAGAGATCTGTACATCTTCATTAGCAGAGCGAGCGATAGATTCCTCCTCGTACTTTGTTCGGAATGACACTAAATAGTTACGTCTCGAGCGGTAGCGATAAATCTGTACCTCTTCATTAGCAAAGCGACAGATTCCTCCTCGTACCTCGTTCGGAATGACATTATAGTAAACGTCATTGCGAGGTACGAAGCAATCTCTTTAGGACATTCCCACATGATTTGCTCAATGGGATTGCTTCGTACATCGTAATGAATGTTTTATAATAAACAGGCTCAAAACAAACTCGTCTGCTTACCATTCCTGGGGGTAAAGTGCGAGTAATCAAAGGGCGGCATTTCGCGGCCGGCCATAAAGCGGTTGCAGGCCATGCGGAACATTTGGTGTATGGATTCGGCTATCTTACCATCGCCGCTCATACGCCTGCCGAAATTACTGTCATTCAATTGCCCGTCATGGCAGGCGCGAATCATGTTCAGCACCTTTTCTGCACGATCAGGAAAAGCCTTTTCTATCCAGTCAGTAAATATTTCGGCAATACTGCCGTTAAGCCGCACAATGGTAAACCCGGCAGATACGGCGCCACGGTCGGCAGCGGCTTTAATAATGTTAGGCACCTCGTTACTGTTTAAGCCGGGGATGATGGGTGCCGCCATTACCCTAACCGGTACATTAATTTGCGATAGCTTTTGAATAACGGCCAGCCTGCCGGTGGCGGTAACAGTACGGGGTTCCAGCTTTTGCCGCAGATCCTCTTTAAGCGAGGTGATAGATACGTTTACATGCACCAGGTTAAGCTTGGCCATTTCGGCAAGGATATCCATATCGCGCAGTATCAGGTTATTCTTCGTGATAAAGCTTACCGGGTTACGGTACTTTAAAAACACCTCAAGCAAGCGGCGGGTTATGCCCAGCCTCCGTTCAATGGGCTGGTAGCAATCTGTATTGCCTGAAAGCACAATGCACACCGGCTCATAATTCTTCCGGTTAAAATACTGCTCCAATAATTCCGGCGCGTTACGCTTTACAATGATCTTACGCTCAAAATCAAGCCCGGCACTAAAGCCATAATATTCGTGACTGTTGCGGGCATAGCAATAAATGCAGCCGTGCTCACACCCCTGGTAAGGGTTAATAGAGTGCATGTGGCTCAAATCCGGGCTGTTTGATTCGCTTACAATTTTCTTGGGCGACTCCTCATACAGTTGTGTAGCCGTATTTTCAAGCAAGGGCTCATCCAGCCCTTCAATATGCTCCAGTACGTATTTGCTCTTTAAAAATTTGTTGTGGGTGTTTACCTGTGCGCCTCTTCCCTTAAAAAAATCCGGATTATCCTCATGTGCCATCGCACAAATTTGCTAAAATAATTAGCAAATTACAACTCGATCATCTTATTTTTTATGGCATATAAAACCAGCCCTACCCGGCTCTTTATCTGTAGTTTTTCAAAAAGCTGATCACGGTAGCCATCAACCGTACGTGCGCTTACACACATCTGGTCGGCTATTTCCTTATAGGTAAGCTCAGTACCGGCCAGGCGTAAAAACTCCAGCTCGCGGCTGTTAAGCTTAACATTGGCGGCCTGCTCATTAAAGCTGTTAATTAAATGGCGGGTAACAAAATCAGGGTAATATACTTCGCCTTCGGCAACACGTTTAAGGGCGCTTTCAAATTCAGCAGGCTCCGCGTCTTTAAGCAGATAGCCCTTCACGCCCAACCGCACCATGGCCAACACCTTTTCGGCATCCTCAAACATAGAGAGTACAATAATGCATACTTCCGGATAGTGATCACGCAGCCATTTAGCTGTTTCAATACCATCCATCACAGGCATATTTATATCAAGCAGGACTACGTCGGGTTTGTTTTTGGGCGATATTTTGCGGGTAAGCTCCTCGCCGTTAGCGGCCTCGAACAGGATATGAAATCCTCCTAAATTATTTATTAATGAAACTATACCGCTCCTGAAGAGCCTATGGTCATCAACCAGTGCTATCTGGATGGGTTCGGTTAACATATTTTTGTTCTGCTAAGGGGTCAAGCGATATTTTAATACTGCAACCATTACCGGGCATGCTCTCAATTTTGGCTAAACCACCAACAATCGCCGCCCGGTTTTCCATGTTTTTCAGTCCCGAACCGCTGTTATCATTCAACTTGTCCGTTACCAAAAAACCCACTCCATCGTCTTCAATAGCCAAAATAAACAGATTTGGAGTAAAATTCAAACTTATATTCAGATTTTGCGCATTGGCGTATTTCAGGGTATTGTTTAACGCCTCCTGAAAAACGCGGAACAATACCAGTTCGCGCTCCGCACCCAGCGAATAGGCTGTGCCATCAACGGTTAACTTTGTACTGAGGAGGCCGCTCTTGTTAACGCGGTCAAGTTCGGCTTTTATAGAATCTTGTAAACCGATGGTTGTTATCCGTTCAAAACTCAGGCTTTTTGATAGGTCACGCAGATCGCTGATAGCCTGGGCAATCAGTTCCCGGTTATCATCAATTTTTTGATGCCGCTGTTGTTCATCAAGCGTTTTTAAGGATGCCAGGGACAGTTTTACGAATGACAGCACCTGCCCGATGTTATCATGTATCTCGCGGCTGATGTGGGCAAGGGTTTGCTCCTGTATCTCTATCTGGGCTTTTAACAGTTCCTCGCTGAATTGCAGGCGCAAAAGTGATCGCTCATTAATATAAGCGTTATGTTTTCTCTGATAAAAGAACATAAAACTTACAATAAACATCCCCATCAGCAAAAGCAGGATGGTACCAACTATGATGAGTACGACATTTTCTTGCGATTGAAACATAAAAAGGATACTGACAGGCAAGAATACAAAATAAAGTTGGCCATATTAGCTATCACGATCCATAAATCAAGATAATAATAACTATTGCGTGATGTCATGTATGAAAAGGCGCAAAAGAAACAAAATTCGAGCAGGCAAAAGAAAAGCAACCCGGTATTCACCCAGAAATCGGGTATATGTATAAGCGATAATTCTTCATCAGCATGCTGATGCATCAGGTGGTAAAAATATATGCAAACTAACACGATAAGCATAATATATTGCAGTATGATGGTTATGGTTGCCATATTCCAAAACCCTTGTATAAAAGCTATATTGATAGTCGTAAAGGCGATCAACCCAATAATAACTTTAACAACCTTTTTTTGCAAAGGCATGGGTAAGAGCCTGGCTATAAACGTACTGAAGAAGGTAAACTCTATAGTGATGATTATATTAGTTATCCACGCGTTGTTTTGATTAATGATGAATAAGTGAAAAAGTGAGCAAACCTCATACGCGCAGATAAATAACAAATACGGCAAAAAAAGCGCATACCTTGTACCTGACAATTTTTTGTATTGAATTGCTGCTACTACTAAGGACAGTAGTTCAAAAAAAAGATATAAGTATTCAATCATATTACATTTAAACGCACTTTGGCGGACAAACGGCCGCGTGATTCAAAGCGTAGCCTGCTCCGCTACCTGAATCATCAGCAGCGTGTGCGGTGCTATCTTTAAGCTGATCCTTATTTATACCGTCTACCAGCTTGGTTGCTACCAATACCACTGTAAGCCTGTCATCATAAGGTGTTGGCATTTGGTCAGCATCATGCACGCCGAAATATACGCGTAAACCATCAGCATTGTTATCATTAAAAAGCTGTTCAACAGCGTTACGCGGAAACCAAACGCTTTTAGAATCAAAATCCGGATCATAATCACTCGCCACACCACTATCATCTCCCTTACGGATGCGTTTAACTGTGTTTTGATATGATTTTATTAATGTTTCAAGCTGCTGTTTCGTAGTATCGGGTTTTGGAGAATCGGGCATCTAAATAATATTAAATTGAAAAAGGGGGTTGAATGCCGGTAAAGCTACAAACGCCTAAAAAATTACGCATACCGTTTTTTAACGGTATTTACACCGGGCATAATGCATACAAAATACCGTGAAGTGGGTATTGGCTGTTTAGAGCTTCAGGTAGATATTTGCAACAGCAGAGGTATGATATGCGACAGCATGCCGGTTCATATCATATAAAAAAATAGGGGTATTTTTCTGCTTATACAAAGATCATCCTCCGTGCTTTAACCGCATGGGGGATTTTCTTTTTTTAAACCAGGCCACAAAGCCATGCAAAAAACAATGTGCCGCGCCGTATGTTATTAATATACATCTTAAAAAACATTGTTATGGATAAGTTAGAAGTAAAAGGTGGCTGGAACGAGCTGAAAGGCAAAATTAAACAAGCCTATGGTGATTTAACCGATGACGACCTGAAACACGAAGAAGGTAAAGACGATGAAACGCTTGGCCGCCTGCAACAAAAGCTGGGCAAAAGCCGTGAGGATCTGGTAAAATGGATCAATAGCTTATAAAATCATACAGCAGGCCCCGGAGAAAAATGCGGGGTTTATTAAAATGCCTGCTTATTCATAACACACCACACAAGGCACTAGCAACCTGCTATTTTGACATTACATTATGCGCCTTTATGTCGCTTTGATGAATTCGCCGCTTCCGTATTTGTTAATTAAAGTTAATTACAGCGTTGTCGTTTCACAAGGCAGGCGTAGCAAATAATGCGGAATGCTTTTTGAATATATCTTACTATAAAAGAATTTAGAGATGATAAGTTTAGCTTTAGTAACCGGATTTGTAACCTATAACTCTGCCATATTTTTGATGCTTGCTATTGCCGTTGTTAGCTTTATAGTACAATGGCGCTTTAAAAGCAAGTTTAAGCAGTATTCGGAGATCGGATTACTGTCAGGCCTGTCAGGCGCTGAGATTGCCGAGCGTATGCTGCGAGATCATGGTATCAGCGATGTACGCGTGATATCCGTTGAAGGCCAGTTAACTGACCACTATAACCCCGCCGACAAAACAGTGAACCTGAGCCCTGATGTTTACCACAGCCGCAGTGTTGCCGCCGCCGCTGTTGCCGCGCACGAGTGCGGGCATGCTGTGCAGCACGCTAAGGCCTATAGCTGGTTAACCTTCCGATCAGCTATGGTACCGGTCATCAACGTGGCATCAACGCTTACGCAATGGACGCTTACCATAGGCATATTACTATTGTTTTTTGCGAAAATTCCTTGGGTATTGGCTATAGGCGTAGCCGCTTTGGCGTTGGTAACTACCTTCAGTTTTATAACACTGCCTGTAGAGTTTGATGCCAGCAAACGCGCCCTGGCCTGGTTAAATAACAATTACAATGTAATGCAAACCAACGAGGAGCATGCACAAGCCAAGGATGCCCTTTGGTGGGCCGCCATGACCTACGTGGTAGCAGCGCTGAGCGCATTAGCAACACTGCTTTACTATGCACAATTTTTGTTTGGAAGAAGAGATTGATTTTTTGAGAATGAAGAATTAAGAGTCAAGAATTACGACCTATAAAGTAGAACGCCTGGTTGAATTATCAATCGGGCGTTCTACTTTATAGTCTTAGAAATAAAATCAATATACAATACGAAAAAAGCCTGACTGAAATCATCAGCCAGGCTTTTTCTTTGTTATTTAATTTTTAATGTATCTCTTATTATTACACCGCTATCATCTTAATTCTTGACTTTTAATTCTAAAAATCAATTCAATCTATAAGGCGCTATCAGTTGAAATTCGGGAATAATAACATCAAACTGGGCGTTGTCCAGCAAGCGTACCATATTGTACTCGCCCTTCATACTGCCCATATCTGTTTTAAGGTTACAGCCTGATACATACTCGTGCGAGCTGCCCGGCTCAATAACCGGCTGCTGGCCTACCACGCCCTCGCCTTCAACCTCGCGTTTTGCTCCGTTTGAATCAAATATAAGCCAATGCCTGCTCATTAATTGAACGGCATATTCACCCATATTTTCAATATATATTTTATAGGCAAACATAAAGTGCTCATTCGCCGGGTTAGAATATTCGGGTTGGTATATGGTTTCAACAGAAACCCTCACGCCGTCTGTTATCGTGGTAACCATGATCAAAGATTATTGGAGTTTGTCAAATTTAAAAAATCAATAGGGCAAAAATCACACCATTTCTGCCGAATATTTTAATTCTATCTCTGCAAGTATATCCTGCACCTCATCAATAGTGCCCGCAGTAACCAAGCGCATACGGTATTCTTTAAAATGATTGATGCCTTTAAAATAATTTGAATAATGCCTGCGCATCTCAAAAATGCCTGTTTTGAGACCTTTCCACTCAATTGATTTCTCCAGGTGTGTGCGGCAAACTTCAACACGCTCGGCAATGGTAGGTCCGTCAAGCAATTCACCGGTTTTAAAAAAATGTTTCACTTCCCTGAATATCCAGGGGTAACCAATTGATGCCCTGCCGATCATCATACCGTCTACTTCATACTCCAACCGCCAGTCGGCAGCTTTTTTCGGTGAGTCTATATCCCCATTACCAAAAATAGGGATTTGTATGCGCGGGTTCTTTTTAATATCACGTATGAGGCTCCAGTCGGCCACGCCCTTGTACATTTGCGCGCGGGTACGGCCGTGTATGGTTAACGCCTTGATACCTACATCCTGCAAACGCTCAGCAACCTCGTAAACATTTTTGGTATCATCATTCCAGCCCAGGCGGGTTTTAACCGTTACGGGCAGATGGGTAGCCTTAACAACTGCTTTGGTCATGGCTACCATTTTATCAATATCCTGTAGTAAACTGGCACCTGCACCGCGGCAGGCCACCTGCTTAACCGGGCAACCGTAGTTAATATCCATCAAGTCGGGCCCGGCTTGTGTGGCAATCTCGGTAGCCTCGCGCATGTGGTCAATATCACTGCCGAATATCTGTATACCTATCGGGCGTTCGTACTCAAAAATATCCAGCTTTTTGATGCTCTTGGCGGCATCGCGTATCAAACCCTCGGATGAAATAAACTCCGTGTACATCATATCCGCGCCGTTTTGCTTGCACACGTAACGGAACGGCGGATCACTCACATCCTCCATCGGTGCCAGCAGCAGCGGGAACTCCCCTAAATCAATATTTCCTATTCGTACAGACATGCCTTATCTTTAAGCCCTGCAAAAATACGATTTTTTATAAACATGATACAAAGCACTGACTATCATATAAAACCCATAAAGCAATTACTCTACTTAATACTGGTTTGTGTTGCGTTTACCATTCTCGCCAATTTACTCTCATTCGCTATTATAGCCCTGCTGTATGGCAGCAATACCATCAGCCAAATGGGCGGCGTGGGTAAAGGCTCACCACAGGAGGTGATCAATTCGCTTAAAATAGCTTTGGCTTTAGGTACTACCATAGGTATGTTTTTGGCCCCGGCCGTGTATTTTGCACGCTTTATTGTTTATGATGTTGATGGGTATATAAAGCCGGACACCCGTTTTAACGGGCTGCTGTTACCGCTTGTTATCGGCATTATGCTTTTCTCATTCCCGGTGATGGAACTGCTGGTAAACATTAACCAGCAAATGGTATTACCTGAATTTTTAAAAGGTGTTGAACGATGGATGCGCAGCTCAGAAAATGACACCAACCGTATGGTTGAAGCTGTTTTACAGCTTGATACCATTGGCCATTTAATGATATCCATGCTGATAGTGGCCGTATTGCCCGCTATTGGCGAGGAGTTTATGTTTCGTGGTTGCCTGCAAACCATTTTAGGGCAGTGGACGAAAAACAAACACGCCGCCGTATGGATAACCGCTGTTATTTTCAGCGCTATGCACGTACAGTTTTTTGGCTTTTTACCGCGCTTAATGCTGGGCGCACTTTTTGGCTACATGGCAGCTTATAGCGGTAGCATCTGGCCCGGTGTTTTGGCGCATTTTATAAATAACGGGGCCGCGGTATTAGCCACTTATTTTTATCAGAATAAAAAATCAAACATCGATCCTAACAGCGAACATATTTTTAATTATCCGCTGTATATAATCAGCTTTATAATTATATTATTTTTGTTCCGGATTTTTAAAAATGTTGCATCGGGCAAAAGGACCATCCCTGAGTATTAATGGAAAAAAACTGGGTAAAAATTTTTACTTCATTTAACTTTTATCAATCGGAGATTATTAAACAGGTGCTTACCGAGCACCAGATAGATGCGGTATTGCTTAACCGGCAGGACTCATCGCACCGGGCTTTTGGCAACATTGAGGTTTATGTACATCAGGAGGATTTTAGTCATGCCATTGAGATCATGATCCTCAATCAAATTAATATATGAGATTACGTGCCATTACCGGCTTTTTTTTCGTGATAGTAATGCTGGGCTCTGTTTTGCTTGGCAGTGTGGTATTCACTTTGTTTTATTTATTGCTGAGCGTTTTTTGCCTGCACGAGTTTAACGGCCTGGTTAAACAAGGCACTGCCGACCCCAATCGCTATACCGGCTTGCTTAATGGCCTGTTTGTTTTTTTAGTGTTTGCCGCGCAGTGTTACGTTTCGTCAAAATTTTTATTGTTTCTGCTGCCGGTGTTGCTGGGCTCCATCTATATACAGGAGCTTTATAAAAAGTCTGAAACGCCGTTCAACAATATAGCTTACTGCTTTTTAGGCTTGCTGTTTACCATTACACCGTTTACCTTTTTCCACGCCATCGCCTTTATTGGCGGCAGCTTCAATTTCCATTTACCATTAGGCTTTTTGCTGATGCTTTGGGCTAATGATACCGGTGCGTATTTAGTAGGCAGCCAACTGGGCCGCATCAAGCTGTTTCCGCGCCATTCACCTAAAAAAACCTGGGAGGGCTTTATAGGCGGCATCATTATTACTGCGGGCGTAGCCCTTATTTTAAGTCATTACTATGCCGAGTATAACTGGAAGCAATGGGTATCAGTAGGTATATTGATCAGCACGTTCGGCACTATGGGCGATCTGATCGAATCCATGTTCAAGCGTAGCATCAACGTAAAGGATAGCGGTGGTATACTGCCCGGCCACGGCGGCTTGCTTGACAGGTTTGACGGCCTTTTGTTAGCCGCGCCTATTGTTTATGCTTACCTCTACTTCATAACAAATGCGTAGCTTTACGCCATAATAAACCATATATAATACGTCATGACCATCCATAAAGAAGGTTACACCTCTATCGCCCTTTGCATATTGTTCATTTTTGTGTTGAACGCCGGCATACAGTTTTACTTTCCGCAGGCCTATGCATTAAAATGGGTTATTTATATTTTATCTTTCCTGCTGTTTGTTATCATATTACAATTTTTCCGCAGCCCAACGCTACGCATAGCTACTGACGAAACCCAGGTATTATGCCCGGCAGACGGCAAAGTGGTAGTTATTGAAGAAACCGAGGAAACCGAGTTTTTAAAGGACCGGCGGATACAGCTTTCGGTATTCATGTCGCCTATAAACGTACACGTTAACCGTAACCCCATAGCGGGCGTTGTAAAATATTTTAAATACCATCCGGGTAAATACCTGGTGGCCTGGCATCCAAAATCATCAACCGAAAACGAGCGTACTACCATTGTAATTGAGAATCATGCCGGCGTACCGGTATTGTTTCGGCAGATTGCAGGCGCGCTTGCCCGCCGTATTGTATGGTATGTAAAAGAGGGCGACGAAGTTGAACAGGGCCAGCAGTTCGGCTTTATCAAGTTCGGCTCAAGGGTTGATCTGTTTTTACCATTAGGCACAAAGATCAACGTAAGCATTGGCGAAGTAGTAAAAGGCGGCCGCACCGTATTGGCTGAGTTGCCTGCCGTAGTTGAGCCGGTTAGGGCTACCTTGGTTAAGGCAGTATAAGCAAACTTATAAATATAAAAAGAGCGACAGGTTGATGAAACCTTGTCGCTCTTTTTTTGCGGTGAATAATATTAAATGAACAACCCGCCTGATGCCTCAATACGCTGAGCGGTTACCCAACCGGCTGCATCGCTGCACAAAAAGGCCACCACGCCGCCAATATCATCCGGCTGGCCAACACGGCCTAATGATGTTTGTGATACCAGGTAATCTTTAGTTCCGGGGCGCTCAAAGGTCTTTTTGGTAAAGTCCGTTTCAATTGGCCCTGGCGCTACGCTATTGGCGGTGATGCCGCGGCTGCCAAGTTCTTTAGCCAGGTAGCGGGTAAGGTTATCAACAGCCGCTTTCATAGATGAATAAGCTGAGTATCCCGGCGTTACAAATCTTGCCAACCCAGTGGAGAAGTTAACGATGCGGCCACCATCGGCCAGTACCGGCAATAGCTTTTGCGTTAAAAAGTAAACGCCTTTAAAGTGCACATTCATCAGGTTATCAAATGCTTCTTCGGTAGCATCCGGAAACATGGCGTATGATTCGATACCGCCGTTGTTGATCAAAAAGTTGATCTGCTCAGCACCGAACTTGGCCTTAATTGTTTCAAGGAGTTCGGTTTTGAAGGCCTCAAAACTTTTGGTATTGCCGGCATCAAACTGCAAGGTTACCGCGCCAACACCTAATGCTTCTATTTCCGCAGCAACTTGCTCTGCTTCCTCTTTACGGCTATGGTAGGTAAGCACCACGTTATGCCCATCCTGCGCCAGTTTAAGCGCTGTATTACGGCCCAAACCGCGGCTACCGCCGGTTACAAGGGCTATCTTATTCGTTTTTTCCATAATGTTGATAGTTTTTTTATAATTACTAATACAAAAGTGCCCCTTTATGTGTTGTAAATTATGGTGATAGTTTCAGTTTAAATGGTGACTGTTTCAGTTTTTTAACATCTTTGCCCCTTTATTTGGCATTTGCAACATCTATGAAAAAGTTTTTGATCGTAATTCCCGTACTGTTTATGCTCTCGTGCTCACAAGGCGAAAAGCAGGAAAACAGCAAACTCAATCAGCTTGCCGCGCAATATGTAAAACTGGGATTGACCATTGGCCAATACGATGAGGATTTTGTAGATGCTTACTACGGCCCGGATTCGCTGAAACCAAAAACCCCGGCTGGCGAAACCTTCCCTAAGGATAGTTTGCTGGCATCAGTTAATATTTTGATGAACGACCTGAAGGATGTGTCCCGCGGTGCGGTGGTTGATTCAAACCGCATGCGTGCCGACTGGATGTACAACCAACTCATAGCCTTCGGCGAGCGTATCCGCATTTTCTCAGGTGAGTATCTGCCTTTTGATGAAGAGTCAAAACAGTTGTTCGGCGTTAAGGCCCCTACTTATGAAGAAGATTATTTTAAAGCGCAGTTAGACGAACTCGACAGTATTTTGCCCGGCAAAGGCAACGTAAGCAACCGCTTTCAACGCCTGGCTAAAAAATTCATTATTCCAAAAGATAAGGTTGACGCAGTAATGAAAGCCGCTATTGCGGAGGCACGCAAGCGCACTCTCGCCCATTATAAGTTACCCGCCGGTGAAGCGTTTACGCTGGAATATGTGAAGGATAAACCATGGTCGGGTTATAATTGGTACAAGGGCAAGTATCACAGCGATGTACAAATTAATACCGACCTTGATATTTATATTGACCGCGCCATTGATGTAGGCAGCCATGAGAGCTATCCCGGCCACCATGTATATAATATGCTGCTGGAGAAAAATCTGTATAATGATAAAAAGTGGGTGGAGATCTCGTTGTACCCGCTGTTTAGTCCGCAATCGTTAATTGCGGAAGGCAGTGCTAACTACGGTATTGAAGTGGCCTTTCCGGGTAACGATAAGGTGAACTTTACACGCAATGTATTGCTGCCGCTTGCCGGTTTAGATACCGCTGACGTTGATCTTTACTTTAAAGCCCTTGCCATACGCGGCAAGTTGAACTATGCCCGCAATGAAGCCGCACGTGGTATTTTAAGCGATGAAATGAGCGACAGCAAGGCCCAGCAATGGTTGCGCAAATATTGTTTAATGGATGATGAAACGGCCAACAAGTCGGTTAAGTTTATCAAAAAGTACCGCAGCTATGTAATCAATTATAATTACGGGCAGGATCTGGTGAAGGAGCATATAGAACGTAATGGCGGCACCGCTAAAAATCCGGCCAAACGCTGGGAGCTATTCGGGCAGTTACTGAGCCATGAGGTTAACCCTGCTGATCTGGTAAAGAAATAGTTGTCTTTATAATTTATTTACTTACTCAAATTGCCTGCTGCTGCAACTGTTTGCGGTATTGTGATGGGGTAATGTGCTCAAAAAACTTGAACCATTTGGTAAAGTTAGAGGGATCGTAAGTTAGCTTACGTGCGACATCGGCAATAGAAAGTTCAGGGTCAGCCAGCATATTTTTGGCTACATTAACCAGTTTTTGCTCGTAAAAATAACAAGGGTGCAGGCCGGTATGCTGTTTTATTACATTACTTAAATGGGTGGGGTGGATGAACAGCAATGCGGCCAGATCGCGCAGCTCGAACATTTCTTCAACGCGACCCTCAAGCACATCATCAATATGCTTATCTATCTGCTGTAAATAGTTCTGAAAAATTTCTTCCTTACGGTTGAGGTATTTTAGCGGTACAGTAGCCATCGCGTTGGTAAAACACTAAAATAGAAAAACCTTTCTGCAATAAATACAGAAAGGTTTTATATGTTTTTGCCCGGAGGCGATAATTAAACGCGTTTTGATTTGATACGTGCTGCCTTGCCGGTAAGCGCGCGCAGGTAGTATAGTTTAGCACGGCGTACTTTACCGTAGCTGTTAACCTCAATTTTGTCAATGTTTGGTGAGTTGATCGGGAATATACGCTCAACACCTATGCCGTTTGATACTTTACGTACAGTAAAAGTTTCAGATACGCCAACACTGTTACGTTGAATAACAACACCCTGGTAAAGCTGAACACGCTCTTTGTTACCTTCTCTAATTTTATAATGCACAGTAACAGTATCACCTGCTTTAAATACAGGAACTTGCTTTTTTACTACTGATTGCTCTTCTACAAATTTTACTAAATCCATGATTTTTAGCCGTTAAATCCAATTTTTAGCCCGTAAAAATTGGATTGCAAGTATAGGCAATTTTTCTGTTATTAAAAAACAGATTTTAAAAATTTCAACAATTATTGTTTTATCCACAAAAAACAGCCTGTTAGGCTGTTTTTAAGCACTTTAGTTATCGCGGCGGTAACCGGTGTGGGTAATTAAAACACTGGCCCGCTCCTCCTTATGCAGGGGTACATCCCAATTGCCCTGGTAACTTACCTTTACCGGCAGCAGTTCGCCATTAAAATTATTCATTTCAATATTCATCCGCACTTTAAAGCTCACAAACATATTGCTGAAACTCATATCAATAAACCGGCCCATGATCTGGAAGGTACGTGTATCAAAAATAGTAGTCATTTCATTGATCATCACATCGCCGGGGGCGGTACTGGGCTTGCGGATCACCTTAAAGCGGTATACGGGTATGCTATCCAGGTAAGTGCCGCGCGCAAACTGGTAATAATAAAACTGTTTAAGCTCGGGCGAGAATATCTCTGTTTTATCGCTGATAAATGGTATGCCGCTAACTTTGGTACCCGGCCTGAAGATGAGCGTTTTAAGTTTGCCTTTGTACGATGCGTTTTTGCCGCCATCGCTTTTTGAATTATTGCCCGGTGCGGCCAATGGCTTGTTGTAGGTATTGCTGAACAAATAATCAAACATCTCGACCGTATACAACTGGTACTTGCCGTTCTTTTTATAAACCGTGCCGCTGTCGCTTTTTGCCAGGTATTCAACCTTAGGCTTGCCACCGGCACGGGTGTAATTCATCTTACGGTAGATCATGCCGTTTACCCGGTCCTTTTTATCGTAAGTGTAAATGTTGTTCTCGGCAATGTAGCTGTATTGCCGCATACTTTGAAAGGCTTTGTAAAAACTGGTATCGGTAGTTACGGCATCAATAAAATCCTGCACATTCAGTTTGTGCGAATTGATATTGATCACCGAATCCAGCACGATGGTTTTTATCGTATCCGGATCGTAGCGGGATATTTGCTGGGCGCTGGCATAAGAGGATAAGAAGAATAGAAGAAATACGACTGATCCTTTAAATGCCATAGCGAATTATAATTTATTTGGCTTATTTAGTTTTTTCGTAATATACTTCATCAACAAGCATCCCTACATTATAAGTAGATTGAGATAACACCTTTGAGTTAGATGTAGAAAAGGCAACATTTGAACCACCGTGCCCACCTGTTGCAAGAGATGAAAAATATGCTTTAAATATTTGCACCCCTTTACTAAAATAAAGTATTTCTACAGTGCTATCGCAGTTTAAGCCTGAGTTGTTTTTTGCCTTTGTAATCTGATCTTTGAAAAAAGATAAATGAGTAGCATTAGTAGTTTTATAAATTATTGGCTTCTTCAGTTTGATAAAATGCAACTCTATGCGGTCCGTTTGCCTTATCTTATTAATGAAAGACGCTTTATATTGAGCCTTTGCATCGATGCTCAGAACTAACATTATAAACATCAACGCTCTGATAATCACCACACTTATTAATTACCCAACTGCTTAACTGCCAGGTAGGCCATCAGCCCTGTACTAACTTGCAGCGCGGTTTCGTCAACATCAAAGGTTGGGGTGTGTACTGATGAGGTAATGCCCCGCTCCTCGTTACGGGTGCCTAACCTGTAAAAGCAGCTATTGGCTACTTGTGAGTAGTAGGCAAAATCTTCAGCGGCCATCCATATATCCAGGTCGAGCACGTTCTCTTTACCTAAATAATCCTCGGCATGCGAACGGGCATTATTGGTCAGTTTCTCTTCATTGATCAGGAACGGATAACCTCTCATAATATTGAATTCGCAACTGCCGCCCATGCTTTCAGCAATGCCTTCGGCCATCTTTTTCATGCGCTTGTGGGCTTCCTGCCGCCAGGTTTCATCCATGGTGCGGAAGGTACCCTCCAGGTAAACCTCGTTAGGGATAACATTGGTAGCACCGTTGGCGATAACCTTGCCAAATGACAATACCGACGGGCTCTTTGGATCAGCAAAGCGACTAACCACCTGTTGCAGGGCCGTTAATATATGCGCGGTAATAATTACCGGGTCAACATTTTGTTGTGGTTGCGCGCCATGGCCGCCTTTGCCTTTTACCGTAACATACAATTCATCAGTACTGGCCATGTACTTGCCCGCACGAAAGCCTACCTTACCGGCATCAATCAGCGGCATAACATGCTGGCCTAATACCGCATCCGGTTTAGGGTTTTCCAATACGCCCTCCTGTATCATCAGGCTGGCACCACCGGGCAGTTTTTCTTCCGCCGGCTGAAATATCAGTTTAACGGTACCGCCAAACTCGCTTTTAAGTTGCGTAAGTATTTTTGCCGTACCTAATAGTGATGAAGTATGCACATCGTGCCCGCAAGCGTGCATTACGCCCGGGTTTTGCGATTTGTAAGGTACATCATTAGCCTCCACAATAGGCAGCGCATCCATATCGGCACGCAGGGCAATCACCTTGTCTGATGGTTTATCGCCTTTGATCAGGGCTACCAAACCGGTATCAGCCATTTTATGATATTCCAAACCCATCTCCTCCAGCTTTCGTGCTACAAAGGCCGATGTTTGTATCTCGTGAAAAGACAGTTCAGGGTTGGCGTGCAAGTGGCGGCGGTTGCCTACCACATCATCATAAATAGTTTTGGCTAATTCCTGTATTTGCTCCTTAATCATTAGCAGTATCTAATTTAGGGGGATTTATTTTACCGGGGATAACAAACATGGCCGAGAAATAAGGCTTCAGCTCTTCAAGCATTTTCTGTGCCTCGAGCCTGGTCCGGAAATCGCCCGCGTGAACCCTGAAGTTCGGGTCGCGGTAGCTGATATAGGTACGCATATCCGGATGCATATCCTGAAAGCGGTTTTGAGCTTTGTACGCCTCTTTACGGTTTGAGCCGTTGAATATTTGCACACGGTAACCAAAGTTCGAGCTGCGTGCACCACCACCCTTGTTCAGATCAGCCCAGCGGTTGATCAGCGTATCAACACGCGCATCCTTCACCACCTCAACGCGGCCCCGCTGCGCGGATGCGCCAAGGGCTATCAGCATAAAAAAAACACAGCACCCGGCTACTTTGGCAAATACTGCTTTGTATGTGGATGCTGTGTTATTCATTTTTGTTGCTTTCTGTCGGATATATCTCTTACTGCTACCATAGTAATAGCTTACAGATTTCTCCTTGTACCTCGTCGAAATGACAAATTTGTTAAAAACTAAATTCACCATTTCTGTCATTTCGAGCGATAGCGAGAAATCTATCCGCGTTCATAGTAAAGCGGCAGATCTCTCCTCGTACCTCGTCGAGATGACAATGAGGTTTGTTATTTGTTTACGCCAGGCCTATGCCATGGCAATTTTTATATTTTTTACCGCTCCCGCAAGGGCATGGATCGTTGCGGCCAATTTTCTGTTCAACGCGTACCGGGGTTGCTTTTTCCAGTTCGCGGGTATCGTCCATTGGTACGCCGTTACTTTCCTGCACCACTTCCGCCTTTGAGGCTTTTATCTGGCGCATATCCGTTTTAGGCTGCGGCCTTGCTTCACGTATTTCTTCCGGATGTTGCTGTTGCACCGGGATACCACCACGGAAAAGGAAGCTCACCAGCTCCTTATTCACATTGGCCAGCATTTGGCGGAACAGTTCAAAAGCCTCGAACTTGTAAACCAGCAACGGATCCTTTTGCTCATAAACCGCGTTTTGTACAGATTGTTTCAGCTCATCCATTTCGCGCAGGTGCTCTTTCCAGGCATCATCGATCAGGTAAAGCACTACGTTTTTTTCAAACGATTTGATCACCTCGTGGCCTTCGTTCTCTACCGCTTTTTTAAGCGGAACAGCTATCTGAATACCATGAACGCCATCCGTAAACGGCACTACTATATTTTCAACCTGTGCACCGCGGGTTTCATACACATCCTTTAATACAGGATATGCCTGGGCGGCAATAGCATCTGATTTACGTTTGTAGAAATCAGTAACCTCACCAAAGGTTTTATCAACCAGGTTGTTTAATGATATGCTGCCAAACTCATCTTCGCTCAGTTCAACATCAACCGAGAAAATGCGGATCACTTCCAGCTTAAAGCCTTCGTAGTTGTTGGCCTCTTTGTATTCGGTAACAATATCTTCAACCACATCAAAAATGGTGTTGTTAATATCCACATCCAAACGTTCGCCAAACAGGGCGTTTTTGCGTTTTGAGTAAATAACGGTACGCTGTGAGTTCATCACATCATCATACTCCAGCAAACGCTTACGTATACCAAAGTTGTTTTCCTCAACTTTCTTTTGCGCACGCTCTATGGATTTGGAGATCATGGAGTGCTGAATTACCTCGCCCTCTTCAATACCCATGCGTACCATCAGGCTTGATATACGCTCTGAACCGAACAAACGCATCAGGTTATCCTCAAGCGAAACGAAGAACTGTGACGAACCCGGATCGCCCTGACGGCCTGCACGACCGCGCAACTGCCTGTCAACCCGGCGGGATTCATGCCTTTCGGTACCGATGATGGCTAAACCTCCGGCTTCCTTAACACCAGCACCCAGCTTAATATCCGTACCACGGCCTGCCATGTTGGTAGCAATGGTTACGGTACCTGCCTTACCTGCTTCGGCCACAATATCAGCCTCCTTTTGGTGCATTTTGGCGTTGAGTACGTTATGTTTTATTCCGCGCAGTTTAAGCATGCGGCTCAATAATTCAGATATTTCAACAGAGGTTGTACCTACCAGCACCGGGCGACCTGCCTGTGTCAGTTTAACAATCTCATCGGCAACGGCATTGTATTTTTCGCGTACGGTACGGTAAACCAGATCCTGGCGGTCTTCACGGCGTGTTGGCGTGTTGGTTGGTATCTCAACCACATCCAGCTTATAGATCTGCCATAACTCACCGGCTTCGGTAACTGCAGTACCCGTCATACCGCAAAGCTTATGGTACATCCTGAAATAGTTTTGCAGGGTAACCGTAGCAAAGGTTTGGGTAGCATCCTCAACCTTAACATTCTCCTTAGCCTCAATAGCCTGGTGCAAGCCATCCGAATAACGGCGGCCATCCAGCACACGGCCGGTTTGCTCGTCAACTATTTTAACCTTTCCGTCGTCAACAATGTATTCGGTATCTTTTTCAAACAGGGTATAAGCCTTCAACAATTGATTTACCGAGTGTATACGTTCTGATTTGATCGAGAAATCGCGCATCAAGGCATCCTTACGGGCAATTTTTTCTTCCGGATCAAGGTCTGATTTTTCAATGGCTGCTATCTCTGTACCTACATCAGGCATTACAAAGAAATGCGGGTCTTCGCCAGACGCGGTGATCAGTTCAATACCTTTTTCGGCCAGCTCAACCGAGTTGCTTTTTTCGTCGATAACGAAGAAAAGCTCCGAATCCACCTTTGGCATTTCCTTGTTTTGGTCCTGCATGTAATGGCCTTCGGTTTTTTGCAGCACCTGCCTGTTAGCACCTTCACTTAAAAATTTGATCAGGGCTTTATTTTTAGGCAAACCACGGTGTGCGCGTAACAAAGCCAAGCCCCCGTCATCAACGCCGGTTTTACCATCGTTAATCTGCTTTTTAGCCTCATTTAAAATACCGGTAATATAGTTACGCTGCGCGTTAACCAAACGCTCGATACGTGGTTTTAACTCATAAAATTCATGCTCATCGCCACGCGGTATAGGGCCCGAAATAATAAGCGGCGTACGGGCATCATCCACTAATACGGAGTCAACCTCATCTACCATGGCAAAGTGCAGCTTGCGCTGTACCAATTCTTCAGGGCTGCGTGTCATATTGTCACGCAGGTAGTCAAAACCAAACTCGTTATTGGTACCAAAAGTAATATCGGCCAGGTAAGCACGGCGGCGTGCATCCGAGTTTGGCTCGTGCCTGTCAATGCAATCAACAGAAAGGCCATGGAATTCATACAGCGGCCCCATCCACTCCGAGTCACGACGGGCCAGGTAATCATTCACGGTAACAATATGCACACCCTGGCCGGCCAGCGCGTTCAGGTAAGCAGGCAGCGTAGCTACCAATGTTTTACCCTCACCTGTGGCCATCTCGGCAATTTTACCCTGGTGCAATACAATACCGCCAATAAGCTGCACATCATAATGCACCATATTCCAGGTAACCTCGTTGCCGGCGGCTATCCAGGTATTGTGGTGAATGGCCTTATCGCCATGTATAATTACGTTCTTTTTGCGGGATGCCAGGTCGCGGTCAAACTGGGTAGCCGTAACCTCAATGGTTGGGTTGCCTGAAAAGCGGCGCGCAGTTTCTTTAACCACGGCAAATGCTTCCGGCAGTATCTCCATCAGCACTACTTCAAGCTCTTTATCGCGGTCTTTACTCAACTTATCCAGTTGGGTATAAAGCTCAACTTTTTCGCTTACATCTAAATCAGGGTTATTATCTGTCTGCTCCTTAATGGCAGAAATCTGCTCATCAATTCCGGCCAGTTTTTCCTGAATGGTTTGTTTAAATTGTATGGTTTTAGCCCGAAGTTCATCATTGCTCAAGGCGTCAAGCTTGGCAAATTCGGCCTTTACTTTATCAACTATAGGATTAATGCCTTTTACGTCGCGCTCTGATTTGCTCCCAAAAAGCTTACTGAAAAAATCTAACATATATTTTTAAATAGCTATGATTCATAAACTCAACAATTGCGCCACAGCACATTGCAAAGCCATTTTGACAGGCAAATGTAAGATTTTTTAGATTAACCGGGCTTATTGACATCAAAGCTTAAAAAGCCGTTAACACACGCCTTTAAATTTTGTCTCCGGGCTTGTCATCTTCCTCATCATCGCCCTGATCGTCATCGTCCTCAAACCCCTCATCATCAAAGCCTTCAAAAAACTTTTCCTCGTCAAACATCAGTTCTTCCAGCTTTTCCTGTTCGGGGGTGCTGGTATCAAAGCGGATGGCCCAGTTATCCGGGATGTCATAACCTTTGTCAAAGCCGCGTATCCAATCCACAAAAACCAGCCTGAACTCCTCCACCTTATCGCGCATAAGCTGCACATAATCTTCTTCATTAATATCTACCATGGAGGCAAAGGATACGGCATTGAACATATCCTGAACAGCCAGTTTGATCAATACGGCATTCTGCATCCGCAGCGAATACAAACCACCACCTTCGGCACCGGCTATTTTGGCTTGTATCAGGGCGGCATTGCTCAGCATCTGCGTAGCCAGGTGTTCTTTCATATCATCCTCTTTCAGGGCTTCGGCAATAATATCTACCAAATCAAAAATCTCCTGCGCCTTTTGGTACACGGGCAGTTTTTCAAACTTGTGAGGCTTGCGTTCCATAATTATAAAGGTAATGGTATAAGGCTAATAAAAAAACACACCCAATGCCAGGCAGAATAACGGCAATAGCCCGGCCCGTCAATCTGCTTTCAGTATATAACTTATCTATAGGTCAAAATAGTATCTTTGCGGGCATGAACATCCTGATCCTCGGTTCGGGCGGAAGGGAAAGTGCCTTCGCCTGGAAATTGTCGCAAAGCTCAAAATGCGAATCGCTGTTTATTGCTCCCGGCAATGCCGGCACCGGGCAATACGGTACCAACGTTGATATTAAGGCTACCGATTTTGCCGCCATTAAACAATTTGTATTGGACAACAACATCAATATGGTATTGGTAGGCCCTGAGGAGCCGCTGGTAAAAGGCGTTCACGATTTCTTTTTGGCTGATGATGAGATCAAGCACATCCCGGTGATCGGCCCGCAGGCTGAAGGCGCGCAATTAGAGGGCAGCAAGGATTTCTCCAAGCAATTTATGGAGCGCCATAAGGTGCCTACAGCGGCATCGCGCACGTTTACCCGCGAAACTTTACAGGAAGGATTTGAATACCTGCCAACTTTAGGCCTGCCCGTAGTGTTAAAGGCCGACGGACTTGCCGCAGGCAAGGGCGTATTAATTTGCCTTACTTTAGAGGAAGCTCAATTGGAACTTACCGAAATGCTGACCAATGCCAAATTTGGCGCGGCCAGCTCAAAGGTAGTTATCGAGCAGTTTTTGCAGGGCATTGAACTTTCGGTATTCGTGCTCACCGATGGTAACAGCTATAAGGTGCTGCCATCTGCTAAAGATTATAAGCGCATTGGCGAAGGCGATACCGGATTGAACACCGGTGGCATGGGTTCTGTTTCGCCGGTGCCGTTTGCCGATGAGGAGTTTTTGAAAAAGGTTGAGGAGCGCATTATCATCCCAACCGTTGAAGGCTTAAAGCAGGATAACATACCCTATAAAGGCTTTATTTTTATTGGCTTGATGAATTGCGGCGGCGAACCTTATGTAATTGAATACAACTGCCGCATGGGCGACCCTGAAACGGAGAGCGTATTACCACGTATTGAAAGCGACCTTGTTGATCTGCTGGAAGGCGTTGCCGAAGGTACGCTGATCGACAAGCAATTTACCATATCCAACAAAGTAGCGGCTACCATAGTGTGCGTAGCTGGCGGCTACCCGGGCGAGTACCTGAAAGATAAAACCATTACCGGCATCGAGAACATCCGCGGTTCCATTGTTTTCCACGCGGGTACTACACTCGTTGGCGAGGATATACGCACTGCTGGCGGCCGTGTATTGGCGATAACTACCTTACAGGATAACATGTTCGACGCGCTGCAACAAGCCACTGCCGATGCCAGCCGTATATATTACGATGGCGTTTACTTCAGGAAAGATATCGGCTTTGATTTGGTATAAAATTAGCCCTTGACCGTTGATTGGTTTTTGATTTTTTGATGGCGTTGATTTTTATTTAAATAAAACTGTCATTTCGAGCGGTAGCGAGAAATCTGTCGCTTTAATATCGCGCAGGCAGATTTCTCCTCGTACCTCGGTCGAAATGACAGTTTTGTAAATTAGTGTAAAATCTCCCCCCCAAGGGGAGGATTTAGGAGGGGTTTAATACTTTACAAACTTATCCAACTGTTCCTCGGTATACTTTATCGTATCGGTATTAAACAGGTTGCCCCCGGCATCAAACTCCTTACTTATTAACGGAATGTGCAGCTTTAATGGCAACACGTGCAGGTGCATGTAGTTGCAAACGCCGGTAAAGTGGTCAACCCCGCGAATGTTGCCATACTTGCCTGATGATACACCTACCAGCGCGGCCTTTTTTTCGTAAAAACTATCGGGCCAGGCGCAGGCGTCAATAAATACCTTTAATATACCGGGGAAACTGCCATTGTATTCGGGTATGATAAAGATGAATTTCTGGGTGGCGGTCACCATTTCCTGGATGGGCTTAAAGGCCTCGCTGCGCTTACCGTACAGATCAGTAACGATAAGGCTGGGCGGCAATTCCTCCAGTGAGAATACACGGGCCTTCTCCCCTTTTTCTATCAGCCTTTTTTTATAATACCCGGCCAGTTTTAAGGTGGCGCTGCCCTCGCGGTTTGTTGATGATATAATGGTGATCACGGTAATGCTGCTTGTTTTGTAACACCTGTAAACAACTGATGGCTTAACGGTTATATCAGCCTGTTTAAAGCATTAATATGTTAATTTTTGTTTGTAAGTTGGCATTTACTGTGGATTTCGGATAAGTTTTATTGTTTATCTTAGCATCCGGTAAAAAACCATTGCGAAGGTAGAATTTATGTAGCTATTCTTCGTTATTATAAGTCTATTGTAAAGGAAAAATAAAGCATGAGTAAAATAATAGCTTTGGCCAACCAAAAAGGTGGCGTGGGTAAAACCACATCATCCATAAACCTGGCCGCAAGTTTAGCCGTACTTGAATATAAAACCCTGCTGGTTGATGCTGACCCGCAGGCCAACTCTACGTCGGGCATTGGCTTTGACCCGCGTAATATAAAAGCCAGCATCTACGAATGCATTATTAACCAGATCGACCCGCATGATGCCATTCAGAAAACTGAAACGCCCAACCTCGATCTGCTGCCCGCGCATATTGACCTGGTAGGTGCCGAAATAGAAATGATAAACCTTACCGGCCGCGAGTACAAAATGAAACAGGTGCTTGACAGTGTGCGCGATGAGTATGACTTTATTATTATTGATTGCTCACCATCATTAGGCCTTATAACTATAAACGCCCTAACCGCTGCCGACTCGGTAATTGTACCCGTACAGTGCGAATACTTCGCCCTTGAGGGTTTGGGTAAGTTACTGAACACCATCAAGATCGTTCAATCCCGCCTGAATACTACATTAGAGATCGAAGGCATTTTGCTTACCATGTACGATGTAAGGCTGCGCCTGTCAAACCAGGTGGTTGAAGAGGTACGTACCCACTTTGAGGATATGGTTTTTGATACCATTATTCAGCGCAATACCCGCCTGAGCGAAGCACCGAGTTTTGGTGTATCCGTAATTATGCACGATGCCAACTGCAAGGGAGCCATTAACTACCTTAACCTCGCCCGCGAAATAGTAAGCAAAAACGGCCTGGTTAAAAGTAAACTACAGGAAACAACAGAGATCATATAATACATGAGTTCAGAAAAAAGAAAGGCCCTGGGCAGAGGATTAAGTGCGCTGCTGAATGATGACTCCGTTGATGTACTTCCGAATAAAAGAACAACAAACCCATCCTCCGCTACCCAGCCTTCAGAGGCCGGCGGTTTAGGCTCGGTTAATGAAATCAATATTGACCTGATAGAGGTAAATCCCTACCAGCCACGTACCGAGTTTGACAGCGAGGCACTGGCCGAACTGGCTGATTCAATCAAGCTACAGGGGCTTATTCAACCCATAACCATACGCCAGGCGGGGCATAACCGCTACCAGCTTATATCGGGCGAGCGCCGTTTACGTGCTTCCAAAATAGCAGGCCTTACAAGCATACCCGCCTATGTGCGCACCGCTAATGACCAGCAGATGCTGGAGATGGCGCTTATCGAAAACATTCAGCGTGAAAACCTGAATGCTATTGAGGTGGCGTTAAGCTTTCAGCGGATGCTGGATGAGCTTAACCTGAAACAGGAAGAGTTGGGCGGCCGTGTAAGCAAAAACCGCTCTACCGTTACCAACTACCTGCGCTTGTTAAAGCTGCCACCTGCCATACAGGCTTCCTTGCGGGATGAGGAGATATCGATGGGGCATGCTAAAGCGCTGATCAGCGTGGCCGACCCGGTACAGCAACTGTACTTTCACCGGCAAATCATTAACAACGACCTGTCCGTACGCAAAACCGAGGAGATGGTGCGCGAGGCACAGCGCAATACCGTTAAAAAGGAAGGCAAACAACCGGAGCCGTTAAGCTTCCAGGTGCAAAAAATTCAGGACGAGCTGGCCTCCAAATTCAGTACCCGTGTTAAGCTGAAAATGAGCGCACAAGGCAAGGGCAGTATCGAGATACCTTTCCTGTCTGAAGATGACCTGAACCGGATACTCGAAATGCTGGATTGGTAATCCATATAAATTTTGAATTACTAATTTTGCTATATTTAAGCGCGCTTAAACACATTGCATTAAAACAAAATCAGTTTAGATTATAAAGCAAAGGTTGATGGCAACATCAGCCTTTTTTTGTCGTTTAAGTTTTACTTAAATATTTATGACAAATAAAAAACGGGTACTTTTTTACCTGGTTGACGGTGCTCACAGCGAAATAATGCCTGAGCTTATTGCCAATGGCACCCTGCCCAATATTAAACGAATAATTGACGAAGGCACTTACCGCAAGGCCACAAGTTGCTTTCCGTCTACCACTGGGCCGGCATACCTGCCTTTTTTAACGGGACATTACCCCGGCACTATGGGTATTACCGGCATACGCTGGTTTGATAAACAGGAATTTAAACGCACTCGCTGGAACAAAATGGCCATGCGGTCATACTGCGGGCCCGAAGCTGCCTTTTTTAATACGGACATGCCTGCCGATAAGCCTACGCTGTTTGAGCTGATGGGCGAATCGTACAACCTGTACAACATGATAACCCGTAATGTAAAGGATGAGTATGACCTGGGTAAAAAGGGCAAGGGTTTATTATATACCCGCGCGCACTTTTGGAAACGCCACCACCCGGTAGATAACCAAGGTCATCAGCGCGTGATGGAGATGCTGCAATCTGGCAAGGATTTTGACTTTCTGTTCGCGGTGTTTCCGAGCGTTGACTGGGATTCACACTATCACCATGTACGTGATGAACGTACTATCGAGGCATACAAAATAGTTGACAACAGTCTGGGCGAAGCAAGGGCCTTGTTAGAAAAACAAGGTAAATGGGACGATACGTTGTTTATCATGACCTCCGACCATGGCCTTACCCCAACGCATACCCATTTAGATGTGGGCGACTGGTTTACCAACAACGGCCTCAAATCGGTTTACTACCCGGTAATCTGGAAAAGCAACCCAAAATCAGCGGTGATGATATCGGGCAACTCCTTTGGCGCGGTACACCTGCTTAATCATGAGGGTGACCATGTGCTGCGCGAAAAGCAGATATTTGAGCTGATGGGTAAGGAGCGCTTTGATAAACTGCTTAACGAGAACGCTATCGACTTTTCTACCTATCGTGGCGAAGCCGAAAATACGTATTATGTACAAAACCAGGATGGGCGTGCCTTTATAAAAAAAGAAGGCGAAACATACAGCTATCGCCCCGAAACTGCCGACACCCTTAAACTGGGTGGCGATGTTACGGTAACAGGCCACCGCGCGGCGCTGGAAGCTACCTTTGAAGGCGAATACCCTGATGCGTTGTTCCAGATCCATCAACTGTTTCAAAGCCGCCGGGCGGGCGATATTGTATTGAGCGCCAGCCTGGGGCATGACCTGCGCGACTTTTGGGAATACCCGGAGCATGTGGGCTCGCATGGTTCGCTGCACAGGCTGCACATGCACGTGCCGCTAATTTATAATCAAAAGGACTGGGCCACACACCCGGCCCGCACTGCCGACCTGTTCAATACCATTTTGAAATGGAAAGGCATCACACCACAATCATCTCAAGGCGAACCGCTATTTTAAACCATGCAAACTAACCCCACCACACCCACTCCCGCCGAAGAAAATGAACCCGAAAAAGAATCTGTTTTTAACAAAAAGCTGATCATAAAAGGCACACTTTGGTTCGCGCTCATTACCATCATCACCATAGCGGGCATATTTTTTTATAACAACACCGGCGATACGGTAAAGGCGTTGTCGCACATATCGGGCAAATACATTGTGATATGCCTGCTTATGCTGTTTGTTGATTTGATGCTCGGTGGTTGGCGTAACCATATCTACATACAAAAACTGGCTCCAAGTGTATCACAATGGGTAAGTTTCAGGGCCAATGTGGCCAACATGTTTATGGGGGCGGTAACGCCCGCGCATGGCGGTGCCGGGCCCGCGCAAATTTATGTATACACCAGCAACGGCGTTACCTTTATTGATGCCTTTGCGGTAAGCCTTATCAACATGGGCGCTACGCTGATATTTATGCCTGCCGCAGGTTTTATAGCCATTATGCTGATGGATACCAGCTACGTAAGCGGTATAGTACCGGCCATGCTGCAATACGGCTTTATTTTCTTCCTGCTGTTTTTAGTGGCTTTTTTATTAGCCTTTTGGAAACCTGCTTGGATAGGTGCCGCCATTAAACAGATCGCGGTATTGCTCTCCAAGATATTCCCCAAGAAAAAAGAGAATTTATATAAGTGGGCCGAAAAATCGGGCGCTAACATAGCGCGCTATCAGCAAACCTGTAGCGTGATTATCAAGCAAAACCCGTGGTTGTTTCCGTTAAGTATATTGATAACCACTGTGCTTTATTTAAACAAGTACTGTTTGCAGTATGTGATATTATTAGGCCTGGGTATTCATACCAGCCTGATACAGGTTATCTCGATACAGATACTTATCCAGTTCATGATCTACTTTGCGCCAAGCCCCGGCGGCAGTGGGTTTGCCGAGGTAGGTATATCGGTATTGTTCGGTAAAATAGTACCCAAAACAGCTATCCCGATATTTACGCTGCTGCAACGCTCGTTTTTATTATTCATCCCGGCCATGGTGGGCGCTTATGTGGTGATCAGTTTGCTGCGAAAGCAATCGGTAAAGTATTCAACCGCTAAATGATAATTTTAAAGTACCTGTAATAATTAGTCTTTTTTAGTGTTGATAGATAGCGGCCGGTTATTTATTTTTTTCAGATAATGCCGCAGTATTTATAGATTTGACTGATAATGTATAAAACGCTGTTTATCCTTTTATTGCTTACCGGTTTAACGGTAGGTACGCGGGCGCAAAACCCTGATACTGCCGGGGTAGCAAAATCTGCTGATACCAACAAAGTAAAAAAGGGGCCTGCCAAACCCATAGCGTTAAAACCATCAGCCGTTCGCGATAATTTTAAAAACCAGCCCGATAGTTTGCATAGTCCGCATAAGGCGGTTATTCACTCGCTAATATTACCCGGCTGGGGGCAGGTATATAACCATAAATGGTGGAAAGTGCCTATTATTTACGGCGGCCTGGGGCTCATTGGGTCGGCTATCATATTTAATCAGAATTACTACAACCAATTTTTAACCATAGCGCAGTACCGCCGCCGCGGCGAGCAGCCTAATCCCGGTGATAAGTATTATGCCGAATACCAGGCCTTCAGCACCGCGAGTGATACCTTTGTGGAGAACGCCGTAAACAGCTACCGCCGTAACCGCGATTTAGCCATATTAGGTATGCTGGGCGGCTGGGGCATACAAATGATAGATGCTTATATTGATGCCAAGTTCATCCACTCGTACAGTATGGATGATAACCTCTCTTTCAGGGTGCGGCCGGGACTTATAGGGCAGCCTATGTATGCCGGTAACTTTAACACAGCATTTGTTCCGGCTATAAAAGTTACCTTTGCCTTTTAAATGCTAACTTAACGGCAAAAATATCACACTAAAGAATGAAGATTGCGCTATTAGGCTACGGTAAAATGGGTAAGATCATTGAAAAGATCGCTACCGGCCGTAATCACGAGATTGTTTTAAAGATAGATAACGATAACCTGCACGAACTTACGGCAGAGAACCTGCAACAAGCCGATGCCGCCATTGAGTTTACCACACCCGGCTCGGTACTACATAATATTGATACCTGTATTGCAGCGGGCGTACCCATAATAGTAGGCACAACCGGCTGGTACGATCATATAGCCGCTGTAAAACAAAGCTGCCTGCAAGGCAATGGCTCGGTAATGTATGCCTCAAATTTTAGCGTGGGTGTAAACGTGTTTTTTAAGGTGAACCAATTGCTGGCCAAAATCATGAACAACTACCCGTATTATGATGTACAGGTAGAAGAAATACACCACACCCAAAAGCTCGATTCGCCAAGCGGTACGGCCATCACCATTGCCGAAGGGATACTGGATAATGTTGCCAGCAAAAAGGAATGGGCCAATATATTGATCTCTGAAGATCCTGCGGTAGCTAATGACAACCTGAAACCGGAGCAGTTGCTGATCGAATCGCACCGTATTGACAGCGTGCCCGGCACCCATACCGTGATATACGATTCGGAGGTGGATACCATTGAGTTTAAGCACACCGCCCATAACCGCAACGGCTTTGCCCTGGGCGCGGTGTTAGCCGCCGAGTGGCTGCAGCACAAAAAAGGTTTTTATACGGTGCATGACATGTTTAACTTTGATATTTAATCAGCTATAGATAATAATAATGAACTGGAGATTTTGGCGGAAGAAAGACCGCAAAGAGAAAAAAAGTGCCGGCCGCGAGTGGTTTGATGCCATATTATTCGCGGTAATTGCCGCCACGTTGATACGTACCTTTTTTATTGAGGCTTACACCATACCTACCCCATCTATGGAGCGTTCGCTGCTGGTGGGCGACTTTTTGTTTGTAAGCAAGGTAAATTATGGCGCGCGTATGCCCATTACCCCCATCTCATTCCCCTTTGCACACCATACCATGCCGATTTTGGGCACCAAGGCTTATTGGGATGGCATTAAGCTGCCATATTACCGTTTGCCAGGTTTACAAGATGTTAAGCGTGGCGATGTAGTGGTATTTAACTACCCGATGGAGGCCGATTCGCCGTTTTACCGCCCGGTAGATAAGCGCGAGAACTATATTAAACGCTGCCAGGGCGAACCGGGCGATACGCTTGCTCTATTAAACGCGCAGGTGTATATTAATGGTAAAATGGCCCCAAATCCACCGGAAGGACAAACCGATTATACGGTAAGCACAACCAGCGGCGGCGATTATAACCCCGATGTTTATAAGGAATTGCATATTTCTGATTACAACGGCGATGGCCACTTAACCATGACTGCCGATGCCGCCAAAAGGTTGAGTAAATTTTCGGGCATTAAAGCGGTAACGCCTAATATTACACCGCGCGATCTGGACGATCCGTTTCTGCCGGTTTTCCCTAATGATCCGCATTATAAGTGGAACGTGGATAACTATGGCCCCATCATCATACCCAAAAAAGGCTGGACCGTTAAGCTGGATAGCTTAACCATACCTATTTACAAACGGGCCATCCAGGTTTATGAGGGTAATCAGGTACAGATCAACGGCAACGAGATCACCATTAACGGCAAAAAAGCCGATAGCTATACTTTTAAAATGAACTACTACTGGATGATGGGCGATAACCGACATGATTCTGCCGACTCGCGTTACTGGGGCTTTGTACCAGAGGATCACATTGTGGGCAAGGCCCTGTTCATCTGGATGAGTTGGGATAGCAATGAGTCGTTCTTCAGCAAAATACGCTGGAGCCGCCTGTTCAGAGGCATTAAATAAACACGACATAGTGAACAACAAAAACGGCTTGCAATTCAGAATTGCAAGCCGTTTTTGTTTTGGATAAAATCCTGTAATTATCTCCAGGCTTTATATAGATTGATCAAACCATTGGTTGAAGCATCGTGTGTGGTAACCTCGTCTTCGGTACGCAACTCAGGTAATATTTTACCGGCAAGCTGCTTGCCCAGTTCAACGCCCCATTGGTCAAAGCTGTAAATATTCCAGATGATGCCTTGTACAAATATTTTATGCTCGTACATGGCTATCAGCGCGCCTAAGGTATGTGGCGTGATCTTTTTAACCAGTATGGAGTTAGTAGGGCGGTTGCCTTCAAACACCTTGAAAGGTGCCAATACTTTTATCTCTTCCTCGCTTTTGCCTTGTGCCTTTAGTTCGGCTACTACTTCTTCTTCCGTTTTGCCATTCATTAAGGCTTCGGTTTGCGCGAAGAAGTTTGATAACAATAAAGTATGATGCTCGCCAACCGGGTTATGGGTTTGTGCCGGGGCGATGAAATCGCAAGGAATCAGTTTCGTACCCTGGTGAATCAGTTGATAAAAGGCATGCTGGCCGTTTGTACCCGGCTCGCCCCAGATAACCGGGCCGGTTGAGTAATCAACCGCCTTACCGTTACGGTCAACATACTTGCCGTTGCTTTCCATATCGCCTTGCTGAAAATAGGCGGCAAAGCGGTGCATGTATTGATCATAAGGTAAAATAGCTTCCGTTTCTGATTCAAAAAAGTTATTGTACCAGATGCCTATCAAAGCTAATATCACCGGTATATTCTGTTCAAACTCCGTATTGCGGAAATGGTTATCCATAGCGTGCGCGCCGCCAAGCAACTCCTCAAAGTTATCAAAGCCAATGCTCAGAGCAATTGACAGGCCAATGGCGCTCCATAACGAGTAACGGCCGCCTACCCAATCCCAAAAACCAAACATGTTGGCGGTATCAATACCAAACTTGCCAACCGCTTCGGCGTTAGTTGATAGCGCCGCGAAGTGTTTGGCAACATCAGCCTTAACTGCGCCGCTCTCTAAAAACCAGTTACGTGCGGTATGGGCGTTAGCCATGGTTTCCTGCGTGGTAAAGGTTTTTGAGGCGATCAGGAACAAGGTCGTTTCCGGATCTACTGTTTTCAAAGTTTCGGCAATATGCGTACCGTCAACGTTTGATACAAAGTGCAGGTTCAGGTGGTTCTTGTAGGCTTTTAAAGCCTCGGTAACCATTACCGGCCCCAGGTCTGATCCGCCGATACCGATGTTCACTATATCCGTTATCGGTTTGCCGGTATAGCCTTTCCATTCCCCGCTGATCACCGCGTTGCTAAATTCCTTCATGTGCTGCAATACCGCGTTCACATCGGGCATTACATCTTTACCACCAGCCAAAACCGGGGTATTGCTGCGGTTACGCAGGGCGGTATGTAAAACCTCACGTCCTTCGGTAGCGTTTATTTTTTCACCATTAAACATGGCCTCAATGGCATCCTTAACGCCGCATTCCTTTGCCAGTTGTATCAGCAAGGCAATGGTCTCATCGTCTATCCGGTTTTTAGAGTAATCAAGCAAAATCTCCTCAAATTGGATAGAGAACTTGCTGAAACGCTCAGTATCACCGGCAAAAAGCTCACGGAGGCTTTTAGGGGCGATATCTATATAATGATCAGTAAGATACTTGAACGCGTTGGTTGTAGTAAAATCAGTTGAAGGTAGCATATGATCTAATGTTTTTGACAAATTTAGCTTTTTGAGTTTCTTATAAAAGCATTTTAAGTAAACAGCACGTCACGTTTTTAACAGCATGATGTTAAGCACGCATTTTTAAATCAACATAAAACCCTTTTGGCCTTAGCCACGTTTACAAATTTTTATATTTGCCGTATGACCAAGGAACAGATACAGGATTTAAGGGATAGAACAGCTTCCCTGAGGAGGCATCTTTGACATTGATGCCAAGCTTGAAAAACTGAACGAAGAACAGGAAATTACCATAGGCCCGCACTTTTGGGACGCCCCCAAAGAAGCCGAAAAGGTACTGGCATCCATCAAAACCAAAAAAATATGGACCGATGCTTACCAGCGCGTGGCATCTATAGTTGATGATACACAGGTATTATACGAATTTCAACAGAGTGGGGATGCCACCGAGGCCGAAATGAAGGAGCAGTTTGACGCGGCTGTTTTAGCCATTGAGGAACTGGAATTCAAAAACATGCTCTCGGCCGAGGAAGACCAGTTGAACGCGGTATTGCAGATAACCGCCGGTGCCGGTGGTACCGAAAGCTGCGACTGGGCCAGCATGCTGATGCGTATGTATATTATGTGGGGCGAAAAAAATGGCTACAAGGTTAGCGAGCAGGATTCGCAGGAGGGTGATGTGGCCGGCATAAAAACCGTTACGTTGCAATTTGAGGGCGATTTTGCTTATGGTTACCTTAAAGGCGAGAATGGAGTGCACCGCCTGGTGCGCGTATCGCCGTTTGATGCCAATGCCAAGCGCCATACCTCATTCGCTTCGGTATATGTATACCCGTTGGTGGATGATACCATTGAGATTGAGGTTAACCCTGCCGATATTGAGTTTGAAACCTTCCGCTCGGGCGGTGCAGGCGGGCAAAACGTGAACAAGGTTGAAACTGCCGTACGTTTGTATCACAAACCATCGGGCATTGTTATCAAAAATCAGGAATCGCGCTCGCAGTTGCAGAACAAGGAAAACGCCATCCGGTTGCTGAAGTCACAATTATATGAAATTGAGATGCGCAAGCGTATGGAAACTACCAACGCCATTGAGGGGAATAAGAAGAAGATAGAATGGGGATCGCAGATACGCAACTACGTGTTGCACCCATACAAACTGGTGAAGGACTTACGTACCGACCATGAAACATCAAACGCCCAGGCCGTGCTTGATGGCGACCTTAACGACTTTTTAAAGGCCTACCTGATGGAGTTTGGCGGCGACAAGTAACAGACGATTTAATCGCATCAAATTTGAATATTATAAAGCCCTTAACAATAAATTAAGGGCTTTTTTAGTTTAATAAGCTTTGGCATTTATGAGATGAATTTAAGAATTAATACCTTTTAAATAATAAATGCTTGATATTGTGATTTATACAGTTTAATTTTATCGTCCCTAATTAACTGAGCATGACACGACAACGCTTTAAAAACGTATTACTTGTAGCCCCTGATAGCTGCCCCCGTCGTTTAGCAGCCGAATATGATTATGTAAAGCATATTGCCGAGCCTGCCCGTATCTTCCCGGTGATCTTTGAAATGAAACCCGACCTGATTTTGTTTGATTACGAATATATTAAGGCCGATGTTGAGCGCATAGTGCGCCGCCTGCGCATGAACGCTTTTTATAAAAAAACCAAGATTTGCTGCTATAAGCTAAAACCACATACCGAAACGGATGAACTGTTAAAAGCCATCGGCGTAAATAATTTTATATACCCTGAGGATTTGCTAACGGATACTACCGAAAAGGTAAACATATTTACCGCCATACTGGATGCATCCCTGATGCGGGTTGTGGCTAACGCGGGATAACTTATTTTCCGGCTATCTTCCGGGGAGAGCGCGTTTAAATATTATGGACTAAAAACCCGAACATAAAAAAAGGCCTGCGTAAAAAGCAGGCCTTCATCATATATAAAATAAACTAAAACTATTTCTTTTCCTCAGTACCAAAAAGTTTCGACTTATCTACCTTCTCTACCTCTTCGTTATCCTTCAGTGTTTTTGAGATAGAAGAGTAAGGTGCAGACACTACTTCATCACCGGCTTTAAGGCCTGATAGTACTTGTATGTAGGCATCATCCTGGATGCCGGTTTTAACGGCTACCTGTTTTACTTTACCTGCATTGTAAACAAACACATATTCTTTTACCGGCTCGGTCAGTTGTTTTTTGTCGTCGTCGTCATCGTCCTTTTTAGGGGCGGCATCCTTTTTCTCATCTGCACGGGTAGTAACCGACTGTATGGGCACCGAAAGGCCTTTTACATTATTGGTTTTGATCTCCACAGTTGCAGTAAGCCCCGGACGGAATGGCGATGGCGTGCCTGATTTATCGTTCATTAAAGATTTATATGATTCCGGGTTGATACGAACCTTAACCGTAAAGTTGGTTACCTGATCGGCATTGGTACCCACCACGTTGGCTGAACTGCCGATCTCGATCACTTTACCCTTGAATTTTTTACCTAGAAAGGCATCCACCTCAATGTCCGACTCGTTACCCACGGCTACACGGTTAATATCATTCTCATTCACATCAACATTAACATCCATAGCGTTTACGTCAGATATGGTCATCATATCCGTACCTGCCATTTGGATGGTACCTAACACACGCTCACCCTTTTCAATAGATAGTTTTGATACCACGCCATCTACCGGAGAATATATGGATGTTTTGGCCAGGTTGTCCTGTGCTTCTTTTACCGAAGCCTGAGATTGATCTAACCCGAACTTAGCGCCAATAACACTTTGTTTTGATGCTTCGTACGTGGCTTTGGCGCTTTCATAATTGGCCTTCGCGGTTTCAAACTCAGCCGCGGTAACCACTTTATTATCATAAAGCTCCTTATTACGTTTGTATATGGATGCCTGGTTGTTAAAGTTAGCCTCTGCCTGTTTCAGCATTTGCGCGGAGTTACCTACGGTAGCCTTTTGGGTATTGTATGATGCCACGGCACGTTCGTAACCTGATTGCAAAATATCCGGACGGATACGGCAGAGCAACTGGCCTTTTTTAACCACATCGCCTTCTTTTATCGGCAGGTCAACCACCTCGCCGGATACTTCGGCACTTATTTTTACTTCAACATGCGGCTTTACCTTGCCGCTGGCGGATACAGATTCGGTAATTGTACGTTCAGCCGCCTTTTCGGTAGCCACCTGCGTTTTTTTCGGCCCGCCTAAAATGCCGGTCATTTTGCCGATAACGAGCAGTACGATCAGCACCCCGGCAATAATCAGAATATATTTAGTAGTTTTTCCCATGATTCAATAATGTTATAACGTAATAGGATTTCCCAGGTAATAATCAATCACTTTGCTTCTGAACACCATTTGGTAGCGTGCCTGTATCATATCAAACTGCGCTTTGTTCAGGTTGGTTAACGAGGTGTTCAGATCAAGCGAATTTACTAAACCCACATTAAAACGCTGCAAAATAGTATTGTATGCATCCTTATTAGCCTGGTAGGTTTGCTGTGCCGATGTATAGCGCTTTTGGGCAGCCTGTGCGTCCCAAACGGCCTGGTAAATAATTTTGCTCAGGTTATTCCGCGATAGCTGCGCCTGCACCTCGGCATTTTGATATTGTATCTTCGCCTTGCGTACAGCGGTACGCGTAGCAAACCGCCTGAAGATGGGTATGGTTAAGCTTACGCCTATCGACTGGTAAAAGTTATCGCTCAACTGCCCGAAAACCGATGGTTTGGTAAACGGTGTAGCAAAGGCCGGCGAAACAACCGTATCGCGGGTAGCGTTATTAACCACCCCTATCGGGTTAAACTGGCCGGTAGCGTAGGGCTGCCCCGGGCGCTGATAAATGCTTGAATAGTTTGAACCTAACGTGGCGAACAATACCAAACTTGGGAAATAAGCGCCTTTGGCCACTTTTACCGCCTGCTTTAACACATCCCGCTGTAACTCCGCCAGCCGAACATCAGGGTTTACAGTAAGCGCGGTGTTCAGTACATCCTGCGCATTAAAAACAGAGTTCACCGATAACTGGCTAACATCCGGCTTTTCAACAACTATGTTAGCATCAGGCGGCATCTCCATATATTGTTTAAGCGTAAGTACTGATAGTTCCAGTTGGTTTTGGGCATCGGTATTATTCAACTCGGCAGTAGCCAGTTGTGATTTTGCCTGCGATAGGTCGGCCAGCGTTTGGCTGCCTGCTTTAAAGCTGATGTTGGCGCGGTTAAGCGTTTGTTTTGATATATCTATCTGCTGCGTAGCGGCCGTTACCAGATCCTGATTGGTAAGCACCGTAAGATAGGTGGTCACCACATTTAATATCAGGTCATTTTTAACCTTCGCCGTATTGGTACGGTCAGCCTCCAGTTGAATTTTATTCTGGATGATCTGGTTACGCAATTGCCCACCCTGGTACAATACAACTTGAGATGTTAACGAACCATAAGCCGTAAATATACGCTGGTTGGTAAACGAGTAAGTAGATTGATCCAAACTCCGGCCCCAGTTAAATGAGCCTTGTGAGTTTACATTCAGATCAGGCAGGCGGTTGTATTTCGACTGTTTTAAGTCCTCACCGGTGAGCGCCTCGTTAAACTGTGCCTGCTTAATGGTGAGGTTACGCTCCAAAGCCAGTTCAACCGCGCGTTGCAGGGTTATTTTTTCCTGCGCGAATGCAGCGGTAGCGGGCAATACCGTGAGCCAGCAAAAAAGTAAACCTAATTTTAATTGTAACGTTTGTTTCATAGGATGTTTAGGCATGGCTTAAAGTTAATATGAGTTGCCATAATTTCGGGTATGCTTTAAATGAAACATTTAACTTAATTTGTACTATATGTACCTGTTTAAAACTCCTCGCCTGCTTAAATTACTGTACCCCAACTTAACTTGGGACATAAAAACCGGCAGCCGCAGCATTTATTTAACTTTTGACGATGGGCCTATACCTATTGTTACACCTTATGTGTTAAAAATTTTAAAGGAGTACCAGGCAAAAGCTACTTTTTTTTGTATCGGCGATAATGTACGCAAACATCCGGAGATTTTTGAACAGCTAAAAAACAACGGCCACGCCATTGGCAACCACACCTTTAATCACCTTAAAGGCTGGAAAACGGATGATGATACCTATATCGAAAACTTTAAACAAGCGGATGAACTGCTGCATAGCAACCTCTTTCGCCCCCCTTATGGGCGTATCAGGAGATCGCAGGCTGCAAAGCTGAAAGCACTAAATCCGGAATTGAACATTATTATGTGGGATGTGTTAAGCGGCGATTTTGACATGGCCCTGAAGCCTGAACGCTGCCTTAAAAAAACCACTCAATATACCGGCCCCGGCTCTATCGTGGTGTTTCACGATAGCCTGAAAGCCTTTAACCGGCTGGAGTATGTGCTGCCAAGGGCTTTAGGCCTGTGGAAAAGCCAGGGCTATACATTCGAGTTACTGCCCGTGCAAACCCATTAAGTTTATATCTTTGCCAAAAATTAGATATAAAAATGCTTCAGGTAAACTACATCCGCGAGAACAGGGAACAAGTGCTGGAACGCCTGGCTGTTAAAAATTTTAAGCAGCCCGAACTGGTTGACAACATTATTGAGCTTGACGAAAAACGCAGGCAAACTCAAAACCTGTCCGACAGTGTATCCGCCGAAGCAAATGCCGCCGCCAAAAAAATTGGTGAGCTGATGCGTACCGGTCAGAAAGAAGAGGCCGAGGCTGTTAAGGCTAACACCGGTAAATGGAAAGAAGATATTAAACAATACGGCGAACAGCTTGCCGCCATTGAGGCCGAGCTGCAACAAAAGCTGGTATTGCTGCCCAACCTGCCGCATAGCTCTGTACCTAAAGGCTTAACGCCGGAAGAAAACGAGATCGTGCTGGAGCACGGCACAATACCTGAGCTGCCGGGCAATGCCCTGCCGCATTGGGAGCTGGCTGCCAAATATAACCTGATCGATTTTGAACTGGGCGTAAAAATTACCGGTGCCGGGTTCCCGGTATATAAAGGCAAGGGCGCAAAACTACAGCGCGCGCTTATCGCTTTCTTTTTAGATGAGGCCGAAAAAGGTGCCTACAGCGAAGTGATCGTACCGTTACTGGTTAACGAGGCATCAGGCTTTGGCACCGGCCAGTTACCTGATAAGGAAGGGCAAATGTATTACGTTGGTGTAGACAATCTGTACCTGATCCCTACCGCCGAGGTACCGGTTACCAACCTGTACCGCGATGTTATATTAAAAGCCGACGAACTGCCGGTAAAAAACTGCGGCTATACGCCATGTTTTCGCCGCGAGGCGGGCTCTTATGGTGCCCACGTACGCGGATTAAACCGTTTGCACCAGTTTGATAAGGTGGAGATCGTACAGATTGTACATCCGGATACATCTTACAGCGTTTTAGAAGATATGAGCACCCATGTGCAAAGCCTGCTGCAAAAGCTGGGCCTGCCATACCGTGTTTTACGCCTTTGTGGCGGTGATATGGGTTTCGCATCAGCATTAACTTATGATATGGAAACCTGGAGCGCGGCGCAACAACGCTGGCTGGAAGTATCATCCGTATCAAACTTTGAAACTTTCCAGAGCAACCGCCTTAAACTACGTTTCCGCAATGCCGAGGGTAAAACGCAATACGCCCATACACTAAATGGCAGTGCCCTGGCTCTTCCGCGAATTGTGGCTACACTGTTAGAAAATAACCAAACTGAAGATGGCATAAAAATACCGGAGGTATTGGTGCCTTATACCAAGTTTGACTGGATCAGGTAGTTTGTTGTTTATAGATATATAACTTCCGTCATTGCGAGGTACGAAGCAATCTCTTCAGGGCATTCCTGTTCGATAGCTTCAAGAGATTGCTTCGTACCTCGCAATGACGTGGTTTTTTGCTAAACAACCAATCATTTACAGCCTGCTTGCCGGGTTGAATGCTGAATTATATTTCTTTAATTTGTTCTCCCAATTATTAAAAGTTAAAACATTTTTAACGGTGGCTCATTTTATTTAAAATGCAAAATCAACCTAAAAAAATAGCGGTTATTGGTGGTGGTAGCTGGGCAACGGCTAACATCAAAATGCTGGCCGATAATGCCGTACCTAAAGAGATTTTTTGGTGGATGCGCAATACCGAAGCCGTACAGCACATTCATAAATTCAGGCACAACCCTAACTATTTAAGTTCGGTTGAAATAAAGGTACCGGCGGCTAACATCTCGACAGATATTAAGGCTATTGTAAGTTCGGCTGATTTTATACTGCTTAACGTGCCCGCGGCATTCTTAAAGGAAGCGCTTAAAGGTATTTCGGCCGAGGACTTAAAAGGCAAAAAGATCATCTCAGCCATTAAAGGCATCGTGCCGGATGAGAACCAGATAGTCGGCGAATTTTTACAACAGCACTGCATGGTGCAGGCAAGCGATATTATAATAATCAGCGGGCCATGCCATGCGGAAGAGGTCGCTTTAGAAAAGCTCTCTTACCTCACCATTGCTTCGCAGGATACAGCGCTGGCCACTGAATTTGCCGGCATGATCAGCAACCGTTACCTGAAAACCATCGTGTCCGACGATATATACGGTACTGAATATGCCGCCGTTTTAAAAAACATTTACGCTATTGCCAGCGGTATTTGCCATGGCGTAGGTTATGGCGATAATTTTCAGGCAGTACTTATATCCAACGCTATAAAAGAGCTTAAAAACTTTTTGGATGCGGTACACCCTATTGACCGTGATATTAAAGAAAGCGCTTACCTGGGCGATTTGCTGGTTACCGCTTATTCGCAGTTTAGCCGTAACCGTACCTTTGGTAATATGATCGGCAAAGGCTATACGGTAACCTCAGCCCAATTAGAAATGAATATGATTGCCGAGGGCTATTACGCCATTAATTGCCTGCATGAGGTAAACAAGCAGCATAAAGTGAATATGCCTATTTGCAATGCGGTGTACGCTATCCTGTACCAAAAGAAATCGCCGGTTATTGAAATGAAAAATTTGGCAGAGAAATTGAGTTAACAAAACAACTTAATTATCTGATACCATGAAAAATATAATAAAAGCCGTTGTAGTAGCGGCAGGCTTGTTTGCTACCTCATACAGCTATGCGCAAAGTGTAGGCCAGGATGTAAAAAAGACGGCCAAAAAAGTAGGCAACAAAACTGCCGAAGTGGCTTCAAAAGGTGCTTCGTCAGTAGTTGATAAAAAATATGCCGGCAAAGCCGGGCCAAATAACGAAACTATTTTTATTGATAAAAACTCGGCCTATTACTATATCAACAAAAAAGGCAAAAGGGTATATATCCCAAAAGAACAATTGAGAGATAAGGTTGAATAAAAAAAACGCCCCGCTGAATTATCAGCGGGGCGTTTTTTTTATTGGTTAACGTAAATTATGATTTACGTTGCTGGCCATTCAGGTCAAGTTTTTCGATAATGCCGCTTACTACCTTAGGCAGATCATTAATAGCTTTTTGCGGGTTGCGCACTTCGCCTACTCCATAACCGCGCCACACCATTTTACCGGTTTTACGGTCGATCAGGTCAATGATCACAGTACCTTCGCGGTATGGAACGCGTTCGGCAAAACCGCCGCCGCCCCAACCGCCGTAGCCCCAGCCACCGCCATAAAACGGACGGTAGCCCCAGCCACCCCAGCCAAAACCGAAGCCCGGGTAACCCCAGCCGCCCCAGCCACCACCGTAGTAGTTGGTTTTGTAGCCACGGCCGGTCATGGTTGTATAGTTCACCAGCAGGTCAGGCTGTGATGGTTGTTCCACCAAGCCTTTAGCCTTTAACGCCTCAACGGCTGCGTCCTTAATATTGGCATCGGCAATATCATTAGCGTAAATTTTACGCGGGTTATTGCTTGGTTTTGGTGTTTCAACAAAGCCAAAGCTGCGGTAGGTGCTTAAATTGGTTTTGTTTTTAGCAGCAGTATAATAACGGTAGTTTGAGCAGGCACTTAGCCCGGCAAGCAGGAACAGTACCAGCCCTGCATATATCAATTTTTTCATGACGCTTATATCTCCCTTTTTTGGTTAGACCATTTACGCTTAAAATGGTTTAATATTATCTTAAATATTTTTATGACAGATATTTACCTACAATCGGCATTCTGCGGCCCATACCAAATGCCTTTGGCGATACCCTTAAAATGGGCGGCGTTTGGTAGCGCTTATGCTCGGCGGTATTTACCAGTTTTATCACTTTACGTACTACAGCCTCGTCATAACCCATTTGTATAATTTCTGAAGATGAGCAGCGGTTTTCCAGGTATTCGGCTAATATCCTATCCAAAATATCATATTCCGGCAACGAGTCGGTATCTTTTTGGTCCGGCCTTAACTCGGCTGATGGTGGTTTAACAATAGTATTCTCCGGTATGATCTCGCGCTCACGGTTAATGTATCGCGCCAGCTCAAACACCTGCGTTTTATAAACATCACCAATAACAGAGATGCCGCCGCACATATCGCCATATAAAGTGCCATAACCCACCGCGGCCTCGCTTTTGTTGGATGTGTTAAGTAGTATGTAGCCGAACTTGTTGCACATAGCCATCAGCAAAACCGCACGGCTGCGCGATTGTATATTTTCCTCCGCGATATTGAATGGCAGGTTTTTAAATTGCGGGGCCAAAGCATTCTCAAAGGCATCGGTAACATCCTTAATAGCGATTGTTTCTGATTTACAGCCCAGGTTGTTCACCAGGTCTTCCGCGTCTTTAAGCGAATGGTCGGTAGAGTATTTTGAAGGTAGCAGCACCGCCATTACATTTTCAGGCCCTAAAGCCTCGGCAGCCAACGCGCATACTACGGCCGAATCAATACCACCCGACAGGCCAAGCGTTGCCCTCGTAAAGCCTGATTTATAAAAATAGTCGCGGATGCCTAACAATAAGCCCTGGTGAATCTGCGCGATATCGCTTTCCCTGTCGGCCCTTACGCCGGTTTGGTGTGTAAAGGTTACGGAAGCATCATCGTTCAGGGTATAATAAGTTAGGCTTTCTTCAAAGTATGGCATCTCATCAAGCAGGTTGCCTTGGTTGTCAAACACCATTGATCCGCCGTCAAATATCAGTTCGGTTTGCGCGCCTACCTGGTTCACGTAAAAAAGCGGCAGGTTGTAACGGGCAGCGTTATCTTTCAGGATAGCGATGCGTTCCTCATCATGGTTATAAGCAAACGGCGATGCCGCGATGTTGATCATTACGGTGGGCTGCTGCTCAATCAGCTTATCCATCGGGCGGGTAATGTATAGCGGGTTTTCAATGTCATTCCACAAATCCTCGCAAATGGTTAATGCAATGCGCTGCCCCTTAAAATCGATACAATTAAAGGTGGTCGACGGCTCAAAGTAACGATATTCATCAAATACATCGTAGTTGGGCAGCAGGGCCTTGTCAACCCGGTGCTCAATTTTTCCGTTATTAATAAAGTATGCCGAGTTGTTCAGGTCCTTGCCTTCGGGTTTATCGTTCTCTGTAGGCAGGCCTATTATGCAGGCAATGCCGGTACATTCCAGCGCTATTTTTTGGGCGGCATCTTCACACAATCCGATAAATTCCCTGAACTCCAAAAAATCCCGCGCGGGATAACCGCACACGCTCAGCTCCGCGAAAACTACCAGGTCGGCACCCTCGCCTTTGGCTTGTTTTATGGCGGCAATGGCCTTGGCTGTATTCGAATCAAAATTACCAATATGATAGTTGAGCTGTGCTAACGCGATCTTCATGAGAATGTATACTTATTTTATAAATTTGTACAGGATGAGTATGATTTTTGCCGGTAACAAATCAAAACAAACTTACTTAATTTTTAGCATCATGCTACTGCTTTGCGCTTGCGGCGGCAGCAAAAATGTTGATGTAAGTAATATCGATCTTAATGTCGCTATTAGCCGTTTTGATCATGATTTTAATGAGATGGGTACAAAACCCATGCCGCGGCAAGCCATCTACCTGCAAAAAAAATACGGCAGCTTTTACCCGGATTATGTTGAAAAGGTGTTACAGGCCGGTAGCGTTACCGATACAGCTTACTTTAGCACACTGAAACAGGTATTTACCGGCAAGGCTTACCAGGATCTGAAACACGAGGTAGACTCGGTTTACCCGACGCTTGATTTGCAAGAAGCCGAACTAACCGATGCCTTCAGGCGTATTAAATATTACTTTCCGCAAAGCAAACTGCCTAAGGTATATGCTTATTTTTCAGGCTTCCAGGCGCAAACCTCTATTGGCGATGGCTATGTAGCCATAGGGCTGGATATGTTTTTGGGCAATTCAAAATTTTACCCGGCTTTGGTGCAGCAGTACCCCCATTATTTATCGCGCCGTTTTACACCGGATAATATTACGCCGCGTGTGGTGGAAGCTGTAGTGCGCGAAGATCTTTTCCCGGAAAACGAGGCGGATAAAAGTTTGCTGGCCAAAATGGTTTACAATGGCAAGATCATGTACCTGATGGATAAGGTACTGCCCAAAACGCCCGATAGCACCAAAGTAGGTTATACCAACAAGCAACTGGACTGGTGCAATACCTTTAAGCAGGATATCTGGGCTTATTTTTTAAATGAGAATTTGCTGTACAATGCCGATTATCTACAAATACAAAAGTACTTAACCGAAGCTCCCTTTACCCCCGGCCTCGGCGAAAATAACGAGTCGGCACCCAAGTTGGCCGTGTGGACGGGCTGGCAGATCGTGCGCCAATACATGGACAAGCACAGTAACATTACCCTGCCACAACTAATGGCCGAGCGGGACGCACAGAAGATACTGAATGAATCAAAATACCGGCCGTAGTACTATAACAAGAACGGGATGCCTGATGGGCATCCCGTTCTTGTTATAGTGGCTAATTAATTATTTAGCCGGAATCAATTTTATCAATGCGCCCGGGCCTTCGCTCAGGGCGTAAATATAGCCATCAGGGCTTTCGGTAATGTACCTGAAACGGCCTTTGTTTTGCAGCAGGCGTTGCTCTGATTTATACTCGGTACCATTAAGGATAACACGGTTAATGTGCATTAATGCCAGCGCGCCTACCAACAGGTTACCTTTCCAACCCGGATACTTATCACCGGTTACAATGCTTAAACCGCAGGTAGCTATTGATGGTACCCAGTAGTGCTTAGGGTTTTCGATACCCGGTAGTTCTTTATTAGGCGTAAGTACCGTGCCATCATAGTTAATACCATAAGATGTTTTTGGCCAGCCATAGTTCTTCCCTTTTTCGATCAGGTTTAGTTCATCACCGCCTTTGGGGCCGTGCTCTACTTCCCAGATACGGTTATTCACCGCGTCATAAACCATACCCTGCGGATTACGGTGCCCTAACGTCCAGATAGAACCATGCGCGCCGGCCTGTCCAACAAACGGGTTATCGGGCGGAATGCGGCCATCATCAAACAAACGGTGAATTTTACCATGATCGTTATCCAGCTCCTGCACCTTTGGCTGCGTACCACGCTCGCCCGAGCTTACGTACAGGTAGCCATCCTTATCAAACACCACACGGCTGCCAAAGTGAAAATCGGCAGTAATATAGGGCTTGGCGGTATAAATGTCGGTAAGGTCAGTAATGGTGTTTCCATTTAGCTTAAAGCGGGCCAGTGCTGTAGTAGCGCCACCTTCAACCGGTTTGGCGTAGGTAATATATATCCAGCCGTTCTTTTTATAATTAGGATGCAGCTTAATATCCAAAAGGCCGCCCTGCCCTTTATTAAATACGGCAGGTACGCCTTTCAGCTTTTCGCCGGTAAATTTATCATTCTTAAAAACCAGTATTTCACCGGCACGCTCAGTTACCAGCATACGGCCATCAGGCAACCAAACCATCCCCCATGGGTTATTCAATTCGGTATAAATGGTTTTTACGGTAAAGCCGGTGCTATCAGCAACGGTGGTTTCTTCATGCTGTACACTATCGGCAGGCTTGGTACTGCACGACAGGAATATAATAGCCAACGCCAGTATGGCGGGCATTAATACGCTCTTTATAACAGGTTTCATAAGGTAATGCTTCATGTTATAAAGCTACAGCAAAATTTATACCCGCGTATGTTTATTTTAGCAAAACCTGTTATTGTATCAACCAAATTACGCACTTACCTACATGCGCTCCAGGTATTTTTGAAGCGCATAACGATCGTAATCAAACATTGAACTAACCCGTTTACAGCAAAACAATTTAATTTGATATGACTTTATAGTATCGAATATTTTTTCATATTTGTTATTATTCTTTACTTGTAAATAACCCTATGTCCTTTAACGTTGATCTAACCAATTGTGATAGAGAACCTATACACATTCCCGGTCAAATTCAGCCTCATGGTTTTTTGATCGCGGTTGATGGCGATTTTGTTATTCGCTACCATAGTGAAAACGTTGGCAACGTGGTTATTGGCCTGCCCGGAAATTTATTGGGTAAAGAATTACTTGAAGTTGAATACGCCCTGAGCCCAAGTGAACAACCCGGCTACATCAGCCAGCTTATTACGCTGGGTAAAATCAGTAAGAGTTTTGAGCAGATCAACCCCTTTCAGCTTGAACTGAATGGCAGCACCTATTACATGGTTATTCACCAAGCGGATAACCTGATTATATTGGAGTTTGAACCCGCCGCTGCCGAAATGACCGTTGATATCCAGCGGATGATCGGTCGGTCGATATCAGAAATGCTGGCTGATAAAAACCTTCAAAACCTTCTTACCAACTCCGCCGAGCAGGTAAAAAAAATAATCGGGTATGACCGTGTAATGGTTTACCGTTTCGCAGCCGACGGGCACGGCGAGGTTGTTGCCGAGGCCAGGAACAACGACCTGGAATCATGGATCGGCTTGCACTACCCCGCATCAGACATACCCAAGCAAGCCCGCGAACTTTATAAGCTGAACCATACCCGTCTAATTGCTGATGTGGACAGCACGCCGTCAAAGATCATTACATTGGCGGGCGAACAGCAACCGCTTGACCTGACCTGTTCGCAACTACGCGCGGTATCGCCAGTGCATATACAATATCTCAAAAATATGGGCGTGAACTCGAGCTATAGTATATCACTCATCTATAAAAATGAACTTTGGGGATTGATAGCCTGCCACAATTATTCACCGCGTTTTATTGATTACAAGGCGCGGGAGGCAACCAAACTGATGGGACAGATACTTTCATCAGCCTTGGAATTCAGGCAGGATGAAGAAAACCAGCAGCTACAGGATCACCTCTTTGCCGGTGTTGAAAAGCTCTCCAAACAGATGCAGCGCAGCAATAGTATTGAGGATGCCCTGAATGCGCAGGATGTTACCGTACTTGATGTTACTTATGCCGATGGCGCTGTACTTGTTTATGAAAACAACATCACCGAGTTTGGCAAAGTACCTGCCCGGGATGATTTAACCGGCTTACTTAACTGGATAAAAACTGAGGTAAGCGATACCTTTTTCTGCACTGATCACCTATCTGCACTCTATCCGCCGGCATTAGCCTTTAAGGATGTGGCCAGCGGCGTTATTGTATCTACCATTTCAAAAGAGATGGGCGAATATATTATTTGGTTTAAGCCAGAGCAGCTACAGCATATTACCTGGGCCGGCAATCCGGAAAAACCCGTTGAGGTTGATAGTAACGGCGCGTTTAACATATCGCCGCGTAAATCATTCGAGGCCTGGTCTGAAACAGTCAGGGCACGTTCGGCAGCGTGGAGCAATGAGGAAGTAAAAGCGGTTATCCGCCTTAAAGAAGAGCTTACTTACGCCATCAATCAAAAGGCGAGCGCTATACGCTTACTCAACGAAAAATTAAAACAGGCTTATGAGGAACTGGACACCTTCAGCTTCACCATATCGCATGATCTGAAAAATCCTATTTCGGTGGTTAAAAGCTACGCGCAGCTACTTACCCGCGATAGCTCCATCAGGCCGGAAGCGCAGCGTGTTATTGACCGCATTATTGACCGTGCCGACAAAATGAACTACATGATAAATGAGGTGCTTGATTACTCGCGCATCGGCCGGTCAGACATTAATTTTGTAAATGTTGAAGTTGGCCCGATGGTGAAAGAGATCATCAAAGACCTTTCCCTGGTATACGACACAGCCAAATTACAGACAACTATAGGCGAAATGCCCGATGTACAGGGCGACGCAGTAATGCTGTCGCAGGTGTTTGCCAACCTGTTAAGCAACGCTTTTAAATACTCCCAGCAATCAACCCCGCAACAGGTAGGTATTGAGGGTAAAATTACCGACAACGGTGTGCTTTACCAGATAAAAGATAATGGCCTGGGCATTGATATTAAACAATTGCCGCGCATTTTTGAGCTTTTTAACCGTACCGATAATGTGAAGGACATTGAGGGCAGCGGTGTGGGCCTGGCCATAGTTAAGCGTATTATTGAAAAACACCGCGGCAAAATATGGGTAGACAGCGAACCGGAAAAAGGCTCCACCTTTTTTGTGGAGTTTAGCAACCCGGCTTAGTTATAACGGGCTATCCAATTGGCAAAATGCTTAAAGGTGCTGTTGGCTGTTTCAATAACGGCCGCTTGATCGGCTTCAGTTTGGGCCTGGCTGTTCATTTTGTCTTTAAACGAGTTCCACATCGCTACCGTATCATCGCCATAACTGTTGAAAAATGATAACGCTTCTCCGTTGGATGCATCCAGCTTGGAGCCGATCATTTTGCTGATGATCTTACCACCCAGTGTTGAGCCTTCAATTACATACAACGCGCCTAATGCCTGTAAATGACTTTCTATGTGGGGCAGGTTATCCTCGGTTGCAACAGCGGGAATATCAGCATTAAGTGCTTCCAAATCATCGGCAATGGCTGATGTTTTGCGGCGTTGATGGTAATCATCCATCAGACTGGTATCAATGGCTGAGTCGATGTGTTTTTCAAGCCCGCCAAAATAGCTGTAGAACATTTTTAGCAGCGCGGCATAATCATGCTCCCCTTTAATGGCTTTTATACGCCCTATCAACGCCACCTCAGTTTCATGGTGATAGGCTTTAGTTTCTTCCTTTAATTTTTCTGAAAGCATGTATTGTGTGAATTGTATTGGTATAACAACTTTAAAAGTAAAAGTTTAGTTCAGCAGGCCCGAAAATACAATTAACTGCAGAACGATGTTGGCATAAACTCCGGCCAGCACATCGTCCATCATAACGCCCAGGCCGCCTTTCAGGTCTTCCATGCGGCGCACGCCAAGGGGCTTTACCATATCAAAAAAGCGGAACAGTATCAGCCCGGCAATAAGCAGTTTGATATTGTTAATGGGTACAAACAGCATGGTGATCCACATACCGGCTACCTCATCTATCACCACGCGGTAACTATCCTTACCCCAAAATGGCTCTACTTTGTTGCCGGTATAAATACCAATGAGCAATATGGCCAAACCGATCAAAACATTAGGCAAAGGCTGTAATACCGCCGGTACCTGCCATAAAAAGTATAAGGCAGCGCAGGTAACTACCGAGGCGTAAGTGCCGCCCCCTTTTAGATACCCTATGCCGAATATGGACGCGATCAGTTTATTCATTAGCTCTTCTTCAATACCTCCTCAGCATCTTCAGCTACTTCAGGCTCAATGGTATGCCTTTTAGGGAAGTTAAACAGTAATGAAGTTAACACCGGGATTACAAATATGGCCACGGTGAATACGGACACGAACAGATCGGTACGCTCACCCTCGATAGCATGAGCTAATGGTGTTTCGGGGTAAAAGTGGGTGTATAATGATGATGATAATTTAAGCCCCAACACACCGATCACGATGAACGCGATGGTTTCCAGAAAGGTAAACTTTTCCATCAATTTAACAAAGGCCTGCGCCACAAAACGCATGGCCAGTATACCGATGAATACACCCGTATAGATCAGAAACACATGATCAGTAAAAGCTACCGCCGCGAATACGTTATCGATAGAAAAGGCCAGGTCCATCACCTCAACCAGCGCTACAGTCGCCCAAAAGTTACCTATTAAACCAACGGTTGATTTATAGATCCAGCTTTCGCTTTTATCAACGTTCTCATCTTCTTTATCGGCTGATTTGCTGGCTTTAGTTTTAAAATAGTTGAATGCCAAGTACAGTAAATACAGGCCACCCAACGGTTTAAGCCACCATATTTTTACCAGCCATGCCGCTAAAAACAAACATATACCCCTAAAAACATAAGCGCCTATAATGCCATAACGCAGGGCTTTGTTACGCTGCTCCTTAGGCAGATCGAGCACCATGGTAGCCAGTACCGCGGCGTTATCAACCGATAGTAAGCTCTCAATAACAATCAGGTTTAAAATGATGAGTAAACCCGCTTTAATATCTTCCCCCAACAGGGTATGTAAAAAATCCATTTAAAAATGCCGGTAAATCGGCGCATAAAGGTCGCAATTATTTAATTAACTTTTTGGTAATAGCACGCATTAAGGATAATATTGTGTACGTAATATAATAATCCTAAAAGTTTTAAAAACCAAATCATTTTTGCTATGTTTGCATAGTAAATATATTCATCATTATACAATGAGAGTAAGCCTTTTAAGATATCTGTTCACCTTCGTGTTGATTTTTTCCGTAATGGAAAAAACAGGTATCTCCCTGCTCTCTTTAATCGGCCATACCGGCACCGAACTTTCTGAAAAAATTTATGCTGATGATGAGGAAAATTCATCATCACGTACCGAAAGTAAAGAAAAAATTGTGAGTGAATTTTGGTTGAGCCACCCCGTATGGCTGCTGCCCGACCCGGCTTTCAAGGCTGAACCGTTTACGTATGCCCCTGCCGATTGTGATGAGCATCTGGCTTACTTTCCATTGGTGCCTACCCCGCCGCCCAACGCTGTTATAGCAGCCTAAGCATCTTTTAACAACCCCATTTAACTAATGCCTTGCGGCGCTTTTTGCCGCGAACATTGTTTTACTATTTATTTAAAAAATATATGACTATCAATAAAATTGGTGTTGCATTAGCAACCATTGCAAGCGCTTTTATATTAAATACCACTTCGGCGCAAACTGTAAGCGATAAGCAACTGAAAAAGAACAGCGAACCTATCCGTAATTCGCTTAGCTACGTAAATCAGCTTGAGCCACTGAAGTTTGAGTTTGACAAAGACAAGTACAAACAACTAAACCTGCCATCAGGCACACAATACGGTTTCTCTGCCGACGATGTAAAACTGGTATTGCCCGAATTGGTCACCAAAGATTACAAATGGTATACCGCGGGTAAAAACAACCAACGCACCATTACCACCGGCAGTGTTGATTACGAAAAACTGATACCCCTGCTGGTAGGTGCCATTAAAGAGCAGCAAGCTGAAATAAACGAGCTGCGCGCCCACATACAGCAGTTAAAAAGCAAGTAAAAAGTTGAGTTTTAGTTATAGTGAGAGCGCCTTCGGCAAAAGCCGGGGCGCTTTTTTTATTTAACAAAAAAGCCTCCCATTGCTGAGAGGCTTCATGCTAAATTTAATATTAAGGAGCTTGTTATTGCAACTGCGCCGAACTGTATATGTGGTATTCGCCCGGTTGCAGGGTGAGGCTCATACTGGTATTGGTTACGTTAAGGGTGTTGCCGGTAACATAATCATACCAGGTGCCGGTTTTGCTGAACGCTATGGTAGCGGTTTGGGCCGTTACATCATAGTTGCCTACCACCTGCACATCAACGCCGCTGCCGCTAAGGGTTATGTTTTTTACCGCCCCGGTAAGGGTATAGGTAGCGGTGTTAGCGCCAAATACCGGGTTCTTCAATTTCATTTTGATGTATTTGGCATAAGCGTTGTACAAAGCCTTGCGCTCGGGCACGCTCTGGTAATTCCAAAGGATAGGCTTATTGCCGGTACGTCCGTTTTGGTCAATGCTGATATCATAACCCAGCTCGCCAAACTGCCATATCATTTTCGGTCCTGGCGATGCCATCAGGAAGGCAGCCGTCATAGCGCCACGTTTTAAACTATTATTCAGCAGACGGGCGTTATAGCCATCCTGGTTACCGTAGGTGATGTTTTTAAACATTACGCGCTCCTCGTCATGGCTTTCGGCATAGCCCACTAAAGCATCAGATACGGTAAAGGTATGCGCGGCAGGCATTAACCACGACAGGTCTGACGAACTCATCCAACCCATATTCGCTTCCTGGAAACCATGAGCCACATTATTCCATAGCATCATGCCATCGGCAGCCAGCTCTTTCTCTTCCTGCTGGGCGGCAAAATGTTCCAGTATCACGTAAGCATTGGGGTCAACGCTCTTAATAAAACTGTTATAATCCTTCCAGATAGCTACCCGGCTGGCATCATAGGCCGACCATGCGTTCACATCATTAGGATTATTGGTTTGCGTAAATCCTTTTGAAAGATCAAAACGGTAGCCGTCTATCTTGTACTCCTTCAGCCAGTGTCGCATTACATTTTTTGAGAAATTTTTGGTTGCCGGGCTTTCGTGGTTAAAATCAAACCCAACGTTAAACGGGTGTTTGGCATCCACATTAAACCACGGGTTGCTTGCTGTCGGCTTGCCGGATGATTGATCAAAATACATCCGCACCATGGGCGATGAGCCGAAGGCATGGTTAAGCACAATATCCATAATTACGGCAATACCACGCTGGTGGCAGGCATCAACCAATGCTTTCAGAGCATTTTTGGTACCGTAATATTTATCGGGCGCGAAGAAGAAGGAATCATTATATCCCCATGATTCATTGCCCTCGAACTCGGCAACCGGCATCAGCTCAATCGCGTTAACACCCAGGCGGCTGATATAATCCAGCGTATCAATAATGGTTTTGTAGCTATGGTCGGCCACAAAATCGCGCACCAGTAACTCATACACTACCAGGTCCTTTTTTGCCGGGCGGGTAAAATTATTCGTTTTCCAGGTGTATGATGGCTGTTTAGCCTGCATCACGCTCACTATCGAAGTCGTTCTCCCGGCAGGGTAAGCCTTCAGATTAGGGTATACTGAGGCCGGGATGTATTTGTCGTTATCCGGGTCCAGTATCTTCTCGGTGTAAGGGTCGGCCACACGCAGGTTGCCATTGATAAGGTACTGATAGGCATATTCGGTATTGGCATCCAGGCCATCTACCTGTACCCACCAGCGGGTACCATCGGTAGTAGTTTTCATTTTGGTGGGTTGCCAATCGTTAAAATCACCAATAACAGATACGGATATTTTGCCCGGCGCATACAAGTTAAATATAGCCGACTTGCCATCGTTAATAAAAGTTACCCCGTCACCGGCATTCTCGGGTATTTCAGTGTTTTGTGCCGGTGGATCAATGGTTGTTACCGGGTCGCTTTTTTTGCAGGCTACGTTAACCAGCAAAAATGCGATAACAGATAGTTTATAAATAATTTTCATAACGGATATTTGTCGCTTTTTAATAGTTGATGATAAATTCGGCACTGTTATTAGGTAGGGTTATGGTACGGGTATCGCTACCCTCTGCCTTATCGGCCACGCCCTGCGGGTCAAACTTTGATACCGGGTTGATGAATGATACAAATTCTGTTTTGGCCTGCACATGCTTGCCGCCTGCCTCAATATCAGCATTGCCAAACCCGTGCATATACAAGCGGATGTGTTTAAATTTTGAAGCGAATGAGCCATCGGCCTTAGCAAACGTGATCGTTTTTTTAATCGCGTTGTAGCTTATATTACGTTTATAAAAACTGCCCTTTTCGTAATCGTACGTTTCGCCGTCATCCTCGTAATAAATAAAACTGTTGTTTACATCGCCTTTGTAAATGTGTACGTTAAGCGTATCGGTAGGTTTTTCAGTAGTATTTTGTATCAGCGATTGCATCGGGATGATGGCACTCTCCTTTACAAAAACCGGCAGTTTGTTGTTGGCCAGCTTAACCATAGTTTCGGTACCGCCGTTACTCAACTCATCCGAATACAGATTATACCATTTGCCTTTAGGCAAATAGATAGTTCCGTAAGCATCGGCACCAGCAAAGGGTGCTATCAAAAAGGCGTTACCAAACAGGTATTCGTTTTGATACTGGTAAACCTTCGCGTCGTGCGTATAATTAATAGCCAGGGAACGTACTACCGGTAAACCATCCTGTGTAGCCTCATAAAAGGTGGAATACAGGTATGGCAGCAGTTTGTAACGCAGGTTAATATAGTTACGGGCAATCTCTAATGCTTCCTCGCCAAAAGCCCATGGCTCGGCCGATTTGGTGTTTACACCCGTATGGTTACGGAAGTATGGGTTAAATGCGCCGATCTGCACCCAGCGGGTATATAGCGCTACGCTGGCATTGCCGGTAAAACCGCCAATATCCATACCGGTAAAAGGCACACCGCTCAGGCCTAAACTACTCAGCAGCCTAACGCCTTGCAGCATGTGGTCGTCCTCGGCACGGTTATCGCCTGTCCACAGGGCCGAATAGCGCTGCAAGCCCGCATATCCCGAACGGCTTAAAATAAACGGACGCTTATTTAAGGCCTTGCGGAAACCTTCGTAACTGGCACGTGCCATTTGCATACCATAAGCGTTACGCGCTTCGGGGTGGGCAGCCTTACGGCCTTCCCAGTCAAAGATCACATTATCGGGCATTTTCTGGCCCCAGGTAGCGATCTCGTTCATATCATTCCATATACCGCTAACACCGTCGGCGGCGTACTGCTTTATTTCGCCTTGCCACCAATCGCGCCCTTTAGCGCCGGTAAAGTCAGGAAAATGGCACCAGCCCGGCCATACCTCGCCGGTATAGTTAGTATTGTCGGCATATTTAATAAAGATGTCATCCTTCCTACCGCGTTCGTAAACGCCGTAACCTGGTTCTGCTTTTACACCCGGATCAACAATCACCGTGGTTTTAAAACCCATTTCCTTCAGCCGGTTGTTCATCTTTACAGGATCAGGAAAACGGCTTTTATCCCAGGTGAACACCTTGTATTTATCCATATAATGGATGTCGAGCGTAATCCCATCCGCCGGAATCTTTTTTTCGCGCAGCGTTTGAGCGATGCGGTATACTTCGGTATCGGGGTAATAACTGTAGCGGTTTTGCTGGTAGCCCAGGCTCCACAGCGGCGGCAAATTCATGCGGCCGGTTAAAGCGGTGTACGAGGTAATGATATCGACCAGATTTTTATGGTAGATAAAGTAATAGTTCATTTCGCCGCCACGCGCACCGAATGATGAAAAACGGTTGTTGCTGGCCCCGAAGTTAAAATCGCTTTGCCAGGTATTATCTAAAAATATACCATAGTTAAGCCCATGGTGTATGCCAATGTAGAAAGGGATGGTAGAATACAACGGGTCCTGGTCAACACGGTAGCCAAACACATCCGAGTTCCAGTGCGTATAGCCCGAACCACGGCGATCAAGCCCACCTGTTTTTTCGCCCAGGCCAACAAAACGCTCGCCCTCCTGCATTTTTTTGTAGGTAGTTACGTTTTCGTTTACCCATGAGGTGGTTAAACCGCTTTCGTCCTGACTAATCACCTTGCCATCCGGCGTATAAAAAGTAACAGCGAACGGTTTTTTGCTGATGATGAGTTTAACCGAGTCGGTAATAATGCTTACCTCGTTATCGTTTTGGGTGATAGATGCCTTTACCTGTTGTGGTTTGGCTATCACCGCGTACGAAAAATCGGGCGCAAGCTCTTTTTTATCAATACGCACCCGTACTACCGATGGGGTGTATACCGTTACCTCGGCATGTGCGTTTGGGGTGGTGATGTTTACCTGTTGCCCGCTAACATCAGCCCTGGTAACCTCGCCTACGCTTTTTACAGGTCCGCTTTGGCTGAGGGCGGCAAAGTTTAGCGCAAGGCATAGCCCTAAAGTAGCAAGTACCTTATATCGCATTATCATTATAACTGAATTATTTAGGTGATGCCCTGGAGCATTTGGGCCATTAAACAGCGCGTGGCAGGTTAAGCCACGCGCCGTATTTTATTAGGCCTTATTTTTTAATGAAAACGTACTCGGCAGTCATATCATTAAATATGATGGTGTATGTGCCGGCTTTAACTTTGAAGTTACCGCCGCCGGTGCCTACGCCATAGGCATCGCTCGCGGTAGCGTCATTAGCAGGGCCCCAGCTTGTACTCCAACCTTCCGGAATTCTGAATTTCATTTCTGTATCGCTGGCAAAGGTATGGTCAAGCGTCCAGATGTGCGGGTTTAGTGTAGTAGCCGACATTGGGATTACACTATTCCAATCAGTAAACGGACCAATAATACCTATTGAGGCATAGGTAGTTTTACCGGTAGCGTTGTAAGGCTCTTCAGTATAAGTATTGTCACGCAAATTCAGGGTTACTTTATGGTAACCGGCAGTTATCGGGAAGTTTGCCGGATCAGGATCAGCATTCTTTTCGCGGAACATTACACCGCCGCTGCCGTTGCTACCCCATGATGGATACCACTCCCCCAAAGTGCCCAAAAACTTGATGTTTCCGCTTGAAAAATTACCGGTAAAGGTAAATACAAAGGCGTTAGCCGGGTCACGGAAAACGGGGGTAGCTTTGGTATTCTCCCATTGGCCAAAAGTACCGTCGCCTACCAGGTACAAGGTTTGGTAAGCCGGTTTGTCAAGATAAGGCGTTACCACCAAAGGCATCGTGTTAGAGTAAACCGGTGCAGCACCGCCGCCGATTTCGGCCTTAACCCTTACCTCTACATCATTTTGTGCAAAGCCTACCAGTTTAAGCTGGTTAAGCAAACTATTAAACGCGCCTACAGTTAAAACCACCTCATCATTAGCACCTGCCGAAACACTTCTGGCGTTAACAAAGCTACTATCCTTTTTACCTATTTCAACCGAGTAGCTAACTGCCGCGCTATAGCCGTAATCCGCTTTGCTCCACTTAAACATAATGGCTTCGGCTGCCGCGTCTGCCTCTTTAAGCACCAGGTTTTCATACGTAGCTTTAAGCACAGGCGCGGTGGCATCGCTTTTAGCTACTATTCTTGTCTCGTCCTTTTTACAGGCTGCCAGCATCAGCATAACTGAGCTTAACAGCAATATATTTTTTATTAAATTTTTCATGATGAAAATCTATAATTGGTAATGATCAATAGCCTGGGTTCTGTTTTAAATTGGGGTTAGCTATAACATCTGTTGATGGTATAGGGTACAGGTTGCGGTAGGCCTCAACACCACGGCCGGCTTTTACACCGCCTTTGTATGGCCACACGTATGAGGCATCGGTAAATTTACCAAAACGTACCAGGTCGGTACGGCGATGGCCTTCCCAGTAAAACTCACGGCTATACTCATCTATCAGGTCATTTAATACTAATGAATTAACATTTCCTGATGAATTGCCATAAGCACGGGCACGCAGGTTATTTAAATACTGAATGGCCGTTGCCTGAACACCCCCGCTGCCGCCACGCGCGGTAGCTTCAGCATAGATCATGTACATCTCGGCCAAACGGAACAACGGAATATCCATTGAGCAATAAGTACCACCCACAGACGGAGCCGTAGCGCCGGATTGGGTGATGTTTTTGAATTTGGTTACCGCCAACCCATCAGTAAATTTTGCCAGATCATCCACCTCACGTTTTGCGCCAAAAAACATGGCTCGCTTATCATTAGCATTGGTAAACTTGTTGGGCAGGTTTTGGCGGGTGCGGTTACCGCCCCAGCCACCATTTGGCACGCCAAATTCGGCAGGTTTCATATCCGAGTTAATAGCTGCATTGATGAGGTAAGTTGCACCACCGTAATTCTGGGTTTTAACACCATCATAAGCAATAGCGAAAATGGTTTCAGGGTTATTTACATTGTTATCCGCCAAAAACAGGTTCTTATAATCGCTATGCAATGTATAGCCGGCACCAATAACCTTGTTGGCGTAAGTAATAGCATCGGCATTATGCTCGGTACCAGTGTAAACCTGCGCGTTAAGGTACAGGCGGGCAAGCAATGCCCAGGCGGCAGCTTTATCAGCACGGCCATACTCATTGGTGCGCGGGTCTTTCAGCAAGGTTTCAACCGCTTTCAGTTCTGATTCTACGTAGCTGAACAGCGCTGCGCGGGTAGTTTGTTTTGGCAGATCCTTACCAATCAAATCAGCTTCGGTAATAAATGGTGGGTTACCGTACAAATCTAACAATACCCAGTATTGAAAGGCGCGTAAAAAACGAGCTTCGGCAACATAATATTTAATTTCATTTGCATCATTACCGCTAATGTTACGGCTAGCCAATTTGGCATCGGTGCTTTCGCGGATAAACTCGTTCGCCAGCGTGATCTGGTAGATAGAACGGGTATAAAGCCCTTGCAGCATCAGGTTGGTTGACGACCAGTTCATCTGGTCAATTTCAGAGATACCCGGGTCGCCCAGCCAGGCGCAAACGGCCTCATCGGTTGATAATTCCTGAGCGCCGAAATACAAACGGAAAAAGTCCGACGTACCGGCATCAATACCACCTAAGTCGCCACTGCCCGCACCGCTGTTACCGGTTTGCGCAAAGCTGCCATAAACTTTCGCTAAAGCGCCTTTATAACCTGCGGGTGTAGCATACACCACATCAGCCGTTACATCATTAGTTGGCTTCAGGTTCAGATCTTTAGCACATGATGCTGCAGCCACAGCAATCACCATCAGGGCTGCATATATTTTTAATCTATTTCTCATAAAACAATCTCTTTATAATTGGTTAAAAACCTACGTTTAAGCCTAAAGTGTAAATGCGCGGCCTTGGGTACAGGTTATAATCTATACCGGTAAACACCTCCGGATCAAGACCCTTGTATTTGCTTACTACAAACACATTTTGAACGTTTGCTGATACATTAAGCGTAAATGTATTGGCTATGCGGCCTGCATTGTAGCTGAGGCTCAGGTTATCCATTTTCAGGAATGAAGCATTTTTTACATAGTAATCGCTGTTGTACTGGTTTATTGAAAAACCGGTATTCAAAAAGTCAACCGGGGCATTGTTTATACTTCCGCCTGAATTCAGGATGTTTGACCGGGTTGCCAGGTTTGATGATATGTTATCATACATATAGTTGCCTATGCTTGCACGTAGCACGGTGGCCACTGTCCATTTTTGATAATTTACCGAAGTTGTGAAGCCCATCAGGAACTTTGGTGCCGGATTTTTGTAGAAATACCTGTCGCTGGCGGTTATACTGCCATCGCCATCCAGATCCTGATAAACACCCTCAAGCGGCCTGCCTTCAGCATTATACACCTGTTTATAAACGTAGAAGCCGTAAGGTGCCCTGTTTATAGTATGAAACTGTATGTTATTACCTGTTGCTCCGGTAATTGAACGTGCCGGTTGTGTGTAGTTCGGGTCATCAACCAGGGTAAGGTTGGTTACCTTATTTTCCAGGTAAGTAAAGTTGAAGCCTAAATCCCAATTAAAGGTTTTTGATTTGATAGCAGCACCGTTAATGCTTAACTCAATACCCCTGTTTTCCATGTTACCTACGTTGGTTAATAACTGGTTACTAAAGTTTGAGCCCACCGGAATGTTAACTACAGCTAACAGGTCTTTGGTTTTTTTATAGAAAACATCTACAGCACCTGATATACGGCCATTAAGGAAACCATAATCAATACCGATGTTGCTTGTTGCAGTGCTTTCCCATTTCAAATCCTTGTCATAAGCGAATGGTGCATACATGTAATAAAACTGGTTACCAAACTGATATTGCGATTCATTTGCGCTTTGTCCATATCTTGGAATGTACGAGTAGTTATCGATACCGTCCTGCTGACCGGTTACACCGTAGCTGATACGTAATTTAAGGTCAGATAAGGTATTGCTGCTTTTTAGCATCGGCTCTTCGCTTATTCTCCAGGTAAATGCACCTGAAGGGAATACACCCCAACGACGCCTGTCCTCAGGACTAAACCTTGACGAACCATCGGTACGGATCGTACCTGAAAGTATGTACTTACCGGCATAGGTGTAAATAGCACGGCCGTAGTATGAAAGTAACCTGCTTTGAGGTATATCGTAAGGAAATATCGGAGTTACAATAGGGGTTGTACCATCATACTGATAGCTTGTATAATTGTTAACAGTACGTTTGTTATCATAATAACCGTAACCGGCTATCGCGTCCAGGTTACTGTTTATTGATTTAAAGTCTTTTTTGTACGCCAGGTAAAACTCCAATACTTTATTGGACACATCATTCATATAACGTGACCTTAAACCCTTGTTTGAATAATTTTGTGCTGCAAAATCAGGCACTACAGTTGTACCCTGACCACGTGAAACATCATAGCCAACATTTAAGTTAGCACGCATTTCGGGTAAAAAGTGGAAGGTATAATCTAATTGCAGATTACCAAAACTACGGGCGGCACGGCCCTTATCATCTTTTAAATTGATTAAGGCCACCGGGTTACGCGGTGTATTCGGGTTAGGGTTCGCACCGCTTTGCCACTCAAAATACTGACCGTATTTGCTTGAGGTATCTCGCACGGTTTGGGTCGGATCAAACATAATGGCCGCACCAATGGCTCCCTGGTTGGCGAAGGTTGATTTTGAATAAGTACCCTTTATATTCAGATCAACTTTAAGGTGCTTATCAAAAAACTTAGGCGATATGCCGATAGCACCCGATACCCGGTTCATGTTATCACGCATCAATATACCATCCTGATTTAAATAGCCAATGTTTACACGATAAGGCGTATTTTTAGCAGAACCTGAAACACTGATGTTATTATCGGTTGTATAGGCATTACGGAATATCTCATTCTGCCAGTTAGTGTTCGCATCGCCCAAAAATGCTTTTTGACCTGCATCGCCATTGGTATTTACATAATCGCGCAGTTGGTTTGTTGATAGTACATTAACTTTGCGGTTAGCTGTAGACAACGAATTATTGGTACTGAAGTTGATCTGCGGTTTGCCACTGCTGCCTTTTTTAGTAGTAATTAATATTACGCCGTTTGATGCCCTTGAACCATATATAGCAGTTGCGTTAGCATCCTTTAAAACGGTAAAAGTTTCAATGTCATTAGGGTTGATCAGTGTTAGGGGGTTAGCCACACCTGATATAGCATCGTTATTTAACGGCACGTTATCCACCACAATTAAAGGGGCGTTACTGGCATTTAATGATGCACCCGCACGAATGCGGATCTCGCTACCTGCGCCGGGTTGGCCACCGCCTGATACGATCTGCACACCGGCTACTTTACCGTTGATCAGTTGCTCCGGCGAAGTAATGGTACCTTTCTGAAAATCTTTTGAGCTTACAGTAGCTATTGAGCCGGTAAGCTCCTTTTTTTGCTGGGTACCATAACCGATAACCACCACCTCGTTCAGTGATTGCGATTCGGCAGTAAGCAAAAACTCAACGGTTGCTGCCTGCCCGGCAGTTACTGCAACCGTTTTTGAAAGCGTTGTGTAACCAATATACTTGGCTGTAATGGTATGCGTACCGGCGCTTATGTTGTTTAGTTTAAAAGCGCCGTTCATATCGGTAGCGGTACCGGTTGTAGTACCGTCAACAGTGACAGATACCCCCGGCAGGCTTTCGCGCTTGGTATCAAGCACGGTACCGCTTATGCTGCCTGTTTGCGCAAATGCCAAGCCCGATACAAGCATCATGGCAAGCAAAAGCACATAGTTTTTAAGATAAAATCTTCTCATACAAATTAAGTTTTTAATGCGTAAAGCTTTAATCATTGGTTGTTTACTGAATATAATTGGGTTAAAAAAGCTGCTGAAAACAATTCCCCATCAGGCAGGCGCGCCTTCTACTGTTATCTTCGTCATGTTTGTTTGGTTTTTTATATGGTCAGTTAATTAAGTTCGAGTATATACTGCGCCCGGGCGGGTACAGTAACCGTTTTGTTCAGGCTGATCTGTTTGCCCGTTATTACATCTTTACCACCGGTATGCTTGCCGGTAACATCAGTAAAGCGATCCATATCAAGGGTTTGATCCTTGCCTGAACCATTGAGCATAACCAGCACAGTTTTATCGCCATAAATACGGGCGTATACATATACGTTATCATAAGGCGCGTAATGTATCAGCTTGCCTGCGGTAACGGCTTTGCTGGTTTTGCGCCAGTTAAGCAGTTTGCGCAGGTAGTTGAAGGCCTCATTCTGCTTATCAGTACGGCCCTCAGCGGTAAAGGCATCGGTTTTATCGCCGGGCCAGCCGCCCGGAAAATCCTTGCGGATCTGCCCGTCGCCTTCATTCTTGGTACCTTCCATCAAAATTTCGGTGCCGTAATAAATTTGCGGAATGCCACGTGTGGTCAGCAGGAAAGCGAACGCTTGTTTAAAGCGATCCAGGTTTTTATCATCCTTGCGGGTAAAGCGCCCAAGGTCATGGTTATCCAAAAAGGTCAGGATGTTATTGGGGTCAGGGTATAAAAAGTCCTGCGCTATTACCTCGTAGACCTGGTACATGCCTGATTGCTCGCCGCCGTTTTTATTGGTATCCTCGTTAAAGCCCCAGTCGGCGGTAAACGTTAACGGAAAATCCATTACCGTTTTCAGGTACGTATTGTTAGGGTTAAGGGCTGAGTTACGCTGCCACCAGGCAGTCTCGCCGGTTTTGCCATACCACGATTCGCCTACGATGTTGAAGTTTGGGTACTCCGCCATTACCTCTTTACACCAGCGGGCCATAAAGGCATAATCCGGGTAAGGGTAAGTATCCTGGCGGATGCCGTCAATACGGGCATACTCTATCCACCAGATGCTGTTTTGTATGAGGTAGGTGGCCAGGTGGCGGTTACGCTGATTCAGGTCGGGCATATCAGGCACAAACCAGCCGTCAAGTAAAATATCCTGTTCCTTTTTAGCCGCGTGCGGATCCATAGCGGTTAGCTTGGCATGGTTGGTTTGTACGTATTTGGTGGGATTATTTATCCAGTCGGCAGCGGGTTTATCCTTCATCCAGGGGTGAGCCAGGCCGCAATGGTTAAAAATCATATCCATCACTACCTTCATGCCCTTGTTATGCATGGTGGCGGTAAGCTCCTTAAACTGGGCGTTTGAACCAAAACGCGGGTCTATCTTATAAAAATCGGTAATGGCATAGCCATGATACGAGCCATTAGGCATCCGGTTTTCCTGAACCGGGTTGAACCATACGGTAGTAAAACCAAGGTCTTTTATATACTCAACATGATCGGCCACGCCTTTCAGGTCTCCCCCGTGGCGAACGTCCGGGTTTTTACGATCAACCTGTACGCCTTCAAGCACATCATTTTCGGTACTGCCATTGGCAAAACGGTCCGGTGTAAGCAGGTACAGCACATCGCTGGTGTTAAAGCCATTGGCACCACCGCGGTCAGTACGCGCTTTCAGTTCATAGCTGATGGATTTTGCTTCGCCCGCGCCGGTAAACTTTATACGCATAATGCCGGGTTTGGCAGCCGCGGAGATATTGAGATAGATGAATAGGTAATTTGGATTATCGGTAGTAGCAACCTCGGTAACCTTTACACCCGGATAGCTAATTACAGGCTTGGCCTTGCCTATGTTGGTACCGTTAACCATAAGCTGCAATTGCTTATTCTTCATGCCTGCCCACCAAAAAGCAGGCTCAACACGGTTAACGTTTACCTGGGCGAATGTATCAGTAAGGCCAGCTAAACACAAAAAAATAACGAATACAAAACTTTTAGTATAGGTTTTATACATACAGCTTGCTATAAATTTAATACGGGTACTTGGGTTTATAATGGCTAAATACTATTGCCTATGGGTCTCGGTATTTAACTTGTACGAAACGCCGGGGCTTAGTGTTTTAACTAATACAAATTTGCTGACGTTACAAGCGTTTAGCTATTTGTTTAGTTAAAATTTAAGAATAATCTAATAAATTTAAACCCAATAAATTGATAATCAATTATTTAATTTTGACCTGGATTTAAAAAATTTAAATAAATTTAGGCTTAAATAACACTTTTAAGGCCGGAAATACTGAGGAAACGGGATTTAATTACACGCTTTCGGGGTGGATTTTACCGCCTCGTGTGTTCTCAACCGCCTTGATCTCCATTATGCGTTTATCAAACTCATCACCCGGAAAAAGTGATTTTGCTTTTAAACGCATTTTATAAACATAGATGGTTTTTTCAGAATACTCCAATATTTTGGAGATGGTTTCGGTATCGGTGATCCCTAATCGTATCAAGGCGAAAATGCGCAGGTCGGTACTCAATACCTCATCGCTTTTAGGCCATATCTGGTCTTCTTTTTTAAACAGGCTGTTAAAAGAGGCTACAAAGTTTGGGAATATCTTGATAAATACATGATCGAACGTATGGAATAGCGCCTCACGCTCTTTTTTGATCTGGATGTTGTCTACGATCAATTGGATATGGTCATACCGCTTTTGTGAGAGCTTCAGGTCGACAGAGCGCTTCAGCTTCTCAAGCTTCAGGATATAGCCTGATATCACATTAAAAAAGTACCCGATATACTCTTCCTTAATATGCGTGTCTTCCTGTAGTTTAAGGTTGATGGCTTCCAGCTCGGCATTAGTTTCTTCAATAATCTTCTCTTTAGCCTTGAGGTTTTTTAGTTGCCTGAATAGCATTACCGATATGACTATAACCAAGATCGCCAGTATGGATAAGGAAACGATGAAGATCAGGAAACGGGTTTTCTCGCGCTCGCTGTACTTTAATTTCTCCGCAGCGATGATAGGCAGTATGGAACTGATCTGCGCGCGGCGCTGCCTCGCGCCATAAAAGTCAGCATCGGCCATAGCCTGCTGAATGTATTTATAGGCATTTTTTATATCGCCCTGCTTGTAAAACACCTCGGCCAGCCAAAATATAGCCAGGGTTTCTTTGGTTGATGATTGTATATCGCTGGTAACCGCCTGTATCAACAGTTCAATACCCTTGCTGCGTTGTTTGCTGTTTAAATAAATGTTGCCCAATGTTGAGGCTACAATGGCATGCTGATGCTCGGTAAGCTTTTTGGTATTGAGCAGTGTCAAAAAATCGGCCTCGGCAGCTTTCGGGTCACCTTGCTTTAGTTTTTTATAGCCGATGAGGTATAGGTTATTGTAAGAACCGGGCGTACTGATAGCTATGGCCGAATCGATATATTTATTAGCCTGCTCCACGTACTGTGGCGAGTACTGGTTATCGTTATCATAATTGGCCAGGTCAAAGTTGGCACGCATCATCAGCCGGTAATACTCATAACGCATGGTATCGGTAAGCAGGCGCGCGTCTATCCCCGAAAGGTTATCAAACGCCTCCTTAAACATGCCCGATGACAGCAGGATAAAACCCACCTTAACCTTACTGGTGTACTCGCGGCCAACATCATTTAAACGCCCGCTTAATTGCAGCAACTTGTGGGCATAAACGTAAGCCGAATCGTATTTGTAAGATTTATATTCTTCGTAAACCTGGCTGCAATAGTCAAAACTGCGTGCGGCATTGCCGCGAACGCTGTTGAGCTTTACTTTAAGCTGTTTTATCCGCTGTTCTTTCCGGCTATCGTATTCACCTTTGCTGTTAAGCGCTACGTCCAGCTTATCCAGCAACTCGTCCGTTTTAGCGGGTGCGGCAAAAACAGCATGACCAATAAAAAGCAGGGCTATAAGCAAGGCAGTGCGCATACACAGGTTTAATTGACTGCAAAGTAAGCAATAAAAAAGCAAATTGCCTTACAGCCATTACCAGGTAAAAACGCAACAAACCTGTTATTATACCGGCGTTGGCGATACAACATCATCATTAAGCTGTACCGCCTTGTACCCACCTTTTGAGCGGAAGTAGAGCATCAATGCACCATAACAAATCATTAGCCCAAGCGGAAAAAGAGCAACGGTTTTTAATGCTTCTTTTTTAGCGGTTTCCTGTACGCCGGTAACAGTAGTTTTTTCGGCGGCGGGTGCGGCATCCAGCTTTGCGGCATCAATGGCCCGGTAGGTACCAAACATGCTCGACCGTGGTGTAGTGGCATAAGTGCTGTGCAGTTCGGTTTTGTTTTTCTGATCATAAGCCTGCAGCTTATTGTCAATTGATTTATCCTGTACAAAACCTAAAATAACCGCGCCAAGTACGCCCGCGCCTATCATGCCCACGCCACCAGTTACATTCATGGTAAGCGCGCCGCCTTTGGGGAAACGCTCGGCCACTACGCCCAGCATGGTAGGCCAGAAAAAGCTTTTGCCGATACCGAATATCGTGGCGGCAACCAATATCATCACCCCATCAGCACCTGACAGAAAGAATAAGCCCAGCGCTGCTATACCAGAACAAACGGTCAGTAACCCCAGCGGAGATATGCGGTGGATGATGTTACCCGCGCAAAAACGCAGTATCACCATAATGGTTGAGGTGTAAATAAGTATCCAGCCGCCCTGCAGCCCTATTTTTGACATGGCCGGGGTCATCAGGTCAGATATCCAACTGTCGGTACCTAATTCGGTTATGGCCATGGGCAGCATGATTAATAACATCAGCACAAACAAAGGCTGACCAAAGGTGCGCACAAACGCCCCGAATAAGGCGACAATAGCCAGCGTAACAATTACATTTACTGATGTAGCCCAGCCAAATACTGATCCTATCTGGAAAATAATGAGGCCTACTATAATGAGCGCGCCGCCTATGCCCACCTCTTTGAGCATATCCAGGTAAGAGATACCCGCCTTTACCCGCTCGTTTAGCGGAAACTTATTGGGCAGCATCAGCAGGCCATAACCCAGGGCCGGTATCAGTACCAGTAATATTTTAAGTTTCCAATTAGTTTCAGGCCCCATAAGCAGTGCAATTACGCCGCCTAAGATCAGTCCCGTTGGCCAGCCCGCATGTAAAAAGTTAAGCCATTTGGTTTTTTCCTTCGGGAACATACTGGCCACCGCGGGGTTAGTTACCGCCTCAACCGTACCGTTGCCCAGCGCCATTATAAATGTACCTATATATAGCATGGTGTACCCTGTAGCGAACCACGTAATAGCCGCCGAAAGGATATGGCATATAAACGCGAATATCATAGAGTTTTTGTACCCTACCTTATCAATTATCAAACTAAACAATACAATACTGATAGCGAATGGCCATAAGCCCACACCCGCAATTTCGCCGGTTTGGGTGTTACTTAAATTAAATTCGGCACTCCATTGCGGCAATGTTAACGCGCGCAAAATAAAACCGAACGATGTGGTAACAATAGCTACAAAACAGGCCAGAAATAACATCCGGTTAGGAGCTTCGGCAGTTTGGGGTTTAGTACTCATAATTATTTATCAGGTTATGGGTTATTAATATCAACTAAAATAGATGCGTGTTTAAGCATCGCGCTTAACATCATCGACATCAGTTAATAAATCAGTATTTTAAAAAGTATAATTGGTATGGCTGTTCAGTATACAAGCCATGATTGCCGTTTATAAAGCAATCGATTGCATATTTAAAACAAATTATTTGTATTTGCAAGGCTATCAGTGCATAACTAAAAATTTCTCATAAAAAAGCCCGGCAACTATTAGCTGCCGGGCGCTGAATATTTTAACAGTTTTTACTGCACCATAAATACCGCGTTGCCGAACAACAGCTTTCCATTCTCCCAAAAACTGCGGAACAGCGGATCATCGGCCAGGTAAACAACGCTGCCCCTGCCAACTGATTGCGCACCGATCAGCATACCATCAACCAGCTTTGCCTTGCTGTTTTGCCCGATAAAGCCAGAGGTATAGCCATCCTTTTTAAGCACACCTATGTTCCATCCACTGTCGTTATCTAAATAATCATAAACCTCGTCATTCAGCTTTAGCGTAAAATAATCCGCAGGCATACCAAAGCCTAAGGGGTGGGTATTGTCCAGATGGATTTTATAAACCGCGCCGGGTACATTACTTTTCAGCGCTTCCTTATCACGGTCGGCATATAATATCACCTTATTCTTATTTTTCCCCTTGTCATCCTTTTTATCGGCTGCATCTTCTTTTTGGTGTATGCTAAACAGTTTCTTATCTGCCAGTTGCGCTACCGCGTTTTGCATGGCGATGAGTTTGCCGCCATTAGTTACCCAGCCTTGTAGTTTATCCGCAGGGAAATCACCGCCGTAGTTGCCGTCGGCCAGTATCATTACGTCCACATCATTCCAGCGCATACGGTTAAGGTCGGTATAATTAACCAGCGTAACCGGGTAATTAATCTGTTGCTCAAAATAGTGCCATACCTCGCCAACAGCTTCAGATGATGTTACGTTACCCGTTACCAGCACCACCCTGATCGGGCGGATATATTTGATATAGTCAGAACCCATATCAGCACCCTTGTCCACAAAACCGGAGTTAAGCTGCACCAGCGGATGGTTGCTTTCAGCAGCGATGGATTGTATGGTCTTGTCAAAATTCTTAATGGTATTGCCCGACCGGGTGATAAGCAGCGAGCCGGCAGAGAACTTTTTGCCACCGGCTTCAAAAGGCTTTTCTGAATAGCGTACTTTAATGTTGCGTTTAAGCAACGCCGACAAAAACTTAACATCATTTAGCGATTGCCATGTTGATACGTAAGCATAAGCCGGGCTGCCACCGTACGCAGGTGTAACAACAGCGGGTGCTGACTGCCGCTGCGGTTTATACGATTCCTTTACCGCCCAGGCCTTTAAACCATAGGCATAGGGCAAGGCCCAGCCCGTAATATCGTATGTATTGCTATCGGCAATAAAGGTTTTAGGCTCAAGCAAAACATTCAGCAAAACCGCCTTGGGTTGATAAGCATTTATCACCAGATCATTAGCGGCGGGTTTATAGGTTTCGGTTTTACCAGTGATATAGTTCAATCCGCTTACCGAATGGTCGAGCCCGTAGCCATACTCGATACCGTTGCGTTTAAGCAGGGCAGCAAGGGCGGTCACCTTATCATTATTGCTGTTTTGTATCACAAAAGTTTTGTACGCTCCGGGTGGATTGGTACGGCCTGCGTCAAAATACTTTTTATACTCTGTAAGCGCCTTTTGCGCGTTGGCTGATGCCGCCTCTATAGTGCTCAGGCTGTTGGAGTGATGGTGGGCTATACGGTCGGCAAGGGTGAGGGTGTCGCCGGTATTGGTTTGTATGGCTAAGCCGGCGGCTATACCGCCCTGCTCATACGTCATGCCGATGGAACCATTATACAGCGGATAAGTATCGCCATACGACGGATAAAGCAGATCGAATATCTCCTTGGTAAAATAAGCCCAACCATTCTTGTCAAAATACTTCGCATTGTTTTTACCGATAATCACCTGGAACTCGCGCTGCCAGGGGGTAATATCCTTATGCACCGGCTCAGCAGCAGGGGCAAAATAGTAGGGCGCGTTATAGCCTTGTTCATGAAAATCAACGTGTATTTGCGGCAGCCATTGGTTATATAGCGCTACCCTGCCCTGGGTTTCCTTTTGTACCTGCCACGCCCAGTCGCGGTTCAAATCAAAAAAATAGTGGTTGGTACGCCCGGCAGGCCAGGGTTCAAAATGTTCGCGGGCGGCGGGGTTGGCATCCGGCTTTTCGCCTTTGGCCGAATTATAAAAGTTAACATAACGCTCACGCCCATCAGGGTTAAGGCATGGGTCAATTACCACTACCGTATTTTTCAGCCAGGCCTGGGTGCGGGTGTTTGCAGGGTCGACCATATCGTACAGCGTTTGCATGGATACCTCGCTCGAGCTGGGCTCATTACCATGTACGTTAAAACTGAGCCATACAATTACCGGTGTATTGCTGTTGATAGATGCGGCGGCTTTTTCCATACCGGCAATGCTTAAATTATTTTTGCGGATCTCCTCCAGCCTGCCAATGTTTTGTGCCGAAGCGATGAACATCGCCATCAGCGGACGGCCCTCGTTGGTGGTACCGTAAGGCACCAGCTTTACGTTGGATGCGGTTTTGGCTATGTAGTTGAAATACTCGGCAATGCGGGCATGGTGCGTAAACCGCGAACCCAGGCTATAACCCAAAAATTCATCGGGCGATTGTATTTTTTGCGCCAGTGCATTTACAAACAAACCAAGGCACAGCAACAGGGTGGATAATTTTTTAAACATATAATGGTGCAGCAAGCGTTTACCTAATTAACGCAGATGTTAAATGTCGATAATTTACAGGTAAGATAGCTAAAATTTTTACGTAAAATATCCTGAAACAGGCATCGCCGCCCACGCAATAATCCGCACATTTGCACATCAGTATATCCGCACATTAACATACCCATGACCCCACTACAGGCCCTGCATAAATATTTTGGTTACAGCGAATTCAGGCATCAGCAGGATACCATTGTAGCGCAGGTGCTTAACGGGCACGATGTAATGGCGCTGATGCCAACCGGCGGCGGTAAATCACTCTGCTACCAACTGCCCGCGGTGCTACTGCCGGGGCTTACCATTGTTATATCGCCGCTTATCGCGCTGATGAAGGACCAGGTTGACAGCCTGAACGTGAACGGCATCCCCGCGGCGTTCTTCAACTCCAGCCAAACACCTGATGAACAGCGTGACATCATCACCCGGCTAAAAAGCAACCAAATAAAACTACTTTACCTGGCACCGGAGCGCTTGTTCGGTACCGAAAATAAGCTGATCGATTTTTTGAAATCGCTGCCGGTATCACTGTTCGCTATTGATGAGGCGCATTGTATATCGCACTGGGGGCATGATTTCCGTCCGGAGTACCTGATGCTGGCGCATATTAAGGATCATTTTAACAACATACCCGTAATTGCCCTTACCGCAACTGCCGATAAGCTAACGCAAAAGGACATTTTGGAAAAGCTGAACCTGCACCAGCCGGCGGTCTATGTATCCTCATTTAACCGGGCGAACATCACCTACAGGGTATCGCCCAAAAACAAAAGCTTTAACCAGCTACTTAATTTTCTGGACAACAGGGGCGATGATTCGGGCATTATCTATTGCCTGTCGCGTAAATCAACCGAGGCCCTGGCTATCGACCTGAAAGCGGAAGGCTACAGTGCCGAAGCCTACCATGCCGGGCTGGACCACGCTACCAAAGCCCGTAACCAGGAGGCCTTTTTGCGCGACGAGGTGAAGATCATGGTGGCTACTATTGCCTTTGGCATGGGCATCAATAAATCAAACGTGCGCTACGTGGTTCACATGGATCTGCCTAAAAACATTGAGGGCTACTACCAGGAAACGGGCCGGGCCGGGCGTGATGGTTTGCCATCAGATGCCATGCTGTATTATTCGCCGGGTGATGCCATTAAGCTCAAGGGCTTTGTTAGCCTGGAGAACAACGAGGAGCAAAGCCGTATTATGCTTGATAAGCTGAATGATATGGTTGCCTATTGTGAGTTGCATACCTGCCGCCGTAAATACCTGCTCAACTATTTTGATGAGGAAGCGGCCGACCATTGCGGCTCGTGCGATATATGCCTCAGCGAGTTTAAAAAGTTTGATGGTACGCTCATCGCCCAAAAGGCATTGTCGGCCGTATTCAGGCTTAACCAGCGTTTTGGGCTGGGTTATGTGATCGATTTTTTACGCGGATCAAAAAGCGAAAAAATCCGCGAGGAGCACAAGCAGCTTAAAACCTACGGCGTAGGTCCCGACATCAGCAAAGCACAATGGCAACGCTACCTGCGCGAACTGAATGCCCACGGCTTCCTGCAAATAACCGATGATGCCTACCCCATTGTTAAGCTGACGGACAAAAGCGAGGCGGTATTAAAAGGCCTTGAAAAGGTTGAACTGACCGAAGCGCAGATTATCGAAGAAAAAGCGGAAGAAGCATTGCCGTTTGAGGCCGCATTGCTGGATCAGCTCAAAGCCGTGCGCCTTAATTTCGCTACTTACGAGAACCTGCCCGCGTATATCATTCTGTCTGACGCTACGCTGTTAGAAATGGCCACCTACCTGCCGCAAAGCATGGATGAACTGCGCCACATCTCCGGCTTTGGCGATGTAAAGCTGGCCAGGTATGGCCGCGAGTTTTTGGAAGTGATCAAAGCCTACAGCGCCGCGCATGGCCTTACCTCAAAGGTAAAACCGCGCACAGCAAAACGCCAGGCTAAGCCGCGTGAGGCAAAAACAAGCAATACCCAAAAAGAAAGCCTCAACCTGTTTATGGCGGGCAAAAGCATCCCCGAAATAGCCACCGAACGCGGCCTCTCCCCCATGACGGTCGAAGGCCACCTCACCCAGTTCGTACAAACCGGCGAATTGGAGGTTACCCACTTTGTTGATGAAAACAAAATACCTGTTATAAAAGATGCTATTGATAGTTACGGCCCCGACAGGCTGGCGCCTTTAAAAGAAGTATTGGGCGACAATTACTCCTACACCGAAATTAAGGCGGTGGTTAGCTGGCTAAAGCGTGAAGGCTAACCGCTAATATGATGCAATTGGTATAAATGTTAAGCTACGGTAACTAATCTTACTTTTTTTTACGATTCCAACACATTTTAATAATTATTGGGTTTGTTTGTTACGGCTTAATGTTAGTACCTTAATCCAATTTATATATTTATAATGAGAATATTTCATTTAAGTGCCGAATGTTTCCCGGTTGCCAAGGTTGGCGGCCTTGCCGATGTGGTAGGCGCATTGCCAAAATATCAGGTGGCAGCAGGCTTGCAGGCAGCCGTAGCGCTACCTTATTACGACCGCAAGTTTACCCGCGAACACGATTTCGACATTGTTTTTCAGGGCCTCACCTTATTAGGTACAAGGCGTTTATACTTTGAGATACTTAAAGAAAAAACAAACGCCTTGGGCTTTGAGCTTTTTTTAATTAAGATACCGGGGCTGATAGACCGTCAGGAAGTTTATTGCTACCCTGACGAAACCGACCAGTTCATCGCTTACCAGATCGCTTTTTTGGATTGGATAAACTGGAGCGGCCAAACGCCGGATGTTATTCACTGCCACGATCACCACTCGGGTCTGGTACCCTTCCTACTTAAACATTCAAATGCTTATAAGCGGCTGGCTAACATACCAACCGTTTTCACTATACATAACGGCCAGTACCATGGCGCTTTCAGTTGGGAAAAACTGCATTACCTGCCGGAGATAGACATGACCAAAACCGGTTTGCTTGATTGGGCCGGCGCGCTCAATCCGCTGGCTACCGCGGTTAAATGCTGCTCAGCCTACACCACCGTATCACCCAGTTACCTCAATGAGCTTACCATCAACTCCAACGGACTGGAATACCTGTTTTACATTGAAGGCCATAAAGGCCAAGGTATTTTAAACGGGATAGATACTGATGTATGGAACCCGGCGACAGATAAGCTCATCGCCTCAAAATATGCAGCAACACGCATTACCCAGGGTAAAAGCAAAAACAAGGCAGCCCTTTGTCAAAGGTTTGGCCTGAGTACAGAGTTGCCGCTGATTGTTTTTATTGGCAGGCTGGTTGGTGAAAAAGGTGCCGACCTACTGGCACCCGCTATTGAGCGCAGCCTGCAGGAGCACAACGGACTGGTTAACTTTTTGATGCTGGGCGCGGGTGATAAAAATACGGAGGCTGAATTACTCGCCTTAAAAGAAAAATACACCGAACATTACAACGTATTCATTGGTTATGATGAAGCACTGGCGCACTTATTTTATGCCGGAGCCGACTTTTTGCTGATGCCATCGCGCGTGGAGCCATGCGGACTTAACCAGATGTACTCGTTACGTTACGGCACGTTGCCTGTTGTGCGCAGTACCGGTGGTTTAAAAGATACCGTTAAGGATTTTGGCGACCAGGGCGGTTACGGCATCCGTTTTGACAGTGCCAGTGTTGATGATATTTGCTACTCAGTAAGCAGGGTCATTGTATTATACAATGATATGCCACGCTTGCAAAAATTACGAAAAACAATGATGGCGCTCGATCACTCCTGGGATCGTTCGGCCGCTGAATATGTAACCCTTTATAACCGAATAATAACAGCATCATGAGTTCAAATGTAATAGCAATTGTGCTTGGAGGCGGCCAGGGCAGCCGTTTATCGCCGCTTACAGCTACGCGCTCAAAACCGGCAGTGCCTATAGCGGGTAAATACCGTTTGGTTGATATACCTATCTCCAACTGCTTACACTCAGGCATTGAGCGTATGTATGTGCTTACCCAGTTCAACTCGGCATCGCTTAACAAGCACATTAAAAATACCTACCATTTCAGCAGCTTTAGCGAAGCGTTTGTTGATATTTTGGCGGCGGAGCAAACCCCGTCAAGCGTATCATGGTTTCAGGGTACGGCTGACGCGGTAAGGCAAAGCCTGCACCACCTGATGGTGCATGAGTTTGAATATGTGCTCATCCTCTCCGGCGATCAGTTATACCAGATGGACTTTGAGGATATGATCAGCAAGCACATTGAGCAGAATGCGGAAATATCTATCGCTACCATACCTGTACATGCTAATGATGTACCGGGTTTCGGCATCCTTAAAACTGATGAGAATAGCCTGATCACTTCCTTTATCGAAAAACCGAAAAAGGATTTTGAAAGCTGGGCATCTGAGGTGAGTGATGAGATGGCCGCGCAGGGCCGTGTTTACCTGGCATCAATGGGTATATACCTGTTTAACCGCAAGCGCCTGTTCGAGATACTGCAATCAAACGATCACCCGGATTTTGGTAAGGAGATCATCCCGCAGGCTATTACCGAGCACCGCGTGGCCAGCTATCAGTACGAAGGATACTGGACCGATATTGGTACCATCCCATCCTTTTTTGATGCCAACCTGGGCTTAACGGATGATATTCCGCAGTTTAACCTGTTTGATAAGAACCACATATTTACCCGCGCGCGCATGTTGCCGCCGTCAAAAATATCAGGCACACTGATGGAAAAAGCCATTGTGGCCGATGGTTGTATTGTTAACGCCAAGCACATCAAACGCTCCATCATCGGCATACGTACCCGTATAGGTTTTGATACCACCATTGAAAATTGCTATGTAATGGGCAGCGATGTTTATCAAACCCTTGAGCAGATCGAAGACTCACGCGTTAACGATCGCCCGATAATGGGTATTGGCGACAGGTGTTGTATCAAAAACGCCATTATTGATAAAAACTGCTTTATTGGTAACGATGTAACCATCAATTGCGAACCCGGCAAGCCCGACGGCGATTATGGTACCTACACCATACAGGATGGCATTGTGGTAGTTAAAAAGCTATCTGTAATTCCAAACGGATCGGTGATTCAATAATTGATCATTCATCCTATAGAATGCCGAGGTAATTAAAACTTCGGCATTTTTTGTTTTTAAGGTTATGCCCAAATTAACAAATTAATAATTTTAACTACAGGTAAAACTTATTTCATGCTAAATTGCTGTTTTACATAGTATTAATCAAAACACAAACCACTATGAAAAAGTCAATTGCAATGTTAGCCTTAGCGGCTATCTCTTTCGGCAGCGTTTACGCGGCTGATGTTACTGTTAAAACTGCCACCATGCAGCAGGACAGCACCAAAAAGATGAAAAAGAAAATGAAAAAAATGAAGAAAGACAGCACCAAAGCTGCTCAGGACACCATGAAAATGAGATAAGCTGCTTTCTTTAAGCAAATAAAAACGGCCGACTGGTAATCCAGTCGGCCGTTTTTATTTGCTTAAATCGATACCTGTAAATTCTTTGATGATATCTCGGCAGCCTTGTTCAACCATGTCATAAACGGTTTCAAATTTGGAGTCGTCGTAATAGGGATCGGGTACTTCGGCGTTGCCAAGCAGCAGGCGTACTTTGTCGCGGTCGGCCTGGTTGCGGGCTTTGGCCAGTACATCGCGCAGGTTAAATTTATCCATCACTATGATGAGGTCAAAGTCATCAAAATCGCGCACGGTAAACTGCTTGCATACCTGCTTACTAATATCCACCCCTCGGTTAAGCGCCGTGCGGATGGAGCGGCGATCGGGGGCTTCACCTACGTGCCAGTTGCCGGTTCCGGCTGAATCAACCGTCCAGTTCAATCCATTCTTATCGGCCAGGTGCTGCATTACACCCTCCGCCAGCGGCGAACGGCATATATTGCCCAGGCATACCATGAGTATCTTCATCTTTTTTTATTGCGAATTTCGGAGGGTTGATTTCGGAATGTGTTTTTTTAATGTCTGTAATTCCGAAATCAACCTTCCAAATTTCGAAATTCTCTTATCCAAATATCTGGTTTAGCAAACCTGCCAGGCGAACGCCGCCTTTTACCAGTTGACTGTTAACCGTTTCAATATTTTCAAAATTATACCTGTAGCTTAACTTGCTGTCAGGTTTTACTTTACTGTAAAGTTTTTCGGCAAGTTGATGCGATTCAAAAATCCATGCCGATACCGGTGCTTTTTGCCATGCGGCGCGCTGGGCCGCAGTAGTATGGTTTATGGCTGCAGTATACTCCGTGTAACTTAGCTGCTGAAAATCTATCAATTGCGAATCCCAAATGGAGTGTAGGTTAGTGGGCGTATTAAACCACAAAAGCTTTATGTCATTACCACCTTTATCACTTTCATGCCCGGTATGAAAAGGCTGGTGCACATCCTCTACAAGGTGAATAAGCACACGCAGGCACAATAGTTTATTCCTTGGGGTTAAATTCTTTTTTTTAAGCTCGCCTACCAGAAACTGTATTTTAGTATATGCATTTACAGATGTGTCTGTTTTTAAGTACGATTGCATTTCAGGATAAGTATAATCCTTATCAAAGTCAACAAAATGCCAGTTATACAAATAATTATACGTCGAGTCGGATTTAATAAAATCAGCCCAGTTGCTGGCCATGGCAATACTCTCGTTACCTAATATGCCTTGTATAGCTTTGCGCGCCTTGGCATTCAGGTAGCTGTCGGCAATTTGTCCGCTTATGCGGTGCCCCTGCTGCCCCCAGGCCATGGTTTGCACCGGGATATAAACTATCGCCATTAAGGCGAAAAGTATCTTCACTAATTTATTTTTCATGGAACGTTAATTTGCTGCAAAGATAGCAGCCATACTGGCTAACTGATTGTTAATTTTTTGTTACGATGTTTAATAAGCCAGTTGCTTAGGGGTGCAGGTTACGCGTTTAATCAGCCTTAATTGCACCGGCAAAACCACCGTAGCGCTATTAAGCGTAACCAGCGAGTCGCTTTGTTTTTTGATGCTGTAATATTCCTCGTATGGGCCAAAGCGAAAACAGCCTTTATTATCTTTTAACGTACCGTCAGCATTGGCAAAAACACCTCTCAGATGCAGGGTGTCGCCGGTTTGCTCGTACCGGCCTTTAATATATTCTGTCCAGCGGCCTTTATTCATGCAACTGTCGGCACCGCTGTTAACCCGGCTTATGGTGCTTATAGCGATATAAAACGAGTCGCAGGTGAACTTAAATTTCGACTGCGAATAGTTGAGCAGTTTTTGTTGCCCGGGCAGGCTATCCTGTTGCCACTCGCCTTGCAGGTAATCCTGCCCGCGGCCCTGCACAGGCGGGTTCATGGAACAACCGGCCAACAGTAATAAAGCCATAACCGGCTGAAAAGCGAACCCTTTTATTGTACTAAGCATCTTAAACAATAGTATAAACAAAAATCCTCCCCTGCAATTACAGGAGAGGATTTAAAATTAAGCAGCATTATTTTATACTACCTATCATATTTTCGGGGCGAACCCATTGGTCAAACTGCTCGTTGGTTAACAGTTCAAGCTCAACAGCCGCTTCGCGAAGCGATTTATTTTCTTTTAGCGCTTTTTTGGCAATTTTTGCCGCGTTCTCGTAACCAATGTGTGGATTAAGCGCGGTTACCAGCATCAGTGAGTTTTCAAGATGCTTTTTGATGCCGTCGTAGTTTGGCTCAATACCTACCGCGCAATGATCGTTAAATGATACGCAGGCATCACCTATCAGGCGTGCCGATTGCAGGAAGTTAGCGGCCATAACCGGCTTAAACACATTCAGTTCGTAATGGCCGTTTGATCCGCCTACTGATATCGCTACATCATTACCCATCACTTGTGCAGCAACCATGGTTACCGCCTCATTTTGGGTAGGGTTAACCTTGCCCGGCATAATAGAGGAACCCGGCTCGTTATCCGGAATATGAATTTCGCCGATACCTGAACGCGGTCCCGAAGCCAGCATACGGATGTCGCTAGCGATCTTCATCAACGCAACGGCAATTTGCTTTAAGGCGCCGTGGCTTTCAACAATGGCATCATGCGCGGCCAGGGCTTCAAATTTATTTTCGGCCGTGATAAATGGCAGGTTAGTGAATTGAGCAATGTATTCGGCCACCTTAACATCATAACCTTGCGGGGTGTTAATGCCGGTACCTACGGCAGTACCGCCCAAAGCCAGTTCACTCAGGTGCGCCAGGGTATTACGCAAAGCGCGCAAGCCATGATCCAACTGTGAAACATAGCCCGAAAACTCCTGCCCCAGGGTAAGTGGCGTAGCATCCATCAGGTGGGTACGGCCAATTTTTACTACGTTCATAAAGTCGGCTGATTTTGCTTTCAGCGTATCGCGCAGCTTTTCGATACCCGGGATGGTAACATCCATTAATATTTTGTATGCAGCGATGTGCATAGCGGTTGGGTAAGTATCATTTGATGATTGCGATTTATTCACATCATCATTCGGGTGGATAAAGGTTTTGCCCTCGCCCAGTTGATTGCCTTGCAGCACATGCGCGCGGTTGGCCACCACCTCGTTAACGTTCATGTTTGATTGCGTACCCGAACCTGTTTGCCAGATCACCAGCGGGAACTCGCTATCCAGTTTACCTTCCAGTATCTCATCGCAAACCTGTGCTATCAGGTCGCGCTTTTCGGCAGGCAGTACGTTCAGGTCGGTATTGGTGTAGGCGGCAGCCTTTTTCAGGTAAGCGAATGCTTCGATAATTTCCTTCGGCATTGATGCTTCCGGACCAATTTTAAAGTTATTGCGTGAGCGTTCGGTTTGCGCTCCCCAGTATTTATCGGCAGGCACCTTTACCTCGCCCATGGTATCATGTTCAATTCTGAAACTCATAAGGATGTATTTTTTTGCTGGGCAAAGTTAACCCTTATCCAAACTACCCGGCAATATATTTTCAGAATTTTGATAGCGAACTTTATAATTTTTACATATCAGTGCAACGTTATTTATCTATCGCTCGTCTTTAAGCAAATACACCTCATTTTACACCTCTTTTATGAAAAAGCCAATAACATTGATCGCACTATTTATATTTATTGGCCTTAGTGCTTTTGCCCAACAGGATGGCATTAAGCCCTGCAACCTGTCATTTAAAAAAGCCGGCGTTTTAAAGGCGCAACCTGCCGAACGTTTGCCTGACACAGCCGACAAATCACGTACACTCGCCACCGCGAATGGAGAAGTATCAATAACAGTTACTGACGGTTACCGCATCATCTACACCAATAAAAAGAAAGCGCCATTTGTAGATTTAAAAGTGATTTTAAGCAACCCTGAAAATTACGAGCAGGACAAAAAGAATGTGCTGGCTAACCTGAACTATCTTAACTCACAGTCAACCGGCATGGAAACCACCGGAAAGTTAGTAGAGCTTGATTATAATGGTTACAAGGCTTACGGCTTGAGCCGGGCGGATATAAAAGAGGGTAAAATATTAGGCACTTTCGTGATTTTCCCGGGAAACAATACGATCATTTATATATACTTTAATAACATTGAGCCCGCTAAAAGCCACTTTAAAACCGCAACAGAATACCAGGGCTATCGTAATGCCTTTATTGGCGGGTACACCGCCCACCTGGAAAACTGCAAATAGCTTAGCCCTTTATTCCCTTTACCCGCAGCGTTACCCTGCTGGTATGGGGTATACCTAAAGTAGTGCCGGGCAGTGTAGTAAGATACAATTTTAAGTAGCCATCCATTACACCTTTCATTACCTTTACTTTTTGTTCGTAGTAGTCGGGCAATATGGCCATAAGGGGCTTATCAAAATGCAGGCCACCGCTGGCATCAACAAAGGCGGCAAAGGTGTAATTAAAATCGCTATAGGCTTTTTTTATGGTGATTTTATACTCAGGGTACATATAGGCATCCTCGGGGTCAACATTATCATACCGGATGGCCTCGGCGTGCACCTCAACCTTTTCAACCTTTATGTTGGGAGATTTGCTAATGAACTGCACTGGCTCACGCGCGGCAAAAGCCGTATCGGGGTGGGTATTTACATATTCGGCACGCTCCATTATAAATGCAGTATCCGCTTTTGAGGGCCGCATCAGCGTTTTGGCATCCGTTTTCAGCACGTTTTTAATGTAATCATCAGCATATAGGGTCATATATACTTTAGATTCTTCCAGGTAAATGGTCGTGCCTTCCACTTTCAGTATCTGAAATACCAGGCTATCCTTAGTTACCTTTTTTACCCGCAGCCAGGCACGCGCCATGTTTACTATCGAATCATGATCGTACGTTACCGGGAAGTTGTAGAAAACATTGCGCTCCGGGCTGTATATATTAGCCGAATCATCCGAAGGAAAAGACATAAACCACTCCGGTTCCATCTGGTAGCCACTTTTATCAAACGTCAATCCGTTAGCCAGCCAGCGCCTGATCTCGGTATACTTTATACCCCATACCTTTTTAAAGGACGGTTTTACATCCACCTTTTCCTTTGGTTTTTGGTAACAGCCGGTTAAAGCAACAAATAAAAAAATTATAGCGATAAGGCCCTGATGAGCTTTAGTAAAATTCATAATGCAATTGTACAAAAAACGCGTTTAAGTTGTTTTGGGGTATTTATTTAATAAACAATAATTTAAAAGCCAAATGGTAAATAAACCTGAGGTTACAGTAATGTTAATAATATTTAAAAACATTTATAAGTTAGCTGGGGTATAATTTCTATTTTTCGCCCTCGTTATAACGATTGGATTTATTGTATATGAGATTTGTGATTAAGTGCGTTTTTATACCCGCATTGTGCCTGTTATTATTCGGTTCCTGTTCATCAGATAAAAAGAAAGCCACCACCCGCGATGGCGAAAAGATAAACTTTGACACCGTAGCCCTTTTAAAGTATGACCCTAAAAATGAGGATAAAAAAATAGACGAGTTTATGCAGGCGCTGCATAAAAAGCGCGGCTTTAACGGCAATGTGCTGGTAGCCAAAAAAGGCAAGATCATTTACGAAAAATCATTCGGCTGGGCTAATTACCTGATACGCGACAGCCTGGAACTGGGCTCAAAGTTCGAGCTGGCCTCTATTACCAAAACCATGACGGGCACCGCCATTATGATGCTGATGGAACAGGGTAAATTAAAGCTGGATCAGGATGTGCGTGATTTTTTTCCAAACTTTCCGTATACAGGCATTACTATTAAATTGCTGCTTACCCACCGTTCGGGCATGATGAATTACGTTTATTTTGTTGATGACCTGTACCGTAAAGAGCACCGCGACCAGCGCAAAGGCCTGAGCAACCAGCAGGCTATGGACCTGATAGCGCAATACAAGCCCGCGCCGTTTAATACGCCTAACAAGCGCTTTTTGTACAACAACTCAAACTACATGGTGCTGGGTGCCATTATTGAAAAAGTAAGCGGTAAAACGTATGCTGATTTTATGAAGGAGCATATTTTTAACCCGGCAGGCATGCACCATACCGCGGTATATTCAAAAGCGGTTTACGAAAAAATTCCGGTGGATGTGGTTGGGCACGATCGCGGGCAATGGCGCTACTCGGTAGTACAAAACTTTTTGGATGGCCCTGTAGGGGATAAAGGAATTTACAGCACCGTTGCCGACTTGTTCTTATTTGATCGCGCGCTGCGTGCGGGTATTCTGCTGAAAAAAGAAACACAGGATTCGGCCTATACCGCCCATAACCCTTTACTGCGCGGACACTTTAGCTACGGTTACGGCTGGCGCACGTTTGATGGCCCCGGCCAAAAAGTGGCTTACCATACTGGCTGGTGGCATGGTTTCAGGCACATTTATTTGCGCGATTTGAAAAACGATATTACCATTGTGCTGTTATCCAACTTAGCTAACGGCAGTTTACTCCAGTTAGACGATCTGTTTAAAATAACAGGCATGCCTATTGTACGCAAAAATGCCTACACCGGGCAAGGCGACGCGGCGGAAGATTAGTGAGCCCCCGGTCCCTAAAGGGGAGCAGGAATATGATTGACAACATTGTCATTTCGAACGAGGTACGAGGAGAATGACAAAATAAAAAAAATAAAACCTCGTCATTGCGAGGTACGAGGAGAAATCTCTCGCTTTGTAATAAACGCAGACAGATTTCTCGCTATCACTCGAAATGACAAAATAAAAATATAAAACCGCGTCATTGCGAGGCACGAAGCAATCTCTAAAGCGACTTGCATTATTGAATATCCTAAAGAGATTGCTTCGTACCTCGCAATGACGGCATAAAAACTGAGAACATATGTTTGATAAATTATTTGAAGCCCAGCAAAAAGCAGGCGAGGTAAAAAAAAGATTAGATGGCATAACTGTTACCGGTACTGCCGAAGGAGGTAAAATTACTGTAATGGCCAATGGCAATAAGGTAATACAATCCGTTACTATTGATGAGGCTTTTTATGCCGACGCCGATAAGGAAGAAATTGAAGAACTACTGGTAGTTGCCCTCAACAAGGCCATTGAACAAGCCGATAATGTGAGTCAGGCCGAAACCGCCGCCATCGCCAAAGATATGTTCGGCGGGCTTGGCGGTATGTTTGGGCAATAAATTATTTTTGAATTACACTATTTTAAAGTTGCGGTAGCAGTTGCAGTACGTATTCAGTATATAATTAAATTGCTACTGCTACCGTCACTGCTACTAAAGCAAGTGTGCTTTAATAGCCTTCTCCGCCTCCTGTTTGTTTTTGGCTGAATTCCATTTTTCTTTTACGGATTGATCGCCCAGTTCAAAGAGCTTTTCAAATAGTATTTTGCCGTCCACCTTTTGGTTTATTTTAACCGTACTGTTTTTGGCGTACAGATCATCCCATACCTTGCGTACGTCGGCCCAATAGCCTCTTTGGCTCGCCCACCATTGTTTGGCGTAGGCAAACTCCTTTTCATCAGCTTTGGTAAATTCTTCGTAGCCTTTTTCTTGCGCTAACAGTTTATCGCCGGTTGCGGAGCGGATGATCTTCTTGTTATCCTGCTCAAACATCCAGCCCTCCGGTGTCAGGTAAACGCGGTTTGTACGGCGCAGCACATTGTAATCGCTGCGCTTGGTAAACTCCCGGCGTGGCAGCGGCGAATCCGCTTCGCTTTGCCATTGGTGGCGGCCATCAACATGTACCCAGGTGCCAATACTCTCGTACCGCGGACTATCATCAACCTGAAAAACCTTTTGTATCCAGCGGCCTTTTACCCCGGCAGGCTTAAGCGTTACTTTTTTCCAGGTATTACCCTGCTCAAACGTAAGCATCGTTGGCTCTTCGTATTGCCAGTCTTCGCGCCAGTGTTTTATCACCATGCTATCGCCCACTACCAGCAGGTGCTGTATCACAATTTTCTTGGGTGAGTCCTCTTCAATAACCGCCCACTCGTACCCCCACGAGTGGTAACGCGGATGGAATTGGTAAGCCGTATCAGGCGCGAAGGTTTCGGCGTAATTAAAGGTAACCTTATAGTAGCCCGCCAGCGCGCGGATGGCCTGCCTGTCCTGCTCCAGTTTTGATTGGGCCACAGCAGCCAAAACAATAAACTGAACCAATATGAGGATGTATAATCTTTTCATGAATGTTTATTTAGATTGAATAAACAAATTAAGCAAGAAAATGCCATTAATCAAACCGGTGGAACTCAGCCCTTAAAAACTAAAATGGCGCTCAGCCCATAGCTTTAGTATCCTGATACGTTCGCGCAAAAAACGGTCGGTAAAAAACGTGTTCGACCAATCATCATAATTGTCGAACTGGAAACGCAGGTAAAACACCCAAAATGCAAAACCCAGGTACGGCACAGCCGCCAGTTCTTCCGCTGTAAAAGAGCGCACTTCACGGTAGGCATCAATAAATAACTGAAAATCAGCATCACCCCTTTCCCTGGTAATTTTGTTAAGGGTTGTTTCCATAAAGTAATGCACGTAAAACGAGGCTACATCATTGGCCAGCATTCCCCATCCGCAAAAATCAAAATCAAAAAAGGTAAGTGTATGCGGATTTTCAAAGTGGAAGTTTTTGGGCAGAAAATCGTAATGGCAATACCCGTAGCTAAATTTTGAGATATCATAGCTACTGATCTTGTCGGCTACTTTGGCCGATAATTCTTCAGCAATGCGTATTCATCCGGCAGGTTTTTAAAAGCCGGGGCCACTACTTCAACGGGTTGCCGAAGCATGGTATCAACAGTAAATTCATGCCGCGGGTATTGCAGTTTGGCTTTGCTGCTGATGTTATGAAAACGCGCCATCTCATGCCCAAGAGTGCGCAGATGCTCCGGCGAAAGATCATAAACCGGCTCGCCATAAGCGTAACTGAACAATACGCCGTAACGTGTGCCCTCGGCAGCATTAAACTCCTGCAACTGATGGCCGCTTTTATCTGTTAACGGGTACGATACCTTTACCCCTTCAGAATGCAGAATATTGAGCAGCTCTACCTCGGCCTTTATTTCGGCCTGTTTACGGTGCGCGTCGCGGTATATTTTAAAGATGTATTTATTGGCGGCATTTTCCAGCAGGTAAGTATCGCTCACATTGCGGATCAGCAGGCGGCATGTGGTGCCCGATAAACCATAGTTTTGCTGCAAGATGTTGTTTAAGGCAACGGCAGACAGGGTTGAATACTGGGTAGGAAAAACGGGCATCATACACAAATATAACTATTTGCCCATGATGCCCGTTGTGATATAATTATTAACCTTTTACCCTGATCATCATTACCCCGTGCGGAGCCAGTTTATAGCTAAAGTTACCCGGAACCTTACCCAAGTCTTTTTGCCGCCATACATCGCGCACCTGCGCCGACGGGCTTAAACCAATTTCGGACGGGTTTACAGAGATAGTACGGTATTTACCGCTAAGGTTAAAAAAGCCTACCGCCTTGCTGCCACCAGCCAATTCCTTTACATAAACCTCGTAATCATCCTTAGCCAATACACGGCGGGCCTGTTTGCCCAGCACATCCTGGTTAACGGCTATTACTTCATCATTAGTAAGCAGATTAAGGGTAAAATCATCCATTTGGCTTATATCGCAACCAATCAGCAATGGCGAGGCCAGCAGGCTCCACAGGCTGATGTGGGTATACTGCTCATCGGGCGTTAAACGGGTATTACGTAAATTGCCGCTCCAGCCTACCTTGCCCACGATCAGCATATCCGGATCATTCCAGCGGCCGGGCTTGGCGTACTCGGATATTTTGTACTGGCGGAAACCTATTTCATGCAGGCTTTCCCAGGTATCGGTAATATCGCCGGTGGTACGCCAGCTATTGGCATCAACCTCCGGGCCCCATTTCCAAACATCCTTCATGCCGTACTGGCAAAGGCTGTAGTAAATATCGCGAGGTTGTGCACGCAAGGCCTTTTGCATCACACGGTAAGGCTTCATAAAAGTTTCGAGCGAGGTATCGCTGCCAGCCACTTCACTGTACGAGCACCAGTCGTGTTTCAGGTAATCAACACCCCATTTGTTATACGTTTCGGCATCCTGCAACTCATGGCTTAACGACCCTAAGTAACCGCCGCAGGTAAGCCTGCCCGGTGATGAATAAACACCGAACTTTAAACCGTGGCTATGCAGCCAGTCGCCCAGTTCCTTCATATCCGGAAATTTCTCGTTAGTGCCAATTGTTCCGTCGGCAGCACGCATGGGGGCTTCCCAGGCATCATCCACGTTAATGTAGGTCCAGCCGTGGTCTATCAGGCCTTTATCAATCAAGGCTTGCGCCGAGCTTTTCACTTTATCGGCCGTTACCGATGTGCCCCAGCAGTTCCAACTGTTCCAGCCCATGGCCGGGGTTAGTGCCAGCAGGTCGCCAACCTTTATGGTGAGTGTACGGCTGGTGGTACCCAACGTATTTTTCACAGTGAGCTTAACCGGATAGTCGCCCGCTTTGGCTACCGCCCCTGTGATGATACCCGTAGCGGCATCCAGCTTTAAGCCTTGCGGTAATTGCGTAGCCGAATAGGCTAGTGGTTTTTTACCCGTTGCGGCTATTTTATAAATCAATGGTGAATTAGGTCTTACACCGGTTACCTGCGCGCCGTTTATACGCGGCATTGCGGGCACTTTAGGGGTTAGTATATATGGCGGCTGCTCAGTAGCCGTAATGCTTTTGCCTGTTCTTTGTTCGGTAAATTTATAAGTAAGGGTGATGCCCGGCTTACCGGCAATTTCCACAGGAATATCAACATAGTCTTTAGCTGTTTCGCTCTTTGGCAAAAAGCCAACACCCTGTTCTTTTGAGTATACTATCTTCCCCGTCTCTTCGTCTTTCGCGCTGATAGTGAATAAACCCTTAACACCTTCCTTATTTTTGTTAACAAGCTTTACAGCTTTCTTTACTTTTCCATTAGCAAAGGTAAAGCTGTTGTTGGTGTTGATTGATAAGTTGTCAATATAATCAAGCATGGTTAGGTACGGGGTGCCGTTGCCTAAACCGCCATCACCGTCGCCATCATATACTTTTATGGCGATAATATTCTCTTTATCCCAGTTAACGGCCAGATCTTTTAACGCCAGGTGATAGGCGCGCTCTTTAAAGTAAGCCGTTGTGTAGCCGCCCTGCTCCTCGGGGAAGCGCCCGGTTTTGGCTACCGGCTTACCGTTAAAGTAAACCTGATCGCAATCATCAATATAAGCCAGGTTAAGCAGCAGCGAATCCTTTAGTGCCGATTTTGTTTTTAATGCCGATGGAATGGTAACATGGATACGGTACCAGGCATAGCCGTTGTAATTAACGCCCTGTTTCTCCCAAAACGAGCTGGTTTTTAAGGTTTGCCATGATGAATCGTTAAATTTAGGATCACTCCAGGCAGCTTCATTACCCTTACTGAATTTGGCCTGAGCCAGATCGATCCTTTGCTGCGCACGGGCGGAAAATCCGCAAGCCGCTATGCAGGTCATAATTAATAGTTTACGCATTGGTTGTGGTTTAGAAATGTCTAAACTACAGGATTAAACATAACAATGCAAACCAAATGAATGATAAATTATAAAGGCGAGAATTGTACAAAAGCTTAAAATAAAGCCACCAACCGCTCCAGTGCCATACCGCGCGAACCTTTGATCAGGATTGTGGCATTGGTAATCGGATGAGCCTGCAAAGCAGTAATAGCATCTTCGGCCGTTTGGTAGTATTGCCCGGCATGTGAGGTGCGTGCAGCGTAAAATTCTGTGCCTATAAAAATACGTTCGTGCACGTTTGCTGCTTCGGCTTTCTCAATAATAGCTAAGTGCTCGGCCGGTGCATCTTCGCCCATCTCAAACATATCACCTAGTATAAGCACCTTTTTTTCGGCGGCAATCTTGTCTACATTCTCAATGGCTACGGCCATGCTGCTGGGGTTAGCGTTGTAGTAATCGCAAATAAGCGTATTGGTTGCCGTTTTTACAATTTGCGACCGGTTATTTTTAGGCTGATAACCCTCAAGTCCTTTGTTGATCTCAGTTGGATTAAGCCCTAAATAAGTGCCAATGCAAATAGCGGCCAATATATTATCAAGATTATAAACACCCGTTAAGTTTGATTTTACCGTATGTGTTTTTGACGAGCCCTTTTCATGCCATTCCAGCACCAGGTGCGGCGAGTTTTCGATCAGCTTACCGGTGATCAGGCTGTCCCCGCCTTGCGTACCGTAAAGCAACTGCTTTTTAAATACACGCTTGGCGGCCATCTGCTGCAAGGTAGCATCATCGGCATTGATAAATACGTTTGCGCCATGCGTGGCCAAGTAATCATACAGCTCGCCTTTGGCAATTTTTACGCCTTCAACGCCGCCAAAGCCTTCCAGGTGCGCCTTGCCCACGTTGGTAATCAGCCCATGTGTAGGCTGCGAAATGGTGCAAAGCATTTCGATTTCCTTTTGATGATTGGCGCCCATCTCTATCACCGCGGCCTCATGTTCAGCCGTGATGCTTAAAATAGTTAGCGGCACGCCGATATGGTTATTCAGGTTACCCTGAGTGGCCAACGTGTTAAAATGCTGCGACAGCACCGCGTTGATCAGCTCCTTGGTAGTGGTTTTACCATTGGTACCTGTTAAACCAACCACCGGAATATTCAGTTGCTTGCGGTGGTAGCGGGCCAAATCCTGCAAGGTATCCAGCACGTCATTAACCAGTATATATTGTTCGCTAACGCGATAATGCGCGTTATCAATCACCGCGTAAGCCGCCCCGGCCTCAATAGCCTGCGCCGCGAAGGCATTGGCATCAAACTTATCGCCTTTCAGCGCAAAAAACAGGCTGCCGGGCATGATGCGCCGGGTATCGGTACTGATAACGGGATGTTTAGTATATAGCTGGTATAGATGGTCGATGGTCATGGTTTCAAAGTAAATAAAAATTAATAATCAATGAACCAGCGTCAGTTAAATTTATGTTGATGTGATGCTGACCCTGTCGAAGTATAGCGAACAATTCTCCCTACGCACACACCTTTCGACAGGCTCAGGGCGACAGGCTTGCGCCTAAACCTAACCACTATGTCATGCTGAGCTTGTCGAAGCATTCGCAAACTATACCCCTACGCACACCTTCGATAAACTCAGGGTGACAGGCTTCCTCATACGCATAAAGCCTAATTACTTTGTCATGCTGAGCCTGTCGAAGCATTCGCGAACTATTCCCCAACGCACACACCCTTCGACAAGCTCAGGATGACAGGGCTACGCATGGCTATAAACCTAACAAAGCATCAATGCGCTTCCAGCCAGTTGCTGCCGCTGCCTATTTCTACAATAATGGGCACTTCGGTTTTTATGGCGTTCTTCATGTGCTCCATAATGATGGGCTTGATCAGCTCAACCTCGTGGTGCGGCACATCGAACACTAACTCATCATGCACCTGCATGGTCATTTTGCCTTGCAGGTTTTGCGCTTTAAGTTCGCGGTGTATGTTGATCATGGCTATCTTGATCATATCCGCGGCCGAGCCTTGTATTGGGGCGTTGATAGCGTTTCGCTCCGCGAATCCGCGTACGGTTGCATTGGCCGAATTAATATCGCGCAGGTAACGGCGACGGCCCATCAGCGTATTTACATAACCGTTTTCGCGGGCAAAGTTCATGGTATCGGCCATGTAGCGTTTAATACCGGGGAACTGGATGAAATATTGCTCAATGGTCTCGGCCGCCTCTTTACGTGGAATACCCAGGTTTTGCGATAACCCAAAAGCCGACTGCCCGTAGATGATACCAAAGTTTACCGCCTTGGCATTACGGCGCTGGGTGCCATCAACCTCGGTAACCGGCACGCCATAAACATTGGCCGCTGTGGCCGTGTGAATATCGATGTTGTTCAGAAAGGCCTCCATCATATTCTCATCCTTGCTGATCTCGGCGATGATGCGAAGCTCGATCTGCGAGTAATCCGCAGAGATGATGGTATGCCCGCTATCTCGCGGTATGAATGCCTTGCGCACTTCACGACCACGCTCGGTACGGATGGGTATATTTTGCAGGTTAGGGTTTTGCGAGCTTAAACGCCCGGTTGCCGCTACTGCCTGGTTGTATGAGGTATGCACCCTGCCGGTTTTAGGGTTGATCATTTGCGGCAAGGCATCTACATAGGTTGATTTGAGTTTGAGCAACTGCCTGAAATCCAGGATATCCTTAACGATATCGCTTTTAACAGCTAACGAAAGCAGTACATCCTCGCCGGTTTGGTATTGGCCGGTCTTGGTTTTTTTGGCTTTGGGGTCGAGCTGTAGTTTTTCAAACAGCACCTCGCCTAATTGCTTGGGCGATGATATATTGAAACGAACGCCCGCCTTTTCGTAAACCACGGCCTCTAACTTAGCGAGGTCGGTGGTCAGGTCCTTTGAAAATTCCTTTAGCGTATCCTGGTCAATCTTTACACCCTCACACTCCATATCGGCCAATACATACACCAGCGGGTGCTCTATCTCGTCGATCAGTTTTTCGGCCTCGGCCTGTATGATCTGCGGTTTAAATATTTCTTTCAACTGCAGGGTAACATCGGCATCTTCGGCGGCATAATCCTTTATTTTCTCGATCTCTACATCGCGCATATTGCCCTGGTTCTTCCCCTTGGGGCCAATAAGCGATGTAATGGAAACGGGGGTATAGCTGAGGTAATTTTCGGCCAGTATATCCATACTATGCCTTGTATCCGGGTCGAGCACGTAATGCGCCAGCATGGTATCAAACAGGCTGCCCTTAACATTGATATTGTACCACTTCAATACCATAATATCAAACTTAATGTTCTGCCCTGTTTTGCCGATATTTTCGTTCTCAAAAACTTCCTTAAATTCGTTTACAATGGCCTGCGTTTCCGCCTGATCAGCCGGAACAGGCACATACCAGGCCTGGCCCGCCTTAACGGCGAACGACAAGCCCACCAGCTCACAATTATTGGCATCGGTACCGGTGGTTTCGGTATCAAAGCAAATGTCCTTTTGCTGTTTAAGCAGGGCGATCAGTTCCGCACGTTTTTCATAGGTATCAGCCAGGTGGTACTCATGCTCGGTGTTACCTATATTTTTGGCGATGGCCGGTGTTTCCGGCTCTTTGATGTCGGTAACATTAACGGTAAGGCTGGTATAACCGCCATTAACCGGGTTGCCAAACAGATCCGTTTGTACCGATGCCGCTTTCATTTCGGTAATGCTGTACTCCTCGCCAAACACACGCCTGCCCAGGGTACGAAACTCCAGTTCGGCAAACAAAGGCTCCAACAGGTCGCGACTTGGCAGGCAGATCTCCAGGCCTTCTTCGTCAAGTTCAACCGGAGCGTTCAGCATTATGGTTGCCAGCTTTTTGGAGAGCAGGCCCTGCTCGGCATAGGTTTCAACGTTTTCCCGAAGCTTACCTTTTAACTCATGACTATGGGCGATGATATTCTCCATTGAGCCATATTGCTTGATCAGCGTTTTTGATGTTTTTTCGCCAATGCCGGGAATACCGGGGATATTATCAACCGCATCGCCCCAAAGGCCAAGTATGTCAATCACCTGTTCAACACGTTCTATCTCCCATTTGGCCAGCACTTCCTTCACACCTAAAATCTCCATCTCGTTACCCATACGCGCGGGTTTATAAATGAAGATGTTTTCGCTAACCAATTGGGCAAAATCCTTATCGGGCGTCATGCAATATACCTGATAACCTTTTTGCTCGGCTTTTTTGGCCAGGGTGCCTATAATGTCATCGGCCTCATAGCCATCCGACGTGATCACCGGGATATTAAAGCCCAATATTACTTTTATTACATAAGGCAACGCCTTAGCCAGATCCTCGGGCATAGCCTCGCGGTGCGCCTTGTAGGCTTCGTAATCGGTATGGCGTTCGGTGGGCGCGTCGGTATCAAATACCACGGCCATATGGGTTGGTTTTTCTTTACGCAAAACATCAAGCAGGGTGTTGGTAAAACCCATCACTGCCGATGTATTCATGCCACCCGAAGTAAACCTCGGGTTTTTACTCAACGCAAAGTGGGCGCGGTAAATAAGCGCCATGCCATCCAATAAAAAAAGTTTTTTCATAAATATTTTAGTGATTACACCGATGCTTATTATGATTAACAGCAATATGATTTCACCGATCGGTTCAAAAGTACAATATTTTACTCACCCTGTCATCGCTGCGCTCGACATCCCTCTCTGCGCAAGCGCAAAGAAGGAGTGGATTAACGTAGGTTCCTTTTACTGCTCTTTCTTGTAACTGATCACTAACCACTGACTACTAACCACTAATCACCTATCTGAAATCGCAACTCAACACATGGTCATTTACCATGCCGGTAGCCTGCATAAAGGCATAGCAAATGGTGGTGCCGAAGAATTTGAAGCCACGCTTTTTCATATCCTTACTTATCGCGTCACTCTCGGGCGTACTTACCGGGATGCCGCCTTGTGGTGGCTTGTTGATGGCCTTGCCGCCGGGCATAAAGCTGTACAGGTATTTATCAAACGAGCCGAACTCTTTTTGTATAGCCAAAAACAGTTGGGCATTGGTAATAGCGGTGGCAATTTTTAAACGGTTGCGGATAATGCCCTCATCAGCCAGCAAACGGCTAACATCATCATCCGTAAAGGCTGCTACTTTTTTTACATCAAAATTGGCGAACGCCTTGCGGTAGTTTTCGCGACGGCGCAGTATGGTGATCCAGCTTAGGCCAGCCTGTGCTGATTCTAACAGCAGAAACTCAAAAAAGATTTTATCATCATGCACCTCTTTGCCCCATTCTTCATCATGATATTTTATATATAGTTCATCAGTGCCGGGCCAGGCGCAGCGGTGGAGTTGTTTGCTCATTGTACCAAAGGTTTGTGAGCGGTAAATATATTTATTTTGCTAATTAAGTTAGCTTGTATTGATAAAAATTACCGAAATGCACAAGCACCCCTGCCGGGTCTAACATCATACATTCCTGTCCCCATTGCTCGTGGCGAAGAGGTACCAGTTTTACACCGGGGTATTTATTTTCCAGGCCGAGGCTTTGCAAATGTTCAAACCATTCGGCTGCGCTTTTTACCTCTAAAAATATCATGGTGTTCTCTACCCATTCCTTGGCGTAATAATCCTGCAGGTAAAAGGCGAGGCCGTTCAGTTGCAGTAACGACATTTTAGCGTCGATGCTGTGCTCCTCAAAACCCAGTTCGCGGTAAAATGCTTTTGATTGCTCAAAATCCTTTGCGCCTATAAAAGGCCTTATTGATACAGTCGCAGGTGCCATAAGTGATGTTTTAGATTACAATTTAGCGTACTAAACGCCCTTTCCAGGCGTATTTGCGGGTGTTGCCCATCAACCCCACGTAAACAAAGTACAATATATGTATTGGCGATAGCAATAGCAACAAGCCCACCAACGCCGGCCGTTTCCAGAATGAGGTGATCGGTAGCAGGAACACGGTTTCAAACACATATTTTAAAGCGAACTGCACGCAAAACAGCTTAAAAAAGTATATATCATAAAAGCCCAACAGGGCATTGGCCAGCAGCGATACATTGAACAGCCAGATGCAAACGGCCATAGCGACGATCTTTTTATCCTTATACCGGGTTGATTTTGATGCCCAGCGGCGGCGTTGCTGTAAAAAATCCTCAAGCGTTGGCTTGGCATGGGTATAAACAATAGCCTCCTGGTTTTTCAAAAAACCTATCCTGCCGGGATAAACCTCAGCCACCTTTTGCAGCAGCAGTTCATCATCGCCGGATGCCAGGTCGTCAATACCTTTAAATCCGCCTACCTCATAAAACACATCCTTACGGTAAGCAAAGTTGGCACCGTTACAGGTTGATGCCCTGCCGTTGCCGATAAATGCCGCGCCGATACCGATCAGGTAGGAGAACTCCAGCGTTTGCAGCAGCTCAAATAATGATTTTTCCTGGAAATAAGTAACCGGCGACGAGATCATGACCGGGTTCTCTGTTTCGTAGTACGATACTACCGACGACAGCCATTTGCTGCCCATGCGACAATCGGCATCCGTAGCCACCATCAGCTCACCGGTGGATAGGGCGATGGCCTCAGCAATGGCGGCTTTTTTATAGGAGTTCAAAGCTTCGCCGGCGCGCATTTGGTAAAGTTTTACACCTTGATCGGCATAACTGCGGATGATCTCGGCGGTGCGGTCGGTTGAGTGGTCGTCAACAATAATTATTTCGGTAAGCTGTTTGGGGTAATCCTGCGCCAACAGATCCTCGATAGTATGGTGGATGCCGCTTTCCTCGTTACGGGCGGCTATCAGTATAGTAACCTTTGTTTTAAAGGTAGTGAGTGATGGTTTAGCCCGTTTGAGCATAGCCCAGCCTTTTATAAGGTAGATGAGCACACACAGATAAATTCCGGTGAGCAGCATGGATATGATACTATGCATAAGGGTCAAAAAACTTTAATTTAAGTACAAAAAAACAACCGATAACCGCGGGGATGATCAGGTTAATAAGCCATATAATAGATACACAGGCAACCACGGCCAATTGTTCGTTGGTTACATAAGCGAACAGGCTGGTAGCGGTAAAACTGCGCACCCCAATATCAAAAATATCCAGCGATGGCAATGCCGACTGGATGATTAAAAAGGTAAATACCATCATCACGATAGTAAGCAAACCCAACTGCGGTAACAGCAAATGGATTAGCAAATAATACTGCATGGTAAACACCATAAACCGTGCTACCGAATAACATAAAATATTAAGCAACTCATCCGTATTATAACGCGCCATGATGTTAAAAAACCGCTCGTACTTTTTGATGAACTTTATCCTGCTCAGCAGGCTCACCATCCACTCAATATTGAAATAGAATAAGGTTAGCAAAAACAAAAAGAAAACCACCAGCACGCCAATACACCAAAAAAACAGCTCGCCAATGTGCATCTGTTCCTTATAAGTATAAATAAACCATAAGGTTCCGGTGAGGCCTAAAATATTGGTAATTAAATTTTGCCCCAGGCTGCCTACCACCATGGCAAACAGGCCGTGTATACGTTTGCGGTTGGGCAAAAACATGATCCGCCCGCCATACTCACCTACCCGGTTTGGTGTAAAAATGGCCCAGGTTAAACCGCAAAATACTGATTCAAGCGCTTTCCATATCGAAATATTGATGAGCTTGCGGCTCACGTACTGCCATTTAAGCGCCTCCAGCGTCCAGTTAAGCATCATCAGGATAGATACCGCTGTAAGCGTACCGATAACCTGTCCTTTTGTTAGGCTTGAAACCTTGATGCCAAACTCCTGCAAATCACTATTCTTGGTAAGGAATTTATGATAGATAAACCACGCGGCAAGCCCGAGGATAGCAGCTTTGATTAGCCACGAGAACAACTTTTTAGCAATTACGGTCAACAGGTAAAATTTGTCAAAAATACAAAAAAGAAGGGCAAGTGCTGATGTGGCCTTATTGGCCTGCACCTGCCCGATCCTAAATCAACGGCAGGAACATGACAAGTGTTACTCCAAATTGTTTTAACTGAACTTAATTTTCAGCATAGCCATTTATCTGCACAAACAAAAAAGGCGGCACTTTACAGCGCCGCCCCCGGTTATTTAGTTGTTTTAATTTACAGATCAAGCCCATCAAATGTTACCGCTATATAGTACAAGCCGCCAATGGTTGGGCCTGCCGCGTACTGGTAATATTTGCGGTTAAATATGTTGGAGCCACCCAATTTGATGGTTGCCTTGGCTGTTGGTACTTTGTAGGATACCTGTGCATCAAAGGTATTGATGGCCGGTACTGTACCATTAGCCAGCGGGCTCTCCCATAAAAATGAATTCTGGTAACGGTAAACCACGTTAAAGCCCAGGTTTTTTACCACCTCGCGGTTAGCTAATGATACGTTGGTAACCCATTTTGGCGTATTAAAGCCGGTTACAAAAATATCGGCACTTTCGTTGCCTTTAATATTGTTGTAAGCCAGGTTACCGCTCACGGTATAGCGCTTGTAAAAATTATAGGTTAAGCCTAACGACGAACCGTAATTGGTATACGTATTTTTAGCATTTGTGTATACGCGGTAACGTGTTTGCTGGGCGTTGCGGTTTTCGGCAAGGGCGGCAATAACTGATTGATCGCTGCCCACCTGCGCCTGCGTAGCCAGTGTGCCGCCGCCATCAGCAGCGTTAAGGTATGGCACGGCAACCTCTACCTGGCCTAAAAAGCCGGTATATTTATTCAGGTAGCCATCAATATCAATCACTACTTTGTTATCAAATAACAAAGCCTTATAGCCCGCCTCAAAGGAGTTGATCTGCTCGGGCTGGGTGGTGCCCAGATTAGTTACCTGCAGCAGGTTGCGGTTGTTCAGCGCCGCCTGGTTACGGGTAACGGCACCGTTACTGTTGGCTACTTCGTTATTAACGGCCGCGTTAAAGTTGTTGATAGAGGCCAGCGTGTAAGAGTTATCCAAGTAATTCAGTCCTTCGTTAATATACGGCAAGCCACCTATACGGCGCACGTTACCGTTGTTAACAAATGATAGTGCCTCAAACAATGCCGGGAAACGGAACCCGTTTTGATATGATACCCGGAAGTTATGCTTTTCGGCAAGGGTATATACCGCCGCTATACGCGGGTTAAGCTTGGGGTCAAACTCTTTGTTATAATCTAAACGCATCGAACCGAATATTTTAAGGCGCTCCTCAAAAAATGTTTTGGTGATCTGCGCGAAGGCACCCACTTTGGTGTAATGCACATTGCTGCCATAGCTGCCATCAGGTAGCGGCTGGTTGCGCTCGGCTATCGGGCGCGAAAAATCCACAAAGTTATTACCATCCGGAATGATGGAATACTCCCTGAAATCGGCACCAACCAGCAGGTTGAACCATTTTATCTTATCAGTAAAATCATATTGCGCATCGGCATGGTAGGTACGGCTTTTTTGTACCAGCGCCGCACCGCCAATTTGGGTAGTGGCATTATAATCCCAGTTGTTAACGTTGCGTATGCGGTTTTTCAGGTCTGCAAACGCTGGCGTACCCGGTATTACACGGCCTGCATCTGCCGCGGTACGGGCAACAACCATGGCATCGGCAAGCGGGGTGTTGGCATCAAGCGCGGTTTGCAGGGCGGTTTTAAATTTGGCACCCCATGCGGCATTGGTACCGCCGCTAACAATATCCAGATTATCGGCCATCGGCTTTACGTTGTACGAGTCGCCCGAGTTTTCAACTGACATATAGGTACGTACAAAGTAGTCGGCACCCTTTAGTTCCAGCTTATGGTTTTGTACGATCACGTTATCCAACTGAATTTTGTTACCCCGCTGAAATACACCATCCATCTTACCAAAACGGTAACCGTAGGATAGCTCGGCGTTATTAGCCACTTTGTAGTGCAGCGATCCGTCCAGTTTCAGGTTGTCTACTATCGGACTAACAATATCCCGCTCGTTATAACCCGTACGGCGTACAATGAATGATTGACCGGCATTGCCGTTGTAATTGATACCGCTTACCGTTACCGCGTTGTTGCTTTCATCGCCATACTTGTTCCAGCCATCATAAGCCGGGTTGTTGGCAGCCAGCTCCGGGTAGTTGGGGTTAGCGGTAACCAGATTGTTCGGGTTTTGATCGCGACGTGTGTCCGACACCCAATCCGTACCTCTCAGATAACTCACGTTAACCTTAAAGGCGAATTTGTTGTTGAACGCCTTGGCATACCGAACAGCGGTTTCGGTCAGATTGCTCAGGTCGCGACCAGTGCCGCCTACGTGGTTGATGCCGTTTTTAACGTATATGCTTAACCCTTGATAATAGAACGGGTTTTTGGTTTGCAGCGAAGCCATACCATTAATGGCGTTCATGCCATAGAGTGCCGATGCCGCGCCGGGGATCACCTCCAGGCTGGCAATATCCAGTTCGGTGGGGCCAATGGCATTGCCCAGCGGTACGCCTAAAGTAGCGGCTTCCATATCAATACCATCAACCAGTTGCTTAAAACGGAAGTTGTTGGGGATGTTAAAGCCGCGGGTGTTAGGCACCTTAAAGGTTAAGCTTGATGTGGTAAGCTGTACGCCTTTCACATTCTCCAGGGCATCATAAAAACTTGGCGCTGGCGATTCTTTCAACGCCCTTACATCCAGCTTTTCAATAGCTACCGGCGATTTCAGGATGCTTTCTTCAACCCTTGAGGCTGATACCACCACCTCGTTACCTAATATGGATTGTGTGCTGAGCGATACATCCAGACTGGTGCCGGGCGAATTAACCGCGAACTCCTGTGTTTTAAAGCCCACGCTTGAGAACACCAGCGTAAACGGAAACCTGAGCTTTCCGCGCAGCGAAAAACGCCCCTGCGCATTGGTGGTAGTGCCTGATACGGTTCCTTTTACGGACACGCTTACGCCGGGCAACGCCTCCTTGGTGGTATTATCAGTAACCTTGCCCGATATTTCAACCAGTTGGTTCTCCTGCGCGGCGGCAGAATGCGCCAGCGTAAAAAAGAGTGCAAAATTTATTAATGCCGTTTTTAAAACAACGTTTAACGTGCGACGAGAAAGTTTCATTATAAAAATTATGGTGGTTGTAAGTATGTGATAGTTATAGTTAATTAACGCGAAGGGGGAGTAGGCATCAACAACAACACATACAGCCTTCAGGCAAAGCTGTGATAGTTTTTAAAGCTTGGTTTAAAAGTAAAAAGTGTTTCATTATGTGATTGTTGTGTGTTATTTCTGCAATTATAAAAATTATTATTATAATATCTATGGATTTAGTAGATAATAATTAATTCGTTGATTGTAACATATTGTATATCACAATATCTAAACGGATAACCATAACTTGATAATAATGAAGCTGAACCCATTTTCGCGCAAAAAACAAGATCCTGCTAAAAAGAAAAGTGCCGCCCGTGAGTGGCTGGATGCTATCGTATTTGCCCTGTTGGTTTCGACCGTTGTGCGTGGCCTGCTGTTTTCGGCTTATGCCATCCCTTCCGGCTCCATGGAGGGTACGGAGATGACGGGCGATTACCTGTTTGTAAGCAAGCTGAGCTATGGCGCGCGTATGCCGAACACGCCGCTGTCGATCCCATTCCTGGAATCACACGTTACCTCGGCTGATATAAAAACATATTGGGATGCCATTAAGCTCCCTTACTTCCGCCTGCCGGGATTTTCTGAAGTAAAGCGTGGCGATATTGTGGTGTTCAACTATCCGGGCGGCACACCGAAAGACCCGGTTGATATGCGCGTGCATTATATTAAACGTTGTGTTGGTACGCCCGGCGATGTATTAAATATTGTTGATACCAAGGTGATGGTGAACGGCAAGGAATTTAAGAACTCGCCCAAAGCGCAAACTTCATGGCTGGTTAGCACCGATGGCAATGCCATTAATCCTGAATTATTGAAGGACCTGAATGTGGAAGTTCGCGGACAGTTGAGCGCTAACGATTATGTGATGATCATCCCTTCGGATAGTTTTGACCGGTTGAAAGGCTTGTCCAATATCAAATCTATAACTCCGGTTATTGAACCAAAAGGCCAGCAGGATCTGAGTGTTTTTCCGCAAAGCGAACTGTTTAACTGGAATCAGGATAACTACGGCCCTATCACGGTACCCAAACGCGATATGACCATCCCGCTTAATGATTCAACCGTTGCCCTGTACGGCCGTAACATTACCCTGTTTGAGCATAATACTATAAAGAAAGAGAACGGCAGTTATTACATCAACAATAAAAAAGCGGATAGCTATACCTTCAAAATGAATTATTACTGGATGATGGGCGATAACCGCCATAACTCCGAAGATTCGCGCTACTGGGGCTTTGTGCCCGAAGATCATGTGGTGGGCAAGGCTGTACTTACCTTTATGAGTATTGACAGCACAAAGGGCCCGCTTAATAAAATACGCTGGAGCCGTGTGATGCGCACTATTGAATAATATCCTTATTTTAATATAAAATTCAAAAGCCCTTACGATTGATAAGGGCTTTTGTAGTTATTTGTCTTTAAGTTCTATCCAAACCGGGGCATGGTCGCTGGTTTTTTCCCAGCCGCGCACCTGCTTATCAACACCGGCGGCAGCAAGCCTGCCCTCCACCTGCGGACTCAGCAAAAAGTGATCGATCCGCAGCCCGGCATTGCGGCCATACGCATTGCGAAAGTAATCCCAAAAGGTATAGATCACCTCGTCGGGGTATAGCTTGCGCAGTGCATCCGTCCAACCCTGGTCAACCAGTTGCTTAAATGCCGCGCGTGTTTCCGGCCGAAACAGGGCATCTTCTACCCAGCGTTCTGGTTTGTAAACATCCAGTTCGGTAGGCATTACATTATAATCGCCCGTTAATATTACCGGTTTTTTTGAAGCCAGTAGTCCGACAGCGTGCAGCGTAAAACGCTCGAACCATTTTAACTTATAGTCGAACTTAGGCCCCGGTGCCGGGTTTCCGTTGGGCAGGTACAGGCAGCCAATGGTCAGTCCGTTTACCTCGGCCTCAATGTAGCGGCTATGGGTATCTTCCGGGTCGCCGGGCAGTCCGCGGTTAGTTTCCTTAATATCCAGGCCTTTTGCCAGTATAGCTACACCGTTCCAGCTTTTTTGGCCGTGCCATATCGCGTTGTAACCGGCATCGGCAATGGCCTGCTCCGGGAATTTTTCCTGCGGGGCTTTCAGCTCCTGCAGGCATACCACATCCGGCGCGCTTTCGTTAAGCCAGCGCAGCAGCACCGGCAGGCGGCCGTTAACGCCGTTTACATTATAGGTTGCTATCTTCATAGAAGTTTATACAATCGCAAAAGTAATTTAACGCTTATGATGATACATTGGTTTTAGATGTTCATATTTACTAAATGAAGCTATACCTTATCCTTATCTTTCTGCTATTTTGCTCATGCAGCAAAATAGCAGAGATAAAGAAAATTGAATTTTCTACCGGATTCTGTTTTGGTGACTGTCAGCCTGTAACCATAAGTATTGATAATACCTTAAAATATAACTTTTATGGTAATGAAAGCCCATTCCCAAACGCAGAGCCTGATGGTAGGTTACATGGTTACTATACTGGTACATTGACAAAATCGTTATGGGATTCAATCACTAATGAGCTCGAAAAGATTAATTATAAAGAACTTGATACAACATATCAAAATTCAATAGATGATCAAAGCCTGGAAATTTTCATTCATTATGGCAATAAGATAAAACACATAAAAGCGCAGTCTGCCAGCTTGCCGAGAAACGTAGCAAAAGCGTTTTATTTAATTGAAGGCAGCTATAAATATGTAAGCCTAAAAAGGGCTTATACCATTATAAATTTTGAACATACAAAACATTATTAATCTTTCTGTCATCAAAACTGTTACGCTCAAACCAACAGGCTATTACCAACCGATAGCTACATTTGAGTAAACCTATTAAGCATGAGCCACATCAACAAAGAAGATATCAAACAGGAAGTTTTTGACCTGTACGATGATTATGCCCACAACCGGCTGGACAGGCGCGCGTTTATGCAGAAGCTGTCGTTGTACGCCGTTGGTGGTTTAACCGTAACCTCATTAATGAGCTTTTTGATGCCCGATTATAAAGGCAATGTGCAGGTAAAGGCTGACGACCCGAGGCTCAAATCAGAATATATTAATTACCCTTCGCCAAAAGGTGGCGGCAGTATTAAAGGCCTGCTGTCGAAACCGGTTGATGCTAAAAAGAAACTGGGCGGCATTATTGTAGTGCATGAAAATCGCGGACTTAACCCCTATATCGAGGATGTTGCCCGCCGTGCCGCACTGGCTGGTTTTGTATCCTTAGCGCCCGATGCCCTTACCCCGCTGGGCGGCTATCCGGGTAATGACGATGATGGCCGCACCCTGCAAAGCAAGCGCGACAAAGGCGAAATGGAAGAAGATTTTATTGCCGCGTACGAATACCTTAAAAACCATAAGGATTGTAACGGCAAAGTGGGCGTAGTAGGCTTTTGCTTTGGCGGCGGCATTGCCAACATGATGGCCGTACGCATCCCTACCCTGGCAGCAGCGGTACCCTTTTATGGTACTCAGCCGGATGTTGCCGATGTGCCTAAAATACACGCGCCGTTGATGCTGCACTATGCCTCGCTGGATACCCGCATAACCGAAGGCTGGCCCGCTTACGAAGCCGCGCTAAAAGCCAACCACAAAAAATACCAGGCCTTTATTTACGAGAACGTGAACCACGGTTTCCACAACGATACCACCCCGCGTTACGATAAAGCCGCTGCCGAACTGGCCTGGAAACGCACTATTGAATTTTTTACGCAAACGTTATCCTGAGGATTGATCATTCAGCGCCATTCCATAAATTAAGCACATGCTCCAACGCGCCCGGGCTGTGCATGGCTTCGGTTTGTTCAAGGGTCATCCTGGTAACTTCGGCAGCACGCGCAAGCATCTGCTTTTCGTATGCCGCTATGGCTTGCTGTACGTTATGGTGCGCTGAATCAGTTAGCGCTTCCGCAAGTTCAAGGGCATCCAGCATGGCCATGTTCACGCCCTCGCCGGCATAAGGCGGCATACGGTGCGCGGCATCGCCTAATAAGGTAATATCAGCTTGTGTTTGCCAATGCTGATCGGTTGGGTAATGATACATCGGCCTCGGCACTATATACATATCATCAGCAGCAAACAACTCGTGCCATTGCGGGCTCCAATCAGCAAAGCGGGTTTTAAACCAGTTGAAAACGCTGTTTTTATTGTTAAAATCAATACCGCTGGTGGCTAACCAATCTTCCGGCTCATGGGTGCCGGTATAAAAGGACAATGCCCCATCGCCTTTGGCGCTCAGTACAATAGTTTTTGAGCCCGCCAGGGCAAATATTTTACCCCCGTTTACAAGGCTGTTTAATATCGGTGCGTTCTTGGCGGCATTATAAATATTGCCCTCAATAACGGTAATATTTGAGTAAACCGGTTTTATATCACTTACCAAATGCCGTAATGCCGAATTTGCCCCATCGGCAGCTATAATAATATCAGCGTAGGCTGTTTGTCCGTTTTTAAATTGCAGCACCCAGCGGCCATTTAATCTTTGTGCCGATATATATTGGCTGTTCCATACCACTGTTTCTTCTTCCAGGCTGTCGATCAACAGCTCTCGCAACGGCCCGCGGTCTATCTCAGGCCTGAAGTGTTCCTGGCCAAAATCCTCTTCAGGCTTTTCATTATGATCGGTATAACGGGTATTTAAGTCCTCATCTGTAATGATCAATTTATCAGCACCGGGGCGGTAATGTTTTTTAAATTCATCCATCAAACCGGCGTGTTCCAAAGCTTTCAATCCCGACTCAGCATGCAGGTCTAATGTTGCCCCTTGCTGCCGGGCATTTCTATCCGTATCACGTTCGTAAACTCTTACGTAAGCCCCTTTTTGTTGCAGCAATCTGGCCAGCGTTAACCCACCCGGGCCACCGCCAATAATGGCTATATTTTTATTTTTTATGATCATGATGAAATGCTACGCCACCAATTGGCGGGTAACTTCAAAGACGATCAGGCCTGAAAATAATTTTAAATATTGAGCAGGAAAACGACGTTATATAACGCTGTGTTTATACGCTTAAAGCTCCCCTGAACCCGCGGGCAGCGTAATAGGACGATGCGCCGTTATGATACGTAAATACGGTGTTGTAGCGTCGATCACAAAAAATAGCGCCACCCAGTTTGCGTATTTCAGCAGGGGTTTGTACCCAGCTTGATGTTTTCAGGTCAAAGCTGCCCAGTTGTTGCAGTTCTCGGTATTGCGCTTCAGTCAGCACTTCAATACCCATATCCGCGGCCATATCCATGGCGGTATTTTCAGGCTTAAATTCCTTTCGGGCATCTAACGCCTTACCATCATAACACAGTCTGCGGCGGCCCTTTGGGCTTTCATCAGCGCAATCGTAAAAAATATATTCGCCGGTTTTGGCATCAAACCCAACCACATCGGGCTCACCACCGGTAAGTTCCATTTTGTTTAACGACCATAGCTTTGCCGGATTAGCTTCCAGCCTGCCCTGCACATCCGCCCATTTTATGCCTTGGTGGCGGTTATCATGCTTCTCAAAACGGCTTTTTAAAATTTTAAGCAGTTCCGTTTGCTGGTCCGGGGTCAGGTTGTTAGCAGGGTTCATGGTTTAGTGATCTTTTATGGTTTAATACAAATTTACTGATCCACCTTCACCTTTCTGAAACTTTTCACATCATCGCGGCTATTTACACCTAACTGGCCAAAGGTATTATCGCCGGAGCACCAAACAGTATTATCCTTTTTTACAATGAATGTGTGATATTCTATTGCCGATACTTTGGCTACATTATCCGTTATACGTATAAACTTATCCTGGTCAGGCCCTTCAATACCAAAGGTACTAAACGCGTTATAGCCCGAAGCCCACAGTGTATTATCGGTTTTAATTACGATGGAAAAGAAACGCCCGCCTGCAAGTGCCGATACACCATCCATCACCTTAACAAAGCGGCTTTGATTGGTTTTATTGCCGATACCCAATTCGCCGTATTCGTTATGGCCGGTAGCCCACAGGCTGTTGTCTGTTTTTATGATGAGTGAATGAAAATCAAGCGACTTGATAGCTTTTACGCCATCCATTACCTTAACAAACCCTTTTTGATCGCGATTGTGCCCCAGACCGAGTTCGCCATTTATGTTTTGCCCGCAAACCCATAAGGTATTATCCGTTTTCAGCATCAATATATGGCTGCGCCTGGCCGAAATAGCTTTTACGTTAGTAGCAATCCGGGTGTATTTTGTAAATAAGTTCGACTCTTCAGGAAATATATTATAATTATCAAACCCAATAGCCCAAAGTGTATGGTCTGTTTTAATAATAAATCCATTGTCTTCACTAACTTCAACCTGCTCGGCATCGCTTAAAACCTTTTTAAACCTTCCGTTCGATGGGGCATTACCAAAACCTAAGTCGCCGAAAGCGTTAGAGCCGGTAGTCCATACACTGTTATCCTTCCTGATAATCAGCGAACGCGATTCATCAATAGCTATAGCTTTAACCTGGTCAATTACCCGCACAAATTTTAGCCGGCGGTTTTTGTCGCCCGTACCAAGCACTTGTGCATTGTTTTCGCCTACACCCCATAACGCCCCCTTATCATCAATACCCAAAGTATTGCGGTCGGTGGTATAAACATTGGTAAAACGGGCATCAACCCCTGTTTCGGTTCCGGGTTCCGGCTCGGGCGTTGGGTTGTTATCGTCTTTATCATCTTTTTTACATGATGATGCCGCAACTGACAAAACCAGCAGCAGAGCCGATACGGATTTCAGAAATTTAGTGCTTTTTTTAAGTATCGGTAAGTACATGGTACGTGAATAAGATTGCGTTTTCATATTCAACCATTGGCATTGGTATTTGTTTATACAGGTAATAAATTTGATAATGCCTTAAAAGCTTAGTGCGAATAATACATTAAGTAAATCATATTAAGTAGAAGTAGCGAAAATTCACTAAGGAGAAAGATGCTGAACCTCTTTTTAGTAATTTGAGATGATCAGTTGTATTAAATACCGGATCAAACACCTGATCATAAGTTCATCTGCATTTTATTATATTTAGCATCAACACTTATGGAAGTACAAATTCAGTTATGCGATAAAAGAGAAAATATTGTTACAACAATGTTTGTTGAGCAGTTAATTAAAGGCAGATTTCGAATGAAAGAAAAATGATACTTTCAATTGCCAACTCACTAAAGGAACAGTATTCGAGACGAAGTTAAACAGAGACGGTCAACATGAAATTATAAGAATAGTAAAAAATTCTGAATACATTACCCGAAGATTTGTTCTTCCGATCAATTTCAACTCCAGTGAATATCGGATGCTTGGCGATGAGCTTCTAAGCCGTAGCGGATTTTGGCAGGTAGATTTTGGCCGCTACTTAACAATCAATATTCCAAAGGATTTCGAGTTTAATATCGATGCCATAATTCAGGAATTTGATTTGAATTTATCTGAGATCAAATAACGGATGATGTTTGTTTCCAGCCACAGCGTTCGCGGCATGAGCTTGGCAAAATATAAAAAAAGCCGCTCTACTTTCGTAAAGCGGCTTTCTGTAGCCCGTAGGGGAATCGAACCCCTGTTTCTAGAATGAAAATCTAACGTCCTAACCCCTAGACGAACGGGCCATCATGTAAATAGGCAATAGCGAGTAACGCTTATAAATATTAACTATTCATAATCAAATACTTCACTATAGTAGCCCGTAGGGGAATCGAACCCCTGTTTCCAGAATGAAAATCTGGCGTCCTAACCCCTAGACGAACGGGCCATCATGTAAAAAGAACAAATCCCCCTATTTTGGGTCTGCAAAGATATATCTTTCCAAATAATATTAAAACATTATTTGCAACAATTTAAAATTCTTAAATGGCGCAGTTATCAGCAGCTTATAAAAAAACAAAATACAGCCGCTAAGCATTGTATAGTTACCACCATTATGGACAAAAAAAAGATAGACGACGACCACCTTAAATTTATGCGCATGGCCATAAAATGCGCTGATGATAATATACGTACAGGCAAAGGCGGTCCGTTTGGGGCTGTTATAGTTAAAAATGGCGAGGTTGTGGCCTGTACACCCAATTCCGTTACCGCTACTAATGACCCTACCGCCCATGCCGAGGTAAACGCCATCCGCGAAGCGTGTAAAAAACTTAAAACACCCGACCTGGAAGGCTGCGTAATGTATACCAGTTGCGAGCCTTGCCCCATGTGCACCAGCGCCATATACTGGGCACGTATAAACGTGGTATATTACGGCAACACAAAAACCGATGCCGAATGGGCTGGCTTTGGCGATACCTTTGTTTCGCAGGAGTTGAGTAAGCCGCTGGATGAGCGCAGCGTGCTTTTTAAGCGCCTTGGGGCCAGCGATGCCATTCGCAGTTTTGAAGAATGGATCAGCCTGAGCGATGCTGAAAAAAGTGAAGTAAAAAACGGAACTCTTTAGTAAATTTATAACCATGAAAGCTACCTGGAACGACCATGTGATCGCCGAGAGCGATGCCACTATCGTGATTGAAAATAATCATTACTTTCCGCCTGCAAGCGTTAAGCAGGATTACCTGCAAAGCAGCGAAACGCATACCATCTGCCCCTGGAAAGGGCTTGCATCATACTATACCCTTAGCGTTGATGGTAAAGAAAACAAGGATGCGGCGTGGTATTACCCGGAGCCGAAAGATGCGGCCGCCCAAATAAAAGGCTACATCGCTTTTTGGAAAGGGGTTAAGGTAAGCGAATGAGGCAGTATGACGCAATTGTAATTGGTGCCGGGCAAGCAGGCGCGCCCTTAGCTAAAAAACTGGCCAAGGCCGGTAAAAAAACCGCGCTTATTGAAAAACGCTTTGTTGGCGGCACCTGCGTTAACGATGGCTGTACACCAACCAAGGCTATGGTAGCTTCGGCCAAAGCGGCGTACAACGCGCAGCATTCGGCTGAGGTTGGCGTAACGGTGAACAGCTATTCGGTTGATCTGAAGGCGATCAAGGAGCGTAAGGATAAAATTGTGATGAAGTCTCGCACCGGCGGACAAAGCGCCGTGGAAAAAACAGAAGGCTTGGATCTGATATTTGGCGAAGCGGCTTTTACCGCACATAAAACCATCAGCGTAAAGCTGAATGATGGCGGTGAGGAAGAACTTACGGCCGAGCTGTTCTTTATCAATACCGGCGCATCGCCAATGATACCTGATATTGACGGCTTGAAAGATGTGGGATACTTAACCTCAACCACCATACTTGATCTGGAAGAGGTGCCGCAACACCTGCTCATCATCGGCGGTAATTATATCGGGCTGGAGTTCGGGCAAATGTTCAGTCGCTTTGGCAGCAGGGTAACTGTACTTGAACGGTCAGAAAGGCTGCTGCCCCGCGAGGATGAGGATATAGCGCACGAACTGACTAAAATTCTGCAAAAGGAAAACATCAACATATTATGTACTGCCCAGGCCAAAAGCTTTGACAAAACCGGCTACAGCATTACCGCTACTATTGAGCGTGATGGCCAAACAAGTGACATTGATTGCACCCACATACTGGTTGCAGCAGGCCGCAAACCGCAAACCGACGGGCTTGGGCTTGATAAAACCGGCGTTGAGATTGATGATAAAGGCCACATCAAGGTAAATAATAAGCTGGAAACCAATGTGCCCGGCATTTATGCCTTAGGCGATGTAAAACCGGGCCCGGCATTTACGCATATCTCTTATAACGATTATACCATCGTGTACCGCAATCTTTTTGAAGGTGAAAGTTTTACTACGGATGATCGCCCGGTACCCTATTGCATGTTTACCGATCCTCAATTGGGCCGTATTGGCCTGAGTGAAATGGATGCAAAAAAACAAGGCATCAATTACCTGGCCGTTACCCTGCCAATGGCACACGTAGCCCGCGCCATTGAGGTTGGCGATACACGGGGAATGATGAAAGCCATAGTTGACCCGGACAGTAAAAAGATATTGGGCGCTGCCATTTTGGGCGAACAGGGTGGCGAGATCATGACCGTACTGCAAATGGCTATGGAAGGCGGCATTACGTACGACAGGATACGTTATTGTGTATTCGCGCACCCCACTTATTCCGAGTCGTTGAATAACCTTTTCATGACGTTGGAGAAATAACACTGCATGATAAAGGCCGACAACCTGAGCAAACATTTTGGCGCTGTAAAGGCAGTTGATAGCGTATCATTCGAGGTAGCCGAGGGCGAAACCATGGTTTTGCTGGGTACCAGCGGCTGCGGTAAAACCACTACGCTAAAAATGCTTAACCGGCTTATTGAGCCTACAAGCGGTACCATCAGCATAAACGGTAAGGATATTACCGGCCAACCGCCCGAGGAATTGCGGCGCGGTATAGGTTATGTGCTGCAAAACAATGGCCTTTTTCCGCATTATACCGTTGCTCAAAATATAGCTATTGTACCTAACCTGCTCAGGTGGGATAAAGCCAAAACCCAAAAGCGCACCATTGAGCTGCTGGAAAAGCTGCACTTATCGGCACAATACCTTAATGTTTACCCGAACGAATTGAGCGGCGGGCAACAGCAGCGGGTGGGCCTGGCACGTGCCCTGGTTGCTGATGCCCCGGTTTTGCTGATGGATGAGCCATTTGGCGCGCTGGATAACGTTACCCGTACCAAGATACACGCCGAGTTTAAGGCACTTGATGAGCTAAAGCGCAAAACCATAATTATGGTTACCCATGATGTACAGGAAGCCTTTACTCTGGGCGACCGGGTGATTATTATGGATAGAGGCCGCATAGTACAGCAGGGCACGCCACAGCAACTGCTTTTTAACCCCGCCAATAGTTTTGTGAGCGATTTTTTGAAAGAGCAGCATTTGCAACTGGAGCTGCGCACCATTAAACTGGTTAATCTTTGGGATGCACTGATGGATACCGGGCGCAAAACGCATACCGACCTGCTATCCGCAGATGAAAACATGTGGACAGCCTTGGAAGGTTTTAAATTCACACAGCACGATAATATCAACATCATCAACCAGCATACACGCGAGATAAAGAGCGTGGGCTTTGAAGCCTTGATGAATGCCTACTATCAATATAAAAAACAACCGCTCCATCATGAATGAACAGCAACAATCGCTGCTGGATTTCATGCGCCAGCAATCAGATAAATTACTATCGCAAACGCTTGAGCATATCGGCTTAACCTTTATCTCACTTTTGATAGCCGTAATTATTGGCTTGCCTTTAGGCATTTTTATCGCCCGTAAAAAACAGTTGTCGGGCAGTGTTCTGGGTATTGCCGGTGTGTTGCAAACCATACCAAGCATCGCCTTATTAGGCTTCATGATCCCGGTATTGGGCATCGGGCCAAAACCCGCCATTGTGGCCCTGCTGCTGTATGCGCTACTACCTATTATCCGCAATACCTATACCGGCATAACCGGTGTTGATGCTTCGGTAAAGGAAGCCGCCATTGCTATGGGTATGAGCAGGTGGCAGGTATTAAAGCAGGTTGAACTACCACTGGCCATGCCGGTTATACTGGCTGGGATACGTACTGCTACGGTAATTAATGTGGGCGTGGCTACGCTGGCCTCTTACATTGCGGCGGGCGGTTTGGGTGAGTTCATTTTTGGTGGTATATCGCTTAATAATACCAACATGATTTTAGCAGGGGCTATTCCGGCTGCTTTATTGGCCATTTTATTTGACTTCCTGTTATCGCGGGTACAAAAGCTGAATTTCAGGAAGGTAAGAACGGGCGCTTATGCCCTGCCGGTAGTTACACTGCTGCTGGCTTCTTTTTACTTTATTCCATCTGCTTATGGCGGAAAGCTGACCGCTGGTTTCACACCCGAGTTTATGGGCAGGCAGGATGGCAACATCGGGCTACGCGAAAAGTATGGGTTGAAGATCCACACCATCGTTATAAATGATGCCGTAATGTATAAGGCCGCTTACGAGCAGGAGCTGGATGTGATCAGCGGCTACTCTACCGACGGGCGGCTCAAGGCCTACAACCTGTTGGTGCTGGATGATGACAAACACATTTTCCCCCCTTACTACGCCGCGCCTATTGTGAGCCGGGCCGCGCTGACCAAATTTCCGGAGCTGGAAAAAACGCTTAACCTGCTGGCCGGTACCATAACCGATTCCATTATGACGGAACTGAACTACCGTACCGATTACCTGCACCAAACACCGGAAAGGGTGGCAAAGGATTTTTTAGAATCGAAGCATTTGTATAAGCCGGCTCGTAATGGCCAGGCAGGCATTATCCGCATCGGCTCAAAAATATTTGGCGAACAATATATTTTAGCCAATATGTACGCCATGCTGATAAAAGGTTATACTGATTACGATGTATCCACCAAAACAGGCCTCGGCGGTACTAAAATATGTTTTGACGCGCTTACCAATAACCAGATAGATTTTTATCCCGAATATACCGGTACCGGGTTGTTAGCCATTTTACAGGCACCGGCCGAAACCGTAAATAAAATTATTGGCGATAAAGAGCGCACCTATGATTTTGTAAAGGCCGAATTTAATAAGCGTTATGGCATAAAATGGCTTACCCCTATAGGTTTTAACAATGCCTACGCTTTAATGATGCGCCAAAAACAAGCGCGGGAGTTAAATGTTAAAACCATATCTGAGCTGAAGAACCACCTTGACAGCAATAAATAATGAATTTAGCACAACTTTACCAACAGGTGCGGCAACACACCGAACATATTTGCAGTCCGCTACAAACCGAGGACTATGTTGTTCAGCCAATTGAGGATGTTAGTCCGCCTAAATGGCACCTGGGTCATACTACCTGGTTTTTTGAAACCTTTATATTGAAGCCTTACGTATCGGCATATAAAGAGTACAACAGCGAATACAACTACGTTTTTAACAGCTATTACGAGAGCGTAGGCAACAGGGTGATCCGTACGGACAGGGGCAACCTGAGCCGCCCTACGGTGATCGATATTTACAGCTACCGCAAATATGTTGACGAGGCCATGTATCATTTTTTATGTGGTGAACTGTCGGCAGAGGTGCAGGAACTGGTAATATTGGGCTTTAACCATGAGGAGCAGCACCAGGAGCTATTGTATACTGATATAAAATATATTTTAGGCCATAACCCATTGTTCCCGGCTTACTCGCACGAATATAAGGTGCCGCACATTGAACCTGTGCAGAGTGACTTTATCCGGATGGATGAAGGTATATACGAAATAGGTTTTGAAGGTGAAGGCTTTTGCTTTGATAATGAGCTAAACCGGCATAAGGTTTACCTGAATGCTTATCAGATCAGCCCGAACCTGGTTACCAATGCCGAATACCTGGAGTTTTTAAACAGTGGCGGCTATCACGATTTCAGGCACTGGCATGCCGAGGCCTGGGCATGGGTAAATACTCATAAAATTGAAGCCCCCCTGTATTGGTACCAGATTGACGGGCAATGGCATCATTATACCTACCACGGACTGGAGCCATTGGATATGCACGGTCCGGTTACCCACATCAGTTATTTTGAGGCCTATGCTTATGCCGCCTGGAAAGGCATGCGCCTGCCCACTGAATTTGAGTGGGAAGCAGCCGCTGCAAAATTCAACTGGGGCCAGCGTTGGGAGTGGACAGAAAGCGCGTACCTGCCCTATCCCGGTTTTTCAAAAGCGCCGGGGGCCATTGGCGAGTATAACGGCAAATTTATGGTGAACCAAAAAGTACTGCGTGGCGCATCCGAGGTTACGCCGCCGGGGCATAGCAGGGCTACCTACCGCAACTTTTTTCAAACACATTTACGCTGGCAATTCACCGGTATACGCCTTGCCATGTAATCCTTTATCCAACACCAACCAATTATGATACTTACACCTACCGCACCTGAAAAAAAATCCGAAAGCCAATGCAGCCAATTTATGCACGATGTGCTTGAGGGCCTGGGCGCGCAGCCAAAGCACCTGCAATCAAAATATTTTTATGATGAGCGCGGCGACAAGCTGTTTCAGGATATAATGAATTGCCCGGAATACTACCTTACCGGCCTGGAGATGGAAATATTTAGCCAACAAACCGAACTGCTGGCCAACACCATACGCAAGGGCGGCGAACCGTTTGACCTGATCGAACTTGGGGCGGGTGATGCAACTAAATCTATCCACCTGCTGCGCAAGCTGGTGGAGCAGGGTACCGATTTTGAGTATATGCCCATTGATATATCCGGCCATGTGATCAGCGAGTTAGAGATAAACCTGCCTATAAGCGTACCCGGCCTTAAACTTACCGGGTTAGAAGGTGAATATTTCCAAATGCTGGAAAAAGCATCGGCTATATCAGGCAGGCGTAAGGTGGTGATGTTCTTAGGATCGAATATTGGCAATATGCCGGTTCAAGATGCTAAAAGCTTCCTGACTGAAATACGCGGCCACCTGAATGAGGGCGATATGATGCTGATGGGGGTCGACCTGAAGAAAAACCCCAACATTATCCATGCCGCGTATGATGATAAAGGGGGCATCACCAAAGCATTTAACCTTAACCTGCTTACCCGCATCAACCGCGAGCTGTGTGCTGATTTTGAGGTGGAGCAGTTTGACCATTATTGCAGTTACGACCCGGAAACAGGGGCTTGTAAAAGCTACCTCATCAGCCTGAATGAACAGGTAGTGAACCTGCACGGCAAAAGCATCCGCTTTGAAAAAGATGAATACATCTGGATGGAGATCTCACAAAAATACACCGTTGAAGAGGTGGATGAAATGGCTACCCATGCCGGGTTTAAGCCAGCCGAACATATTTTCGATAGTAAACATTGGTTTGTTGATGCTGTACTTATAGCAGGGTAAATGCTATATTAGCCACACATAAATAGCAGCATGGAAAACTTCTCGTTAAAAGGCAAAGTAATTATTGTAACCGGCGGTACCGGTGTTTTAGGTGAGGCATTTGTTAAAGGCATAGCTGAAGCTGGCGGCATTGCCTGCATACTGGGCCGTAATGAACAGGTGGCTACTGAGCGTACCGAAGCCATTAAACAGTCAGGCGGCGAGGCTATGGCCCTGGTGGCGGATGTATTGAACGAGTCTGATTTAATAGCCGCCCGTGAAAAGGTGCTTGCTGCCTATGGCCGTATTGATGGTTTGGTTAACGGCGCTGGGGGCAATTTACCGGGAGGCGTTATTCAACCCAATGATGATATATTCAGTTTAAACTTTGAGGGGCTACGCCAGGTGCTTGACCTCAACCTTTGGGGCAGCATTATACCAACACAGGTATTTGGACAGTCCATGACGAACGGGGGCGGCAGCATCGTTAACATTTCATCCATGACAGCACAGCGGGTTGTTACCAAAGTATTAGGGTACAGCATTGCCAAAGCGGCTATTGACTGTTATAACCAATGGTTTGCCGTTGAGGCTGCTAACCGTTATGGCGATGCCATCCGCATGAACGCTATAGCGCCGGGCTTTTTTCTGACGGAGCAAAACCGTACACTGCTTACCCAACCCGACGGATCATACACCTTACGCGGTAACCTGGTAATACAAAACACACCTTATAAACGCTTTGGCCATCCGGATGAACTGGTAGGCGCTTTGATCTATTTACTGAGCGATGCCTCCCGTTTTGTTACCGGCTCCATTATCAGTGTTGATGGTGGCTTCTCAGTATTCAGCGGGGTATAAGCTATACTTGCAGGCTGTATAAATAATCAGACGGCGACATCCCGAACTGTTTTAAGAAATTACGGCCAAACTGGGTTTGTGAGCTATAGCCAACCATGTCAGATATTTCATAGATCTTGAACTCACCCTCACTGAGTAATTCCGCGGCGCGTTTTAAGCGCCCAAGGTTAATCAACTCGTTGGGGGTTAGGTCTGATATGGATTTGATCTTTCTGTAAAGCGTAGGCCGGCTCATATTCATCATATCAGCCAGGTTTTCCACGTCAAGGTCCTTGTTGTCCAAATTTTTCAGGATAAGCTCATTCAGTTTTTCCAAAAACAGTTCATCGGCGCGGGTATGGGCAATGCTTTTAATGTGAGCCAGCGGCGATTTGGCAAAGTACTGTTTTATTTTATTTCGGTTGCGCAGCAAACTGGCCACCTGTACCTGCAAATACTCCGGCGAAAAAGGTTTTTCGATATATGCATCGGCACCCAGTTCAAGCCCTTCTATTTTTGATTGCAGCGTATTTTTAGCGGTAAGCAATATTACCGGGATGTGACCGAGCTCAAAGTCAGCTTTTATGGCTTCGCAAAGGGCAAACCCATCAAGCCGGGGCATCATTACATCGCTTATAATTAAATGCACTATTTGTTCGCGTAAAATTTCAAGCGCAATTATGCCATCAGGGGCAGTAATAACCCGGTATTTTTCACCCAGGTCTTCTGATACAAATTCAAGTATCTCCTCATTATCATCCACGAGTAATACAACCGGTTTATCAGCAACAACATCATTGGGCTGATAAGCAGTAACGCTTAATGTTTTTTCCATTTCCCGCTTAGGTTAAACTCTATTAATTGGTGCACAGGTAGTGTTAAAGCAAATATATTAAAACGTTTTACATATCCCACCAATTCGAGTTTTCCATTGTGTAATTCGGCAAGTGCTTTTGATATAGAAAGGCCAATACCGGTGCCTGGTTGCTTAGCCCCATCATTCACCCTAAAAAATGGCTCAAATATGCGGGCATTCAATTCAGCCGGGAGGGATTTGCCATCGTTACGCACTTCAATGGTAAAATTTTCATCTACAGTGCTTATCGGCATCAGGGCAACTTCAACTTCGTGCTCGCCGTATTTTATAGCGTTATCTATCAGGTTAGTTATAATTTTGGTAAAACCTTCAGGGTCAACATAAGCATGCACCTTAGCATCGGGCAGTAACAGTTTATAGGCAATATCGCGTTGTTCAGCAGCTAACTGAAAACGGGTAAAAATATCTGTTAGCAGGTCGGCAATATCCACATTTACAAAACTCAATGAAAAGCCCTTGGCTTCGGTTTTTCTAAAATCAAGCAATTGGTTAGTTAGGGTTAGTAAACGCCCGGTGTTGCGGTCTATAATACGCAGGTTCTTTTCAATGTCGGGCACTTCGCCGGCCTTCTTCATTACTTTTTCCATCGGGCCTTTTATCAGGGTAAGCGGTGTGCGTATCTCATGGGCCACATTGGTAAAAAACTCAATCTTGGCTTCGTATATCTCCCGCTCCTTTTCGTTTTCAAAAAGCTCCATCTGGCGGTGCTGTTTTGCCTGTAACCGTTTGTTGTAAATATTAATAATCCATATTACAAGTGCCATTAATACCAGTGTATAGATCAGATAAGCGGTATTACTTTTCCAAAATGGCGGCAGTATTTTAATCACAATTCGAGCCTCCTTATTACTCCAGATGCCGCTGCTGTTAGCCGCCTTTACCCTGAACGTATATAACCCGGCAGGCAGTTCAGTAAAAAAAGCCCGGCGGTTGGTTTTAATATACGTCCATTGGTTATCAAGTCCCTCCATTTTGTAGGCATACTCCAGGGTACCCGGCGAGGTATAGCTCAAGGCCGAAAAATCAATACTGAACGAACTGCTTGTGTGATCGAGCGTTAACTTGCGCGTAACTAATACTGAGCGTTTAAGCGGCGACCCTTTTTGCCCCACTACAAGCTCCCGGTTATGCACCTGAAACCCTGTGATATATATAGGCGGCACCGTAGTGTTGGTGATAAACTCATCGGGGTTAAAGCTGATCAGGCCTTTTACACCACCAAAATACATACGCCCGGAAGCATCCTTATAAGCCGAGTTATAGTTAAACTGATCTGTTAATAAGCCATTGGATTTGGTGTAAACCCTTACCTTTTCTGTACGCAGATCAAAGCATACCAACCCTTTTGATGTACTGATCCACAATTGTTTACGATTGTCCTCTAATATACTGTACATTAAATTGTTTGGCAGCCCGTTGTTTACCGTGAAATGTTTAACACTTTTCGTTTCGCGGTTATACTTAAACAAACCCGACTCGGTAGCGAACCACATTTTTTGATCAGAGTCCTCAAATATACCCGTTATGCGGATTTTGGACAGATCAGCATTTACGGATGGCAGCTTTACAATACTGTTACTATTGCCATTGGCATCCAGGGTATATATTCCATTACGAAAAGTACCTGCCCAAATTGTACCCTCCTTATCCTGAATTAGCGTTGTTAAAAAAGATGATGCAGGCAATTGCGGCATTAACATAAAATCATCAGCCGACTTGTTATATTTATATAAACCAGCCGGGGTACCTACCAGTATATCACCTGCACGGGTTTTCAATATGCAGAATACAAAGTTGCTTTTAAGCTGATTTAATCCCGGCCCTGAATGATAATGGCGTATTACTTTACCGGTACGTATATCCATTACATCAAGGCCATGCTCAAAAGTGCCTATCCATATCTCATTGCTATCCACCATCAAACCATGCAGGTTTGTGTTTGCAATACCTGAGCGCCCGTCGCCCGGACTGTAGCTTGTAAATTGGCGTTTTTGGGGGTTAAACTTATTAAGCCCAGCATCTTCGGTACCTATCCATAGGTTGCCCGCATTATCATGGCTTATTTCTCGCACGGCATTACCGCTAATTGAATTTTCGCCTATGCGGGGGAAATATTTTTCAAAATAACTATACCTGGGCTGATAGTAATTAGCCCCACCAAAATAGGTGCCCACCCATATACCTCCTTCGCTATCTTTACTTATAGTATATGTTGCATTATCAGCCAATGAATAGGGGTTATTATATTGCTTATGCAGGTTTACCAGCTCTTTAGATCCTTCACGATAAATATATATACCTGATTCTGTCGCTATCCAAAGCTCATTAGCTGAAATCCGCATAAAATCCCGGACGAAAATATCTGTGCCGTTCTTATTATGCGTAAGCAAGTCGGTTGATGTATGCGTTTGAGTGTTGAATAATTTTACGCCCTGGTTTGAGGTACCAACAAGCAACCTGCCGGGCCTATCGCCGCATATTTTCTCGATCCAGTTAGATACCTGACTGTTATTTTTATGTTCAAATGCTTTGAATACTTTAAAGCTATCTTTGGCCTCATTATATTTTTGAAGATAACCGTCGGCAGTAGCCACCCATATATCTCCCTCAAAAGAACGGCATAAAGCTGTTGCTAAAAGCCTGTTGCGATAAGATTGTATGGTATGTTTTTTAAGATCGTACTTAAATAATGAAAAATCGGATACTACCCACAAATAGTTTTTTTGCCGTAAAACATATTTAATAGCTTGCTGAGGGCTGCCCGGTAAAAGAACGAAGCATTCTCTCTCCCAATCATAACGGTAAAGGCCATTTTCAGTTCCTACCCAAAGTATACCGCTTTCATCTTCATAAAGGGTTGATATGTAATTACTTCCTAAGGTAGTTTTATCAGCCGGGTCATTGCGGAAAATTTTGAAACTGTAGCCGTCAAACCGGTTAAGGCCATCTTTGGTACCAAACCACATAAAGCCACGGCTATCCATTATGCTGCAAATAACCGCGTTGTTTGACAGGCCGTTCTCTACCTGGTAATGCGTAAAGTAATGTGATTGTGCCCCGGCCTTAAAACCGGCAGCAATTAAGCAAAGCAGTAAAAATAGTTTAACTCTCAATCAGCGTTTAATTGGTATTGATACCAAATATAGCTAATCATGTTTAACTAACCAGCCTGTTAATGCATTATGAGAACAGTTTAGATTGAGACGATTTGAGGAACTATTGATACAAATTAAAGACCTGTTCAGTTATTAATTATCCATCTTTGAAATAACCATTACAACTGCCTGCGGGTAGCCAATTAAATTAATTTTTTTAAGATACATTCGCAATTACAGATGCCTGTAAGCAAGCCGCTGTATTGTTTTAACAGGCTTGTAAACCCTGTTGTGTATTAGCCATAATAAAAAAGCGGATGAATAATATTAATCCGCTTTTTTATTATGTGTTTCACGATTGTTTATTTTAGCACTTTAGTTGACCCTCGTTTAACCAAGTCGGCCGGTATCTGCATCTTGATCTCTGAAATGTCCAACTGGTCATCATTTAACCGCGAGAGCAGCAGGTCAATAGCTGATTTTGCTATCTGGTAAGTAGGCTGTTTAACGGCTGTTATGCCCGGGGGGTATAATTCAAACAGCTCATTATCATCAAAGCTAACCATGCCAATATCGTCAGGTATATTCAGTTTAAGTTCGTTAATAGCCTGCAAACCCATGGAGCCCAAATAGTTGGTGCTAAAAAATACCGCGTCAAGTTTTTTATTCTTCTTCAAAAACTCCTTTATAGCACATATTGCCTCGGCCTTATCACTACCGAAGGGCACTTTAAGGACGTTCTTTTCGTCTTGTTTCAGTTCGCTTGCCCTGATGGCATCACGATAGCCTGTTAACCGCTCCTCAAGCTGAACCAGGTCCAGGTCGGGTGTTACATAGGCGATGTTTTTATAGCCCGATGAGATGAGTGAACTCATAGCGCTGAAAACACTGTTATAGTTATCAACCAGCACATGCGGTATATTCAACTCCGGAAAGTACCCGTCTATCAGCACTACGGGCTTGCCGTTATTCATTATGGCTTCGATTTCCTGCTCCAACCCTTTCATCGGGGTAACAATGTACCCGTCAACCAATTGGTTCGACAGCATTTTGATCACATTTTTACCCGTTTGTATATTGTTATTGGTGCTACAATAAATAACACCATAGCCTGCCTTTTCGGCTTCTTCTTCAATCACTTTAGCCATAGCGCCAAAAAACGGGCCGCCAATGGTTTCAACAATCAGCCCTATTACCTTTGATACTCCTGTACGCAAGCCTACGGCCATACGGTTTGGTTCGTAACCATTTTTAAGGGCGGCATCAAGCACCTTTTTTTTAATCTCATTACTAATACGCCCTTTACCGTTTATTACAAATGATACAGTGGTTATTGAGGTATTAGTAAGCTTAGCAATATCTTTTATCGATACCTTTTTCTTATTGTCGGCCATTTCAGTATAAACGGTAATGTATGGTTTAGCCTTGGTTTAGTGTTATTATGCAATATAAAATTTAATATTATAAAGCATTCTTAATTAATAAGTGTAAAAATAACTTTTATTATAACATACACAAGCGAGCATATTACTTTAGCCTGCCGAATGGTATAACGCTGTTTAAGCTATAATTGTATTTGCCATATTGAAATCCTATCTTAACACACCCGGTTTAATGTTGTTGGTTTATTATATTTATGAGCATACTTCCTAAACTCAGTCGCTTTGATCTGTCAATGATCGTGATCAGCCTGGTGATCGGTATGGGCATATTTGCCACACCAACTGAGGTATCGCAAAATTTAACCAACCCGTACCTCTATTTCGGGGTATGGCTTTTTGGCGGACTGATAAGCCTGTTCGGCGCGCTTACTTTTGCCGAGATAGGTGCAAGATACCCGGCTACAGGCGGATTTTACAAAGCCTTTTCATTTAGCTTTCACCCTGCTGTGGCTTTCATGATCAATTGGATACTGGTAATAAGCAATGCCGCCTCTGTAGCTGCTGTAACGTTAATTGGCGCACAGTATATCGCTCCGCTTATTATGCCGGGCGGCCTGCAAAGCGCGCTATGGGTTAAGGTTATCGCCATATCATCGGTATTGATATTATATATTATCAATTTAAGAGGCATTAAAATGAGTGCCCAAACTCAAAACCTGCTTACCTTATTTAAAATAGCCATTATACTGGTAATATGCAGCGCGATTTTTAAGGTTGATTCACAACCGTTACAACCCGTTATTATTCATGGCGATTACAATACCTGGTCAGACATTGGCATCAGCCTGATCGCTGTGTTTTTTACTTACGGGGGTTACCAGCAAACTATAAATTTTGGCGGAGACAGCATCAATGCCAAAGAGAACATCCCTAAGGCCATATTAACCGGCATGTTTGTGGTAATCGCTTTGTACACGCTTATCAACATAGCTTATTATAAAGTATTGGGCATTGCGCAAATGCAGCATACCCCGGCGCTTGCCGCGGTATTGGCCGGCTCGCAGTTTGGGGTTACGGGCTATAAAATTATATCGGTACTTACTTTTGTATCCGTACTAACCTTTATCAATGTAAATATTATGGCCAACCCGCGTATTTATTATGCCATGGCCGAGGACGGTATTTTGCCCGGCATCTTTAAAAAAATAAACCCTAAAACCCAGGTACAGCAATTCGGCCTTACCTTTTTTGTGCTGATTGTGCTTTGTGTCCTGCTGTTTGTTGATTCATTTCGCAGCATTATAAGCTACGTTATGTTTTTTGATACGATCGGCCTGTCAACAGCGGCTTTATCGGTATTTGTGCTTCGCAAAAAAACAAAGCATTTAAAGCTGCCTGGCATATATGCTACCAAGCTGTACCCCATTATACCGGTAGTGTTTATAATTACTTACTGGCTTATTACGTTGTTTATATTTATGAAACATCCTGTAGCGGCAGCCGTATGCATAGGTGTATTTGCACTCGGTTTGCTTATTTATTATATTACCAAACACAGGCAAAAATCAATTACTAAACCTAATCACTCACAATAATATCTGTTATGGATCTGTCTTTTATTTTAAATGAGCTTGGCGAAGAACGCGGGCAATACTTTAACGCCGTATCGCCACCGGTTATGCAAAGCAGCAATTTTGCTTTTAACACCGTTGCCGATATGCGCAATGCCATGGGTAATGAGTTTGATGCTACCCTTTATTCGCGCGGACAAAACCCTACCCTTAATATATTACGTAAAAAACTTGCCGCGCTTGACGGCGCTGAGGATGCCCTGCTTTTTTCGAGCGGGATTGCGGCCATCAGCACCTCAGTTATAGCCATGGTAAAGCAGGGCGACCATGTAATTTGCGTGGAAAACCCCTATAGCTGGACGGATAAACTATTCCGCGAATTGCTGCCCAAATTTGGTGTTACTACTACGTTTGTACCCGGCATCGCGTTAAGTGACTTTGAAGATGCTGTTTTACCCAACACTAAACTCATCTACCTGGAAAGCCCCAACACCTTTACTTACGAATTACAGAACCTTAAAGCTGTGGCAGCATTTGCCAGGGCACGGGGCATAATAACTATTATTGATAACAGTTACTGCACCCCGCTTTTTCAACAACCTATAGGGTTGGGTATCGATCTGGTAGCGCAATCAGCTACAAAATATATCGGCGGGCATTCAGATGTAATGGCGGGCGTAGTTACCGGCAGCCGAAAATTGATAAAACAGCTATTTGAGCATGAGTTTATGAACCTCGGCCCGGCCCTTTCGCCGCATAGTGCCTGGTTATTGCTGCGTGGTTTACGTACATTGCAGTTACGCTTGCAACGGAGTTTTGAAAGCACGCGTATTATAACCGACTGGCTTTACCAGCAGGATGCCATTGAAACCGTGCTTTGGCCGTTTAGTCCGGCATTTACGCAAACCCAGTTGGCACACGAACAAATGCAGGGCTGCGGCGGACTATTCAGTATCGCGCTAAAAAATTCAACTTATGCTAAAATAGAGGCCTTTTGTAATGGCTTGCAGCACATGCTGATCGCCGTATCATGGGGCGGGCACGAAAGCCTGGTGCTGCCTGCCATAGCCTCTATACCGCCCGAAAAATACGACATCAACAATATAAGGCACCAAAACATCCGTGTATACATAGGCCTTGAAGAGCCCCAATACCTTATTAGTGATATTGAGCAGGCTTTGGAAAAAGTGAAGTTGTTAGATACCGTTTACAGCTAATAATTAGCTGTAAACGGTAAAACGTATTATTGCTTTTTTAGCGGCTGTGGCGCTACGTAAATAGTACCGTTGGCCATCATGGTTTTACGATGTATACTTACCACTTTACCGGCCGCATTACGGTTAACATAAATGCGTGAACTGTTTGGCGCAATGTTGGCGTTAAGGCCATTCACCACCAATACATCGGGTTTTACCTCTTGCAGGGTGTAGCTTTCGGCGGGCTTGCCCGGTTCGTTACGTTTAAATACCAAGCCGCCTTTAGCAACCGCTATGGATACATTGTTGGGGTATTTACCCACCAGCTCAGCATATTTACTTTTTATATTTACGGGTTTGTTTGTAGCCATGTTGCTGTTATCAACCACCCATTGCGCCGCCTCACGGGTAACGCTGTCCTTACCATTCTTAACAATATCCTCCAGTATCAGCTTACGGGCGGCTAACAGCGCATCATTTTTACCGGTTTGCACATCGGGTATAACACCAGTACCCTCCCAACCCACATTACTGCCGGGGCCGACAACCATTTTAAAAGGCGTGAAAACGATCAGGTTATTTTTAAGCGCTACATAGGTGCCCGCGATACCGGCACCGGCAGTAGTATCACCCACTATAGTAGCCCTGTGCAATTTTTGCATGGCATACGCAAACCCTTCTGATGCCGAGCCTGTACCCCGGCCTACCAGCAGGTAAACCTTGGCATCGGGTATGCGTTTGCCGGGCACGTAGGCGTAGGTCCACTCCTGCTCATCCTGCTTGCGGTCCTTGTAAAAACCGTTCAGGTAAAATTGCTCCTGGCCGGCATTATAAAAGTATGATGACAGGAAACGCCCCATTTGCCCCGTACCGCCGGGATTATTACGGATATCAATGATTACATAATTGCTATAGGCCGCCATGTTCATGCTTGCAGCAGCCATTTCAAAAGCCTCCTTTGAGCCATAGAACGGGCCGGGGGCATTGATATACGCCGTTGAGGTGGCCCCGTCTATCTCAACCTTTGTAAAGCCATAATTAGCCCTGCGCTCCGAATCGTCCTCCTGGTATTGTCCCCCCTCGGCGCGTGGCTCCGTCATGCTTTTATATACCTGCTCGTTACGCATAACCCGCAGGTGTACATCTTTATGGGCCTTGTTTAAATCCTCGGTCAATCGTGATGCCAGTTCATCTTCGCTCAGGTTATCGTAGCGGCCTGCTGCCTCCGCCTTTTTCAGAGCTTCGCTGTATTTAGCGCTGATGTCGGGGAAGGGATAAACATCAACCAGCTTATCAGCCAGTTTGGTTACTATTTCGTGGCGGTCGGCTTCGTTTACGGTTTGAGCAGCGGCGTATTGGGTACAAGTAAATATACCGGCAGTAATTGCAGCTAATAGTACGTTTTTGTAATAGGCGTGTTTCATTGTGAATTGTGATATAGAGTTCAGGTAAATATAGCAATTAGATAAAACGTTTTTTCAATATTATTATCTGGTAGCTTATGGGGTGAATCAATAAATTATAATATCCTGTTTATTACTCTTTTAATCGCAAGGTCATCTATTAAACCGGTATATGAATTTGTTAATACCAAACGAGATTTTATAGCCGCTGGCAGTTCATTTAAAGATTTATCATCATCTATAATTATAAGATCATCAACGATGAAATCATTTAGAAAAATCCAGTTCATAATCTCATCCTTTCTGCTGTTATTAATGGTAATGGGTAAGTTAACGATCGATATTTCACTTACATCAATTCCCCTTTTACTGAATATCTCTTTCCATTCGGGTATAGTATATCTAAAGCGATGCGTAGTTGATAAAATCAATTCATCTTTTAATGGTTGTATTAATGATTTAATGATTCGCACTGATGCCGTATTAAATATGTAAAACCCATCCTCGTCAAAATCAATTTGCTTTTGTGGGTTTGCATGAACCATGACACCATCAATGTCTAAAAAAATCTTCATTTAAAAATGGAGTGTTATTATTTTTAAAATATATAAATCATTTATTGGGTAAAACATACATGTCCAAATCAAAATTAATATTTAACTCTTTTATGAGGTTATTATATCGAGCATCAAAATGAACCCATGGCGCATTTTCTCCATTATCAAAATAAATAAACATACCACAGGATATTTCACAGTGATATTTCTCGCAAAATGGCTTTAATAATTCAATTTTAGGCTCGAGTAAATTTAGTAGTGCATCGAGGTGCTTATCGAAATCGGCGTGAGGGTCTAAGCCGGACGATATTGACCATGGATTATTTTCAATTAACGGGGAGTTTGCATTCCGGGGATTTTTCGTATCCCATTTTACTTTAATGGTATGCCCTTTCGCTCCTGAAATATTTTGTATCGATGAAAAAATAATAAAAACACTAATATTTTCTTTGGTTTTTCATCAGCAGCTTATTTAAAAATCAGCGCCTCTCCCGACTTATATTTGATTATTTTAACTGTAAAAGTACCTTTCTCCTTTTTTAGCGTATCACCTTTTTTAATCCTATAATTAAAACTCCAATTATTATAAGATAAATAGTACGTCTTATTAACTATCGTAACATAAGGAAAACCCTTTACATCATATCTAATATTTTGCACTTCTCCGTCAAAATAATAATCAGAATTTTTTTTATAGTCTTTGTAATATAGAAAACACATGCTTCCAGCGAACACAATAACCGCTGTAATTCCAGCTACGATCTTCCACATATTTTATAATTAACCATCACAATTTTACCTATTGCTTTACTCATAATAAAAAATGCCGCCTATCAGTAAGACAACCAGCATTAACGTGGCCCTTAGACTACAAAACTCGAACTCTTTTATGGGTGATTTGCATAATGCAGCGGGTTTAGAGGATAATTTGTCGTGCTTTTGTACTACGTCAGTTTTCAGCGACCACGCTATTAATATCTATGATTTCAGATGATGTTTTTGTTTATCCCATTGCTTTTAAATAGATTTATTGGTAAAATTACTTTCCCAAACAGAAAGTAATGTATGATATTGAAGAAACAGGAGGTACAAATATCGGATTGGGCCGAGCCACATGGCCTTTTGCTAAGTTATTAGTTAATAAAAATGAGTTGCAATTAAATGCATCCATAATAGGCAATCTTTATTTTAAACCTTCGGATGTTATCTCTATCGAACCATTTTCGTTGTTTTTTGGAGCCGGTATAAAAATTAATCATCGTATTAAGGAATATAGCGCGAAGGTCGTCTTTTTAACCCCTGGCAGCCGTGACCTGATAAAACGAATAGAAAGCACAGGGTTTTTAAATAACACCGAACCCATACCTGCTGAAATTGAAGCCAAGATAATAAAATATCAATCAAGCGGAAGCTTTCCCATGAAATGGTCAGCGGTGATTGTTTTTGGCGTTATTTGGAATTTATTATTCCTTGGCGATCAATTGGGTTATTTTGGCAATACCAATAAACGTATTCTTATGGGGATATGTGCACAATCGGCTTTAGCATTTGCCTTTGTATTTGCTCTGTCGATCCTATTATCAGAACCGTTTAGCCGAATTGTATTAAAAGAAGGTCGTAAAGCGAAAGAAATTAGATCATTCTTATTTTTTTTAATGCTAATTACTGGATTTATGTTCATAATGGTTTCGCTCATACCGCGTTAGTGTCGCAAAAAAGCCCTTAGACTTTCATCTAAAGGCTTTTGTAATCGTTCCCATGCTGTTCCCATGGATAGGTTTAAACGTAGCCCCGACGAGAATCGAACTCATATCTAAAGTTTAGGAAACTTCTATTCTATCCGTTGAACTACGGGGCCTGCTATTTGAGCAGCAAATTTGCAAAATTTAGCTGACGCTGGCAATTGCGCCGCATAATTTATTTGCTGCTCATTTAAATCCTTAACGGCTTATAAAGTAATCGCCACGCTTGCGGGCAAAATCATCAAACAGCGCAGGGCTTACACTGCTCATTACTGATCGGGATACATAAAAGCTTTGCTGGTAGGTTACCGGGCTCACTTCATTACCATTAACCACGAACATGGTAAGATAACTCTTAAACTTGAACGGCGAATTATCCTTATTAAATGTGGCCGACTTTACCGGTTCGGAATTAACCACACCGGCATACGTTTTAGATAGGGCGACCACATGGTACGCGGTATCAGCAAAGTCGATTTTCTTGTCTTTTAAATAAAGCGTGTTAATACTTGATTGCGTATGCGGCGGCAGGTAGGTTGAATTTTTAGGCAAAGTTATATTCGCATTGATGTTACCAGTAGTGAAACCTGCCGAAGTTGGCAGCCAATTGCTATTGCCATAATAAAAATGACTGGTTACTGTGTTCATTCTTCCATTTAATGCGATGTTATCGGGCACGTAGCTTATAGCCTGATCATCAATTATCAGGGCTGATTTTTGCCAGTCGATATATAACGGTTTTTCCAGCTTGTTGTATACGCCCACCTTTACCGGGCCATTCTGTCCGTTAAACGCGTAGGATATTTTTACCGAGTCGTTTTCAAAAATCCATTCGCCGGTTTTGTCATTCATTTTGCCTTCATCGCTGTTAACAACGTTTAGTTGGTAGCTTTTGCACGAAGCAAAAAAGCCGCAGCAAAGTGCCGCGGCGTATAGTATTTTTTTAATCATGATGTGGTGTTTAATAATATTAGAAACTTGAGACTCAAAACTAAGCCCACAGTTTAAAATACATATTAAATTATCATGGTATTTTATCGTATTACTGCTCCGTTTGGCATTTCATCCACCGGGGCAACAAAGCTTAGCTTGCCTTCGGCATTTTCGGCCATCAGTATCATGCCTTGCGAGGTAATGCCTTTAATATCCCGCGGTTCCAGGTTTACCAGTATGCTCACCTTTGCGCCAATAATAGCCTCCGGCTCATAATATTCGGCGATACCCGATACTACCGTACGATGATCAATACCCGTGTCAATGGTCAGTTTTAGCAGCTTCTTGGTTTTGGCAATCTTTTCGGAAGCTAATATGGTACCGGTGCGAATATCCAGACCGGCAAACTGCTCAAAGCTGATATTCTCCTTTGCCGGAGCAACAACAGCCTCTATAGCTTGCGAGGCTGCCGCTTTTTGAGCCTGGAGTTTTTGCAGTTGTTTTTCAATCACCTCATCCTCTATCTTTTCAAACAGTAGTTCCGGTTTATTCAGTTGATGGCCGTTCACAAATGATAGCTTCTCTTCAAAGCCGATGGTATCTACCGGCCAGTTCAGCATGTGGAATATCTTTTTAGCAGTAGCCGGTAAAAACACCTGCAGGCAGGTAGCCAAATGGCCAATCAGCACCAGGCTATTATGCAAGGCTTCTTTAGCAGCTTCCGGTTCTGTTTTTATCGTTTTCCAAGGCTCTTTTTCTGTCAGGTAACGGTTACCTAAACGAGCCAGATCAATAACAGCCTGTAAGCCCTGGCGGAATTTAAATTCTTCTATGGTTTTCTGTAGCTCATCATAACCCTTGCCAATCTCCTCATTAAGGGTTGTGTCAGTCAGTTGCAAGTATGGGCCTGCTGTTTCTATCTTACCATCGTAAAACTTATGCATCAGTATCATTACCCGGTTAATATAGTTACCTAATATGGCTACCAGTTCGTTATTTACACGTGCCTGGTAATCTTTCCATGTAAACTCGCTGTCGCTGGTTTCGGGTAATATGGATGTAAGTACGTAGCGTAATTCGTCCTGCTTGTTCGGGAACTCCTCCAGGTACTCGTGCAGCCAAACCGCATGGTTTCGCGAAGTAGATAACTTATCGCCCTCCAAATTCAAAAACTCGTTCGCAGGCACATTATATGGCAGCACATAATCGCCATGCGCGTGTAGTACCGATGGGAAGATGATGCAATGGAAAACAATATTATCCTTACCAATAAAATGGATCAGGCAGGTATCATCCTCCGTGTTCTGCTGTTTTTTCCAGTATAGCTGCCAATCCTTGTTATTATCAATGGCCCATTGTTTAGTAGCCGATACATAGCCTATCGGCGCATCCAGCCACACGTATAGTTTTTTGCCTTTGGCTTCTTCTAACGGCACATCAATACCCCAGTCCAGATCACGCGTCATGGAGCGTGGTTGCAGGCCCGATTTTAGCCACGATTTGCATTGGCCGAATACGTTTACCTTCCACTCACCTTCCTTTTCGTCTATCCATTTCTCCAGCCAGGGCTGATACTTATCCAGCGGTAAATACCAGTGCTTGGTTGGTTTCAATACCGGCGTTTTACCGCTCAGGGTTGATACCGGGTTGATAAGGTCGGTTGGGTTAAGCGATGTACCGCATTTTTCGCATTGATCACCATAGGCGTTCTCATTATGGCAATTAGGGCAGGTACCTACAATGTAGCGGTCGGCTAAAAACTGCTGGTATTCCTCGTCATAGTACTGCTCCGAAAATTTCTCCTCAAACTCACCTTTTTCATACAAATTCAAAAAGAACTCTTTGGAAAGATCGTGATGTATAGGCGATGAGGTACGGTGATATATATCGAATGAGATGCCGAACTTCTCAAAACTATCCTTTATCTGGTAATGATACTTATCAATAATGGCCTGCGGTGTGGTGCCTTCTTTTTTAGCTTTTATAGTGATGGCCGCGCCATGCTCGTCAGACCCACAGATGTAAACCACATCGCGCTTTTTAAGGCGCAGGTAACGTACAAAAATATCAGCCGGTAAATACGCGCCTGCCAAATGCCCGATGTGTAAGGGGCCATTGGCATAAGGTAGTGCCGAAGTAATGGTATATCGTTTAAATTTATCGAGTTGTGACATTATGTACCGCGTTATTTATAATTTGGCAAAGATAATTCAATATGAGCATAACTCCCCCATATCTTAAAAAAGGTGACAAGATAGCGATCACCTGCCCTGCCAAAAAGTTGCCCAAGCCTATGACAGATGCCATTAACCTGCTGCAATCATGGGGGCTTGAGGTAATTTTAGGGGAAACGGTTGAGGCATCGTACCACCAATTCTCGGGCGATGATGCACTGCGGGCTAAAGACATGCAGCGCTTTGTAGATGATGATGGCATTAAGGCCATTATAGCAGCCCGCGGCGGCTACGGTACTATCCGGATTATAGATCATGTAAATTTCGACCGCCTGGCTACCCATCCCAAATGGGTTTTAGGGTTTAGCGATATTACTTTACTTCACAGCCACCTGTATAGTAAATACCAATTAAAAAGCATACACGGGCAAATGCCGGTTAACATACCAGATGCATCCGCTCAATCCATACAAACGCTACACAAGGCTTTATTTGGCGAACCTTTGAGCTATGAATACACATCAGCAGGAAATTATAACATCAACGGCGAAGCATCCGGTATTTTGGTTGGCGGTAATTTAACCTTGCTGGTTTGCACGCTTGGTTCCGTATCCGATTTCGATTACAAAGGTAAGATCCTTTTTATGGAGGATGTTGGCGAATATCTTTATTCAATAGACCGGTTGACCCGCACACTTGACCGAGCAGGCAAGCTCAGAAATTTGGCTGGCCTTATAGTAGGCGGCTTTACCGACATTAAAGATAACGATATTCCGTTCGGCCAAACCATTGAAGAAATTGTGCTCGATGTAGTTAAAGATTATGGCTACCCGGTTTGCTTTGATTTGCCGGCAGGGCATATATCAAATAATCAAAGCCTTATTCACGGCGGCATGTTGAACTTAAAGGTTGATGGGCAACAAGTTAGTGCAAACTATAAATAGCAACTACTGTTTTAATCCATATATTCCGTTCACTTATAAATTTATGATATGGCAGTTTTAAGCAACCTGGGCCGGTACAAGGATGCCGGTTTACTGGTACTACGCGTTGGCCTTGGCGCCATGATGATTTTTCACGGTTATCCAAAACTCTTAGGCGGGCCGGATGGCTGGGCACAGTTAGGTGCATCAACAAAATATGTGGGCATAACCTTTTTGCCTGCCTTTTGGGGATTAATGGCCGCGCTGGCCGAGGCAGCAGGAGGTATTTTGCTTTTATTAGGATTATGGTTCAGGCCAGCGGCTATATTTTTAACGCTGAACATGATCGTGGCCTCGGCCATGCACCTGGGTAAGGGCGATGGGTTGATGGAGGCATCGCACGCTATTGAACTGGCCTTTGTATTTGCCGGGCTGATATTTATTGGTCCGGGTAAATATAGCGTTGATAAAAAGTAACGGTTAAAATTTCTGATCGATCTCTGATAATTCTTCTTGTATACTGTCAAAATCTCCCATAAAAAAAGAAGGCTATCCGGTTAACCGGATAGCCTTCTTTGATGAACTAATAAAGTTTATGGCCGAGGTTCTTCGTATACATATTTTTCTGTGAAAAATAAACGGTCTGCACCTGCTTGTGTCATAATGTACTTAACATTCATTGTTAATTTACCATCAACAGTTTCAATTTTATTAACGCCAGTGGGGTCTAATTTAACCGCTCTTACTTGAGGATTCGTTCCTTGACCGTAATAATTGGTTACTGCAACCACATCACCTTTATCATTAAATTCAAAAACCGGAGCAAAATTACCAAAGTAACCACCACTAAATCTATGACCAAATAATCCACCATTCAAATCTGGATCAAAATAAGCATTGGTGAATTGTCCTTGTGTAACTAAATAAATATGATATGGATAAGTTCCTGTGTTGTTTGCAGATGTCGCATCCACCATTGTACCGGTAACTAAATACTGGCCATCATATTTATTTTTAATTGAAATTTTTACAATAGCTGACCCATAGTTACCGCTAATAGTTTTCCCTGAAGCGTCAGTAATTTTTATTGGAATTGCATAATCATGATGCAAAAAAGCTGTATCTAATGTGTTAAGCAAGTTAATTACGTATGAGCCAGCTTGTTGACCAGAAGGAATGCTTATTGTTTTATTTGGTATTGAAAAATACTTCGACGGAAGCATTTCTACCTGATCGTCTTCGTTAATTGTATTATACTTAGTCAATGTGGCTTCATCCAATTCTATTGTAACATTAACTCCTGGGCTTTTCTCACCAAACGCGTAATTTATTGGTATATTATAAGGTATTGGATTAGCATTACCAACAACCGCTGCTGTTATATCATTAGGAGAACCATTAGAATTAGGAGAAGCATCAGGAATCTCGATCACCGGCTGTAATTTGCTCAAGTCCTGTTGCACATTGTCATCTTTCAAGCATGATGAAAGTGCCATAATCATTGCTGATGCAGGAATGATATATTTTAATATATTAAATGTCTTCATTTTTTTACTGTTTGAGTGTTATTACCTTGCACCTTTATCCCAGAAAATTCTGTTTGTTTGTGGCCTTATCGCGCCTTCTGCACCAACGTTAGCAGCATTATAATTATACTCACTTTGAGGATAAATTATACGTAGCGGAATTTGATTATTCCCCCTGCCCGGAGCTAATGATAGTGGCAAATCGGTAAGTATCGCTTCAGCACCATCAAGACGTCTGTAATCAACCCAAGCTTCAAAATTATTTATCCCGGCTAAAGCGATATATTTTTGGAAGTTAATTAGTCTGATTTTGTTACCGGTCCATGCAGCTTTAGGGTCATTTTCTAGGTAGTCTGTTGCTTCAACTGCCGGAGCACCTAACCATTGAAAAGAAGCTTTTACTGCGCTTTCATATAAATTTTGTGAGCTACCAGAAATCCAGCCTCTCTCAGCCGCTTCTGCTTGTAAAAATAAACTTTCAACTGCTGTAAAAAACCACTGTGGTTGGGAGGCTGAATGCGCAAGACCCGGACCAGCAACGTTAGATGAGTTTACTGCCTTGTAAGGATCATCATTAGGAATTACCTCACCATAGTTATAGCCGTAATAAACGTTGCCTGAAACAGGTGTAGCAGCTTCATCAAAAACATACAGAAACCTGGTATCATAGCTTTCAGGATCGCTCCAACCATATACATCATTTAAAAGGTAGTTATTTGCTCTCCAGAATTGGTTTGCAACGTCACCTGTATAAAGTTGTTCGTAAGCATTCCAAAATGGGTTTTGCTTATTTTGACCTTGTGTAAATGATAATTTTACGTAAGCATTATCACCTAACACCTCTGTGGTAAAGTCACCAGGATTAGATAAATATCCATCAGTGGTTACTTTTGAAAGTTCTGCTTTAGCCGCAGCATCTGTTGTTACCTCCGATGTGTGGATAAGCAATTTTAATCGTTGTGTGTTAGCTAATTTTATCCATGATGCGGCAGTTCCATGATAAACCACGTCCGCGTCTTCAATACCCGGGTTTTTATCCAAATCAGCAACTTTTAGTAATTCAACCGCGGCATCAAGCTGCTTAAACAGGTCAGCATAAATATCAGCACCTTTATTGTAAATAGGTGTTGGATATGTAGTTATTTGAAAAGCTTGTGTGTAAGGAACATTGTTATATTGATCTACCAAATACATAAAACCAATAGTTTTCATGATTTTAGCAATTGCAACATACATGCCCTGATCCGCCGCGACTGCCTTTTTTTCCATAGTATCATAGTCATATAGAATATCATACCATCCCCATTCGTCAGCTTCAAATCCAGTGGTTATGTTATATGACTCTTCCTCGGCATTCGGTCCATAGGTACCTGAGCGAGCCCAATATCCCATCCATCCTGCATAGTTACCATAAGAAACGGCCATTTTGTTTGCAGAACGATATAGTGCGCTTGGCAATATTAACTGAGGAGTTACATCCTGTTCTACTGGTGAACTCGGATTATCATTTATATCAAAAAAACTTTTTTTACAGCCTGCTGAAATAAACAGGATCGCTGTAAAAAATATGCATGTTAGTTTTTTCATGATTATTTAGTATTTGCTAATCTTTTAATTAAAATTTAACAACGATGTTACCACCGATTGTGCGTACTGGAGGGTTGATTTGTGAATCGGCCACACCTGAAATATTAGATGCTGACACACCAAGGTTGCTACCTGTAGTAGTACCGAAGCTAAAATCAGGATCGCCATATACGTTTGTTTTAGGAACCCATAAAAACAAGTTTCTACCAGTTACCGCAAGCGACAAGCCTTTTACAAAGCTTTGATTTCCTAAAAGTTTCATTGGTACATCATAAGATAATGATATCTCACGCAATCTCCATGAATCGGCCTTTGTAATAAAGTTGGTTGCTACATCGCGATATTCGCCGGTATAAAAATCATTTAAGTTAGTACCGGTAATAGTGATATTAGTGTTTGGCAGGTATTGACCCGGGTTTGCAGGATCTTCATAAGATGAATTAGGCAGTATATAGCTTTGACGGCCGTTTGCACCAGTAGCTGCAGAAACACCTGTCCAGGCCATTGCCTGGCCAATATCATGATATGCATAGTGCCCGCCTTTGTATTCAAATAATACCGAAAGATTTAAATTCTTCCAAGTAAAGGTCGGGTTTAAACCAACTATCCATTTTGGCATAGTACGACCCAAAGGTTTAAGTGTTGGGTCTGCCGTAGGGCGGCCGGTTACAGCATTTACTATTACACGTCCTTCATCATCTCTAAGATAATCTGTTGCTTTAAAAATAAATGCTGGGTTACCTTTTATTGCATAGTTACTTGCGTAAGTAAAACCACCAACTGCAAGCTCATCTAATGTTGAGTAAATTTCTTTTATCTCACTGTCCATGTAAGTTGCGTTGGCTTTAAAGCTTATCGAACCATCCTTAAAGCTAACTATACGGTTTAAGCCTAAATCAAACTCTACACCTTTATTGGTAAATGACGCAGCATTGATCAGGTAACTTGAATATCCAGTGGCTGATGATACCTGAACAGGTATAATTTGGTTGGTATTGTCTTGATTGTATAAAGTAGTTTCAAAAGTGATTTTATCCCTTAAAAAGCCTAACTCTAAACCAATCTCTGTACTCTTAATAAACTCCGGTTTTAATTGATAATCCGGAGATCTGTCATCCGCTGTATAACCAGGTACGCTGGTATACGGAAAACCATTAATTTGTGAGTATGTAGCCCTTAAAGCATACGCGCTCACATTTGCGTTACCGGATTTGCTCCAACCACCCCTGATTTTTGCATACGAAAGGAAGTTATTGTCTTTCAACGCCTCGATAGCATCTGTTAAAACTAATGATCCGCTTACACCTGGATAGAAGTAAGAATTATTATCAGGGTTTAATAACGAGGTTTTATCATTACGACCGGTTACCTCAACGCTTGCCCAGCTTTTGTAAGTTAAACCTACACTGCCATAAAGCGAAAATAATCTTGAGCGTCCTGGTATTGATGAACCTACTAATTCACCTGTTCTTTGTGAAACATCAAAAATGCCTGGTACAACAAGGCTGTTGCTACCAACATAGGTATCCCTTGCATCGTTTTGGCGTAAATAAGTACCCGCAATTGCAGTTACTTTATAATCGTCAGCAAAGGTTTTGTTAAATGAAGCGAATAACTCTGATGACAACTGATTACTGCGGTATGCGCGATCTTCAGTAGTTTGAGGAATTGATGTAAAACCTCTATCTAAACCCAAAGGTGATGGTTTTATACCTATTGAATTAGATTTTTCATTCAGATTAATTGATGTAATAGCTGCCCTGTAAGTAAAGTTTAACCAGTCGGTAGCTTTCAGGTTTAAATCCAGATTAGCAATAACATTTTCCCTTTTGCCAAACTTTCTCCAGTTATCAATAGCAAAGTATGGGTTTAAACCATAATCATTAAAATAATTGTTGTATTGGGCATAAGGATTATTTCTGTAGTCTTTATAAGATGTAAGAGGAACCTGAGCCGGAGTATTGAAAATCAGGTTCATCAAACCACCATTCAGGCCAACGTTGTTTGCCGCGTTGTAATCGGACATCGCATCATCATCAAACACATTATAGTTTTGTTGATTGTAATTAACGCCCACGTTAGCTTTCAACCTGCCATACTCTTGAGTAGTATTTAAACGTATACCGGTTCTGCGGTTTTTATCACTTGGTACAATACCATTAATAACCGCATCCTGTAAGCTTAAATATGTATTTCCAGTTTTTAAAGAAACATCATTTTGTACCGTTGTTGCGGTATTAAAAAACTCTTTTCTTGAATTGTTAGCCTGGTATTTTACCGTTTGCTCAGGAACACCAGCATCATTACCATGACCTATAACTACGTCTGAACCATCAAATGCAGGGCCCCATGACCAGTTTTCGTAAGGAGTATAGGCTCCGTAACCACCACTACCAAATTGCGTTTGAAATTTAGGGAAGAATGATATACTTGAAAACTGAGTACTGTTACTAATGGTAATTTCAGGTTTTGTACCTGTTCCTTTTTTGGTTGTAATTACGATTACACCATTCACCGCATCCGGACCGTATATGGCAGCACTGTTTGCTCCTTTAAGGATATTGTAATTTTCAATATCGTTAGGATTTAATGTTGACAAATAATTAAGCGGCACCTGTACACCATCCACAAGCAAGAGCGGAGAGTTATTACCTAATAAAGAGCGGATACCACGAAGATTTATTTTTACATCTTCAAATACACCACTATTTTGAGAGGTAATGTTCAAGCCGGAAACCTTGCCTTGTAAACCATTTGCAATGTTAACGGGACGGGCTTTAGTAACCTCAGCCCCGGAAACAGAAGTAGTAGCATAACCGAGTTCCCGTTTCTGACGCTGAATACCCAAGGCTGTTACTACAACCTCGTTTAACTGTTTCATGTCAGAAGATAAAACTGCGTTTACTACGCCACCTGATGTAATGGCTACATCTGTCGCAGAAAATCCAATAAAGGAAAATGTCAGGGTTTTTGCTGAAGCAGGCACGCTCAGCGAGAATTTTCCATCTGCACCTGTTTGCGTGCCTATGGTTGCCCCTTTTACAGTTACAGATACGCCCGGAATAGGTAAACCATCTTCCTTAGCTGTTACTGTACCGGTGATCGTCCGGTTTTGCGCAAAAGTCTGCGTTACGCATAACAACAGAAAGCACAAACTTACAAGTAGAAGTTTTTTCATTTCGTTAATAAATAAGATCAGTTAATAGTTAATTGAACATAAAAGTAATGTTACATTATTAAAAAGTCAAATTATATGTTAAAAAAAGTTAAAAAAGTTGCTTTTAACTATTTAAAAATAAAAATTCAAAAAATTTAGTACTATGTATTGCATAATACATTCTTAAACATATATCTTTGTATTATGATTGTTGAAAATACTCAAACCCAAATGAGGAAAGGCATACTGGAGTACTGCATACTTTCCATTATAGCAAAGGGTGAAACATATGCCTCTAACATCATTGCTGAATTAAAAAAAGCGCAACTGCTTGTTGTTGAGGGCACTCTGTACCCACTGCTTACACGTTTAAAAAATAACGGGCTGCTCAGTTACAACTGGGTTGAGTCTACATCGGGTCCGCCCCGCAAGTATTATGTCCTGTCTGACGAGGGGCGTAAAGTGCTTGAGCAACTTGATAAAACCTGGCAGGAACTTGAATTTGCCGTACATATAGCCATTGGCGACAGAAAGTAAACCCTAACCCATCACCCCAAAAAAGAAACATCATGAACAAAACCATCATAATAAATATTAACGGCACCGTCTTCCACATTGAAGAGGATGCTTACGAAATGTTAAAAAATTACATGACTGATGTTAAGCGTCACTTCATGAACTCGTCGGATAGCCTTGAAATAACTACAGATATTGAGAACCGGATTGCCGAAATGCTGAGCGAAATACTTACCCGCGACAGCAAACAGGCCATTGTGGAAGCCGATGTAAAGTTTGTAGTAGAACAAATGGGCCGTGTAGAAGATTTCGCCAGCGCCGATGAGGACAGCACCCAGGAACAGCCATTTTTTACCGAAACCAGATCAACAAGCCGTAAATTATTTAGGGATGCTGATGAACGTGTAGTTGGCGGCGTATGTTCAGGTATTGCCAGTTATTTTGACATCAAATCAGTATGGGTAAGGCTGGCATTTTTAATTGCGTTTTTATTTTTTGGCACCGGTTTTATCCTTTACATCATACTGTGGCTGGTAGTGCCTAAAGCCGCCACGCGCGCCGACCGTATGGCCATGAAGGGCGAAAAGTTAAACCTCCAGGGCTTTAAACGCAACTTTGAGGAAGAAATGACCGGCCTGAAGGGCAGTATGAACAGTTTTAGCGATGAGGCTCGTCCGTTTATTTATCGCGCACGGGATTTTGTAGGCGATTTTTTCACCCACCTCGGCTCATTCCTCGGCGTTTCCGGAAAATATATGCTGAAAGCCCTCGGTATTGCCTTTGTTATATGCTCATTTTTAACAATTATTGGCCTGGCTGTAGTTATTATCGCTTTTTTAGCGTACGGTGATATGGGGGTATACAACTGGTTTCCTTTTAATATTGTTAATTACCAGGCCAACGTAATCTTTCTGATATGCGGCTTTTTATTAGTTGGTATACCGTTGCTTACGGTAATACTGTTAGCTGTAACCATGCTGTTTAAAAATTTCGCCTTTAACCGGGCCACGGGGTTTACGCTTTTAGCTATATGGCTTACATCAGTGTTTGTGGTTATTTATTACTCTGCCAAGGCTACTGCCGATTTCAGGTACGAGGCCAGCTTCCGTAAAACGGTTAACATTAAGCCGATAAAAAACAGCACCTACTATTTAAAGATCAATGATGTTAAATACTTAACGGAAGAAGATAGTGCGAGGCTAAATATTAAAGAACGCTTTAAGGGTTTAACCTTAGTAGAATCTGACTATACACGTGAATTTGACGGGCCGGGCCGAAACGTATATATTACTATTGAAAAAAGCGATGTAGCATCACCTGTACTTATTGAAAAGTTCAGCGCGAGAGGCAAAAATTATGAAGAAGCCCTAACCAACGCCCGCGCTACCAGCTATCAGTTTTTTCAGCAGGACTCTGTCCTCAACTTTGCGCCAAAACTGGAACGCCTGCAAGGTACCCTGTGGCGTGCACAGGATATACACCTAACCCTAAAGGTACCGGTTAACACTAAGGTGATCGTTCCTGAAGAGTTATACAGTTATGCTAACGATATTGATATATGGGCCTGCAAAACCATGAATGGCAATGAAAATGCCACAACAGCAACGTTCATCATGACGGCAGATGGCCTGCAATGTAAAGCCGACACCATTGCGACAGCCATTGCAGCAGGAAATGATACCATCGTTGTTGCTAAAGACACTATTATAGCCACAAAAAAATGAAAGCCCTGATTAAATATATAAGCCTGCTGGTATTCAGCGGGCTTATTATTCCCCTTTATTACTACTATCTGCCCGAGAAAAACAATCGTGCTAACGAACACGTAATTAGCGCCGTAACCGATAACACATCCCTCGAAAAATCCCACACTTACCTGCAAAAAATTGCCGCCGAAATATTTCCGGTGATAAAAAAGTTTGAATAAAACTGTAACCAAGGCACCTGTTTCAGCATCTTATATACAAAACACAGATGCTGGTTTGTTAAACAACATCTGACAAAGCGGTTCAACAGCTACCGTAAAGCCAAACGTTTTAACTAAACACTTAAAAAACATGAAAATGCTTTTACAGGATAAGTATTGCCATAACTTTTATACCTATATTATAGGTATACGAGCCTATATAATAAAAATAATGGCAGCAGGTGCCCTTTTTGCATGTGTAAACACTGCTGCAAACGCGCAAACATCAACCAAAATATCAGGCTCGGTATTAAATGAAGCCGGCAAGCCAATGGAGTTTGCCACGCTAAGTATTTTACGGGCTAATGATTCGAGCATAGTTAAAGGCACTATGGCTGATGCCAACGGAAAGTATGTTTTTGAAAAGATAGCAGCAGGCGAGTATTTGATTGCCGCCACCACCATGGGCTACCAAAAAACGCACAGCGCCAAATTTACTGTAGGATCACAAGCCGTAACTGTGCCAGCCTTGAGCATGCAGCCTGCCAGTCAAAGCTTAAAAACCGTAAATATTACAGCGGCAAAACCCCTGGTTGAACGCAAGGCCGACCGACTGGTGATGAACGTGGAGAACAGCATTGTGGCCACAGGCAACAGCGCGCTCGAAGTTTTGGAACGCGCGCCGGGTGTAACCGTTGATAAGGACGACAACATCAGCCTGCAAGGTAAAGCCGGAGTAACGGTGATGATCAATGATAAGCTTACCTACTTATCGTCAACCCAATTGGCCAACCTGCTACGCTCAACCGATGGCAGCACGATTCAGTCAATCGAACTAATCACCAATCCATCATCAAAGTATGATGCGGCGGGCAACTCGGGCATCATTAACATCAAACTGAAAAAAAACAAACAATCAGGCTTTAACGGCTCGGTAACCGCAGGGGCCGGTTATGGCCTTAACTTTAGAGACAACAGCAGCATCAACCTGAATGTAAAGGAAGGCGACTGGAACTTTTTTGGATCGTTCAGTCGTGGCGATATTAAACGTGAAAACAATATGAACCTGCGCCGTACGGTTGATAGTGCCGGGAATGTTACTTTTTACAATCAGTTTGTTAAAACGATAAATCAGGTACATTTTAATAACTTTCGTTTTGGGGCTGATTACAACACGTCAAAGCGTAATGTTGTTGGATTTATCATATCCGGGGATCACTCAAGCGGATTTGACCATAACGACAACATAACTAATTTTGGCCGGTCCTATGATGTTGCCGACAGCGTGCAAAAAACCCCATCAACAATAGATCAGAATTACAGGAACCTTGCTTTTAATCTTAATGATAAGTTTGATATTGACACTTTAGGACAAAGCATCAGTGTAGATATTGACCATTCAAAATTCCGTAACAACTCAAACAACCTGTACACTACCAGTTATTTTTTAAACGACGGTACTAATTATAAGCTTCCCCTGGTGATATCAAATGTTACACCTTCAACCATTACTATTAATACACAAAAGGTTGATTATGTAAAGCCGCTGAATAAAACGCTCAAATTAGAACTGGGCGCCAAATTTAGTTTTGTTAAAACGGACAATGACCTGCAAGCCAAAATCGACTCAAACAACACCGGGTTGGTAAATGACCCTAAAAGAACAAACCGCTTTATCTATGATGAAAATATTAAAGCCGGCTATTTTAACCTGAGTAAGGAGTTTAAAAGCACATCAGTACAATTAGGTCTTCGTGCTGAACATACTACCTCAAAAGGAGATTTGGTGACCGAGAACAGTGTGGTTGAACGCCGCTATCTCAATTTTTTTCCGACACTTTTTGTAAATCAAAAACTGGGCAAAAAGCACGAATTAGGCTTTAACTACAGCCGCCGGATAGACCGCCCAAGCTATGAGGACCTGAATCCTTTTGTTTATTATCTTGACCCGATAACTTATTCGCAAGGCAATCCATTTTTAAAACCACAATACACCAACTCATTTGAGCTGAACTATACCTATAACAAAACCATTAATCTGAGCTTCAATTACAGCCATACCATCGATCCGTTCACTGAAGTGATTTTAACTGATACCTTAAAAAAGGTTACTTACCAAACTAACCTAAATTTCACCTCGCAGGATTCATACTCGCTAAACTTAAACACACCCTACACCCTTTTTAAATGGTGGACAGGCAACTTAACGCTTACCGGCTTTTACAATAACTTTAAGGCTAATGATTTGCTTGGGGCTAACCTGAACAATGGCCGCGCGTCATTTTTTGTTAAAACAACCAATACATTTTTATTGCCAAAGGATATTAAGGCCGAGATAATGACTTTTTACCAATCATCGGTAACCTATGGTATTTATAACATTAAGCCGCAGTATTATATTGATATGGGTTTGAGCCGGTCGTTCCTGAACAAAAAACTGAATGTAAAATTCGCCGTGAGCGATGTGTTTTGGATGCGCCGCAACAACATTACCGCCAATTACCAAACGGTTGACCTGGACATTCGCCAGAAACGCGAAACCCGCATTGCCCGCATCAACCTGACCTATAACTTTGGCAACACCAAAATTAAAGCCCGCAACCGCCAAACCGGAGCCGACGATGAGAGCAACCGGGTAAAATCAAGGAATTAACCTTTTGGAATACTTTCCCGTCATTGCGAGGTACGAAGCAATCTCTTTAAGCTGATTACGCCGGAATATCCTAAAGCGATTGCTTCGTACCTCGCAATGACGTTGGGGCCTTATCGTCTTGTCATGCTGAGCTTGTCGAAGCACGCGCCGTCGGTTTAGGCCCACGCTCTGCCCTTCAACAAGCTCAGGGTGACATGGCCTGCGCAACTATTTTGTCATTGCGAACGATAGCGAGAAATCTGTCTGCATTCATAATACAACGACAGATTTCTCTTCGTACCTTGTTCGAAATGACAATTTGTTTAATAAAGTCCTCCCCCTCGGGGAGGATTTAGGAGGGGTCGAGGGGTTAAAACTCCAGATCCAACAGCACCGGGCAATGATCAGAATGCCTTGCTTCAGACAGGATAGCCGCGCGGCGGATGTGGGGCACCAACGTTGATGTGGCCATGTTGTAATCAATACGCCAGCCCAGGTTTTTGGCGCGGGCATTGGCGCGGAAGCTCCACCAGGTATAGTTATGTGGTTCTTGGTTCAGGTGCCTGAAGGTGTCAATAAAGCCGGAGTTGATGAAGTTATCCATCCAATCGCGCTCCGCAGGTAAAAAGCCGGATGAGTTAGCGTTTGATTTGGGGTTATGAATATCTATCGGCCTGTGGCAAATATTATAATCGCCGCAAACCACCAGTTTAGGGTGGGTTTGTTTTAGCTGTTGCAGGTAAGCGCCAAACTCATCCAAAAAACGGAACTTAAAATCCTGGCGCTCCTCCCCGCTTGAGCCCGACGGAAAGTACACGCTCATTACCGATACCTCATCAAAATCAACACGGATATTACGGCCTTCCCGGTCAAAATCGGCAATGCCGCAGCCGTATTCCACATGGTTGGGTATTTGTTTGGTAAAGATAGCCGTACCACTATATCCCTTTTTTTCGGCAGGGAACCAGTAATGCTGATAGCCCATTTCTTCCACGATCAGCAAATCGGTCAACACATCGGGCGTAGCCTTTATCTCCTGTAAGCAAACCACATCGGCATCGGTAGCCTGTAACCATTCCAACCAGTTTTTGCTGATGGCCGAGCGTATACCGTTAACGTTATAGGTAATTATTTTCATTTGTTATCTCAACTCTTTTTGCATCACATAATTGGTAAGGTCAATACCCTTAACATTAACCGTTTGCTGCTTTACTATTTCAAACCCTTTCTTACCAAAAAAAGGCTTGGCTGTTATGCTGGCATGGGTGGTAAGTGTTTTGTTATGCTGATTACTGATCGCATACGCTTCAATATCAGCTAATAATTTTGCGGCGATTCCCTTACCCTGATAGTGCTGATGTACAAACATCAAATCAATATAGCCATCTAAAGTAAGCGAACTGAAACCAACTATCTCTTTATTATACTCAGCAATGATAAAGTATTGCGTATTCACTCTGTGATGCCATAACTCATCATTATCCCGATTGGCAGACCATACTTCAATTTGACCGGCATCGTAATCCTTACTATTTACAGCGTGGATGATTTCATAAAACAGGTTACGTATGGCCGGTAAATCTTTAACAGCGGCTTGTCTGATGATAAAATCCATGTTAAATGGAAAGTATCTTATCCAACTGCTTACACTCCTTTTTACTAAGTAATTCAATCGTCATGGGCACATCAGTCAGCGGGCGGTCATTACCGTCGGTTTTTTGCGCGGCAATGCGGTCAACCATATCCAGGCCGGTAATAACTTCGCCAAAAACAGTATAACTTTGATCGAGGTGCGGGGTGCCGCCAACAGCTTTATAGTATTCGCGCCAGTTTAAAGGTATCTTGCGGCCTTTCAGGCGGGTTTGCTCTAACTTATCCAGTTGTTCGTCGGTATAGCGCTTGCCTTCTACAATATAAAACTGGTAGCTGCTTGAGGCTTTGTCAGGGTTATCTTCACGCGCCGCGGCCAACACGCCTTTTTTATGGAATATACTATCACGGATTTCTGCCGGTATGGTATACGTTTCTTTGCCATTCCCTAAAGTGTCGCCCGGTTTGGCGTTTTTGGAAGTTGGGTCGCCACCCTGGATCATAAAATCTTTGATCACCCTGTGAAATAACGAACCATTTAACGTACCGGCCTTGGCAAGCTTTATAAAGTTATCGCGGTGCAGCGGCGTTTCATTATACAGGCGAATGATGCAGGTGCCATATATGGTTTTGATACGCACGTATTGGTTTTTGGGGCCTTTGGCAAAAACGCCCATGCTGGCAAGCAGCAATAAAACAACAGCTAAATATCTTTTCATTTCTTAACCTTCGTAAGGGTATATGTCGGCAAAATAAGTAACAATAAGCGTTTTCATCATCATCTCCTGTTCAAGCAGGGTATAGTTTGGTATCTGTTTTACCAGTTTCCAATGCGGCCAGCCATCCTGATCAAGGCCCTCCAGCTCGTAAAAACCCATTTGGCTAAAAAGGCGGCAATTGGCAATATGCATCAGCTCCTCTTTTTGCCTCTTGGTAAATTTACGCGGCCCCTGGCCCAGCTCCTGCACACCTATCAAAAACAGCATTACTTTCACATCGGGCGTGTCGGTATCAAAGTCCCTGGCGATGTGCTGCTGCAACTCATTCCATCTTTTATTTACTTCGGCAGGTTTCATACCGGCAAATATACATTTCACAATAATGTTACCCTATGCCGATGATTGTTTATTTGTATTGCTATATATTTGCACAAATTGCAAACATCTTGAAAAAGAAGCGTTACACCTCAATTGCCGCCTGGCTATTACTACTCTGCTTTATTGCGGGGCAGGTTGTAGTGTATTCGCATCAGCACCACATTTTAAAAGGCATCCACAATCATGCGGATGCTAAAACAAAGGGGCTAACGCAGGTTAGCGAAAAATGCCAGATTTGCGACAGCATGCACCATACGGACATGGAGCTGCACCAAAGTTATGTTGCCTTTAACCTGCAGGCAACGCTGTTTACCCATCCATCTGCTACATTTAGTTTCAAATCCTTCGGCCTCATTCTTGCCGATGGGCTCTCCCCGCCTGCGTTCATAATATCTTAACAAGAGAGAACACAAACCGCGCAAGCGGTATTTACTTATTTTTTTCTGAACAATAATTATGAAATTCAAGCTATTGATATCCTTGCTATTGGTATGTATCCAAAGCATGGCATCAACCCCTGTATTTACTTTAAAAGGTAAAGTTGTTGATAACAATAACCAGCCGCTGCCCGGCGCAACCATAACTTTTCCTGATCTTAAAATATCAACCCAAACTGACGCGAACGGCGAGTTTTCACTGAACAACCTGCCTGCCCGTGGTAAATTTTTACTACAGATACAATTTATTGGCTATCGCACCTTAACCCAACTGGTTGACATGGCGGCAACCACGCCGCCGGTGTTTACCCTGCAAACCAGCGTTATTGAAACCCGCGAGGTTGTGATAACCGGTACGCCCATAAGCGGCAACAGCAGGCAAAACAGTACCTCGGCCACTACCGTTACGCGCGATCAATTGCTGCGCCCGTCAACCAATATTATTGACGCGCTGGCCAGCCAGGTACCGGGCATGTCGCAAATTACTACCGGGCCATCTATTTCAAAACCTGTTATCCGTGGTTTGGGGTATAACCGTGTAGTTACCCTGAGCAACGGCATAAAACAGCAAGGCCAGCAATGGGGCGATGAGCATGGCATTGAGATAGACCAATATGGTGCCGACCGTGTGGAAGTTTTGCGCGGCGCGGCTTCGCTGCTTTACGGATCGGATGCGCTGGGTGGTGTAATTAACATGCTCGACCCGCTTACCCCGCCAAGCGGACAAATAAAGGGTGAGTTTTTAACTAACTATGCTACCAACAACGGCCTTACCGGTACCTCATTAATGCTTACCGGCAACGAGGATGGTTTGGTTTGGCGCGCACGCGGATCATACAAGAACGCTTACTCCTTTAAAACACCTGATTATTATTTCCCCAACTCCGGCTTTAACGAAACCAACATCAGCGGTATGCTGGGTGTAAACAAGCAATGGGGATATTCGCACATTAACCTCTCGTATTTTAAAAACAACATCGGCTTTTTTGATGCCGACCCGGCCAACGGGTTCAACTTTTTAAAAGAGGACGGCGAACCGTTTACTAAGGATGATTATAAAAGCCGCAGCTTGCTATTCCCACGCCAGGACATCAGGCACTATAAAATTAACTGGGATAATAACTTCATCATCGGCAGCGGCTTTTTAAAGGTGAACCTGGGCTACCAGAAAAACCAGCGCCGCGAGCTGGAAGAAAGCACAGATCCATCATTGTTTTTTGACCTGAACACGTATACCGGCGATGTTAAGTACTATTTGCCGGAAAGCAATGGCTGGCAACCCGTATTTGGCGCAAGCACAGAAATAGGCAGAAGCCTTAACAAAGGCCAGGAGTTTTTAGTGCCCGATTATAATTCTTATGGCATCGGCGCGTTCGCGTACGTTAAAAAAACCTGGGACAAAAATACTTTTAATGCCGGCATCCGGTATGATTACCGTAAAAACACCGGTAAGGGTTTGGTTGAAGAGGATGAAGTGCGTTTTGAACCTTTTACCAATAAGTTCTCTAACGTAAGCGGTGCGCTGGGTTTTACCCATCAGTTTAACGAGCAGTTGAACTTTAAAGCCAATGCCGGTACCGCGTTCCGTGCGCCAAACCCTGCCGAATTGGCTTCAAATGGCGTGCATGAGGGCACCTTCCGTTACGAGGTGGGCAATCCTAACCTTGCGCCGGAGCGCAGCTATCAGGCCGACGCGACTTTGGAGTACGATAATAAATTCATCAGCGCCAGCCTGGGTATTTATGAAAACTACATTCATAACTTTATTTATGCCTCACACACGCAGGGCGATGTGCAACAGGATGTGGATGAAGATGGAAACCAAACCCAGTATGATGTTTACCGCTACGGCCAGGTAAATGCTAATCTTTATGGTTTTGAGGGCAGCCTTACCCTGCACCCCGTGAGCTTTATCCATTTAGAAAATACCTTTGGATATACCCATGCGCAAAACAACACGTTAGACAGGCCGCTGGCTTTTATACCTGCCGGATCGTTAAGAAATACCCTGCGTTTTGAGCCTAAGCTTACAGGGTTGAAAGAATCGTACATCTATGTAGGAATTGATAACTTTTTTAAGCAAGGCCGCTTTGATGGTACCTTTGAAACCGGCACCGATGGTTATACCCTGCTTAACGCCGGTTTAGGTACTACGGTAAAATTGGGAAACCAGCCGCTTAAACTGTACGTGGCCGGCAATAACCTGCTTAACAAAAAGTATTACGATGCGCTTAGCCGTTACAAACCGGGCCGCCTGAGCAGCGAAGACCCAACCTTCGGCATTTATAATCCCGGCCGGAATATTACGTTCGGGGTTTACCTGCCATTCTCGGTAAAGTAATATAAAACCTGATTATAAACGCCCTCTGCTAAAACAGGGGGCGTTTTTGCTTTAAGGATAAACTTTTGATGGGATAAGCTGTATCTTACTATGATGAAAAACATTGTACTTACCCTTTTTGCCGCCATATTTTGCCTAGGCGCTTACGCGCAACCGGATACCATCTCTATTACGCTTGATAACGTGGCCTACCCTTACCCGGTAAAATTTTTGCCGGTAAATACCGATGGGCAGGATCTGCGCATGGCTTATATGGATGTGCCCCCAGCAGCTAACGCGAACGGCAAAACGGTAATGCTTTTTCATGGTAAAAACTTTGGCGGCTATTACTGGACCAATGTGATCAAAGCGTTGACCGGAAAAGGCTATCGTGTGATAGTGCCCGATCAGTTGGGTTTCGGCAAATCATCAAAGGCTTTTATACACTACAGCTTTTACAAAATGGCATGGCTGAATAAAAGGCTATTGGACACGCTGGGCATTAAAAAAGCGTACATCCTCGGCCACTCCATGGGTGGCATGCTGGCTACCCGGTTTACGCTGATGTACCCCGAAACAGTTCAAAAGCTCTTGCTTGAAAACCCGATCGGCCTGGAAGATTACCTGTTGTTCGTGCCCTACAAAAGCGCCGAAGAACTTTATAAAAGCGAACTTAAAACTACTGCCGAAAGTGTAAAGAAGTATTACCAGACATCCTACTTTAACGAGTGGAAACCCGAGTATGATTACCTGGTAAAAATTGGTGGCAATGTGAGCAAGAGCGCCGATTTCCCTCGCTATGCCATGGTATCGGCATTAACGTATGAGATGATATTTGAACAGCCTGTTTGCCACGAATTTGGTAACCTAAAGGTACCAACTGTTTTGTTTATTGGGTTGGAGGATAATACCATCGTGGGCAAAGCCTACCTATCGCCGGAAGAGCAGGCCAAACATGGCAACTATAAAAATCTGGCTCCCGAAACGGCTAAGAAAATACCGGGTGCTAAACTCATCAGTTATCCCGGTGTTAAGCACGTACCGCACTGGCAAATACCTGAGCAGTTTTTGAAGGACCTTTTAAATAATTTATAATTCAGAGGCCCCCAGCCTTTGCGTATATAGCCGGTAGTTCTCCTCATCAAAGCAGACAAACAGTACTTTGGTAAGGGTGCTATCTAAAGTTAAAAAATCAGCTACGGTTTCAATGGCAATATCCGCAGCCTCAGGCTTGGGGAAATGGTAAACGCCTGTGCTTATATTGGGGAAAGCGATAGTTTTAATACCATTTTCTACCGCCAGTTTCAAGCTGTTTTTATAAGCGTTGGCTAATAATGCCGCCTTGCCGGCACTGCTTTGGCTCCATACAGGGCCAACGGTATGTATAACATATTTGGCAGGCAGCTTGCCGCCTGTAGTAATCACCGCCTCGCCGGTTTTACAGCCGCCCTGCTTATCACTAATTTTGATGCATTCCTCTAAAATCGCCTTGCCACCAGCACGGTGGATGGCTCCATCAACACCACCACCGCCAAGCAGCGAGGTATTAGCCGCGTTTATAATAGCATCAACATGTTGTTGGGTAATATCTCCTCTTATCACTTCTATCCTGCGCTCACTCATACTGTTATAACAATTTATAACGAGCGATGTTCGGACTAAACAACAACCGGAAGCGATATTTGCATTTCGGTGCCCTGCAATTCTTCAGATATAATATTTATCGCACCCTTATGCAGTTTGATAATGTTGAGTGTAAGCGGTAAGCCGATACCATAACCGGCAAACTTACCGGTGTTTGATGCGCGGAAAAATGGCTCAAAAACATGCCGCTGTTCCTGCTTTGGTATGCCGATGCCCCTGTCGATAACCGTAATAATGATGGTGCCGCCTTGCGACGCTATTTTTAACAGCACCGGCTGATTGCTGGAATATTTACAAGCATTCATCACAATATTGCTAATGGCTAGGTGCAGCAGGTTCATGTTGCCCTCGGTTTGTAACTGGCTGTCATCATCCGGCAAAGCCGAAAAATCAATATCGATCACACATTCCGGCGCAATTTTCTTCACAGAGTCGGCAACAGTGATCACCAGTTCATCAACACGGATCAATTGCCAGTTTTGCTTTTTGCCGTCAAACCCGCTTTGTGCCAGCCCAAGCAAGCTGGTAAGTATATTTTCAAGCTTCTCGGCTTCCATCAAAATAGTTTTCGCGTTGGCTATGGCCTCATCGTTCAATCCCTTTTTGGCAAGCAGCAACTCTGTTTCGCCGCTTATAATGCTTAGTGGCGTACGCAACTCGTGCGAGGCATTGCTCACAAAGTTATTCTGCGTTTCAAAAGCGGTTTCGAGCCGGTTAAGCATATTGTTAAAGGTGGAAACAAGTTCGGCTATTTCATCCTTGCCCCCATCCTCTTTAACGCGAAGGTGCAGGTTGTTGGCGGTTATGTTTCTAACACTTTTTATGAGCCTGCGTATGGGCTTGGTTGTATAATACGAGAATATATAGCCTGCTATATAGGCCAGTATCACCGATACAATAAAAATGAGGATGAGTATCTTTCTCAACTCATTTAGCTCCTTATAACCGTATGGGTCTATCGCTTCGGCTATTACTACATACTTGCCATAAGGGGTAATAAACAAAGCACCCGCATAAAAATGATTATTGCGATTGTAGCGCGCCCGGTTACCGCTTAATATACTATTGTAAAAATCTGCAGGCAGATTTACGGGCTTTTTAAATTCGCCGTTGGGCTCCATTTTAACCACAAAATCACGCTCTCCATCCAGCTTTTCCAGGTTTCGCAGCTTTGCCTCCGCATAAACAGCGGTACGCCCATCCGGGTGAATTTTTATTTGAGCGGCAAAGCGCACCCTTGCTTCCAGCCGTTTAAAAAAATCCTCAAAGTTAAATTCAGATACAAAGTAAAAAATGGCGGCATTCATCACCAGCAACCCTACGGTTGATATAGCGAAGAACAGCAGCGTTATTTTACTCTGTAGTTTCATTCACCATCAATTTTAAACATGTAGCCCATTCCAAAAACCGTTTGTATCAGGCGGGTGGCATAGTTATTATCCAGCTTTTTGCGCAGGTAATTCACATACACATCAACCACGTTGGTACCCATGTTAAAATCAATATCCCATACATTTTCCAGTATCTGGATGCGTGATAGTACTTTGTTGGGGTTCTTCACAAAATATTCCAACAGGCGGTATTCCGTAGCGGTTAAGCTAATCTGTTTATCGCCGCGCTTAGCTGTTTTTGATAACAGGTCAACCTCAAGGTCGGCAACAACTATCAGATCCTTTGGGGCGGTATTATTACGGCTGCGGCGCAGCAGTGTGCGTATGCGGGCTTCCAGTTCGGCAAGTTTAAAGGGCTTGGCAATGTAATCATCAGCACCACTGTCTAACCCGGTGATAACGTTTTCGGTACTTGAAAGCGCGGTGAGCATAACAATAGGTATGGCATCATCCTTTTTGCGGATCTCCCGGCATAGCTGTACCCCATTTATACCCGGCAGCATAATATCCAGTATCAGCAGATCGAACTGGTAATTAGTGGCCATTTGCAGCCCGGTGTTGCCATCAGCGGCAATACTTACTTCCATACCCGCCGCGGCAAGGCCTCTGCTGATAACCGAAGCGAGCCCCGGCTCATCTTCAACTACTAAAACTTTCTTATCTTTTAATATCATGCTGCGGCTTTAACGGCAATTGTGGTATTTATTAAACCAATTATAAGTAATTAAGTTCGGAGCAATACGGTTTGAAGTTAAAAAGTTGCTTAACAGCCGTCAAGGGGTTAATCAAGTTAAAATAATCCGGCTAAACATCATTTTATTTTTTGATACGTAACATCAATACAATTTATTTTCAGACTTTCGTTTTTAACATACAATTAACCTGCGGAAACACCATTAATGAACGCGCCCGATAACTTTGACCTGCTCATAGTTAAGGTAAATACTTTTATACGGAAGTATTACTTTAACAATTTGCTGCGGGGCATTATTTTTTTGGGCGCGGGCTTATTTTCGTTATACCTTGTGGTTGCGTTGGCCGAGTATTTTGGCAACTTTAATGTTATCCTCCGTTCGGTTATTTTTTACCTTTTTATACTGATAAACATTGCTTTATTAGTCTGGCTGGTGATACCCTCCCTGCTGGCCTGGCTGCGTATAGGCAAAACACTTACCTATGATGAGGCCGCGGTTATCATAGGCCGGCATTTTGGCAATGTGAATGATAAACTGCTGAACACCCTCCAGCTAAAAAAGCAAGCCCTGGCAGACCCAGCTCACCGGCAACTACTTGAGGCTGGTATTGATCAGAAAATCAATGAGCTTAACCCGGTGAGTTTTCCATCGGCTATTAATTTAAAGGAGAATAAACGGTATCTTAAATGGGTGCTGATACCCTTAGGGGCTATCTGCATCATCGCGTTGGCCGCGCCATCCATACTTACAGATAGTACCGAACGGCTGTTAAAGCATAATAAATATTTCGCGCCCGTAGCGCCATTCCGGTTCGTGTTGCAAAACCAATCGTTAACCGCCGTACAGGGTGATGACCTTACCCTTGAGCTTAAACTGGAAGGCAACAACCTGCCGGCCGAGGTGTATATCGAAAACAATGGCAATACATTTAAGCTCGAAAAGCAATCGGTAAGCCGTTTTACTTACACCTTTAAAAACCTGCAGCGTAACGTTCCGTTCAAGCTATCGGCCAACGGGTACCAATCAGTGCCTTATGTGGTCAATGTAAGTTATAAGCCTACGCTGGTAAGTTTTGATGCCGAGCTGCAATATCCCGCCTACTTACATAAGCAGCCGGAAAGTATAGCCAATGCCGGAGATCTCAGCATTCCCGCGGGTACTATAGTGAATTGGCGGATAAAAACCCAACATGCTTCGGCACTGGCGTTTACTGTGGGGCAAGCACAACACCATCTTAGCCCGGTGGCTGATGGGTTGTTTACTTACCGGCAAAAAATAATTAAGAACATATCATACAAAATAAGCGCGTCAAACCAGGCGGTTAAGCGTAATACTGATTCATCGGCTTACAATATTAATGTAGTGGCTGACCTGGTTCCGTCCATATCCGCTGAGCAAAAACAGGATTCGGTAAGCAGTAAGGCCTTTTATTTTAACGGGGCGATACAGGACGATCATGGTTTTTCATCACTAACGTTTAACTACCGTGTTGCCGGTAAAGTCTACCGTTTACCGGTAAAGGCGGATCTGTCGCGAACCCAAACCGGGTTTTTCTTTTTCTGGGATCTAAAAGAACTTAAACTCGCTGAAGGCGCTCAAGTATCCTATTATTTTGAGGTGGCGGATAATGATGCTGTATCAGGGCCAAAGCGTGTACGTACCCTGGAACAAACCCTGAATATCCCCGATGCCAGGCAGCTTGCTGAGCAACTGGAAGCCGGATCGCAGGCTGTTGCCGACAAAACACAATCGGCCATTAAGCTGGCCGCGCAAATAGAGCGCGAATCGCAAAAACTAAATCAGCAATTGCTGGATAAGGATAATTTAAGCTTTGAAGAAAAGAAGCAGGTAGAACAATTGATGCAAAAAAGGGCCGAACTGAATAACCTGGTAAAAGAGATACAGGACGAGAACCGAAAAAACCAGTTCAACCGGCAGGAAAACCAGCAGCAGAGTACCGAATTGCAACAAAAACAGCAACAAATTGCCGACTTGTTCAACAATGTGCTTGATCCTAAAACGCAGGAGCTACTGAAAAATCTGCAGGAATTAATGGATAAAGGCGCTAAGGACGATACGCGTGATGAGTTGAAAAAAATGCAGCAGGACAACCGCTCCCTGAAAAAGGAACTCGACCGCGTGCTTGAACTGTATAAAAAACTGGCCTTTGATCAAAAAGTTGAGCAGAATATTAATCAAATCAACAAGTTAGCTCAGGATCAGCAAAAGCTTGCAGAACAAACACAGCAACAAAAAACTGATAAAAACACATTGCTGCAACAGCAGCAAAAGCTGAAGGAAGAGTTTAAGGAGATCAAAAAATCGCTTGATGAGCTCAAAAAAGACAATGAGGCGCTGAGCGAAAAAATGGATCTGAAAGATCAGCAAAAGGAGAGCGATGCCGTTGATCAACAAATGGATGACAGCAAGCAAAACCTGCAAAAAAACGCTAAGCAAAAAGCGGCCAAAGCACAGCAGCAGGCAGCAAAGCAAATGCAGCAAATGGCCTCGAAAATGCAGCAACAGCAGCAGGATGGCGAAGAAAGCGAGAACAACGTTAATGCCGAACAGCTACGCGAACTGTTAAAAAGCCTGGTAAACAGCTCATTTACCCAGGAAAAACTGATGCTTGCCTTACGGGGTATTAACCCTACTGATCCTGGTTATCCCGGCCTGGCGCAGGGGCAAAAGGATATTAAGGATAACCTTAAAACGGCTGAAGATAGCCTGTACGCGTTAAGTAAGCGCGTGCCGCAAATACAATCGGCCGTAAACAAGGAGGTTTTAGCCATTAATGAGCAGATTGATCAGGCCCTTAACCTGATGGGCGAAAGAAGGAGCGCCGAAGCTAACCGGAGCCAGCAATACGCCATGACCTCCATGAACAATTTGGCATTACTATTGAGTGAAGCCCTTGAACAATTGCAGAATATGCAAAACCGCCAGGGTGGCGGCAAAGGCAAAAAGCAACAATCGATATCGCAACTGGCAAAAATGCAACAGCAGCTTAACAAAAACATGCAGCAGGCCCGGCAGCAAATGCAGCAGCAGGGCAACCAGGGCAAAAGCGGCCAGGGGCAAAGTGGTGTAAGCGAACAACTTGCACGCATGGCAAGGCAGCAGCAGCAAATTCGCCAGGCGCTTGAGCAGATCAACCGTGAACAGCACAAAGACGGGCGCGGCGCACCGGGCGATCTGGATAAAATTTCAAAAGAAATGGAACAAACGGAAAACGATATCGTAAACAGAAAAATAACCGAGGAAACCGTTAAAAGGCAGCAGCAAATACAAACACGTTTGCTTGATGCCGAAAAGGCGGAGCAGCAACGAGAACAGGATAATAAGCGCCAGAGTGCCGCGGGCAAAAATTTGCCGCCGGGTTATATAAAGGCCTTACAAAACTACCAACAAAAAAAAACCAAGCAAACTGAGCAACTGCGCACCGTGTCGCCGGCGTTCAATTTATATTATAAAAGCAAGATACAAGCCTACTTTGAACAAATTAATGGAAAGTAAAATGGAACAAGATAATGTTCACACCAGTGAACTATATACGTTGCAGCTTCCGTCAAAACTCGAGAGCATTAACCAGCTTGAACTTTTGATAGAGGAGTTGGCCGATAGATATCATATCAGCGATGATGTTTTCGCTAACATGATGACCTGCCTTAATGAAGCCGTTATGAATGCCATTTTACATGGTAACAAGCAAAATGAAAGCAAAATTGTAATTGTAAATGCCGAAGCCGATGCGAAACGTATTATCTGGACGGTAACTGACGAAGGCGAGGGTTTTGATTATAACCATCTGCCTGACCCTACAGCGCCTGAGAACCTGGAAAACCTTACCGGCCGCGGCGTATTTATTTTAAAGCAACTGGCAGACCAATGCATATTTAACAGCCGCGGTAACGAAATTGAACTACACTTTAAGATATAATGCCGGCTATACAATTTTTTGAAGAGGACATACATTTTAAGCTGAAGCACAAAACACAAGTAAGGCAATGGTTAAAAGATGCCATTGAAGCAGAGGGATATAAATTAAAGGAACTTAATTATATTTTTTGCTCAGATGCTTACCTGATCGAGATCAATAAACAGTACCTGAACCACGATACCTATACCGATATTGTAACGTTTGACAATAGCGAGATTGAAAACACCATTATCGGCGACATATTTATCTCTGTTGAGCGCACGCGCGAAAACGCCGCCAAATTTGCCGTAACCGCGACAGATGAACTGCATCGCGTAATTATTCACGGAGCCTTACACTTAGTGGGCTATGGTGATAAAAAATCGGTGGATAAAAAAATCATGACACAAAAAGAGGATTTTTATTTGAGCAAACGCTCATTTTAATGCTTAATTTTACGTTATAAATCTCTTTATCAATTTATTGAAAATATGAAAACATTAACCATATTACTGGCGCTGCTTTTTGTTACACCGGCAAAAAGCGTGTACGATTTTAAGGTGAAATCAATCGAAGGCAAAGAATTTTCGCTGGCTAAATACAAGGGTAAAAAGGTACTGATCGTTAATACTGCTTCGGAGTGTGGTTTTACCCCGCAATACGCCGAACTGCAAAAACTGGCTGATAAGTATAAAGATAAGCTGGTGGTAATCGGTTTCCCGGCAAATAACTTTGGCGGACAGGAACCCGGCGCTAACCTGGAGATCAAATCATTTTGCCAGAAAAATTACGGCGTAACCTTTCCGCTTAGCGAAAAAGTAAGTGTTAAGGGCGATGATATCAGTCCGCTGTTCGCTTACCTTACCACTGCCGAAAACCCCGACTTCACGGGCGAGATCAAATGGAACTTTGAAAAATTCCTGATCGATGAAAACGGCAAGCTAATCCACCGCTATCGCTCAAAAACAACTCCGCTATCTCCGGAGATAACAAATGCATTATAATTGATATGGCGCCTGACAGGCGCCTTTTTTATTTGATTGAATTATGTAATACGCTTATTAAGCGAGCGTTAAAGGCCTAATGAAAAACCTTTTGCGATTTTTAAAAAAACCAGGGCTATACCTTTTGCTGGTGCGATACCCTTTGGCAATTACCATGCTGCCCTACGCGTTTACCAAAATACTCCGTACTCAATTCATATTAACACCCAACTCCTTATTATTGCCGCTTGAGCAAACGCCTGGGACAGTTTTAGCATGGGCATTTTTAGGTCATTCACCGTGGTTTGAGGTGTTGTTAGGTTTTTTTGAGCTGATATCCGCATTACTACTGCTTTTCAGAAGGACTGCTTTTTTAGGCGCAATATTGATGTTACCCGTTACGCTAAATGTATTCCTGATTAATTATGCGTTGGAGTTATGGGATGCGACTAAGTTAATTGCCGCGGTATTGCTGCTGTTAAACCTGCTGATATTTGCAATAGAATGGCGTAGGGTAAACGCTATCATTATGCTTATCCTATCGAAAACGTCTAAGCTTAAATTCTCACATATTGAATGGACAATAAATATTGTCATTCTCGCCGTGGTTTCGTGGCGGTTGATATCGCCCTTACTTAATTACCGGAACACAACCAACGAATTGATGGGTGATTGGCTTAATAATCATCCCATTGAATGGGTACAAATTGAAGAGCGTTTAAATGACAGCGTAACATCCGGCAAAAATTTAAAAGCCTATTTTGGCCAGTTTGGTTCATATAATGAAACCGGCGGTATAGCCGTACCACCTTATCAATATGCACTCGATCCAAAGAAACATACCATCAAATTCACATACCAATACGATAATTCAAGCTTCGTTTGTAATTATACCCTTTCAGGCGATACATTAGCTGTAGAAAGGTTGATAGGCAATGATCACCCTAAACACTTAATCAGAACTTTTGTAAAACGCTTGATGAATTTGAAAGAAGGCATGTGATCATCAATTATCTTTTTTCTTAGCCTCTTCTTCCTGTTTTTTACGTTCGTCATCCGCTTTTTCCTGGGCTTTCTTCTTTTCCTTTTCAGCCTTTTCATTGGCTTTGCGGATAGAATCTTGTTTGGCTTTGGCGGCCTTTTCCTTCTTTTTAAAGAAACCACGCAGCAGAAAGTTGTTTTGTGCGGCCTTCAGGTCTTCGTGCAGGGTAACAGTCGCGGCATCAACCGTTTTCATGGTTGATTTGGCCTGCTTAACCGTACCACGCAGATCCTCAGCTATCTTATCGTCGTTTAGCAACCGGCCTATACTGCCCTTACCATGATTGATTTTATAAACCACATCAGACAAGTTCGCTGATAATTTCTCGGCGTTATCGGCTACTTTGGTTAGTTTGTTAATCATCTTATCCACATCCAGCGGGTTAACGGCCGTCAGTTTATCGCCGTTTTGTACCACTTCCTGAGTTTTTACACCGCCGGGTGCTATGGCCACCAGCTTATCCCCCATTAAGCCATCGCTGCTAATGCTCAATTTAGAGTCCTTTTTGATGAATTTATTCACGTTGCTGTTCAGCGTAAGGTCAACCCGAACCATGCTGTCTGTAACAATGGTTATGTTTTCAACCACCCCTACGTTTATACCGGCAAAGCGCACATTATTACCCACCTGTAAGCCGCTTACATTTTTAAATTCACCGTAAACATTAAAGGTGGAATTAAACATGCTTTTCTGGCTGCCTATTAAAAATATGGCGGCAACAAGTACGGCAATGCCAAGCACGGTAAATAAACCTATTCTTATTTTTTGGGATGGGGTTGCTTTCATTTCTGTTCGTTAAAAAAGGATCGTACAAATTCGTTATCAGAGGCCTGCAGCTCTTCGTATGTGCCTTCGGCTATATATTCGCCATCATTCATCACCACAACACGGTCAGCGGTAATTTTGGCGCATTCCAGGTCGTGGGTTATGATGATGGATGATGTTTTATACTTTTTCTGCATGTTCAGGATCAGCTCACTGATCTCTCGCGAGGTGATGGGGTCGAGCCCGGTGGTGGGTTCATCATACAGCATAATCTCCGGCTTTACAATAAGCGTTCGCGCCAGGCCGATGCGCTTACGCATACCCCCCGAAAGATCAGACGGCATTTTATCCGCCGCATCAGCCAATCCTACGCCCTCCAGCACCTCTTCTATCCGCTGGTCGATCTCTTGATGGTCTTTAAGCTTTAAAACGCGTGTAAGCGGAAATTCAAGGTTTTCACGTACCGTCATGGAATCATACAAAGCACCACTTTGAAACAGGAAACCGAGCTTGATGCGCAATTCTTTCAGCTCATCCTCATTCATTTCCGCAACCGGTTCGCCAAAAACATCAAGTTCGCCTTCATCAGGTGTAAGCAATCCGGCTATACATTGTATGGTTACTGATTTTCCCTGGCCCGAGCGGCCTAATACTACCACATTCTCTCCGCGTTTAAGGTCGAGGTTAATATCGCGCAGCACCTCTTTATCACCGAAGGATTTTTTAAGACCTTTAATGTGGATTACTACCTCGTTATTATCAACCTTGTTTGGTTGCCGCTCTGTTGCTATGTCGTTTTTTTGCGCCATGGTATCAATAGTATAATACGTTGGTTACCTGAACAGCAATAGCGTCAATCACAAATATCCAAAGCGAGGCGGTTACCACGGCAGAATTGGCTGCAATGCCCACGCTTTCCGTCCCTTTGTTGGAGTTATAGCCCTTATAACATCCCACAAAACCTATCGCGAAGCCAAAAAATATAGTTTTAATGAATGCCGGTATAAAATCAATAAACTCGATAGAAGCGATACATTTATGAAAGTAGAGGTAAAAGCTGGTATCATCAGTTAGATTAATGGCGATGTAGCCCCCAAATAAACCGATCACATCGCCAACCAAAGTGAGCAAGGGCACCATGATGGCGGTAGCAATGATACGGGTAACCACCAGGTACTGCACCGGGTTAGCGCCCGATACTTCCATGGCATCAATCTGCTCGGTAACTTTCATACTGCCCAGCTCTGCACCTATGCTGGACGCTATTTTACCCGCGCAAATAATAGCTGTAATAACCGGGCCTATCTCCCGTATCAGGGCTATGGATAGGGTGCGCGGCAGCATGCTTTCGGCACCAAACTCAACCATGGTAGGTCGCAATTGCAGTATCAGCACCAAGCCCATAATAAACGAGGTGATCCCCACCAAGGTTAATGATTTATAGCCTATCTCGTAACACTGGCGCACAAACTCCGACCATTCAAAGCCACCGGCAAAAATATTGCGGACAAAGCGCGTAAAAAACACGCCCTGCTCACCGATCCCTTCCAGCCATTTTTTCCATGCTGGTATTACCTGCTCTGCCATATACATCAAAATTATAATCAGCAACTACACACAAACATTCCTGTTTGTTTTAAGTAACATTGTTCAGTGATAAACACATGGATAATATGCGCAGGCGGGGTAGCATTACATCGGTACTTCAAGTATCAGTAAACGCGAGTGCGCAACGGTTTCAATGGTTACAGAACTGGTATCATAAACACCAAGCGCGTCCCTTTTGTTTAATTCAGCGCCGTCAATTTTTACAGCTCCTTCCAACAAGAAAATATACGCTCCGTTACCGGGTGTTTTAATATCATACTGAATGCTCTTTCCTGCTTCAAAATCACCCATGCTAAAAGTAGCCTCCTGGTTGATCCATAAAGCACCGGAACCCTTATCAGGCGATACAAGTGTAATCAGTTCGTTAAGTTTAAGGGCATCCGTAAAGCTCTTTTGGTCATACCTCGGCTTGATATTGCGCTCCTTTGGGAAAACCCAAATCTGCAAACTATTGGTATCCTTGTCATGCAAAGGGTTATATTCAGAATGCGTGATACCTGTACCGGCAGACATTACCTGCACCTCTCCCGCTTTAATAATACCGGTGTTGCCCATGCTGTCCTTATGCTCCAAAGCACCATCAAGCACTATGGTGATGATCTCCATATTATCATGCGGATGCGCGCCGAATCCACGACCGCGGCCTATTATATCATCATTAAGTACCCTTAAAGCGCCAAACTGAATTTTATCAGGATCATAGTAAGGGCCAAAGCTGAACGAGAAGTTGGCCTTTAACCAACCAATATCATTGTAACCTCGCTGATCTGCAGGATGTAATAACTTTTTCATGTTAATGTTATTTAATACATGTTCAAACACTCAATGTTTATTCCACAAATAATTTATGCGTATTTTTGCTTAATTTTTAAGCAATATGGCATACAAAGCAATTATAGCCGGCGCAAGCGGACTTATTGGCAGTAATTTACTGACCATGCTTTTGCAGCACCCGGAATATGATGAGGTATTGCTGCTTAACCGCCGGCAATTACCTGTTCAGCACACAAAGCTTACGCAGGCAATTATCAATTTTGCTGAGCTTGATAGGTATGCCGACCTGATAAAAGGGCATGCGGTATTTTGCTGCCTGGGCACTACGCAAAAGCAAACACCCGACCGCAAACAATACAGGCAGATAGATCATGATTATCCGGTAAAACTGGCACAATTAGCTGCTACAAACGGTGTTAATCAATATCATTTGGTTTCGGCTATAGGTGCTAATGCTTCGTCATCAAATTTTTATTTGAAAACTAAAGGTGATGCAGAAAATGACATTAAGGCTGCCGGGGTTGAAAGTCTGCATATATACCAGCCTTCTTTTTTAGAGGGCAAGCGTGATAAGCCTCGTTTAGGCGAAAAAATAGCGAATGTAGTTTTTACCGTAATCAACACCCTGCTTGTTGGCGGTTTAAAAAAATACAAGAGTATTAAGGCAAAAACTGTTGCTGTCGCGATGCTTAACCAATCATTATCCAATAATAAAGGTGTGTTTGTTTACACTACCGATAAAATAAAACAATTAGCGTGAGTACGTACATTTCAGGAGAAAATTTAGGCCATTCATTTCATGACCACTGGCTATTTAAAAACATGACCCTCGGCATAAACCGTGGTCGTAGGGTAGCATTGGTAGGCGTTAATGGCGCGGGCAAATCAACTTTATTAAAAATACTTTCGGGCCAGTTAAACCCAACTGAAGGTAAAGCTGTACGCGCGCGCGATTTGCGGGTTGGTTACCTGGAGCAGGATCCTGACTTTAAAAGTGCTGTTACTATTAGCGATTATATTTTTAGTGAGGATAACATTCAACAGCAATTGATAAAGCGCTATGAGGAATTGCTGGAGAATGACCCGGATAACAGTAAAGCTATTGAAAAAATAATGGAAGAGCTGAGCGAGGTGGATGCCTGGGAATACGAGTACAAGATCAAAACTATTTTAGGCCGATTAGATATTCATCATCTCAATCAAAATATAGCCTCCCTATCCGGCGGACAAAAGAAACGTTTGGCTTTGGCCCGTTTACTTATCGAGGATCCAGATCTGTACATACTCGATGAGCCAACCAACCACCTGGATATTGATACGATTGAATGGCTGGAGAAATTACTTACTGAAGGCAATAAAACCATCCTGATGGTAACGCACGACCGTTATTTTTTGGATAATGTATGTAACGAGATCATAGAGATTGATAAAGGCCGAATATTTACATATGCTGGTAACTACGGATACTTTTTAGAGAAGAAGGCCGAACGTGAAGCAAATGATGAAGTTCAGTTTCAAAAGAACAGCAACTTACTTAAAAAAGAATTAGAGTGGATGCGTAGGCAGCCCCAGGCACGCGGTACAAAATCTCAGGCTCGTATCAATTCCTACTATGAGTTGGAAGAAAAAACCAAAGGTGCAGGTGCGAAGGCCAAGGTTGAACTAAGCGTAAAAACCGCAAGGCAAGGCAATAAGATAATGGAGCTTGAGCACGTTAATAAAGGCTTTAACGGACAAACCATTATTGAAGACTTTAACTATGTATTCAAAAAGGGTGATCGCATTGGTTTAGCCGGCAAAAACGGTAGTGGTAAGTCTACCCTACTGAATTTGATCACCGGTAGTTTATTACCTGATGGCGGCGAAGTAATTAAGGGCGAAACTACTGTATTGGGTTATTTCCATCAATCAGGCATTACTTTTAAAGCTGATGAGCGGGTAATTGATGTGGTAAAAAACGTTGCTGAATATATTACCATGGCTGATGGAAAAATGATCTCAGCCTCTCAATTGCTCACTTTATTTCTGTTTCCGCCCAAAAAACAGCATGGTTTTATAGGTAATCTGAGTGGTGGTGAAAAGAAGCGCTTGCAACTGATGAGCATCCTGATGAAAAACCCTAACTTCCTGATACTGGATGAGCCTACTAATGATTTGGATATTGATACGCTGAATGTATTGGAAGAGTTTTTAACCGGTTATGGCGGTGTTTTAATGTTGGTTTCGCACGATAGGTACCTGCTGGATAAACTTACCGAACAGCTTTTTATCATGGAAGGCAGTGGCGATGTGCGTATATTCAATGGCAATTACTCCGAATATCGTAACGAGTTAGAAGAGGAAAAGCAGATAGCCAAGCAAAAAGCTGATGTAAAGCCTGTCCAAGCTGCTCCTATGCTGGTTGAAACTCCTAAAAAAAATAAACTAAGTTATAAAGACCAACGCGAGTACGAGAGCTTAGATGGCGATATAGCAAAGCTTGAGGAGCAAATCAAACAGACCAATGAAAAGTTAAACGCTTCGGACTTGGGCAGCGATGAATTAACAAAAATATTGGCTGAGTTAGCTGCCTTAAATAGTCAGTTAGATGAAAAAAGTATGCGTTGGATTGAGCTAACGGAATTGATTGAAGGATAACGTTCCACGTGGAACATGTGAATATTAAATGTTCCACGTGGAACAGGAGGACATATGTTTAAGAAATATGATGTAATAGTAGTAGGTGCTGGCCACGCAGGTTGCGAGGCGGCAGCAGCGGCAGCTAACATGGGCTCGTCTGTTCTGCTGATTACTATGAACATGAATACGATTGCCCAAATGAGCTGCAACCCCGCTATGGGTGGTGTTGCTAAAGGGCAAATAGTGCGCGAGATTGATGCGATGGGTGGTTATTCAGGTATAATAACTGATAAAACATCCATTCAGTTTAGGATGCTGAACCTTTCAAAAGGCCCCGCCATGTGGAGCCCTCGTGCGCAAAGCGACCGTATGCGCTTTGCTGAAGAATGGCGCATGGCATTAGAAAATACACCTAATGTTGATTTTTGGCAGGATATGGTAAGCTCTCTACTCGTTAAGGGTAATACTGTATATGGTGTCCGTACATCAATAGGTGTCGAGATTGAAGCCAGTTCTGTAGTATTAACTAATGGAACGTTTTTAAATGGTATTATTCATATAGGAGAGAAACGCTTTGGTGGAGGCCGTACCGGTGAAAAATCAGCTACCGGATTAACGGAGCAATTAACTGGATTAGGTTTTGAAGCAGGCCGGATGAAGACCGGTACTCCCCCTCGTGTTGATGGGCGTAGCCTCAATTACTCCTTAATGGAGGAACAGTGGGGTGATGCCGAACGTGGCCGTTTTTCATATACTGATGTTAAACAAATTGAACAACAACGTTGCTGCTGGATCACCTATACCAACAGTGCGGTACATGAAAAGCTGAAAGAGGGGTTTGAAAAATCTCCTATGTTTACCGGGCGCATTAAAGGTTTAGGCCCTCGCTATTGCCCATCTATTGAAGACAAGATCAATCGCTTTGCGGAACGCGAACGTCACCAGATTTTTGTTGAACCAGAAGGATTAAATACGGTAGAGATCTATGTAAATGGTTTCTCTACGTCGTTACCGGAAGACGTACAGTATAAGGCACTCACTAAAATACCAGGTTTCGAGAATGCCAAAATGTTCCGTCCTGGTTATGCCATTGAATACGATTACTTCCCGCCTACGCAATTAGGCTTAACGCTGGAGACTAAACTGATCAGCAATCTTTTCTTTGCCGGACAAATTAATGGTACTACCGGCTATGAAGAAGCGGCATCCCAAGGGTTTATTGCCGGTATCAACGCGCATCAAAAAGTGCATAACCAGCATGAACTTATCATGAAGCGTTCGGAGTCATACATAGGCGTGTTGATTGACGACCTGGTAACTAAGGGCACGGAAGAACCTTACCGCATGTTTACCTCACGTGCCGAGCATCGTTTATTATTACGCCAGGATAATGCGGATATCAGGCTGTCTCCTATCGGTCATCAATTGGGCTTAATTAGTGATGAGCGTTTACAAAAGGTAAATGATAAAATCAGGAACTCTGATAATATTGTGGCGTATACTAAAACCAAATCAGTAGAGCCGGTTAAGGTTAATAATTTATTGGATGAGCTTGGCACAGCACCCATATCACAAAATGTTAAGCTATTTAATTTAATCAGCAGGCCACAGGTTTCCATAAACGATCTGAGAACAACGGATGATGCCTTAAATGAATTATTATCAGCTTATGATAAAGAAACTATTGAACAGGCTGAAATAAAAATTAAATATGAGAGTTATTTTGAAAAGGAACTCGACATTGTTACCCGTATGAAAAAGATGGAGGACAAAGAGATCAATCCTGAATTTAACTATCATCAATTGGTATCTGTTTCAAAAGAAGCCCGAGAAAAATTAATGAAGATAAAACCACGCACCTTAGGCCAGGCTTCACGTATTTCGGGCGTTTCGCCATCGGATATTTCAGTTTTAATGGTTCATATAACAAAATAGTACATAATATACTGATATTCAATATATTATAAAATATCGTTTTTAAGGCGCTATTTTTATTTTTTAATATCAGTATTCATAAGAAACAAAAAATCGCTTATAAGCCTTAAAAATGCTGTCAAATAAAAAAGTAGCTGTTTTTAGTAAATATTTGCCTGTTGCGATCTCTATATTTTTATTATTGGGATGCGCTAATATGAAAAGGCCGGAAGGTGGCCCGCGTGACCTAACCCCGCCAAAACTTTTAAAGGCGACACCAGCTAACATGACACGTAACTTTAACGCGAAAAGCATAACGTTAGAATTTGACGAATTTTTTAAGCTTAGTAATCAGTACCAGGAAATCAGCATAAGTCCGGCACAGGAGAAATTGCCGGAGTATAATATCCGTGGCCAAAGCCTGGTGATCAACTTTCAGGATACCTTGCAAAAAAATACAACCTACGTAGTAAACTTTGGCAAATCCATTGCAGACGTAAATGAATCAAACGCGCTTAAAAATTTTACCTATGTATTTTCAACAGGGCCGCATATCGATTCGTTAAGCATCAGTGGATCGGTTACCAATACGCAAACACAGCTAAAGGAGAAAGATATTTCTGTGCTCCTCTTTCCGCTGAGCAGAGATACCGCATTCTATAAAAAGAAAAAACCGGCCATATTTGCACTGACGGATTCATCAGGTAACTTTAGTTTAAATAACCTGAAAGAAGACCGCTACCGCATTTATGCCTTAAAGGAAGCATCGCCCAATAAAGTTTATGATAATGAGGCGGAATTGGTCGGATTTATTAAGGATACGATCAATCTTACAAAAGATACTTCTAACATTCAACTACGGCTGTTTCAGCAAGAGCCGACTAATTTTCGTTTTGTGGACAGGCGTTTTGATGTTGATGGCAAGATACTCCTTGCTTTTAATAAGCCCTTACAAAGGCCTACCGTCAAAATAATTAATCCGGCTAACTTGGATAACCAAAAGATACTGGAGTTCAGCAGCAAGCGTGATACCGCGCTCATGTACATGCGTACCATGGACTTTGATTCGGTTAACATACAGGTGGCCGATAACAATAAGCCATTAGATACCGTTACGCTCCGCAAAAACCGTAAAGAGAGCTTTCAGAAAGGGGTTAAACTTAACTTTAATACCGGCAGCGATAATAAGCTTAAACCAGGTACCGATCTGCTGATCACAGCTAACTTGCCTGTTGAAACGATCAATGCTCCACTGATCTCTTTAAAAGAAGATTCGGCAACAGTTAGCGGCTTCACCATAACCAAGGACAGCACGTCCCGCCGGTTAACTTTAAAATATAGGTGGAAGCAGAATGTAACCTATCAGCTCGCTATCGCGGATGATGCCTTAACCGATTTATTTGAGAATAAAAATAAAGCAGTTGTTAAAAAATTCACCATTGATAAACCGGAAAATTATAGCATTTTAACCTTAAAACTAACCGTATCAGAACCTAATAAAAACTACCTGATACAACTTTATCGTGATGAAAAAACGATATTACGTACCGATGTAATTACCAAAAGTTCATCAGTAGTATATAACAACTACATTAATGGCAAATACCATGTAAAGGTGGTATATGATGCCAACAAAAACGGCCGTTGGGATAGCGGTAACGTTTTAGAAGGCCGGCAGCCTGAGAATATTTGGCTGTATGATAAAGAAATAACCCTTCGCCCGAATTGGGATGCTGAGGAGGCGATAACTATACCTAAAGAGCCGGTTACGCCTTAAACCAGCCGGAATACATTATATAGTTATTAGGTAGGCGGGTAAGTAGCTCCCGCTGCTCATCAGTTAATGGCTTAATTTTTTTGGCGGGTGTACCTGCGTAAAGGTAGCCACTTTCGCAAATGGTATTTTCTAATACAACAGACCCCGCCCCGATGATAACAAAGGGTTCAACCACGGCATCATCCATTACAATCGCACCCATACCTACTAAAACATGATCGTGCAAGGTACAGCCGTGTACAATAGCGTTATGCCCTATTGATACATTGTTACCGATATTAGTGGGAGCTTTTTGGTAGGTGGCATGTATAACCGCCCCATCCTGAATATTGGTATTATTACCTATTTTAATGTAATGCACATCGCCCCTTATAACCGCGTTAAACCATACCGAACAATTATCGCCCATGGTTACATCACCAACAATGGTACAGTTCTCGGCTATAAAACAATCACTTCCCCAACCTGGCGACTTATCTTTTACCGGTAGTATAACAGGCATATATTATTTTGAGTTATTGAATTAATGCATTACTGATTGATTGATTAATTTTATATGTTTGATACTATCAAGCGAAAATAGCTCAGTTGGTAGAGCATCAGTTTCCCAAACTGAAGGCCGCGGGTTCGAATCCCGTTTTTCGCTCCATATTTTTGCTACTAAAAAACGGTATCCTGTAATTCCTTCGCATGATCCGGATAGTCGGTAGTATAATGCAGCCCCCTGCTCTCTTTACGCTTCATGGCCGATTTTACTACCAGGTATGATACCTGTATCAAATTACGCAGCTCACATAATTTTACCGACAGCTTAGTACGTTTGTAAAACTCTTCCGTTTCTTCATATAATAAACCCAACCGGCGCATAGCCCTTTCCAGCCTGAAATCCGAACGGACGATGCCAACATAATCATTCATCACCTTTTGCATTTCACGCACGTTATGCGTTACCAAAATATCCTCGTTCAATAACTGTACGCCTTTTTCATCCCAGTCGGGTATGTTTTCAGGTATTTCGGCATTGTCAAAGGCTTTGGCCGCATCTTCATAGATACGGTGGGCAAATACCAATGCCTCTAATAACGAATTAGATGCCAACCTGTTAGCACCGTGCAAACCGGTTGATGAACATTCGCCGCAAGCGTATAAGCGGTTAATTGATGAGCGGCCGGAATGATCTACCAATACACCACCGCACATATAATGGCATGCCGGTGCCACCGGGATCATATCCCTTGTCATATCCAAACCAATATCCAAACACTTGGCGTATATGTTAGGGAAATGCTGGATGATGTCAGCTTTGCTGCGATGCCTGATATCCAGGTAAACATAATCCTCCCCTGATTTTTTGATCTCGGAATCGATAGCACGGGCCACCACATCACGTGGCGCTAATGATTTTCGCTCATCATATTCCTGCATAAATTCTTCGCCGTTGGTACGCTTTAATATACCGCCAAAACCACGCACGGCCTCAGATATTAAGAACGAAGGGTACTCTCCCGGATTATATAAAGCCGTTGGATGGAACTGTATAAATTCCATATTACGCACCTTACCCTTAGCCCGGTAAACCATAGCCACACCGTCGCCGGTAGCAATGGTAGGGTTAGTAGTTACCGAATAAATATGCCCGGCACCACCGGAAGCCATTACCGTAACCTTTGAAAGTATCTTCTCCACCTCATTAGTTTCGGTATTAAAGGCGTAGATACCATAACAGGTAATATCTGTTGATGACTTATCAACAAACTTGCCCAAATGGTGCTGCGTGATCAGATCTACAGCAAAATAATGTGTAAGTATTTCAATATTAGGATTTTGATGGATCTGTTCCAACAAAGCTCGCTCTATCTCAAAACCGGTAATATCCTTGTAATGCAATACCCGGAATTCAGAGTGTCCGCCCTCTTTTGCCAAATCATAAATACCATCATTGGTCTTGTCAAAGTTGGTTCCGTAATCAATAATTTCATTTATCCGCTCCGGCCCTTCTTCCACAACTATTTCCACAACTTCAGGGTCGCACAGTCCATCACCGGCAATTAAGGTATCTTTTATATGCTTTTCAAAGGAGTCTTCCTTTTTATCCACAACTACCGCGACACCGCCCTGGGCATACTTAGTGTTTGATTCATCCTCATTTGCCTTTGTAACTATCAGTACCTTACCGTGCTTTGCGGCCTTTAGTGCAAAACTCAGTCCGGCGATGCCTGAACCAATTACCAGGAAATCAACATTTCGGGTCATATATATATAGGTATAGTTGTGTAAAAGTAATACTTGTGTTAGTAAGCGGGGTAAAACATGTTAATTTTATGTAAGTAAATAAATAATAAAATATAAACACGTGGATAACCCGTAGTTTTACGCTGTTGGAGCAGAATTTGTAAGGTATTTATAAGCATTACAAACATCGAAATCAACATTTTTAACACAGCGAAAATATTAACATAAAAGTTTATAAACTAAATCTTGTTTATCATAGCCATCTAATATTCAATTACGTATATAAAATATAATTAGAATAAATTGTTAGTAACTATGTAGAAACAACTTTTAGCCACTTTTGTAACATTAGTTTCTAACAAAACTAACACCTTAATAAATTATAGTTTCTTTCTTATATTAAATAATGTTGTTTTTATTGATTTGTTGAAATGGATACCTTCGAAGAAATAAATGTGAAAGGTTTTGTGGATGAGTACATCGATCCAACGCTTGACCTTTTTGCCGAAATTGAAAAACTTAAAAAGAAGAAAAATGCAGTTATACTTGCCCATTACTACCAGGACGGCGATATACAGGATATTGCCGACTATATTGGCGATAGCCTCGGCCTTTCGCAGCAGGCAGCCAAAACTGATGCCGATATTATCGTATTCGCCGGGGTACACTTTATGGCCGAAACAGCCAAGATACTCTCGCCAAACAAAAAGGTATTATTGCCCGATGTAAAGGCAGGCTGCTCACTGGCTGATAGCTGCCCGCCGCACTTATTTAAAAAATTTAAGGAGCAATATCCTGATCATCTGGTGATTACCTATGTGAACTGTACTGCTGAGCTGAAGGCATTAAGCGATATTGTTTGCACCTCGAGCAATGCGGTGCAAATAGTGGAAAGCCTACCGAAAGAGCAGAAGATCATTTTCGGGCCTGATAAAAATTTAGGTGCCTGGGTAGCTAAAAAAACCGGCCGCGACCTGGTGTTATGGAACGGTGCCTGTATGGTGCACGAGATTTTTTCGAGAGAGAAAATTACCCGTTTAAAGGAAAGGCATCCGGGTGTAAAGCTATTGGCTCACCCTGAATGCGAGGAAGTGATACTGGAGATGTCCGACTATATAGGCTCAACAACAGGCATACTAAAATACGCTACCAATTCGCCTGATAAGGAGTTTATAGTAGCGACAGAATCGGGCATATTACACCAGATGCAAAAGGAAAATCCGGATAAAACATTTATTCCGGCACCACCAAATAACAATTGCGCTTGTAATGATTGTCCGCACATGAAACGTAATACGCTTGAAAAGCTTTACCTGTGCTTAAAAAATGAAATGCCCGAGGTAACCGTACCTGAGCATATAATTAAAGACGCGGTAAAACCCATAGAGCGTATGCTGGAAATATCGGCTAAACTGGGATTATAATAGAATTGAATATGTTTGATAATATAGAGCGTACCAACATACAGGAGTTAGGCGAATTCGGGCTGATAAAGCGCCTTACTCAAAATATAAAGCTTAAACAGCCATCAAGTTTAAAGGGTGTGGGCGATGATGCCGCGGTGCTTGATCCGGCTGGTAAAAAGGTATTGGTATCAACCGATATGTTGCTGGAAGGTATACATTTTGATTTGGCTTATACGCCATTAAAACACTTAGGCTATAAAGCCATACAGGTAAACCTGAGCGATATTTATGCCATGAATGGTATGGCTGCACAGGTAACCGTTTCATTAGGGTTGTCAAGCAAATTCCCTTTGGAGGCTATTGAGGAATTGTATGAAGGCATGTACATCGCCTGCGAAAAATACAATGTTGATATTGTTGGCGGCGATACCACCTCATCTAAACAAGGCCTGGTTATTAGTGTAACCTCTATTGGTTATGCGGATGAAAAGGATATTGTTTACCGTAATACAGCCGAAGATGGCGACCTGATCTGCGTATCCGGCGATTTGGGTGGTGCTTATATGGGTCTGCAATTGCTGGAGCGTGAAAAACTGGTTTACCTGGAAAACCCCAACATTCAGCCTGACCTGGAGGGTAAGGATTACATTGTTGAACGGCAGTTAAAACCCGAAGCACGCCGTGATATTGTGGAGTTATTGAAAGAAATAGGCGTTAAGCCGACAGCCATGATCGATGTATCTGATGGGTTAGCATCTGAAGTATTACACATTTGCAAACAGAGCGATAAAGGCTGCAATATTTACGAGGAAAAGATACCGCTTGACCCGATGACCTATGAAACAGCCCGTGAGTTCAACCTTGACCCTACTGTGTGTGCCCTGAGTGGCGGCGAAGACTATGAGCTGTTGTTTACCGTTAAACAAGCCGACTACGACAAAATTAAGTTCAAAATGGACTTCACCATCATTGGCCATATTACCGAGGCTTCAGCAGGCTGTAATTTGATTAGCAAAACCGGTAATGTACACGCGCTAACCGCGCAGGGATGGAACGCATTTAAGAGTTAAATAGAAATTAAAGTTTGAAGCGATTAGTCGAAATCTTCAAACTTTAACTTACTTACTTCATAAATTTCGATAGCCGGATCTTCATAACGTTTTTCAGGCACGTTTAGTAATTGTATTTCTTCTCCTGCAGCGAAGCCTAATTTATAGCCGATATTATCCTGGGTAGTTAAAAAAACGTTATCATACTCTTTATCAAAAACAGATATATAAAGCATCACCTTTTTATTGGCGCTTTTTTCAGTTATCCATTCGTCATTACTTTTCGTTGTAGCCCACGCCCGAACATTTGCATTCCATTTGATATCTGTTGGATATTCTAAGTAATTTACAGCATAACAAAATGTGGCAAAATCAATGTCATAAGGAAAAGTGACTGCAAATTTATTATTGCTTATTTGGGTCAGGCGTAAGATGGAAGTATATGATTCGTCATTGTATGTATTGCAAAAAGCAATAATTACCTTCCGTACATCATCTATAGAAGAGTTGTTTATAATAATGATTTTATCATTTTCTTTATAAACTGTTGGTTTTTTAGCAGTGTCAGTCCGTTTATAGTTTTGATTAGACGTTTTTTGTGGAAGAAAGTATTTAAGTATAAAAAAAATTATAATACTAAGTGCAATTACGATTAGAATATTAAGCATATTATGTGACAGGCTTTAATTACCTGCTAAAATAAAAATAGCCGCTTAATTTAAGCGGCTATTTTTATAAGTAATTTTAAAATATTACATTTTAGGCATCCGGCGCATCATGTTGGCCATGGCTGCCGGGTTGCTCATTTGTTTCATCACCTTACGCATATCTTCAAACTGTTTAATCAGCCGGTTTACCTCGCCAATATCAGTGCCCGAGCCTTTGGCTATACGTGTACGGCGGCTTTGATTAATGCTGTCGGGGTTTTCTTTTTCAAATGGTGTCATGGATTGAATGATGGCTTCAACACCTTTAAAGGCATTATCATCAACCTCTACGTCCTTCATCATTTTGCCTACACCCGGTATCATACCCATCAGATCCTTCATGTTACCCATTTTCTTGATCTGCTGTATCTGGCTGTAAAAATCGTTAAAATCGAATTTGTTCTTACGTATCTTTTTCTGTAGTTCGGCAGCCTGCTTTTCGTCAAACTGCTGTTGCGCGCGTTCAACCAGGGATACCACATCGCCCATGCCCAAAATACGCGAGGCCATACGGTCAGGGTGGAAAACGTCCAGCGCTTCCATCTTTTCGCCTGTACCTATAAATTTGATTGGCTTATTTACTACCGACTTGATAGATAGCGCTGCACCACCACGGGTATCACCATCTAATTTAGTTAAAACAACCCCGGTAAAGTCAAGCCTGTCATTAAAGGTTTTGGCTGTATTCACCGCATCCTGGCCGGTCATGGAATCAACCACGAACAATATTTCATGCGGATTAGTAGCGGCTTTAACCTGCTCTATCTCTACCATCATGGCCTCATCAATAGCTAAACGGCCGGCGGTATCAATAATTACCACGTTGTTGCCTTGCTGTTTGGCCAGGGCTATACCCTCTTTAGCAATACCAATCGGATCTTTTGATTCCAGGTTAGCATAAACAGGCACACCTATTTGCCCGCCTAAAACCTGTAACTGGTCAATAGCCGCGGGGCGGTAAACGTCACCGGCAACCAGTAATGGTTTTTTGTTTTTTTGCGTTTTAAGAAAGTTAGCCAGCTTACCGGTAAAGGTAGTTTTACCCGCACCGTTCAAGCCAGCTATCAGTATAATGGTTGGCGTAGCCGGAAAGCTGATCTCGGTAGCTGTACCACCCATTAAGGAGGTAAGCTCATCATTCATGATCTTGGTAAGCAACTGGCCCGGCGAAATACTGGTTAATACATTTTCGCCCAATGCTTTTTGCCTTACATCATCAGTAAAGGCTTTGGCTGTTTTATAATTTACGTCGGCATCCAGAAGGGCTTTGCGAATTTCCTTCATGGTTTCGGCCACGTTTATCTCAGTTATCGATCCCTGTCCCTTAAGGACTTTGAATGCCCTGTCTAATTTATCCGAAAGATTTTCAAACATTGTGTATACCTCTGTTTTTGAGGATGCAAAGTTAACAATTAGTTATGAGTTATGTGTGGCTTAATATTAGCCTGTAGTTACGGGAATTTGTACAAAATACCCAGCGCAAGGCCCTCTGTCGCCTGTACATCCGGCGAGGTATCTTTATTATACAAAGCTGTACCATTTATAGTTACGTTGATAAGCTTATTAACCCGTGCCAGTAAAGTTAAATCTAACCTATGGTTGGTATATGCTATTGGCCTGCCATAAGGTATAAACAAAGCATAACGCCAGTTAAGGTGCAGGTTTTGCATAATATCCTTATCAAACATGGCTATAGCCTGAAAAGCGAGTTCATTACGTATAGTTTTGCCTATAGGCACGCCGTAGTTGCCGGGTTGTGTGCGATAAATGGTTGTATCGAGTACTAAAGTTTGACGGGCTGTACCGGTACCTATCCGCAGGTCAAAAAACCGCGATGGCTTATACTCCAAACCAAAGGATTCGGTTATATAACCCGGCGACAGGAATTTGGAGATCAAAACAGGCGGATTAGGGTCAGGATATTGAAAGCCTTTATCTATCTGCGATTCAAAACTTAATGATCCGAATAAATACCAGTTTTGCGATAATTTGGTTGATAGCTTGTTATCAATAAAAATACGGTCATTGGTTTTACGTGCACCCTGCCCCTTATTTTTTGAACGGCCGTATAAAAAGTTGACTTCAGCCGTGTAAAGAAAAGGCGATTTATTGTATTCAGTACGATAAATAATATTGGTACCTACGGCTACAGCACTTACACCCCCGGCGCTCCAGTTACTACTAAAGGCTGATTGATTAAAGTTAATAGCAACGGTAAGCCATTTACGCCAGCGCCTGATTTCATAGTCGGGCATTTTTACATCAATGTATTCAGCCTGGAGTTGTATTGGCCTGATGCGTAAGGGTAATGCATTTTTACGCGGCTCAATACGGTATTTATTCAGCAGGTTGGTATCAACCTTAAACGTATCAACTTTAGCGCTATCAGTTTTTATACTATCGGTTTGTGCAAACACAGCCGTTGAAAGGCATAAGCACAAACAGATGATAATAAGTGCAGGTACTTTTTTTATCATAGATCGCTATTTAATTGGACCGCAAAAATGCAGTTTGGGCCAAATTTAGTTATTTGTTTATAAATAGAAACGCCACTGCCATAAACGGCGGGTTTTTAAGTAAACGGAGTTTCGCTCGTTTTTATACGCCTCACGTTCAAATACAATATTTAAATAGGCTTTATGATGATTTTTGTACCTGATCAAATTAAAAAAATAATTAAACAGGTAAGCGATGTAAAAGAAGATGATGAGCATTTCCTGCTGCTGTTTAAGGTGTATACGCTCATGGTTAAGCAGTACACTATCATCAACAGCATCCTTACGGTTAACCAATATAAAGGGGTACAAAGCCATGCCCGCCACACGCATGGAACGGATAACTATTACCGGGTATTTCATTTAGCCGGTTCAAGAGGCGTAATGGTAAAATTACCGGGATTACGCATGTATCGTTTAAAACTGGTACGAACATACTTGGCAAATTCATAATCACTCGCGGTGGTAACCAGGTAATAGCCGGGGCGGTATTTCTGCATAAAATCAGTAAGCTGATCATCTTTTAACCCGGTTACATTGCCAACATAAGTAGGGTTAAACCGGTAGTCTATCACGTTTTGCTGATAATCGCGCTCAATAACGTCCCTGAGCCGTTCGGCATTGCGCCCGCTGCGGCTAAGGGCATTGTACAAGGCATCAATACCAATGCCTGCCCCGCCGCCATACGGAGACGTAGTCAGCAGGTCAGGATTAGCTGAGGGGCCATACAAGCGAGTATAATCGCGCCTGGTGGCCGCCATCCATTTTTCCGGACTAATCATTTTACCATTAATGCTTACCTCTTTTAGCTGTATGCCCGTGGTTTTTAAGTTTACAGCTAACGATTTTTTGTCGGTAATTTTAACGGTATCATTAAAGTAGCCTTCCTTTGAAAAAACCAAACGGTCGCCAATAGCTACATCTATACTAAATTCACCTTTAAGATTATTAAATATAGCTTGCCCACTACTAAGGTTACGAATGTTCACCCTGGCAATACGGTCATTTATTCCCTTATCGTACACAATACCTTCTACCTTTTTATCCTGCGCGCAAACATTCATGGCCACAAACAAAGGCAGTATTAAAAACCATAATTTCATTATAGTTTTAAAACTAACCATTTGTAAAGCATGAGCACGCATTTTTAACAGATATTAACAGTAAGTTACGGAATAACTATAAGTTTCTGGCCAATTTTTATGCCATCATCTGTAATGTTGTTCAATGTTTTAAGCTGGTCGACAGTTAGCGAAAAACGTTTGGAAATGTTAAACAGCGTATCGCCCTGTTTAACCACGTAGGTTTTATCAACCGGGGTGTCTTTAGCTACAGAATCTGTTGTGCTTTGGTTTATATTGTTATTAATATCGGCCAATACCCTGTCCTCGCGCTTAATTTTCTGTAAGTCGGTTTCCGGGCGGTCAAACTGATCGAGATTGTAACGTTTAATTACGCTGATAAGCAATTGCGGATAACGTGGGTTTGTGGCATAACCTGCCGCCTTTAAACCATACGCCCAGCCCTCATAATCGTTTTTTTCAAGTTCGAATAATTTGGCGTAACGTTTCTTTTTCAGAAATTCAGAGTGATCGCGAAAGGAATCTTCAGGATTGTTGTATACCCTGAAGCAATCATTCGAGTTATCATCATCCTTGTAATAACTCTTGCCGGGCCAGTCGCCCGTACATTTTATGCCGAAGTGATTGTTAGCTATCTTAGCCAATTCGCCGTTACCATTGCCCGATTCAAACATGCCCTGTGCCAGGGTAACGCTTGCCGGTATGCCATATAAGTTCATTTCGGCAATGGCGATGGCTTTAAACCTTTCTATATATTGCTGTGGCGTGTAGCTGCTGTAATTAGCTATGGCATCCTTATTAGCCTTTTGGATGCTTTTATTGTTTTTACGGGCCTGCCTGTTGCTGATGCCTTTTTTACGAGACGAGCATGAGGACAATGCCACAACGGCAACTATAAGTAAAAGAAGGAATTTACGCATACGGGTACTTTAGTAATGGCTAAACGATAGCGCCAAAATTAAAGTATTTTTTATTTTTCGGTGATTTGGGCCAATTGTTTAGGCTCAGGTATGCTGTCAAGCTCGTGCAGGCCATATCTTTTAATGATGCCTACAACTTGCGACGACCATTTTTTGCTGCTGCAATAACCGCTGCGTTGTATGCCTTTTGCCCAGCCTTTGTAATCGTACTGGGTAAATTTGTCGCCCAGGTGGCTGAATTGTTTGCGTTGGGTAAGCACGCGGGCAAAATCATTAAATGATTCAAGAACAGAATCGTACTTTTTATAGCTGGTGCGTACTTTACGTTTCTTTTTATAATAAACAGTACGGGTACTGCCCTTTATTCCGAACTGATTGTTCAGTTTTTTAGCGATGGTGGAGTTACCATTACCTGATTCGTGCATGGCTACGGCCATAATTATACTGGCAGGTATGCCTGTTTCGTGCATAATGCTTATGGCATTATCTTTGAACTGTTCTATGTAAGATTGTGAAGTGTTTTGCGCGAATGACGCAATTGAGAAAATTGAGAACAGTGTAACAAATAAGAGTTTCTTCATAATTACTTTTTTCTGATGAGCAAAAGGCCATCACGTACAGGCAGAATTAATTTTTCAACCCTCGTATCAACAGCTATCTGCTCATTTAGTTTGCGGAACGCTTGTGTGTCGGCATCAGTTTGATGCTCATCATACACCTTTCCTTTCCACAAAACGTTATCAATAATTAGCAATCCTCCGGATTTAACTTTATCAATTAATAACTCAAAGTAAGTAAAATTATTTTTCTTATCGGCATCAATAAACACAATATCAATGTTTTGCCAATCCGAATCGGCTATTATAAGCTCTGCAGCCCCAAAATGGACATTGATTTTTTTCTCCACATTTGTGAGTTTCAGATGTGAATTTATTAATTCCTCCATTTCCCGGTTTACCTCAATGGTATGCAAAACGCCGTCATCAGCAAGCCCCTCTGCCAAACAAATAGCCGAATAGCCGGTGTAGGTACCTATCTCAATAATCAGCTTTGGCTGCATCATTTTGCTCAGCATACTTAATAGCCTGCCCTGATAATGCCCGCTCAGCATATTGGGTTTTAACACCCTTAAATGTGTGTTGCGGTTTATTTTTTTCAAAGCCTCCGGCTCCGGGTCGGTGTGGGTTTCGAGGTAGGTTTGCAGGTCTTTATCTAAAATGTCCATAACGGTTGATTTAGTGTGACTTTTTGATTTCGTTGATGCCTTGCTTCTTCGCAATTTTATATTCGTTGGTAACGCGTTTAAATTCAAGGCTGCGCGAGCCAAAATTTATTAGTAAGCCGGTTTCCATATTGTAGGCTTCAAGGTAATTTATGGCTTGAGCTAAATGCACATCATCCAGTTTGCTTACAGCTTTAAGCTCAACCATTATCTTTTCTTCCACAAAAAAATCTACGCGGCGTGTACCCACTTCAATGTTATCATAATATATAGGCATCTCCATTTCACGGGCAAAAACAATATTTTGTTTATTCATCTCAATAGCCAGGCATCTTTGGTATATAACCTCCTGAAAGCCGTTACCCAAAGTACTATGCACTTTCATTGCACAGCCAATAATTTTCCCGGTTATCTCCGAATGTTTGTAAGCGCTTTTAGTAATATCACTCATTATCAAAAATCAACTAAATTAAAAAATCACACTAAAATCTACGGTCTAACCAACTTTGCAACAGTATCACCGCCGACACCGTATCCACCAATTCTTTATTTTGCCGGGCTTTTTTGCCCATGCCGCTTTGGGCTATTACGGCTGAAGCCATTTTTGAGGTAAAGCGCTCGTCGAGCATTTCGATAGGTATTTCAGGAAATGTTTTTTTCAGCAGGTTAACAAAGCCTTTTACATGTATGGCCGATTGTGATGGGGTGTTATCCATCTGCTTGGGTTCGCCTACAATAAAACGTTCCACCTGTTCGGTTTGGAGGTATTTTTTAAGGTAATCGATAATGTGCATGGGGTGTATGGTTTCCAGCCCGGTTGCTATGATCTGTAATGGATCAGTAACCGCTATGCCTATACGCTTGGTACCATAATCAAATGCCATTAACCTCATGCTGTTGTTAAATAAGTTTGGCCAAAGGTAAGTTATATAACTCCTTGTCAAAAATCGGCTGTATCAATACTCATATCAATTCACTATCTTGCACCAATGCGGTTCAGTGAAATTGTAGGGCAGCATGCTATAAAGCAGCGTTTAATTAACTCGGTGAACGAGAACCGGGTAAGCCATGCGCAATTATTTTTAGGCCCGGAAGGGTCGGGCAGTTTGGCGCTTGCCGTTGCTTACGCGCAATACCTTTGTTGCGAAGATAAACAGGCCGGCGACTCGTGCGGCGTTTGCGCCTCATGCCGAAAGTATCAAAAGCTGATGCATCCGGATCTGCATTTCTCCTATCCGTTTTTTGCCAAGCATAAGGATGATACCGCCATTACCTTTATTGAGCAATGGCGCGAGGCATTTGGCAATCAGCCTTATTTAAGTTTGGATGCCTGGCGTGGTTATCTTGATGCGGATAACAAACAAGCCAACATCAATATAGCCGAGTGCCACCAGATCATTAAAAAACTCAGCTTAAAACCTTTTGAGTCCGAGTATAAGATACTGATACTATGGTTGCCTGAGTATCTGGATAAAGAAGGTAACGCCTTGCTGAAAATAATAGAGGAGCCGCAGCCCAATACCCTGTTTTTGCTGGTGGCTCAAAATCAGGATCAGATACTGAATACCATACTCTCGCGAACGCAACTGGTAAAAGTACCACCGCTGGAGTATAATGATATAAAGACCTACCTGCTGAATGAGCGTGGCCAGCCCGAGCGTACGGCTGCCGAAATAGCTTACCTGAGTAACGGCAATATGGCCGAAGCACTGGCTATGCTACAACACGATAGCAGTAATTACCATCACCAGTTTATACAGTGGCTGCGTATGTGTTACAGCAATAAGGGGATCGAGGCCGTAGCCTTTGTTGACCAGTTGGCAAAACTGGGGCGTGAAAACCAAAAGAACTTTTTACGTTACGGCATTAACTTTATACGCGAGTGTTGCCTGCTGCTGGCCGGTGCGCCAAACCTGGTGCATTTACCGGAAAGCGAACTGGACACGGCGCAAAAAATGATTAAAGTGATGAGCATTGAGGCAACCGAAGCCATAAGCAATGAGCTGGAAACGGCACATTACCATGTGGAACGGAATGCCAATCCTAAAATTTTATTTTTAGATGTATCTTTGCAGATTATAACAATATTACATTACAAAACGATTCGCCAGGGGCGAACACAATATATACCGAAATAATTATGGGATGCGGAAGTTGCTCATCAGGTGGTTGTACACCTGCGGGCTGCAAAAGTAACGGCTCATGCCTTACTAATGGTTGCAGCAAATTAGATGTTTACGACTGGCTGTCGCACATGGGCATGCCGGCAAATTATAAGCCTTTTCCTATCATCGAAGTAAAATTCAAGGGATCGCGAAAGGAATTCTACAAAAATGCGGATAACATTTACCTGGAAGCGGGTGAACTGGTAGCGGTTGAAACCACCACCGGGGGCTATGATATTGGCCACGTATCGCTAACCGGCGAACTGGTGCGCATGCAAATGGTAAAGCGCCATGTTAAGGAAGCCGATGTGGTTAAAAAGATATACCGCAAAGCAACCATTGCCGATGTGGACAAATGGAAGGCCGCCAAGGATATGGAGTGGGAAACCATGCACCGCTCGCGCAAACTGGCGCTGGATCTGAACCTGAACATGAAAATAAGCGATGTAGATTATCAGGGGGATAAAACCAAGGCTACGTTTTATTATACTGCCGATGGCCGGGTTGACTTTAGGGAACTGATCAAAAAGATGGCCGAGTCATTCCGCATACGTATTGAGATGAGGCAGATAGGTATGCGGCAGGAAGCCAGCCGTTTAGGCGGCATCGGCTCGTGCGGGCGCGAATTGTGCTGCTCAACCTGGCTTACTGATTTTAAAACGGTATCAACCGCGGCGGCGCGTTATCAAAACCTATCACTTAACACCCTTAAACTGGCCGGGCAGTGCGGTAAGCTTAAGTGCTGCCTTAACTACGAGCTGGATACTTATATGGATGCTTTAAAGCATATACCTGATGACGTATATATTTTAAAGACCAAAGTAGGCGATGCCCGTTTGCAAAAAACAGATATTTTTAAAAAGCTGATGTGGTTTAGCTATCCCAATGCCGAATCATGGATCCCGCTGGACATAGCCCTTGTTAAAGAGATCCAAAAATTGAATAAAGAGGGAATTTATCCTGATGATATTGCTGAAAAGGCAGCGATAGAAACTCAGCCTGAAAAAGCGCTTGATTACGATAATGTGGTTGGGCAGGATAGCCTGACCCGCCTTGACGAGCGTGCTAAAAGAAAGAACAATAACAACAATAAAAATAGCAGAAACCGCAGCAAGGGCAAATCCGCCGGAGCAAGTAATGATGCCCAGCCACAGCAAGCAAAGCCTCAACAGCAAGGCCAGCAGCGGGCGCAACAAAATAAACCGCAAAACGGCAGGCCGCAACAGCAGCCAAACAACCAGCAGCAAGGCCAAGGCAATAACCCGCCTGCTAAAACTGAAGGCGGCAGCGGCAGAAGCGGTAATAACAACAGGCGGCACAGGCATCGCCCTAGTGGCAACCAAAACAATCAACAACCGGGCAGAGAGCAGTGAAAAACCTGAGAGCTTTTATATTACTTACAGTTATAGCCTCGGTTGTTTCGGCGTGTGCCGATCCGGGTACCATACTTGACGAAAACAAGGCTATACCAAACCATAACTGGGCTTACACCGACCCGTTAAAGTATGATTTAAACATAGATGATGCCACACCTTTGTATAATATATACTTAAACCTACGTGTTACCGGCGATTATAAGTACTCCAATATATTCATCATATTCCGCCGGGCAGGGCATGGTAAAAAAGCGCAGTCCACCCGGTATGAGTTTAAACTGGCCAAGCCCGACGGCGAGTGGCTGGGTGCCGGTTCAGGCAACCTGTATAGTTACCGCTTTGTGCTACGCAAAGGCTACAAATTCCCCGAAAAGGGCGTTTATCATATCGAAATAGAACAAAATATGCGCGATAACCCGCTACGTGAAGTAAGTGATGCGGGGCTTTGTGTGGAGAAAGCGAAGTAGATTTTAATCAGTTAAAAGATTGTCATTCCAAATGATTCACGAGGAGCGTACGCCGCTTCGTTATGAACGCGTACAGATCTCTTCACTAACGTTCGGAGTTGACAAATAAAAGAACTCGTCATTGCGAGGTACGAAGCAATCTCTAAAGCGACGTATCTTATGGAATATCTTAAAGAGTTTGCTTCGTACCTCGCAATGACGCTTATACCTCTATTACTCCAGCAATCTCACTCAATAACTCAACCGCCTCGTCAATCGTGCTTACGCTGTCAATGCTTAAACGCAGCGTATTTTTCACTTCTTTAAGATTGGTACGGCGCGGGTTGCCCTGTACAAAGGTAAGCACCCTCCTAAAGGCATCTGTTTCAAAGTAGGCCGATTGCTGATTGGTAATGAAGTAACCACGCAGGATATTCTTTTTAAGCGAAATCTTTTCAAAACCAATGGCTTTACCCAGCCATTGCAGGCGCATGGTATTCAGCAGATCATTAACCTGTGGCGGTACAGGTCCAAAACGGTCGGTAAGCTGTTGTTCAAAGGCCATCAGCTCCGTTTCATTCTCAAGTTTAGAGAGCTCCGTATACAGGTTATACCTTTCAGACAGATTGGTTACGTACTCATTCGGGATCAATATCTCCTGGTCAGTATCTATCTGGGTAAATGATATAAAGGCGCGGGGCTTTTCTTCAGGGAATACTTCCTTAAATTCATCGTCTTTAAGTTCCTGTATGGCTTCGTCCAATATCTTATGGTACATTTCAAAACCAATCTCGGCAATAAAACCGCTTTGCTCTGCACCCAGCAGGTTACCGCTACCGCGTATATCTAAATCACGCATAGCTACGTTAAAGCCGCTGCCCAGGTCGCTGAACTCCTCAATAGCACTTAGGCGCTTACGGGCCTCGCTTGTGAGAGTTGACAGTGGCGGACTCAGCAAATAGCAATACGCCTTTTTGTTGCTTCGCCCTACGCGGCCGCGCATCTGGTGCAAATCGCTCAGGCCAAACATGTGGGCATGGTTAATAATGATGGTATTGGCGTTCGGGATATCCAAACCGGCCTCAATAATGGTGGTTGCTACCAGCACATCATACTCGGCGCTAACAAACTTCATCATTACATCTTCCAGCGCGTCGCCATCCAACTGCCCATGAGCAATACCTATGCGGGCATGAGGAACCAGTTTACGTATCAGGCCGCCCAATTGCGGCAGATCATTTACGCGGTTATGTATAAAAAACACCTGTCCGCCGCGTTCCAGCTCAAATTCTACGGCTTCTTTTATCAGCTTATCATTAAACACATGCAGTTCGGTAACTACCGGCTGGCGGTTTGGCGGCGGGGTTGATATGATAGACAAATCGCGAGCGCCCATCAGCGAGAAGTGCAGCGTACGCGGTATAGGCGTAGCCGTTAAGGTAAGCGTATCTACATTGGCGCGCATTTGTTTCAGCTTCTCTTTGGTTGATACGCCGAACTTCTGCTCCTCATCAATGATCATCAGGCCCAGATCCTTAAACTTAACATCCTTGCTTACTAAACGGTGCGTGCCGATGATGATGTCAACCTTACCATCCTTTAGCTTTTCCAGGGTGTCTTTGATCTGTTTACTGCTTTTAAAGCGGTTAACATAATCAATATTGCATGGGAAGCCTTTTAAGCGGTCGCTAAAGGTTTTATAATGCTGCGCCGCTAAAATGGTCGTGGGTACCAATATGGCTACCTGCTTGCTATCGGCAACAGCCTTAAACGCAGCACGGACGGCCACCTCAGTTTTACCAAAACCCACATCACCGCAAATCAGGCGGTCCATCGGGTGCGGCGATTCCATGTCCTTTTTGAAATCGAGCGTGGCTTTTTCCTGGTCAGGAGTATCTTCGTATAAAAAGGAAGCTTCCAACTCGGTTTGCAGGTAGCTATCGGGTGAGAAGGCATTACCCGTTTGCGCCTTACGTACCGCGTAAAGCTTGATCAGGTCGCGGGCTATGTCCTTAACTTTTTTTTTTGTTGTTTTCTTCAGCCGTTCCCAGGTATCGGTACCCAGTTTATTCATTTTAGGCTGATGCCCCTCTTTGCCGCTGTATTTAGAGATACGGTTAAGCGAGTTGATATTCACATAAAGCAGATCGTTGTCGGCATAAATCAGCCTGATCATCTCTTGTGTTTTGCCATTAACCTCTACCTTTTCGAGCCCGGCGTATTTGCCTATACCGTGGTCAATATGGGTTACATAATCGCCCGGCTTGAGTTCGCGCAGGTCTTTTAGTGTTATAGCTTGCGAGCGCTGGTAGCTTTTTTTGAGTTTGTATTTGTAATAACGGTCAAATATCTGGTGATCGGTATAGCAGGCTATCTTTTGCTCATGGTCAACAAATCCTTCGCGTAACGCGGTGTTGATGGGCGTGAACTTAATGGTCTTGTCCAGGTCATCCAGTATGGCATATAAGCGCTCTATCTGCTTAGGCGAGTCGGTAACAATAAAGTTCTCTATCTTATCGGCCTCGTTGTTTTTAAGATTATGGATGAGTAAGCTAAAATCCTTATTGAATGATGGCTGCGGGCGCATTTCAAAATGCAACTGCTCATCAGCCTCGTAAAAAAACTGCTTCCCAAACTCGATCACGGCAAAATCACGCATCTGATCGCCGATCATCTTTTCATCTGTAAAGCTGAATTTGGGGTCTATCCAATCCGGATTTTGCTGTTTATCTTCAAATGATAGCGCTTTCCAAAGCTCAGTTGCTTTTTTGTGCCCAGTTTTTATAATATCCAGGGTAAACTGTACATCCTTTATCCAGATCTGCGAATTGGGTTCAACATACTCCAGCAGCGAAATATTGTTCTCCGTCAGGAACTTTGATTGTACGTTAGGTACAATGGTAATGCTTTTAACCTGTTCTGCCGAAAGCTGGCTCTCTATCTCGAACGTGCGGATTGACTCTACATAATCGCCAAAAAACTCCACCCGGTAAGGCAGGTTATGCGAGAAGGAGAAAATATCAACTATACCGCCGCGTACCGAAAACTGGCCCGGCTCGTAAACAAACTCAACCCGTTCAAAATCATACTCTACTAAAAACTCGGTAATAAAATCAATGCTGAGGCTGCTGCCCACGCTCATTTCAAGCGTATTTTTTTCGAGTGCGGAACGGTCTATCACTTTTTCAGCCAGGGCCTCGGGATAGGTAACGATCAGCCTGCCATATTCTGACGAATGGTTTAACTCATTCAGCACCTCGGCACGTGCCAGTACATTGCTGCTGTCGGGCTGGGTAAACTCAAATGGTTTGCGGTATGATGATGGAAAAAGCAGTACTTCTTTACCGGTTAGGCTTTCCAGGTCAGCCTGAAAATAAGCGGCATCCTCACGTTCAGGCAGCACAAATATCATGTGCCTGTGCTGTAAAAAATACAAAGCTACCGCAATGGCGGCATCGCCCGAGCCAACCAAACCACGCAATTGTACGCGTGGATTTTTTTTAGCATTAATTGCCGAAGCCAATGCCGTTACCCGCTTATCAGCCTTGTAACGCTCTAAAATATCACGAATATCCAAAACTGCCGCAAATATACTTAAAACTGCCTCTTTTATTTATCATAACCCAAAAACTAACATAAAGTTCAAACAAAACACAGTTAAACGCGCTTTATTAAATGCACTATGCCAAAAAGCATTAATTAAACATTTAACCTAACTTTTATAAATTATAACATGAAAAACGCATTACTATCCGGAGTGGTTATTGGTATTTTTAGCGGCCTTTGGTTGTTTATTATGTACAAAACCGGTTATAACCTTGAAGATTCAAAGGCATCCCCTTTTGAATATATTTCGGCATTGATACCGATCATTGGTCTGCTTATAGCCATTAAGGATTACCGCGATAATTACCTTAACGGCAATATGGGTTTTTTAGAAGCCCTGGTGCAAAGCTTTAAAATATTAATTTTTGGTGGTGTTTTAGCCGTGTTTGCTGCTATTGTTTTCATTAATTATATATCAAGCGGCAATAATTTCGAGGAATTTTCGGGCCGTATGTTCGGTGCTTTACTGGTTGGTGTAATAAGTGCATTTGGTGTATCTTTACTATACGCAACCAGGTCCGAAAAAATTGATTAAAACATTATTCGCTAAATACTTTGAATTAATATTTTGGGTGGTGGCCATTATTGCGCTTGCAATAACCAACCCCGCTGCCGAAACACATTTTAGCTTATGCCCGTTAAAAATGGCGGGGATAACCTGGTGCCCGGGCTGCGGCCTGGGCCATTCTATTTCATGGCTTTTCAGGGGTAACATCGGTAATTCATTTCACGCGCATTGGTTTGGTATACCTGCGTTAGGTATTATTTTATGGCGGATATTTATGCTTACCCGCGATAGGCTAACCAACTCAAACCGCTTTGTTTAGTTGCTTTTTTGATACGGCCAAACCAATGATCACCAGTATGGCCCCGGCTATTTCATAAACCGTTATACCCTCGCCCAATATAATATAACCCAATACATAACCGAATACGGGCGTTAGGTAAAGCCAGGTAGCTGCCGAAACGGTATCGCGTTTAACCAGGTATAGCCAAAGCTGATTAGCTACAAAGGAGAGTATAACGATCATCCACAGCAATGCTATGAATAAACGGCCATCAACATGCCTGATGTGATCGGCATCAAACAAAGGGCAAAAAGGCAACAACAGCAACCCACCAATAAACACCTGCCAAACATTAAATACCGCGTTTGACAGCGATATGTTAACCGTAGAAAAGTAAACGCTGCTTAATGAGTAAGCCACGATATAAATAACCAGCATCGCAACACCCAACGGCTGAATGGAAGCTTTGAGGAATGCCCCGGATGATGAAACGGAAAGACCAACTAGGCCGATCAGCATGCCAATAATTTCAAACCGGCCCAGCCTCCGTTTTAATATCAACGTTGAAAATAGAGCGATAAGCAGCGGGGTAACGGCGATAAACAATGTACTGATACCTGCTGAAGCATACCGTTGCGCAGCAAAGAAAGAACCCAGGCATAGGGTAGTGTTTAGAAACCCATAGATCACGATACTTTTCCACTCATTACGTTGCGGCCAAAACCGGTACTTTTTTAAGGAGAGAAAAACCGGGGCGAACACAATGCCCGTACCTATAAAACGAATGCTTGCCAGCAAAAGCCCGTCGGCAGATGGGAGGCCGAACTTAACCGCTATTGCGCCGGTTGACCACAGGACAGAAAACAGTAAGCCGGGCAGAAGATTTTTAAACATAGCAGTATTACCGGGCACATCTTTATTATCGGCAGGGTAAAATACGATAATACGATAAAATTACGCAATATTTAATAAGCCAATACCACGTGTGGTTTGTATGTATCAGTACGTACTTCGGCTTTTAGCTCGTGTAAAATATTATACAGGCCAAAGTTGGTACGGTTTACATAAATAAAATGCTTAACCCCGCGCGGCTGCTTAAACTCGGGCATTTTTGATAGTTTTTCGCCAAAGCGGTACAAGCTGTCAAAAAAGTGGGTTTGCCCAAAATCAAATGTGCTGTTGATGTAAGGCATAGCAAACAGGCTGATCATCTCCTTATAGGCATTGTAGTAAAATTCAACCTGTGCAGGCGTATCATTAGCACGAATCATATCCAGCAGGCGGAAAGCTTTGATGGTTTCCTCTTTATTATCCAGCAAGTCAGTTGAGGTGAGGGAGAAGAACGGCGTATAAAAATCATCCGGCATCTCTTTAATGCAACCAAAATCAATTACCCCCAGTTTACCTTCGGGTGTGATCATAAAATTGCCCGGATGCGGATCGGCGTGTACCGCGCGCAGCTCGTGCTGCTGAAAATTATAAAAATCCCACAGAGCCTGGCCTATCTGGTTACGTAATTCCTGTGAGGGGTTGGTAGCCAAAAACTCGCGCAGGTGTTTGCCCTCCAGCCAATCCATGGTGATAATGCGCTTACTCGAAAGCTCGGGATAATATTGCGGGAACACCACATTGTTCAGGATAGAACACGCGCTGGAAAACTCGATGGAACGACGTACTTCCAGCTCATAGTCGGTTTCTTCAAGCAGGCGTTCTTCCACTTCATGCATGTATATATCCAGTTCGCGCTCGTTCATCCCTAATAATCGGAAAGCGAATGGCTTTACCAGTTTCAGGTCAGACGATATGCTGTTGCCAACACCTGGATATTGTATTTTAACCGCCAGTATCTTACCATCCAATTCAGCCTGGTGTACCTGGCCTATGGATGCCGCGTTGCTTGACCGCGGATTGAATTTATCGTAGATCTGATCGGGCGTTTTGCCAAAATATTTACGGAACGTTTGCACAATGAGCGGACCCGAAAGCGGGGGCGCGTTATATTGCGATTGCGAGAACTTATCGACATAAGCCTGCGGCAGCAGGTTTTTATCCATGCTCAGCATCTGCGCCACCTTTAAGGCGCTGCCCTTTAATTCACTCAGGGATTGATAGATGTCGGCAGCATTATCCTGATCAAGCTCCGTTTTATCCATATCCGGATTAAACAGCTTTTTTGAATAATGCTTAACATAATTGCCGCCTATTTTAAGCCCGGTTTTTACAAACTTGGCCGAGCGTTGTACTTTGCTGGTGGGTATGCTGTTTTGTTCTTTTGGCGTTTCGCTCATAAACTATCTCGCTGTCCTGGCTTTATCTTGTCTCACTAATTAATTAACGCCCTGCCTTTTCCTTAAATCCGCTGTTGTGATACAGGAATTTTCCATAGTCGATCAGGTTATCTATCGGGGTACGTTCAAATAGGTCAAATGTTACGTTGATACCTTTCTCGATAGCCTCATCAGTTTTTTCAAACCCGGCAGAGTTATCCTTTATCCAAAAATTAAGTACAAAGCCAAACTGCATCCAAAGGCCATCCTTGTACCGTTTGGCAAAGAATTTACGGTCAGACAGTTCACCGCTTTCCAAACCTTGTTTCAGTATACTGTCGGCAAAGGTTTCAAATACAGTTTTTAACTGCTCCAGCACTACGGGTGTGCCCAGCGTACGGCCGTGACTGTTCAGGCTGTAAACCGCGAAACTGCGACGGCCCTTAAGTAATTCAAAAAAGGCATAAAAAAATGAAAGGGCTTTCTCGCGCGATGTGTATTGTGCCCACACTTCCTGCGCCTCAATTTCCGTAAGGGTTTTGCGGGCAAAATCAGCCCAGATGCTTTGTTCAACTCCCTCGAACGAGCCAAAGTAGCGGTAAAATTCCTCTTCTGTGGTTTCGTTCTGTTTGGCGAATATGTAAACCGACTTAGGTTGCGATCCCTCCGTCAATACATAATCTATATAAGCGTTTTGTATACTTTCTGTTGTTGCCATGGCAATTGGTTTTATATAAAGATACGTAGTAAACAGCAGGTTATTGTCAGAAAAACATATAATTAAGGCATGATGACAAAAATGCTATCAGACAAAAATAATGTGTAACAAATTTTCTTACTAAGATGTGCATGAGTGGAGTTAAGATATTATTATTTATTTTCAGTACTTTAAAAATAATCTTAGTCGCGTTACGCCATTTTTGTGTATGAATTATTCTGGTAATTCAAAAAAATTTAACCTTTGTTATGCCCAACTTAAAACTTGAACAAATCCATTTAAAACAGTTTATCAAGTTATTTTTTAAAAATGAAATACATTGGGAAGCTCTCCCTCCCCCAGAGCCTGACTTCAGAATACTAATAAATGGCAAAATAATAGGTATCGAGCATTGCTGCTTAATTCGATTACCAGATGAAAATGGAGTAAACGTTATGGCTCATAGTAAAATTGCTGATAAAATAATGTTGGCGGCAGAAGCACTATATGCAATACATCAAAACATGTGTCTAATGGTACATGTTAGCTTTAATTGCAGTTATGGACTATCGTCAAATAATCTTACCCAATTATATAATAATGATATTGAAGAATTGAGCCGATTTATAGCTGAATTTGTGACACTTCAACTACCATTACTTGAAGCGACAGAACCTTACGCATCATTTGCTTTCGAAACGTATGAATGGAGTACGGGGCAAAGATTACTTCCTGAGAAGATTGACCATATCAGAATTACCAACACACGGAATTTTAAACATTCTTGCTGGTCTGCTAATCAAGGAGGCACCATTCCCGGAGTTTATCAAAGTGAAGAGTTAAAAACTCTTTTAGAAAAGAAGAATAAAAAACCCAAAAACTACAAAAGTATTTATGATGAATTATGGTTGTTAATTGTAGAAGATAGTATGGATTTAACCTCTTATTTTCATTTCGAAGACCAAGATATTCCTATAATAAAATCAACGTTCAGTAGAGTCTTTATTCTAAGAAGAGTTGAGAAAACTATTCACGAACTAAAGATAATTGAGTGATAGTATTATATCAACTCTATATATATTATTAAAAAGCGATCAGCTTTGGCGCATCCGCTATAAAGCTATCCAATACCCCGTCGGCAATTTTGATCGGGCCATCAAAACGGGTTGCTCCTTTGATGGATTGGATCGCTGCGGCATCGGCGGCCAGCTTTTTGGCGTTGGCAAAATAACGGATAGCCGCGGTGCTTTTCTGATTGGCGGCATCCAGCCCCGCCGCGGTTAACTGCAGTGCCCTGCCCCATAATTGCAAGGCATCAAGCCAAGGGCGGGCCTCTTGGGCAAATGCCGGATCAATAGTACCCGAACGGATAATATCCGAAGCTGCGGCCAGTTCATCGGCGCAAGTAAACAGGCTGGCAACAGCCTGTTGGCGGCTGGTTGCATCACCGTCGGCTAAGGCTTCGCGAACCCTATCAAGGGTAGCCTTCAGGCGAGGGGCTTGTTCCTGCCAGGGCTGGTTGCCAAAGGTTGGCGCGATATGCTGTGTGTCAAAAAATGTTAGTAAAGCCGCCGTTGTGTGTGCATCGCCACCGGCCAGCTCACGTGCCGAAAAATGCCAGGTGCGGTTGGCATCATAAGCCTTATCATTCCAAGCAAAGGCGGCAACCCCGGTTACCGCAGGGCGACTGGCAGCTTCCTGGTTCATCGGGTTAGATAGGATGCCGCTTAATCCTTCCGCTAATCCTGCTTCGCGGCGTGTATAGGGTGCAAGCAGCAACCGTCCGGTGGTTTGCGCATAATCATTTACCGGGTAGTTATCCCACAATAATGTTTTGCGCCCGAATGCTTTTGTGGCCGCCTGCGCATCTGTAGTGGCAATAGCCGGTGGTACTACATCAGTACCCGTCCATTGTATTACAATTTGGGGGTCGAGGTTTTTGCGTAAAGCGGCCTTGTATGGGCTTTCCTTAGCATCGTAATATTCGGTTGGAACCATGATGAGCGGCCGCGCTTCCGGATCGTGCGCGTTAAGGCTTGCCTGTACCGCGTTTAGGAATTTAGACTGCGCCACCCCTGCCGCTTCCGGACCTGGCGCGCCAAAAGTTTTTTTATCCAGTTCGCAGTTCCACTTGGTATATTCAATATCATCAAGGGCGACATAAAAGTTATGTACCCCTATTGATCGCAAGGCATCAAATTTACGCTCGATCTGTTTCAGTTCGGCCGGGTCAGAAAAACAAACCGTTGGGCCCGGGGATATCGCGTAAACAAAGTTGATGTGGTTGCGTCGGGCTGTCGCCACCAGCTTGCTCAATTCGGCTAACGTAGTTTTCGGATAATCCTCGCGCCAGCGATCACGGGCATAAGGGTCATCCTTGGGGCTGTATACATACGTATTCGCCTTAACGCTTGCCAAAAAGTTGAGGTGTTTGGTACGGTTTTCCATTGACCATGGCGCACCGTAAAAGCCCTCAATAGTGCCACGTATAGGCATGGCCGGGTAATCCTGTATCACTAATGCCGGAATAACCTCCCGTTGCGCCAATTGCCTGAAGGTTTGTACCGCATGGAAAAGGCCGGCAGCATCATGGCCGGCAAGCGTTATGATGCCGCCATTGCCCCTGGCGACGCTGGTAATGGTATAACCTTCGGCATGGGTATCAACAGCAGTGCCGCTTTGTTTTAAAGCCTGGCTCACCAGGCTTGCTTTGCCGGTGCCGATCACAATATAAGTATGATTCGGAATTGCGGGCAGCCGCTGCGCCGTTACCATATTGTTCACTCCTGCCTTAGCTAATATATCGCATACCTGCGCAACGGTTTCAGCATCAGTACCCGTAGCTGCAACCAGGGTTACTGTATTGTCTAATGATAGAGCACCCTTGCCAGGCTCAATCGATTGCGGTGCGGGATAAATCAAAGGCATGGTTACCAGTGATCCGGATGCGCGATTGGTGATTGGCAGAGCAGGTTGACTTGTTTGGGCGAAAACAGTGCTGGCAAACAGCATCAAAGTTGCCGCACAAGTGAATAATTTATTCATGAATTTTAATTTGATAAATTTCAAAGCACACTTAGCAGTAATTATATATCGCTATAATAATGTTTTTTTAGCGAAGCATCGGTTATTTAACTCAAAACCGCTTTGCAGGCACAAAAAAAGCCCGGCATAACCGGGCTTCCAAATATCTATTGATGAATTTTATTAAACGCCTAACAGTAATCTTGCCGGATCCTCAAGCAATTGCTTAACCCTTACCAGGAAGCTTACTGACTCGCGGCCGTCAATGATACGGTGATCGTATGATAAGGCTAAGTACATCATTGGGCGGATCACCACTTGGCCGTTTACTGCCACTGGGCGCTCCACAATGTTGTGCATACCTAAAATGGCTGATTGAGGTGAATTGATGATCGGGGTCGACATCATGGAACCAAACACACCACCATTGGTGATGGTAAAGGTACCGCCGGTCATTTCATCAATACCCAGCTTGTTTTCGCGGGCTTTACCGGCTAAACGGATCACCTCTTTTTCAATCTCAGCAAGGCTCAGTTTGTCCGCGTTACGGATAACCGGAACCACCAAACCTTTAGGGGCTGATACAGCGATAGACACATCAGCATAATTGCTGTAAATTATCTCCTCGCCATCAATACGCGCGCCAACCGAAGGCCAGTCTTTCAACGCTTCGGTAACCGCTTTGGTGAAGAATGACATAAAGCCTAAGCCTACACCATGTTTCTCTTTGAATTTATCCTTGTACTTGCTGCGGATCTCCATGATCGGTGACATGTCAACCTCGTTAAAGGTGGTCAGCATCGCGGTTTCATTTTTAACGGCAACCAAACGTTTCGCAACCGTTTTGCGAAGCGATGACATTTTTTCGCGGCGTTCATTACGTTCGCCTGATACCACAGGGGCGGCGGCAGGTGCAGCAGCAGCCTTTTGAGCAGGAGTGCTTTCTGCTTTTGGCTTTCCGCTTTGAGCATTTACAGCATCCTCTTTAGTAATACGGCCGGCAACGCCGGTGCCGCTTACTGATTGCGGATCAACACCTTTTTCGCCTAATATTTTTGCAGCAGCAGGCGATGGGGTGCCTGATGCATAAGTTTTTTCTGTTGATGCTGAAGCCGCAGGTGCCGGGGTCGCAGCAGGAGCGGCATCTGCTTTAGGAGCAGGGGCCGCGGCGGCACCACCGCCTGATATGCTTGCCACTACGGTACCAATTGGCAAAGTATCGCCTTCGGCGGCAAGTGTTTTTAAGGTACCCGCTTTTTCGGCAGTCAGCTCAAAAGTCGCCTTGTCTGATTCCAGCTCTGCAATAGCCTCGTCCATTTCAACGGCCTCGCCATCTTTTTTCAACCAGCGTGATAGGGTTACCTCGGTAATTGATTCACCTACCGGTGGCACTTTAATTTCAAGCGTGCTATCGCCCTGTGCAGGTGCGGCAGCGGCTGGCTCGGCGGCAGGAGCAGCCGATTGTTGTGCCGGTGCCGACGGTGCTGACTCATCAGCTTTCGCAAGATCATCTGCCGGAGTTGCGCTTGCTGCTCCGCCATCTTCAATGCTGGCAACTACTGCGCCTATGGCTAAGGTATCACCTTCGGCGGCAATGGTTTTTAAAGTACCCGCTTTTTCGGCAGTCAGCTCAAATGTAGCTTTATCTGATTCTAACTCGGCGATCACTTCATCCATGGCTACCTGGTCGCCGTCTTTTTTTATCCAGCTCGACAGGGTTACTTCGGTAATTGATTCGCCTACCGGCGGAACTTTTATTTCTAAACTCATGATGGTAGTTATACTTGTTTATTTGTCGATAGTCCATGGATCATAGTCCATAGCGATTTTTGCTTTTCTTAGTAGTGTGTAAGTTAATAGTCCATGGACTGTAGAAAATAGCGTTTACTATTGACTGTCGTCCATAGACTATTGACTAAAAGATCAATCGGCTCCTGTTTCAGCCATTTTTTTGGTTGTTTTATCTATCGTACCCTTAACATCTTTTTCGCCCGGCGTTTCAAACGCTTTGTTAATGATGTATAATTGCTGTGCGGCGTGCTGTTTCGCGTAGCCGGTAGCGGTACTGCTGCCCTCATTACGAGAGATCACATGCAGGTTAAACACACTATCGTTATGGAATTTACGACAGATATAAGGCCAGCCACCCATGTTCTCCGGTTCTTCCTGTACCCAGATAAACTCCTTCGCCTTCTCGTATTTTTGTTTGATCTTGAGGATATGATGAACCGGTGTAGGGTATAATTGCTCTACACGAATAATGGCTACATCCTTGCGGTTATCGGTTTGCTGTTTTTCAAGCAATTCGTAATATATTTTACCGGTACAAAGCAGTACGCGTTTTACTTTTTTCGGATCAGCCCAATCATCCTCATATAGCTCGTGGAAACGGCCATTGGTGAACTCCTCAATAGGCGATACACATTTAGGACTACGCAGCAAACTCTTCGGGGTAAAAATAACCAGCGGTTTACGGAAGTTGCGTTTTAACTGACGGCGTAAGATGTGGAAGAAGTTGGCCGGGGTAGTACAGTTAGCCACCTGGATATTGTTATCAGCACAAAGCTCTAAAAAGCGCTCTATACGTGCTGATGAGTGTTCCGGGCCCTGGCCTTCGTAACCGTGCGGCAACAGCATTACCAAGCCATTGCCACGCTGCCATTTAGTTTCGGCACTGGCAATGTACTGGTCAACAATAATTTGCGCGCCGTTAAAAAAGTCGCCAAATTGTGCTTCCCAAATAGTAAGCGCATTAGGGTTAGCCAAGGCATAGCCATACTCAAAACCTAAAACACCATACTCAGATAGCAGGGAGTTATAAATATAGAATGGCGTATCACCGGCTACCGTTTCAAGTGGCGTGTATTCGTTCTCACTTTCAGCAAGGGTAAGTACCGCGTGCCTGTGTGAAAAGGTACCGCGTTTAACGTCTTCGCCGCTCAACCTAACCGGGTGGCCGTCTTTCAATAACGATCCGTAAGCCAGTAACTCACCCATTGCCCAATCGAACACACGCGTTTCGGTTACCATTTTATTGCGGTCTTCAAACAGCTTCTCTATCTTTTTAAAGAATTGTTTGTCCTTTGGCAATTCGGTCAACTGGCGGCCGATCTCCAGCAGTTCAGCTTCAGGCACAGCGGTATCTGTTGATGTCATCAGCTCCTTATCGGTTGGCAAGTGCAAACCTTGCCATGCGCCGTTAAACATCGGTAACTGATCGGTAAAACGGTCCTGTGCTTTTACTTCATCAAGTTCTTTTTGCAGTATGCCGCGGAATGCCTTTTCGGTATCCTTAACGTATTGCTCGGTAACGCTGCCTTCGGCAATCAGTTTTTTCAGGTATACCTCGCGCGGGTTAGGGTGCGCGTCGATAGCTTTGTATAACACCGGTTGGGTGAACTTAGGCTCATCGCTCTCGTTATGGCCGTAACGGCGGTAGCACAATATGTCAATAAACACATCGTCATGAAAAACCTGGCGGTATTCCATAGCCATATTGATCACATAAGCCAAAGCCTCTACATCATCACCGTTTACGTGGAACACCGGCGAAAGCACGGTTTTAGCCACATCGGTACAGTAGGTGCTTGAACGGGCATCCTTAAAGTTGGTGGTGAAGCCAATCTGGTTATTTATCACCAGGTGAATGGTACCACCGGTGCGGTAACCTTCCAGCTTTTCCATTTGCAATACCTCGTACACAATACCCTGGCCTGCTATGGATGCATCGCCATGGATCAGTATCGGGGCGATCTTGGTAAAGTCGCCATTATATTTAAAGTCGATTTTTGAGCGGGTTATCCCTTCAACAACCGGGTCAACCGCTTCCAGGTGCGATGGGTTAGGGCAAAGGCTCAGGTGAACCTTTTTACCGTTGGCCGCCTCAACATCGGTTGAAAAACCCAGGTGATATTTAACGTCGCCGCCAAACGGAGAGTCCGAATCGTAGTTCTTGCCTTCAAATTCCGAGAATATCTCCTTATAGGTTTTCTCCATAATGTTGGCCAGTACGTTCAAACGGCCGCGGTGAGCCATACCCAGAATAAATTCCTCGATACCGATCTGCGCGCCTTTTTGAATCACCGAATCAAGCGCGGGTATCAGCGCCTCGGCACCTTCAAGCGAAAAGCGTTTTTGCCCCAGGAATTTGGTTCCTAAAAAGTTTTCAAAAATTACCGCTTCGCTCAGCTTGTTCAGCATGTGCTTTTTATCATCAATGGTAAAAGCCGGCTTGTTACGGATTTTCTCCATTCGCTGCTCAAACCAGTTGATCTTTATAGGATTACGGATGTAGCGGTACTCGGCACCGATAGGGCCGCAATAAGTATCTTCAAGCAGTTGGTGAATGTCTCGCAGTTTGGCGGGGCCTAAACCTACTTCAACACCGGCGTTAAAAACGGTGTCAAGGTCGGCCTCATTTAGCCCGAAGGTATCAAGCTCTTTACCCGGAAAGTATTTACGGCGCTCACGCACCGGGTTGGTTTTAGAGAACAGGTGCCCGCGCGTACGGTACCCGTTGATCATGTTCAGCACGTTGATCTCTTTCAGAAAATGCTCCGGCGTATCATCAGCAACGGTTTGCTGTGCCGGTGCATCCTTCCCAAAATCAAAGCCTTCAAAAAATTTTTGCCATCCAAAATCGACTGATTCCGGGTCTTGTTTATAACTTTCGTATAAAGAATCAATGTATGCAGCGTTCCCGCTGTTTATATAATTGAGGTCACTCATGGTGAATTGTATGTAAAATCAGTGCAAAAGTAAACATAACGTATTACAAACCTTAAATTTTATTTGTAAATACTACGCTTAACAAAACCTTATTCTTAAAATATGATCTAACGGTTACTAACAGCGTAATGTTTATAATTATAACTCATTAATAGTGCCGAGGTATATACCGGCTTGTTTATTTATTTCGTCTATTTCATCAGGGTGCATTTTTTTAAGGATGTTATACATCATGCCTATACGGTGGTTGCCTTCCAGCTTATCGGCATTGCGGTAAAAAAAGTTCCAGTACAGGCTGTTATACGGGCAAGCCCTTTCACCTGTTTTCTTTTTATAATCATAATGGCAGCTACCGCAATAGTCGCTCATTTTGTTGATGTATGCCGCTGAGGATACATAAGGCTTTGAAGCGATAAAGCCGCCGTCGGCAAACTGGCTCATGCCACGGGTGTTGGTAATCTCCACCCATTCAATCGCGTCAATATAAACACCCAGGTACCAGGCATCCACTCCATCGGGATGTAGGCCGGCCAGCAGCGCGAAGTTGCCGATAACCATCAGGCGTTGTATGTGGTGCGCCCAGGCGTTATTTAAGGATTGGCCGATGCATTTGCTCAGGCAATTCATTTTAGTATTGCCGGTCCAAAACCATTCGGGCAGTTCGCCGCGGTGGCCAAAAAAGTTAAGTGAAGCAAACTCCGGCATTTTGGCCCAGTAAACGCCGCGCATAAATTCGCGCCAGCCCATCACCTGCCGTATGTAACCTTCAACCTGCGCCAGGGTTATTTGGTGCTGATGCTTGTTGTAGTGTGAGAGCACCTTGGCAACAATCTCCTGCGGGGCTATCATCTTTGAATTTTGCGCGAAAGATATGCGGGAGTGGAACAGGCTGATATGTTGTTGCAACATGGCATCCTCATAGGTGCCAAAGTGAGGCAGCAGGTGTTCACAAAAATAATCGAGCAGTTTAAGCGCTTCGTTACGGCTAAGCGGCCACGGAAAATGCTTTTCATCCACCTCGCCAAAGTATTTCACTTTTTTAAGGTCGATCATTTGCTTTAGAGCCGATACATCATGATTAAATTCAATGGGCGGCACCAAAGGCGATTTTCCATCATACTTCTTTCGGTTTTCGTGATCAAAATTCCATTTATTGCCTGATGGTTTGCTGCCCTGCATCAGTACCTGGTGCTTTACTCGCATGTGCCGGTAAAAGTTCTCCATTAAAAAGTTCTTGCCACCAAAAAATTCTTTTACCTCATACCTTGTGGTAAAAAAATGCTCCGTATCGGCTGTTCCGGTTTCTATTTTAAGCTTATTACAAATCTGTTTTAGCTGTTCATCCAGTCGATATTCATCAGGTAGCTGGTACTCAAAACGCTTAATAACCTGTTGCTTAATAAGGCGTTCAATATTGCCCCCAATGGTTTGGGCATTATTCTGATCATCCAATTTAATGTAAACAACAGTGTGCCCCTTTTTAGTAAGCTGATGGGCGAAGTTGCGCATGGCCGCGAAAAAGGCGAGTATTTTTTGCACATGATGCATTACATACTCTTGCTCCTGCATTACCTCCATCATTACGTAAACCACGTTTGGGTCTGCGGTTTTAAGCCAGCTATGGTTACTGTTTAACTGATCGCCAAGAATTAAACGCAGCGTTTTGCCCATGCAGATTTAACAGGGCACACAAAAGAGGGTTTTGAAAAAATGTTATGAAGATTTATTTTAAACAGATGGCATTAAACCGCCTGCTCAGCCTCGTGTGCCGACAGCCAGGTGTCAATAAACGGGCTTTTAGTTTCAAGCTGCGCAGGCTGGCGGGTAATAAAGTTCTTATTCTCCCGTGGATCGTTACCTACGCCGGCCACAAAGGCCCAGTTGCCCCAGTTACTGGCGGGCGAGTAATCGATCAGTTTTTCTTCAAAGTAACGCGCGCCGCGGGTCCAGTCAACCTTCAGGTCGCGCACCAGGTAACCGGCTACTATTTGCCGGGCGTAATTGTTAATGTAGCCGGTAGCATTGAACTGATGCATAACGGCATCAACGTAAGGTACGCCGGTATTACCGGTTGACCATTGCTCAAAAAGCATATCCTGATCTGCCGCTGTTTCGGGAGCGGCATTCTTAAAGCCTTCGGGATTAAAAAACTTTTTACCGTGCTTTTTAAACATAAAGCGAAAGTAATCGCGCCAAAGCAATTCCAGTATAAGCGGGTTATTGTTGCTGTGCCCCTGCTCATGCCGGGCTACCTCAAAGTAAACCCTGCGCGGCGACAGGCAGCCAAAAGCCAGCCATGGCGATAGTTTGGATGTGTTATCGGCAGCGGCTTGCGGGTTGCGTGCTGTTTTGGCCTTAACAGGCGTGTTATGGGTTAAGTATTCCTCAAGCGCGGCTATACCGGCACATTCGCCGCCGTTAAACTTAAGGGTGGCGCGTGGGTCATCAACCGGCTCATCCAGGCCAAGGCCGGTAAGGGTTGGTAACTCGCCTGCGTCTGTAATATCAGGGGTAATGATGCTTTCGGGCGTATCGGTTTCCGGCCGGACGCTGCTATCGCGCTCCACCTTTTTTTTAAATACCGAAAAACTGTCGGGAATATCTTTTATAGGGAAAGGAAGATCCTCTTTATGGTACAGGGTATGCCCGATAAAGTGCTTGAGGTTCAGCTTCTGTTTCCATAAAGCAGCCTCTACCTCTTCAGACATGGCCGTTTCCTGCGAGGCTACTTCGCGGTGGTGGTATACCTCATTCACCTGGTACTCGGTAGCCAGTTGCGGAATGATCTCCGCCGGGTTACCTGTATGTATAATCAATTCGCCACCCAGTTTACGCAGGTTATCGCGCAGGTTGGCAACAGATTGCAGTAAAAAGCGGGCCCTGAAGTTTCCGGTTGTTGACTGGCCGGTTTCGGCATTTTTAAAATACTGCGGATCGAAACAGTAAACGGGTAATATCTTATCGGCTTTACGTGTAGCCTCTAACAATATCTCGTTATCGTGCAAACGCAAATCATTTCTAAACCAAACAAGTATAATCCGTTCACTCATAGTTATTGAGGATAATAACCTACCGCAGTTCTACAAAAATGCAAAATATTTACCTGGTTTTTTATTGCGCCGGTAATATTTGACACCCCATCAACATTAAAGCTGCTTGCCGATTAAAGCACGCCGCAAAGCTAATATGTAGCCATGATGCAAACCATCATGAAACGGAAGGAAGGCTATCGCGTCATCAATATTATTAATAGCTACGCCGTAACGGGTGGTCCATGGCACATAATTATTAAAAATGCCATCCTGATAATCCTGCGCTAACTGGTCAAGCGTTGAACTAAATAAGCCTTTAAAATCATCCACTTCGGCCTGGCTAATAAAGCTTTCGGGCCTGGTGCCGGGTTTGTACAGTTCGTACATTGCGGCACTGATGCGGGTTTGCAAGCCCGCGCGCAAATAACATACGCCTTGCTGCGCGGCTACTATATGCCCAAGGTTCCAGGCTATATTATTACTGAAGCCGGCGGGTACCTCGTTCAGTAAATGTATATCAATACTGTCTATCAGTTGCAAAAGATGCAGGCGCGGCTGCTGCAATATTTCTATCGCTTTAATCATGATTGTAGGGTTGGTGGTTAAAGTGGCTAATTTATCACTTAAGCCGAACCGAAATCTGTTTATCCTGTCATAAAATAAACTTAACCTTATTAAGTTTACCTTTACAGCGTTTAATGTTATACACACAAAATATACAGCGTAAAAACGACGAAAAGTACATCGGCGGCTTCCTGGCCGTATGGACGTTGTTCAACATCATCCAGGCCTGTACGCTGGAGTTGCATAGCGATGAAGCTTATTACTGGCTGTACTCCCGTTTTTTGGATTGGGGATATTTTGACCACCCGCCCATGGTGGCCTTATTTATCCGTGCCGGAGATGTGTTTATGCATAACCCCTTAGGGTTGCGGTTGGTGAATATCCTGTCGAGCACCTTATCCTTGATTTTACTATGGAAGACGGCCAGGCAATACGGAGCAAGCGCCCGGTGGTTCATCCTGCTGGCAAGCGGTATGTTCACCCTGCATATTTACGGGTTTATTACCACGCCCGATGGGCCGCTGCTGCTTTTTACGGCCTTGTTCTTTTACATATATCAACGCTATTTACTACAAAACACCTGGTTACAGGCATTGCTGCTCGGCATTATTTTAGCCGGATTGCTATACAGCAAATACCACGGCATATTGCTGGTTGGCTTTACCCTGTTAGCTGATGTTAAAATATTAAAGCGCGGCACCTTCTGGCTCATAGCCGCGGTTGCATTAGCCTTGTATATGCCGCATATAGTTTGGCAGGTAAACCATAATTACCCATCAGTAGCCTACCACCTGGCCGACCGGTCGGAGAAAACTTACCGGTTCGATTATACCTTTTTCTACATCCTTTCGCAAATGCTGATGGCGGGTGTGTTTACGGGCTGGCTGCTTTTTTACAAGGGTTTTGCTACACCTGCTTCAGATGTTTTTATCCGTGTGCTCAAGGTGAATTTTATCGGCATCCTGGTGTTTTTTCTGTTCACCTCGCTGCGCGGAGAGGTGCAGCCGCAATGGACCATCATCGCCTTTGCCGCCTTGCTGATCTGGCTAAGTGCGCAACTAAGCAACACCGCTACCCCTAAATGGCTGCAACACCTGGCCGTTGCCAATATTATCATCATCGTTCTAATTCGGCTGCTGGTAATAGCGCAGCCACCGGTTATACAGCAGGTGCAGGCCATTAAAAAGTTCTTTCATTATAAGGATTGGTCGCATACCATCAGGCAAAAGGCAGGCGATAGCTGGGTGGTAATGAATGATGGCTTTCAGTTACCCGCCAAGTATTGCTATTATAATAACACGCTCAAATGCTTCTCGTATGATTCGCGTTATTACCGCCTTACCCAATTTGAGATATGGCCAATGGAGGACAGCGTGCAAAACAAGCGAGTGTTCTACGTAGCCCGCGATCCGGATATAACCACTACCGATACCATTACGACCGCCACCGGCAAATGGTATACGGGCTGGATCGATAGCCTGCGCACCTATCAGCGCGTAAGCATCACCACGAATGAAAAGAAGATCACCCTTGCGCCGGGGCAACAGCATACGTTTCAATTAACTATCACAAACCCTTATCAATATCCCATCAACTTCAGCAATGCCGGCATCAAACAAAAGGTAACTTTAGAGGCCTGTTTTTTTGATGGTAAGCAGGAAGCAGGTGTTCAGGCGGCGGATAGCGGCTTTAATAGGCTGCAAATAGCACCGGGGCGTAATGCGCAATATAGCTTTACGGTAAGAGCTCCGTCAAAAAAAGGTAAATATGATATGCTTTTTTCCTTACGTACAACCCCTTTCAACGGAAACCGTAACAGCGGCTTTATAACTTTCACGGTGGAATAGTACATTTGCGCATGTTGAAAAAACTTTACCTGTTACTTTTATTTATCGCAATTAATTCTGCTGCCTGGGCACAACAGAATCTTGATATACACTTTAACGCGCTTGGCTTTTTAGATAACCGCGAGTACAAGGCGTTCATTCCCCGCTCGCGTACTTATTCGGGCACCCGTTTAGCCCTGGATATAGGTTGGAATGTGGATAGCGTTAACCGCTTTGTGGTGGGTATGAACGGCATACATGAGTTTGGTGCCAAGCCCTATTTTTTAAAGGTTAACCCGGTTGCATACTACGAATATCATGGTAAAAACTGGTTGTTTAATGCCGGTATGTTTCCGCGCGAAGAGCTGCTGTCTGATTACCCACGCTCGATACTGAATGATACCCTGCGTTACTACCGCCCCAATGTAGAGGGTTTGCTAACGCGATACACCAACGAGAATTTTACTGAAACGGTATGGTTGGATTGGGTGAGCCGCCAAACCGCTACCGACCGTGAACAATTTTTATTCGGTTTCTCAGGTAAGTATAAACCATCGGTAAACGGCATGTTCTACCTGTCGCACTACTTTATGATGCTGCATGATGCCGGTGCCGAGATAGCTGACCCAACCCATCCGCTGGGTGATAATGGCGCGGTGCAGATCAAGCTGGGATTGAACCTGACTAAGCTAACCGGGCTTGATTCATTAAGCGTTGAAGCAGGTGGCATGCTATCGCTTGAGCGCATGAACCGGGATATCGGCTTTCAAAACCACGCGGGTTTTGTGGCGGCCGCCTATTTTAGCTACAAACGCATTGCCTTGTTTGATGAATTTTACGCGGGACAGGGCCAGCACGTAAATTTTGGTGATTCCTACTACCTTAAAAAGCTGTACAACCGTTTGGATGTGATCTATACGCCGTTCCTCTTTAAAAACATTAAGGGGCAGTTTGTGTTCAGTTTTCACCAGTCGCCCGCGCACCTGAATGATAATCAGCAGGCTTTCCGTATAGTGGTTGACCTGGGGCGCAAAAAGCTGCTGAACTTTAACTAATCAACCACCACCTGAAGAATGAGGAACAAGCACATTATTTTACTGATTATATTGTGCCTTAGCGGCAGTAAGCTGTTTGCGCAAAACGCACAGTTTACCCTTTGGGGTGCCTGGTTTCACACGCAGAAACTCTCAGAACATTGGGGTTATGCCTTCGACGGGCAATTCCGCTCGGCGGATAAGGTTGATTACCTGCGCAATATTCTGCTGCGGCCATCAGTAGCTTACCACTTCAATAAAAACCAGTCTGTTAATTTAGGTTACGCTTATATAACCACTAATGGGCGTACAGCCGATGGCGATAAAACCTTCCGACCCGAAAGCCGCATATTTGAGCAGTTTACCCAGGTACACAAGATCGGCCAAAGCACACAGGTGTCGCATCGTTTCCGTTTAGAGCAACGCTATTTGGGCGACTCTGCCGACGATCGTGACGATAATTATTTTGCCCAGCGTTTCCGGTATTTTATACGTGCGGTAATCCCCTTCAAACGTGATAGTAATTTTAGCAAAGGCACCTACATTGGCCTTCAAAACGAGGTGTTTTTAAATGTGCAGAACAAGAACAAGGTGAACACACACTTTTTTGACCAAAACCGCGCCTACGTGGGTTTCGGCTACCGCTTCAGCAAAAAGTTTGACATGGAACTGGGCTATATGAATCAGTATACCAAAGCGGTTATCAGCGGCACATCTAATAATGTGGTGCAGTTAGCTGTTTATACGAGGTTGTAAGTTTGGCGATCATATTAGATATTAAAATCTAAACCATGAATAAATTTATCAAACTAAAGTTGATCGCAATTTTAAGTATCATAGTTGCCGCGTTAAATTTATCCGCTATAACAAGCTACACAGAAAAAGATTATTTTGGCATCAAGGAAGTATCATTTAATAACCGAAGCTATAAGTTAGCCTGGAGCTCACATCCGTCTCCGCAATATTATATACAGGAATATTTACCGGCTGGTGAAAAGGTTGAGAAATTCCATAACATGATATTGATCGACTTTCTTCAAACGGATAAATCTTTAGAAGAAGCTGTTGATGCACAGGTCAACATGCTGAAAATTCGTAAACAGTCAGACGCTGTTTGCAATTACCAACTCAATAAAAAAGGCAATGAGTACATCCTTGATTTTTTGATGAGCGAAGGCAATGAATACAATTTAAAGCTGCTGGAATGGAATGCTTATCACTATAAAACATATACAGATAAGGCCGGCAATAAAGGGATACTAATGTTTGGTTTTAGCCATAGGGCATACGATTCGGCAGCGGAAGAATTGATACAGAATCTGGCACAATACCGACATAAATTATTGAATACTTTTGTCTCGCATCCAATGCCTGAAATACAACTCAAATAGCTCAAAAAAAAGCGACGAGAATAACCTCATCGCTTTTTTATTAACAGGGGAAAGGGAATTAAAACTTATGTATATCGCCGCTGCCCGCGCTTGACGATGATACATTGGTGGCGCCGCCGGTGTAGTATATATCGCCACTGCCTACTACGGATGCATCAACCTTTTGGCTGGCGTTCACACGCGCATCGCCGCTGCCGGCTACCTTAACCATGGTGTTTTGGGTAACCAGGTCGCCACCAGTAAAATCACCGCTGCCTACTACCTTAACGGTCGAGGTTTTGGCGGTACCGCTTACCTTAATATCGCCTGAGCCTGATATGCTGCTTTCCAACTCGTTCACCGTTACACGGCCTGAAATATCGCCCGAGCCGCTTAAATGCAGGGCAAGCTTGTCGCCTTTAATGCCGTCTTTAAAAAATATATCGCCCGAGCCCGACATGCCGATGCTGTTAAGGTTTTTCGCGGTGATGTATATCGCGATCTTTTTATTGCTTGTGCTCCAGCCCCAGTTGGTATTCTTGCTGTAAATTTTAAGGGTGCCGCCATTTACCTCGGTAACGATCTTGCCAATAATGTCTGAAGGTGCTTCAACCTTAACTGATTCGGTTGATCCCTGGGTAATATAAATGTCCCATGAGCCTGATACCGTAACAGCGCTAAAACCCGACAGGTGACGGTCCTCTGTGTTTTGCGACGGTCTATTAATGGCTTTATAAGCAACATTTGCTGCCGAAACGGCCGCACCGCTGCCGGTAACAAGTAGAGCGGCAAGCATTATTTTGTTGATGATTTTCATAATTATTGTAATTGTGGGTCAATTGTGTTTGAGTATTAGACGCAGGTAGCCCCCTATAAGTTGCACCTCAACCTTAAAAATATTTACCGGTGTTCATGTTTATTGCTTTAATGAGCGAAAAAGGCAAACAAAATCAGCATCTTATTTGATTTAATGTACTTACGGGCATCATTAACCCATTTGTTCCGTTTATTATAATATGGAGAAACACATGTATAATGCAGGCTTGGTTGGCAACTGCGCCTACCTGGCCCATATCAATAAAAACACCAATATTACGTGGCTTTGCTGGCCCCGGTTTGATAGTACTTTTGTTTTTGGCAGCCTGCTGGATAAGGAGAAGGGGGGCGAGTTTTCTATACTGCCGGAGGGTGATATTGAAACGGAGCAATACTACCTTGAAAATACCAATGTGCTTTGTACCGTAGTTACCAGCGAAGAGGGCAAGTACCGCATTACTGATTTTGCCCCCCGCTTTCATCAGTACGACCGCTTTTTTAAGCCGCTGATGCTGATCCGTAAAATTGAGCCGATTGAGGGTTTGCCTAAGATCAGGGTAAAATGTGAGCCCGTGTGTGATTATGGCCGCCGTAAGCAAAAGGCGCGTATCGGCAGTAATCATATTGATTATGCCGGGTGCGATGAAACCATGCGCCTTACTACAAACATCCCGATCAGTTACATTATCGACCAGCAATATTTTCAACTTAATGAAACTAAATACCTGCTGATGTCATACGGTGATCCGCTGGAAGCACCGTTGGTAAGTACGGCCGAAACATTTTTACGCAACACAACCGAATACTGGCGCTTGTGGATCAAACACTCCTCCATAGCCGGGTATTTTCAGCCGTATGTAATTCGTTCGGCGTTGGTTTTAAAAATTCACCAGTTTGAAGATACCGGGGCTATTATAGCCGCCAGTACCACCAGCTTGCCCGAGCATCCGGGCAGTACCCGTAACTGGGATTACCGCTATTGCTGGCTGCGCGATACCTATTATGTGCTTACCTCGCTCAACCACATCGGCCACTTTGAAGAGATGGAGCGGTATTTTAATTACGTATCAGACATATCGATCTCCGAGGGCGACGAGTTCCGTTACCAGCCCTTATATGGCATCACCGGTAAAAAGCAACTGGTTGAAGAAATAATGGATCACCTGGACGGCTACATGGGCGATAAGCCGGTACGTGTGGGTAACCAGGCTTATGAACACATACAAAATGATATTTACGGGCAAGTGTTGATATCCCTTTTGCCATTATATACCGACCATCGCTTTGTTTTCAGCGAGCGTAAGGATTCGGTACGATGGATAGAATCGCTGCTCAATAAAATAGAGCGAACCATTGACGAAAAGGATGCCGGTATATGGGAGTTCCGTAACATGGCCAACATACATTGCTACAGTAATCTTTTCCAATGGGCGGGTTGTAACGCTGCCGAAAAGATGGCCTTAACTATTGGCAACAAAGATTTAGAGGAGAAGGCGATCGCGTTGAAAGAACGCGCCGCCGCGCATATTGAAAGCTGTTACGACCCGGTACGCAAAGTGTACACCAACGCAGCGGGCAGTCCGCACCTGGATGCCAGCACGCTGCAACTCATTATGATGAACTACCTCGACCCGGCATCGCAACGGGCAAAAGATCATTTGGCCGCGCTGGAAAAGGAATTAAAAACACCTAACGGCTTATTTTACCGTTACCTGCACGCTGATGATTTTGGCAAGCCGAAAACCACCTTCCTGATCTGCGCGTTCTGGTATGTAGAAGCATTGGCCTGTGTAGGGCGATTGGATGACGCCATGCGCGAGTTTGAGAACCTGATGAAATACTGTAACCACCTGCTGTTATTTAGTGAGGATGTGGATGAAGAAACAGGCAGCATGTGGGGCAACTTTCCGCAGGCATACAGCCATGTAGGCTTGATGAACGCGGCCTACCGGATCGCGATCAAGCTGGACAGGCCGGTATTTTTATAAACAGAAGATGATATTTTAAACAATGAGTGCTGCCTTAACTAAGTAAGGCAGTATCTCTTTTTGAAAAGATACGAAATTCTTACGTACGTCAGAATCACTTACCGAGGTAAACGCGAAGCTGAATACAATGCTTTTGCTGCTCTTGATCAGGAAGCGTAGGCGCTGCTGAAAGGTATCGTGCTTCCGCATACCCGTTAACTGGGTAAAAGATAGTACCAGCAGATCTTCCAGTTCGTTAGACAGGTTCTTCAAAAACTCCTGTGAATTGGCCGACTCACGAATAAATTCCCAGCCGATGAACTCGTTACACACGGTATAAGAAAGTCGGCAGGTTTTCATGATGAGGTTAGTGAGGTGCTCCTCCTCGCTTTTTTCGGGCGTGTTGATGTGGATCAGGTCGTCGACGCTAACGCGTATGTAATCCATGAGCAAAGAATGTAGAATGGCCTCCTTGCTTTCAAAATATTTATAGATGGTAGCCTTGGCAATTTTTGCCTTTTTAGCTATCTCATTAACGCTGGTTTTATGGTAGCCAAATTTGCGGAACAGATCCTGTGCTGCCCGCTTTATACTGTCTTTTATTTTATCGGCCTCCATTAACTGTTTACTATTCTGATCTCAAATTGAGTTATAATTACCGTGTACGATCGCAGTGAGCGCGTAGCAGGGGCTTTGACCGGCGACCCATCCAACAGTAAAAACTTGGATTGGCTGCATGGGTCGGTCACTGTAAAAAGCCCTTCATCAACAGTAACCGCGCAAGCCTTTTCAGGCTGGTAGCTGCTGCAACGGTCAAAAGCTACAATGCTGCTACCTGTGTTATAAACCACAATTCCGGCTACGCCACCACCTAACGTTATCACACTTCCGGCGCTGCTGATGCTGTTATATCTTGGGTCTGCCCGTTGTATAGTAACATTAACCGGCACATAGGGTACTGCATCGTTCTGTTTACCGCAGCTAACCAATATTATACCTAACAATGCGCACAGCCATACCCTCATTTAGATGATCTCGGTTTTAAATTGTTTTAAAAAGCGCACGTCGTTCTCTGAGAACAAACGCAGATCACGGATAACATATTTAAGGTTGGTAATACGCTCAATACCCATACCGAAGGCAAAGCCGGTATATTTTTTACTATCGATACCGCAGTTCTCCAGCACGTTAGGGTCAACCATGCCGCAGCCTAAAATTTCAACCCAGCCGGTGTACTTACACATATTACAGCCATCGCCTTTACAAATGGTACATGAAATATCCATCTCGGCGGATGGCTCCGTGAACGGGAAGTACGACGGGCGGAAACGTACCTTAGTACCCTCGCCATACAGCTCCTGCACAAAGTGAAACAGCGTTTGCTTCAGGTCGGCAAATGATACGTTCTCGTCAACATACAAACCCTCTACCTGGTGAAAAAAGCAATGCGCCCGTGCCGAGATGGCCTCGTTACGGTAAACACGCCCCGGCATAATGGCGCGGAACGGCGGTTTGCCATTCTCCATCATACGTACCTGTACCGATGAGGTGTGCGTACGCAGAGCGATATCATCCTGACCGTGGTTCTTTTTAATAAAGAAGGTATCCTGCATATCACGCGCCGGATGCTCTTCAGGGAAGTTTAGCGCCGAAAAGTTATGCCAGTCGTCCTCGATCTCCGGCCCTTCGGCCACAACAAAGCCCAGGCACTTAAAAATATCAATGATCTCGTTACGCACTAATGATAGCGGATGGCGTGAGCCTAATGCAAAGCCATCACCCGGCAGGGTAAGGTCCGCTTCGGTTTTGCTGCTTTCAGCACCGGTACCGGCACTTTCTTTAAGCTCATTGTATTTGGCCTCGGCCAGTTGTTTAAACTGGTTAAGCACTTTTCCAAAGGTGCGTTTTTCTTCGGCACCTACGGTTTTAAACTGCTCAAAAAGGTCTTTCACAATGCCCTTGGTGCCTAAAAATTTGATGCGGAAATTCTCCAGTTCATCGCCGGTGGCTTTAACAAAGTTGTTGATCTCCTGCGTGTATTTATCTATTTGTTGTTGCATTACTATATCGATCTTAAAAACTGCTCGGCGCTTAACACCGGCAATGTGGCATGCTTATAATCTTTAATGTTACGGGTGATGATGGCATCGCATTCAAATCGTTCAGCGGTAAAGTATTGAAAAGCATCTTCCAGGTCAGAAAAATTACTGTTCAATCCTTTTTCTATCGCCATACCTTCAACCGAAAGTATGTTAAGCCACTTCATCAGCTCTTTTAATTTCTCTCTTGTATCGGTTTTACCTAATTTTTTCGAAAGTATATAATTTAAATTAGCGATCACTATTGCTGAGGTACTAACCTTTATCTTTCGGCTTTTACACTCAAGTAACAATAATTTGGTATACTCTGAAAACGGGTACCGTTCAAAGAACATATCTAAAATAATATCGCTATCTAAAAAAATATGATTATAAACCATATTTCTCCTTCAGGTAATCGCCCTTTATCTCCTTATAATTAACATCATCAGGGTACTTGCCCTTTAAAATGCCCGTTAGCGCTTGCAAATCATCCGGAATCGTCATTGATTTAAGGCGCTTAACCAATTCGTCTTCTTTGCCGTTATCGTCACTTATCTTCTTCAAATAGTCCTGCACCAGGGCCGATAGGCTTTTATGCTTGCCACGGGCATACCGTTTGGCGTTTTCTATTACATCAGGCTCAATACTTAATGTTAGTTTTGCCATAGCATTTAATTATACGTACAAATATAAATAAAGTATACGTATAATTTATTTGATCACACCCAGCTCTTTACCTACTTTGGTAAATGCGGCTATGGCTTTATCCAGGTGCTCCTGCTCATGCGCGGCTGATAATTGCACACGGATACGCGCCTTGCCCTGTGGTACTACAGGGTAGTAAAAGCCAATAACGTAGATACCCTCTTCCAGCATTTTGGCGGCAAACTCCTGCGCCAGTTTTGCATCGTACAGCATTACGGGTACAATAGGGTGTACACCGGGTTTAATATCAAAACCCGCGGCGGTCATTTTTTCGCGGAAGTATTGGGTGTTGTTTTCCAGCTTATCGCGAAGATCGGTAGTTTGGCTCAGCATGTCCAACACGGCTATTGACGCGCCGGTAATGGCCGGAGCCAGGGTATTGCTGAACAGGTATGGGCGTGAACGCTGGCGTAGCATATCAATAATTTCCTTACGGCCTGATGTAAAACCACCAGACGCGCCACCAAGTGCCTTGCCTAATGTACCGGTAATAATATCAATTTTACCCATTACGTTATGATGCTCATGAGTGCCGCGGCCGGTTTTACCCATAAAGCCGGAGCAATGGCTTTCATCAATCATTACCAGGGCGTTGTATTTTTCTGCCAGTTCGCAAACCTTGTCTAACTGAGCAATGGTGCCATCCATACTGAAAGCCCCATCAGTTACGATTATACGGTGACGAAGATCCTGCGTGGCTTTTAGTTTCTCTTCCAGGTCGGCCATATCATCATGTTTGTAGCGATGACGTTGCGCTTTGCATAAACGCACGCCATCTATGATTGAAGCATGGTTCAGCTCGTCAGATATAATGGCATCCTTATCATTAAACAAGGGCTCGAAAACACCACCATTGGCATCAAAGGCTGCGGCGTATAAAATAGTATCCTCAGTGCCCAAAAATTCCGATATTTTTTGTTCAAGCCGTTTATGTATATCCTGCGTACCGCAAATAAAACGTACCGACGAAAGGCCGTAACCGTGCCCGTCCATCGCGGCCTTTGCAGCCTCAATAACCTTGGGGTGTGATGACAGGCCCAGGTAGTTATTAGCGCAAAAGTTAATTACTTCCTGGCCGCCCTGTACGGTAATATCAGCACCTTGAGGCGACGTGATGATACGTTCCTTTTTATATAAGCCGGCGTTCTCTATCTCGGTAAGTTCCTGTTGTAATACAGGTTGCAGTGTATTGTACATAAAGTCAGTTTAATTTACGGCGTAAAATTACACATTGAAAATTTATTAGTGCCTACAAAATCAACCCTGTTAAAAATATCTACAACCAATAAAACATTTTTAACCGAGCCTGCATTATGTGATTAATAAAATATGAAAAGACTCTTACTATTGATTATTAGTGCTTTAAGTACCTTATCGGTATATGCGCAGCAGCAATTTATATTGTCGGGCAAAATAACGGATGCCGATAATAAAATAATACCGTTTACCTCGGTTTACATACGCAATTCTACTTATGGTACTACCGCCAATGAGTATGGCCGTTATGGGCTCAAATTAAGCCCCGGCGAGTATAACGTGGTTTACCGTTTTGTAGGCTTTAAGGAAAAAATAGTTAAAGTAACCATTACCAACAAGGATATTGAAAACAACGTTCAACTACAGGACGAGATATTTCTGCTCAATCAAGTAAACATAACCGGTAAACGATCTGCTGATGCCGACCCGGGTATGGCCATTATGCGCGAGGTGGTAAAAAAACGCGAATATTATTTGAACGAGGTAAAAGGATATTCGTGCGCGGTATACATTAAGGGGGTACAAAAGCTGATAAGATCACCAAAGAATTTAATGAGCAAAGAGGTTACCCGCGCCCTTGATCTCGACTCGAACGGCAGAGGCATACTTTATCAGTCCGAATCATTATCCCAGTTTAATTATGAGCGGCCTCATAAGGTTCACGAGGTCACCATATCATCAAAAGTAGCGGGGCAAAATACCGCCTTTAGTTATAACAAGGCATCTGACCTTCAATTTAATCTGTACGAGAACATTTTTACCATAAACGGATTAAGCACCAGGGGTTTTGTTACCCCGGTGGCAGATAACGCGTTTGATTTTTACCGCTTCAGGCTAATCGGTACAACCGTATCCAACGGAGAAACTATTGATAAGATACAGATCATCCCGAAACGTAAATACAGCCAGGCTTTTCAGGGTAACATTTACATTGTACATGGCGACTGGCGCATTTATGGTGCCGACCTGATGCTGACCAGCAAAACCAACATGATCAACCTGATTGATACCTTGCAGATCAGCCAGCAGTTTGTGCCGGTTAAGGACGATATCTGGATGCCTGTATCGGCCCACTTTGATTTTGGCGGCAATGTGTTCGGTTTTCAGTTTTCGGGTTATTACGTAGCCGTTTATAATAACTACGGCTTAAACCCTAAGTTTGAGCCCGGATTTTTTAATGGTGAAATATTAAGGGTTGATACCGCGGCCAATACAAAAAGCGCCAGATACTGGGAGGCTGCCCGGCCAATACCGCTTACCTTTCAGGAAAAGCGGGACTATGTACGCAAGGACAGTGTGTTTCAGCTCACCCATTCTGCCGCTTATCTCGATTCGGCACAAAAGGCACATAACAAGTTCAATCCCGTATCGTGGACGATATTTCCATACATCGCCGCGGATTGGCGCACCAAGCGTTCGGTGCGGATAGAGCCCTTCCATAAAACTATTTTTTACAATACGGTTGAGGGCTGGGGTATTGATTTCAGGCCAACGTTTAGCAGGCAGTTTAATAACCTGAGCAATGTTACGGTACAGCCTGCATTGCATTATGGTTTTTCAAGCAAAATGCTCAGCGCGAATGTTCAGGCCAGTTACTTGTACGATCAGTTTAACAATGCCAAATTCTACACCAGCTTTGGTTCGGATGTACTCGATCTGAATAACGTAGGCACGCGCTCGCTTTTCTTCAACACCGTAAGCTCATTAATTTACGAGAATAACTATGTAAAATACTACCGCTCCAGGTTTGGCGAGGCGGGGTACCAGCGCGAATTAGCCGCCGGTATACTATGGAATGTAAGTTTAGGCTACTCCAACCGCAGGCAGTTGTACAATACCTCATACAACCATATTTTCAATTCAAAGAACAAGGAGTATACCTCCAACAACCCCTTGGCCCCGGTTACCGCACCTGCTGACGACAGGTCATTCCTTTTCCCTGACCATAACGCGCTAACCTTTAAAACATCGGTTGAGTTTACGTTTAACCCGAGGTATTTAAACCGGCCTGACGGAAAATACTATGTAAAATCAAAATTCCCTACGCTGATATTTAATTACCGTAAGGGCGTTAACAACCTTTTGGGTTCGGATGTCGACTATGATTTCGCGTCTCTTGATATTTCGCAGGATGAAATAGCCATGGGGCTTTACGGCCGTTCATCGTACAAAATTACCGCAAGTACATTCTTTAACCGTAATACCATTTATTTTATGGATTACAACCACTTTTTGGGTAACGTAGGTACCACGTTTGACCCAACTTATGTGGGTAGTTTTCACTTTTTGCCGTTCTATGAGTTTAGTACCGACAGGTCATTTCTGGAGGCACATTACTTCCACAACTTTTCGGGCGTGTTATTCAATAAGATCGGGTTTTTACGAAGCCTGAAACTCGAAGAGGTTGTAGGTGCCAATTATTTAAATGCCAACAATCGCCGCAATTATTATGAGTTATATGCGGGCATCAAAAAACTATTTTTCAGGGTGGATTATGGTATTTCCTTTGCCGGAAATAATAAATACGTGCAGGGCATCAGGCTTTATTACGGTATCAGGTAACATTTGGCCGGTGCTGCGCGTCTAACTATAAATTAAACTATACCAGCATGAAAAAATTAATACCTGCTTTAGCCATAGGCATCAGCATTGCATTGGCATCATGCCACGCAGGCAGCGAAACACATACCGAAACTTTGAGCACCTCCGGTAAAATTGTGTTAGATAACACAAAGACTAAAATAGTACACATGGAGCCTGACAGCTTTGTATCGTATGAGCTGGATGGCGATAAGATAGCGGTATCAACCATGAACAATTCCCCGATGGCTTATGAAGTTGACGGCGAAAAGGTATCGAAACTTACCGATGCGGATGATATTAAACTGTTCGATCTGGCTATTAAAGCCTTGGCTAAGCAGCAGGAAAGTAAAAAAGCCGAAGAGGCCAAATAGTTTCAAAACGGCAGCTTGTTCAGGTTATTTAAGTTTATCTTAAATTAATTATCTTTGCACCTCATTTAACACCGTTTGCAGCGGTATCGATGTATTTATGGCAAAGTATAACACACTACTGTACTATTGTTACACTACAATAGTTAACGCGGAGCAATTTGCTGCCGATCATCTTGAATTTTGTAAACAGCATAACTTAACCGGGCGCATTATTGTGGCCGAAGAAGGCTTGAATGGTACCGTATCAGGTACTGTGGAGTCTTGCCGTGCCTATATGGAAGCGGTTAAGGCTGATAGCCGTTTTGATTCGCTGGAGTTTAAAATTGATGATGTTGATGAGCCTTCGTTTGTGAAGATGCATGTTCGTTACAAGTCAGAGATTGTACACTCCGGCCTGCGCGATCCGCATATCATCAACCCGCAGCAACAAACCGGCAAACACCTGGAGCCGGTTGAGTTTATGGAGATGAAGGACCGGGACGATGTGGTAATACTGGATGTACGCTCAAACTATGAGCATTCTTTAGGCAAATTCAAGAATGCCGTTACGCTGGATATCGACAATTTCCGCGATTTCCCGGCCATGATCAATGAGTTGGCCCAATACAAGGATAAAAAGATACTCACCTACTGCACCGGCGGCATAAAATGCGAAAAGGCATCAGCCTTGTTACTGCACGAAGGTTTTACCGATGTATACCAGTTACATGGCGGTATTATTAAGTATGGTAAAGAAGCCGGCGGTAAAGATTTTGAAGGTAAATGCTATGTTTTCGATAACCGCCTGTCGGTTGATGTGAACAGCGTGAACCCGGAGGTTATCTCAAAATGCTACAACTGCGGTACTATTACTGATAAAATGATAAACTGCGCTAACCCCGAGTGCAACGAACACTTTACGCAATGCGATGCCTGCGGCACCAAAATGGATGGCTGTTGCAGCGACGCTTGTATGAGCCACCCGCGTAAACGTGTTTATGATGGTACCGGCTACTACGTAAAAGTACCGCAACCGGTAAACGTAAAAAAAACAAAGCTGCAACCAGCTACGGAAGTATAAAAAGAAGAAGCCTGCATTTACAGGCTTCTTCTTTTTATAATGTTTCCTGTCATTCCGAACGTTAGTGAGGAATCTGCACGTGGTCATTGCCGGGCGGCAGATTTCTCCTCGTACCTCGATCGAAATGACATTTTTTTTAAAGTATTTCCTAAGGCAAGGGTTCAGGTGGGGTGCTTTATACCTTCCTGTAGATCTCTTTCAAATTGCGGCCTAATTCCTGGTAATCCAATCCGTAGCCAATCACGTAATCGTTTTCTATTTCAAAGCCTACGTATTTAAGTTCTTCAATTTTTTGATCGATAGCCGCGGGTTTAAGCAGCAGCGAAACTACGGTTACAGTTTTGGGTTTGCGTACAGACAGTTTATCCAGCAGGTAATGCAGGGTGTTGCCGCTTTCAACAATATCTTCTATCAGTATCACATCCCGGCCTTCAATGTCAACGCTCAAATCAATATCCTCACGTATTTTTTTAGTGCTTGATAAGCCACCATAGTATGATGCCAGCTTGGTAAAAGTAACCTGGCAAGGTATGGTGATCTGTTTCATCAGGTCGGCAATAAAAATAAAGCTGCCGTTAAGCACACCTACAATAACCGGTGTGGTGTGTTTAAAATCAACATTAAGCTGCGCCCCTATCACCCTTACACGTTTTTCAATTTCATCGGCGGCTATAAAAGGCTCAAATTCCAGGTCGGCTATCTTAATATTCATATAGTTGATTATGTGGGTGTTTAAGCACTAACAGCAGTTGCTTTTAGTACTGATGTATTTACAGGACTAAAGTAGCATAAATCAAACAAAAAACACTACCATTTAAAATTGATGTATAAACACAGGTTAACTTAAAGGTAATTTTTGCCGGGAAAATGCTTGCGGCTCTTTGCGTTATTTAAAAGCTATCTTTGCGCCTTGAATATGGATTATCAGCTTCACACACTGCCCAATGGTATCAGGGTAATATTTAAGCACGCGCCGTTTGCTGTTACACATTGCTGCTTTCTGATCAACGCGGGCTCGCGCGATGAATCACTGGGTAAGGATGGGTTAGCCCATTTTATAGAACACCTGGTTTTTAAGGAAACAGAAAGGCGCAATACCTCGCAAATATTAAACCGCCTTGAACTGGTGGGTGCCGACCTGAACGCTTATACCACCAAGGAGTATACCTGCATACATGCCTCTTTTTTACAGGAGCACCTGGAACGTAGTATTGACCTGTTTGAGGATATCCTGTTTCATTCCACTTTTCCGCAGGAGGAGTTGGAGAAGGAGCGCGGTGTAATTCAGGATGAGATCGCCTCCTATCTCGATCAGCCCGAAGAAGCTATACAGGATGATTTTGAAGGCCTGCTTTTTAAAGGGCACGCGTTAGGTAACAACATTTTAGGAACAGCCGAATCTGTTGACGGATTAACGGCTGATGACATCCGGCAGTTTATCAAAGCCAATTACGCTACTGACGAAATGGTTTTCGGTGTATTTGGTAATTACGATTTTAAGAAAGTGATAAAGCTTGCCGAAAAGTATTTTGCACCGGTAACGGCTAACCTAAATAAAAAGCAAAGGCAAGCACCGGGTGGCAATATCTCAGCACATGTTGTAGAACATAAACCTATTACACAAACCCATTGTATTATTGGTACGCAGGCCTATCCATCGGTGCATCCGCATAAATACGGGCTGCTGCTGGCCAATAACCTGCTGGGGGGCATGGGCATGAGCAGCAGGCTTAACCTGGAGATACGCGAAAAGCATGGCATCGCTTATACTATCGAATCAAATTATACCTCGCTTACAGATACCGGCATCTTTTCCATCTACTTTGGTACCGATACCGAAAAGGCGGCTAAGGCTACCAAACTCATCCACCGTGAACTTAAAAAACTGAGTGATGCCAAACTTGGCACCTTGCAGTTTCATCAGGCAAAACAAAAATTCATCGGGCAGATAGCCCTTGCCGAGGAAAGCCGGATGAGCCTCATCATCAGCATGGCAAAAAGCCTGCTCGATTTTGGGCATGCCGATAGTTTAGACGAAGTGTTTGCCAAAGTAAACGCCGTAACTGCCGGCCAGGTGCTTGAAATATGCAACGAGGTGTTTGATAATAACCGGTTGATGACATTGGTATTTGAACCTAAATAAAATTTTTCACGTATTTTTGCAGCATGAAGTATCCTATCATCGCTTATGGCGATCCTGTTTTACGCAAAAAAGCTACCGCTATTGAGCCCGACGAATATCCCCATATAAAACAACTGGTTGATGATATGTTTGAAACCATGTACAGCGCACGCGGTGTGGGTTTGGCCGCGCCGCAGATAGGGCTTTCCATGCGTTTGTTTGTAATTGATGCTACGCCGTTTGATGATGAGGAACCGGAACTGGTAAATTTTAAAAAGGCATTTATCAACGCGCAGATATTAGAAGAAACCGGCGAAGAATGGGCCTTTAACGAGGGTTGTTTAAGCATCCCCGATATCAGGGAGGATGTGTACCGCAAACCAACCATCAAAATATCATACTATGACGAAAACTGGAAACACCACGAAGAAAGTTTTTCGGGCATGGCAGCACGCATCATTCAACACGAATACGACCATATAGAAGGCAAGCTGTTTACCGACAAGCTAAGCCCGCTGCGCAAACGCCTGATCGAAAAACGCCTGGGTGATATTTCAAAAGGTGCCATTAAGGTTGATTACAGAATGAAATTCCCTGCAGCTAAAAAAGGGAGATAGTTTTTGTAAGTTGTGAATGGTGAGCAGCGAGTTTATTATAAGTCTTTAAATTTGTATATTTGAGTATTGTAAATGAACCACATCAAAGATGAATTACAAAATATCATTCTCGGAGATGAACAAACTGGCCCAAACCGCCGGCTCAAAAAAGTCCAAACTTTCCTTAGAGGATATGAGGAAGCAAGCATCTCAAATAAAAAACAGCAGCGTTTCAAAAATGAAGAAACAGCATCACTCATAGATTTTGCTAAAAAAGAGAAGATATTCGTTGATTATCCTATCTCCGAAGATAACTTTATAAGTGAAGGAGCAGAATAGAAGGTATATAGATTTGATGATACTTACGTTATAAAAACCAACCAAAGCATTTTCTATGAAACCTGGCTTGACTATTTCAATAGTTTATTGATCCATAACTTCTTTTTCCAGGCTACATTGTATGATTTTATTGGTTTTCAGATCATAGATGGGAGCTTAAACGCTGTAGTTAAACAATGAACATACTGATCTAATATCTGTAAAGGAATTTTTAGGTTATAATGGATTTAAGCATAAACGTAACAATGATTATTTTAATGCTGAAACAAGTTTGATATTTGAAGACCTGCATGATGAAAATGTGCTATCCTTTAACGGGGTACTCTATTTTATTGATACCATTTTCTACCTTACCCCAGCATTTTACCAATAAAATTAAAATTTATTTATTTAGGCTACACTGCAAGCGTAAACACAGATACGAGCGAAGTACAATAATTTTTTAGTTACTTGTGCGGCTCTTATCACCGTCGGATATTTGTTTGATCAAACTACCCCAGGCCAGTGGGTTAAGCAGCGGGTTTGGCTGCAGCGAGTTTTGATTGAGTATGCGTGTATGCATTGCACCGGCATTGGCGGTTTGTATTTCGCGGCCATCGCGGGCAAGGGTGCTTTGCAATGCCATTAATGATGACCGGCTAACATTCTTCTTCGCCACTTCCAAATCGTCATCAGCTATCTTCATAGCCAAAAAATCTTTCCTGAATTCATCCGTAGTTGCCCAGGGAAATACCCTGAAGGTCGGCAGGTTAATAATTTGTGGCTTTAAAGGTACTTTGGTTGTAAAGCTCTTATTGGTATTTGCAGGTATCACTACAACTATAGGCGCATAACCTACCGAGGTAAAGCGAAGGCTATCCCCCTCGTGCGCTACAAAGGAGAAGTAACCTTTATAATTTGATGAACTGGCCGATTTACCGTTTGAAAGATTGGTTACGGTTACATAAGGTACGGCAATGCTTGTACTGTCTGAGTTAAAGGTAATGCCAGAAAACTGCACCAATGGCCTTTCCTGCTGCTGCGCTAAAGCGGCAGTGGTAAACATTAAAAATAATATCCCGATCAAATACTTCATCTGCACTTATTATTCTACCAGTTTGATGCCAAAAGGTTTAATTGATGTCAAAAATATTCTGTTTTTTTAAAAGCAGCTATGTTTTAACAATACTTAACACTTAACGCAGGTTTTCAGGCAGCACGGCGTTAGGGTCGTCAATATCAGTAAGGTTTACTGCTTCAACGCCGGTAATCTCAGGCACTGATTTTTTGATAGCCTGCTCAATCCCGGCCTTTAAAGTCATGATACTCATTGGGCATGATCCGCATGAGCCAAGTAGTTTAAGCCTTACTACATTTTCAGGAGTAATTTCCTCTATTGATACATTCCCGCCGTCAGCTTCCAGATACGGACGAATGGTATCTAAAGCTTTCTCAACCTGGTTAACTAAATCACTCATTTTTATTCTATTATTACTGTAAAGTTAATAATTATTTACAACATTCTTATCTACCACACCCCTTGCGTTGTAGATGGATACCTGTTGCGCTACCAGTTTAGCCATATCAGTAAACGCGTTGGCCATAACACTATTTTCCTGCAAAATAACAGGTACCCCCGCATCGCCCGATTCGCTGATGCTTTTTACCAGCGGTATTTCTCCTAAAAAGGGTACATCAAGCTGGTTAGCCAGTTTCTTGCCGCCGTCCTGTCCAAAAATATAGTACCTGTTGTCGGGCAATTCGGCTGGTGTAAAGTAAGCCATATTTTCAACCACACCTAAAATAGGTACGTTAATGGCATCCATCATAAACATGCCTATACCCTTTTTAGCATCAGCAAGGGCTACGTTTTGTGGTGTGGTAACAATAACGGCACCCGTTACCGGGAAGGTTTGCGTTATGGTGATATGTATATCGCCCGTACCGGGAGGCAGATCAACCACCAGGTAATCCAGCTCGCCCCAATCGGCATCATTAAACAACTGCTTTACCGCTGTTGATACCATTGGCCCGCGCCAGGGCACAGGTTGGTTGGGGTCGGTAAAAAAGCCGATAGATAATAATTTTAAGCCGAATTTTTCGATAGGCTCAATACGTGTTTTACCGTTTTGCTGGGTAGCATTTGGCCTTGCACCCTCTAAGCCGAACATAATAGGGAGTGACGGGCCATAAATATCGGCATCGATCAAACCTACCTTAGCGCCTGATTTGGCTAAGCCTAAAGCCAGGTTAACTGCCACGGTTGATTTACCTACCCCGCCTTTGCCTGATGCTACCGCGATGATGTTTTTAACACCTGGTACGCCGGTGTCCTTTTGTGAGGTTACGCGCGAGGTCATGTTAATGCTAACTTCTATCTCTTTACTGATAAAATGCCCTATAGCATTTCGGCAGGCATTTTCGATCAGGCCCTTTAAGGGGCAGGCCGGAGTGGTTAATATCACCGAAAAACTGAGGCGGTTGCCATCGATATGTATATCCTGAATCATGTTCAGGGTAACCAGGTCCTTTTTCAGGTCAGGCTCCTCAACATGGCTAAGGGCTTGTAAAACTTGTTCTTTTGTAATTGTCATTTATCTATCTTAATCGCAAAAATATGAAAACACCTTGTGTTTGGTTTTGTTACCGAAATAATTTACTGAACTTTAACGTTTAAAGCGGATAAGAATTAATTAGTTTTGGATAAAATTTACTGATGCGTCGCCTTAACCCGAGATATATCCGGATAGCCGGAATTGTACTTGCCTGTATACTGATTGTTATTGTAATAAGCGGCTTTGTAGCTTACTCAAAACGCGAAGCATTGCTTCAAAAAGTTATTTACAAAGCTAAAGCCAAAGCTAGGAACGATTATAATTTAGATGTAAAAATAGGTTCGGCACATTTTACCGGGCTTAGCGAGGTTGCTTTTGATGATGTTTCCATAGTACCTGATAACCGGGACAGCCTGCTTCGTATCAACAAACTTATTGTAGATGTTAAGTTGATGCCGCTGGTTTTTGGCAATGTAAAGCTGGCTAACGTAACCCTTCTGGATGGTTTTTTAAGCCTTACCAACAAAAAGGGTATTAAAAATTTCGATTTTCTTTTCCGTAAAAAAAAGCAGAACACTGAGAGTAAAGGCAAGGTTGACCTGGCTGACCTTTCATACAACCTCATTAACCAGGTGCTTTATAAGGTTCCTGAAAACCTCGACCTGAGAAACTTTAACATCTCTTACCAGGAAGATACTACCCGTGTAAGCCTGCTGGCAAAAACCGCTGTAATTGATGATGGCGACCTTAAATCAACCATCAACGTAAATAACGGCGAGTCTACCTGGCACCTGATGGGCAAGATGCATGCATCTGATAAGGACATCGATGTTAAACTGTATGCCGATGGTAAAAAGATACAACTGCCAATAATTGAGAAAAAGTTTAAAGCGAAACTGAATGCCGATACCATTACCACCCGCCTTACCAAGGTGGAGAAGGACGGTGATGAAACCCGGATCTATAGCTATTGGGGTGCGCACAACTTATTGGTAAACCATGCAGGGCTATCCACCCAGGATATCATAATACCCAATGGCGCTATTGAGGCGAATGTATTTATCGGACAGAATTACTTATCGTTAGATAGTACCTCAACCATCCATTTTAAAAAGATAACCGCTCACCCTTTTATAAAGTATACGCTTAACCCGGTTAAGATCTATGAGCTGAAGGTAAACACCGGCTGGCTAAACGCACAGGATGTTTTTGATTCGTTCCCGGTTGGGATGTTCGAGTCGCTGGATGGCATGAAGGTGTCGGGCAAGTTGAACTACGCGCTTAATTTTTATATGAACAAAAACCAGGTGGATAGCCTGAAATTTGATTCTCGGTTAGATAAGGAAGACTTTAAGATATTGAAATTTGGCAAAGCCGACCTGACCAAGCTGAACAAGCCCTTTGTGTATGTGCCTTATGAAAAAGGTAAGCCTATGGGGCCGCACCTTGTAGGGCCTGAAAATCCGGAATTTACCCCGCTGAGCCGCATACCGGCAGATATGCGTAACGCTATAATGACGGCCGAAGATCCATCATTTTACCGGCATAATGGTTTTGTGGAGCAATCTATCCGCAGCTCCATAGTTACTGATTTTAAGGAGAAGAAGTTTGTACGTGGCGGTAGCACCATATCAATGCAATTGGTTAAAAACGCCTTTTTGAGCCGTAACAAAACCCTGTCACGAAAAATAGAGGAGATACTGATTGTTTGGCTGATTGAGAACAACCGGCTGATAAGTAAGAACCGGATGCTTGAAGTATATTTTAATATTATTGAGTGGGGGCGCAACATTTACGGCATACACGAGGCTTCGCATTTTTACTTTGGCAAAAACCCGTCAGACCTTACTTTAGGCGAAAGTATTTACCTGGCCAGCATTGTCCCTAACCCTAAGGCCGGTTTATATGCCTTTAATCCTGATGGTACTCTGCGCCGCGGTTTGCATGGCTATTTTAACCTGATAGGCAGGCTTATGGCCAGCAAAGGTTTGGTAGCGCGTGATACCAATGCTTATGGCTTTTATAATGTAAGGTTGCGCGAAGGTTTGCGCCGTGCCGCCCCGGTTGATACCACTGCGGCTATTGACAGTACCATACTGGAGCAAAACCCGGATGCCATGCCTGTTGATGAGCCCGAAAAGAAATTAAATTTCTTCCAGCGGTTATTTGGCGGCGGCAAAAAGGACAGCACAGATAAAGACGATGAAAAGATAGACTCGGCAGAGGTACGCAAGCAGCGCGAAAAGGAAGAAAAGAAAGAGCGCAAAAGGCGCGAAAAACAGCGCCGTGATGAACTTAGGGAAAGAGGGCTTTTTTAAGTGCCTGTAAACAAATAAATTTGTAACACATTAACTGATAACCATTAAAAAATATTTTTTTACAGAAATAATAAAGCATTCATTTTCTAAAAAAGAAAAATGCCTATATTACAGCCGGATTGAGATGTAGGTATAAGTAATATTAAAAACAGAATCAGGCAAACTCAACTACTCACTTTACAAGAAAAATTTAATGAACATTTTCGTAGGAAGCCTTCCTTACCAATTACAGGAAGAAGATTTAAGGGCCCTTTTTGAACCATTTGGCGAAGTAAGCTCTGCAAAATTAATTATGGACAGAGAAACAGGCCGTAGCAAGGGCTTTGGTTTTGTTGAAATGCCTGAGGATGAAAGCGCACAAGCAGCTATTGACGCGCTTAACAAAAGCGAAGTTAAAGGCCGTTCAATAGCCGTTAGCCAGGCTGAAAACAAAAAACCAAGCAGCGGTGGCGGCGAACGCAGAGGCGGCGGCGGTGGTTTTAACCGTGGCGGCGGCGGCGGTGGCTACAACCGTGGCGGTGGCGGCGGCTATAGCCGTGGCGGCGATAGCGGCGGTGGTTACAATCGCGATAAAGGCGGCGATCGCTGGCAATAATATATAAAAAAGGCTTTGAGCATTTGCTCAAAGCCTTTTTTATGCTTTTTACAGTTTGTATTATTTAAGCGATAAAATGTATTTAACCATTTTATCAGCATCAGCTACCGCAAGTGTTGCGTGTGGCGACATTGGCACCTGGCCCCAGTTGCCTGAACCACCATCAATTACCTTTTTGGCAAGCATGGCATAGTTAGCAGGCGTTGCCGGATATTTTTTGGCTACATCAAGATAAGCCGGGCCTACCAGTTTGGTATCAACCTTATGGCATGCCAAACAATCAGATTTTGTTATTAAGGCTTTACCCGCAGCAATTTCAGCAGCGGTAGCTTTGCCTGCAGCCGGTTTTTTAGCCGCCTTTTTAGCTTTGCTTTGCGCGTGTACGTTATTTATAGCCGGAGTAGCAAGCAAAAGCGCCAGCATCATTCCCGGTATTACTAATAGTTTTTTCATTGGGTTATAATCAGCTTTGTTTTTTACAATTTAATAAACTCAATAATAAGGTTTTGATTGTTCTGTGACATTAAAATAATCTAATTTTTAAACATTCTAAATAGGGCATGGTGTTATCAGTACACTTATTATATTGTACATAAAAAAGGCGGTCATCGGCTATGATGATCGCCTTTTTAGTTGATGCACATACAGCTACACACTATAGACTATTTATGCCCCGATTAGTTTAATATATAACTGATTTATTATTGAGCTTCGGCTATTGATTTGATTTTCGCCAGTGATTCATCCCACGCGGTTAACATTGGTTCGTAATAGTCCTCACCCATGTCCGACGATATATCTAACACCGTACCTTTGTCGCTTTCGGTAAGCTTGTAGCTTTCAATAGCTCCGTTATATAATCTGGCCATTTCGCTTTCGGTATCCTCCTGGTTATTGGTTATAAAACCGTGGTAAGTAATGGTTAACTGTTTAGGATAATCATTTGCGGTAATTTTACCTACAATTCCATTACCATCCTTATCACCAAAAACAGCTTTGCTGCCAAGCTGCCAGTCAGTTTGCGCATAGCAGCCTTCCGAAAAACAACCTAACCACTCTTTGTTCAATTGGTTATCAAAAAGAGCAGTCCAAACATTTTTGGCAGGGGCGCTAATGATGATCTGCTTAACTATTTTTACAATCTTCATGGCTGTTTTTTTATTTATCAGGCGTATAACTTAGCATCCACTGTATGCCAAACTTGTCGGTAAATGAGCAATAATAGTCGCCCCAAAACATTTGCTCGGGTTGCATTTGCACTGTACCGCCTTCGGATAGTTTTTCAAAAATGCTATCAGTTTCTGCCTCGCTATCCGTACTGATAGAGATGTAAGTGTTATTGCCGGTAACCAATTTAAAGCCCATCGCTTCGGGCGCGTCGGTTCCCATCAGTATATTACTGCCTAATGGCAAGGCAATGTGCATAATCATATTTTTGGTATTCGCCGCCGGCGGGCTCTGAGCCTCTCCAGACATGTCGGCACATCCGCTACCGGGGTCAGACATATCGCCAAAGCGCATTACGGTGATAAACTCGCCGCCAAAAACTGATCTGTAAAAGTTAAATGCTTCTTCGGTAGTACCGTTAAAATTTAAATAAGGGTTTGCTGTTTTCATAGCAGTATGTTTAAATAGTGGTTAGTGTTCAAGTTTGCCTTTCAGGTTTTTAAGGCCGGTTTGCAGATCATTCCCTATCATTTTCTCAACATCAAAAAACAGGCACATAATGTTGAAAGGATAGGGCACATGTTCCTCAAAGCCCCAGGTTACTTTGGTTTCTGCCGGAGCAATGCTGTCGGTTATCATGTAGGCCGGTGCTACGGCTTCCATGGGTTTTATAAAGCGGATCTCGTAATCAATACGTTTACCTTCCTCAATCTTTTTAATTTCCTGCTCTCCCTTGCCCACGCTGTCGCGCTCGCTATCCCAGGCCGAAATAAAACCGGGCCGGCCATCGGTACCACGAAATTCCTTTTTCATGCCCGGATCCATGCTTGCCCATTTGCTGTAATCATTTTGGTTTTTGAGGTATTTGATATAATTGAATACCTCGGTTTTAGGTTTGTTAATCACGATAGACCGCTTGATGGAATAATCGCCATTGATAAATAGCGCGGTAATAAGTACAAGGGCAACAATAGCCACAACTACAAGCAAAATGATCTTTAAAATTCTCATGGGTTTGGTTTAATTAACTCTAAGTAATTGGTTATTATAAAAATAAGGCTTTATAATATCAATTAGATACGGAGTGATTTACCAAAAATACATGGAATTGTGATTGCCTTTGAGGGGTGAAAAGGGCAATATAAGGGGGTATGCGCGACATAAAAAAGGGCATCGTATTTAAACGATGCCCGAAGGTGAATTTTGGTTAGAAAGGCCACACCACCGCACTTTCTACAAAATATAGAACACCTTGTTCTTTGGAGCCTGATCCTCAGGCTTTGCTTCTTCTTTATAATATTGTTTCAGCATCTGCATAATATCACGTTCGATAGTGCGCGATATGGCTGTTGTTGGCGTATCAGTAGGTTTGTTCTCAAATGGATCCTGCAGGTGTATGGCCATCTTCTCAATTAAAAAGAAGGAACTGGCAATGGCGATTACCATAGGTACTTCAACCAACCCGAAAAACTCGATTAACCCAAATGGCAGCAACGCCACAAACAACACCAGCGAAAAGTGTATATAAACACTGTAGGTAGATGGGAACACCGTATTCTTGATACGCTCACAGCCGCCCATGTGGTTTGAAAAACGGGTTAAAGTGGCATCCATTTCTACCTGCTGAAACTGGTTGATCCAGCCAAGCTTGTAAGCGTTCCTCAAATCCGCGCCGTGTAACTCAAGTAAGGCAACAGCTTTGTTGCTATAATTTTTGATGTACTCGTAATCCTCATTGCACAACCACTTTTCAAGGCCGGGCATTGGGTCATGCCCGCGCAGTTGCCTGCTTAGTACATAACACCAGGCTATCTGGCGTTTAGCCATACGCTCACAAAAGGCTCGCCCTTCGGCGGTACCGTATTGCGTATCAACGTAGGTAAATAACTGGCGGGTAAGTGAGCGTGAATCATTAACGATGGCCCCCCACAGTGTTCGTGCCTCCCACCAGCGGTCATAAGCCTGGTTTGATTTAAAGGCCAGCAGCAATGATATAACCGTACCTAAAAGCGTAGGCACCGCGATTGGTATAGAGATGCGGGTAAAATGGAAATTTTTATACAGCAATGCTATCAGCACCGCATACAGGGTTACCATAATTACCTCGGCACGTATCTTACCAAATATATATTTAACAGGGATATTTTCTTTCAACAACATGGCTCAGCAATTATTAGTGAACAATTAAGCGTCGGCAAAAGCCGGTTCGCTTGTTGGGATAATTAATTTAGCGGCGACAGGTTGTGGTTTAAGTGTTAATAGCGGCAAGCCGCTTTTCTGTATCAGCACGGCCGGGTCAATACTTGCCTTGTTTATTTTGCCTGCAGGGCAGTGTTTACTATCAAGCACCTGGTTCACCTCGTTGTCTTCCAAAAAGTTTTTGAACATGCTTAATGTGCTGCCATACAAAAACTCCACTTTAATACTACCTATTTGCGGGTACTGCTGCTTTAACGCGGTACAGCCCTGATAAAATTCATCGCTTACCTGCTCATACTCCCGGCTTCTCCTTGATAACATCAACAAGTCGGTAACCGAGTCGGATAGCTTGAACATGTGTATAAAAATAAAGCTGAGCTTTTGCTCCTTCATTTCGCTACAAACAAGCGGTATGGCTTTTAAGGCCTCCATGTTAAAATCCGTCGCTATCAGTATGGTTTGCATAGGTGTAATGTTTAAAATTAAACCTTAATTAATTACCTATACAATTTTACAAAGAGGGTATTAGAGGGCGATAAGAAGGAAATTAGAATTTAGTTAGATAATTAAGGCATTAAACAGCCGGGCATTAATAAAAATGCCTGAAAGGAGTTCTATTTCTAATAAATACTGCTTTGGGATGGATTGTTATTAGAAAGGAATTAGAAGCCGATAGAATTAAAACGTAGTTAAGCGATGAGTTTTATGATAAGATAAGGTAAACCCATAGATACGGCAAGGGCATAAATTACATCAAGCCAAAAGAATGACCCCAAGGCGCCTAAATATATAAAACCTACAATTGGCGCAACAACAGCCTTTGAAAACCAGGAGCTTTCCTGCGATTTCATTACCGCGTACCATAAGGATGAAGCATCGCCGGTGCTTGGGAAGGCATGCATACCTATGGATATTGCCAGGTACATTAACAGGTAATCTAAAATATTGGCCGAATCGAATTTAAACTGTAGCGATGCCGATAACCCGAGTATCAGGCAGATCAGCGTATTAATAATAAAAGGCCCGACCGATATAAAAACGGTTTGATAGGTTTTTGGAGCGGCTTCGTGCAAAACATAGCCAACCGGGTTTTGCACCCTAAAGTAGCACACCTCAAATACCGGTATTTTAAACCAGCGGCAAAAAAGCTGGTGAGCAAGTTCGTGAACAATTACACCCGGAAAGGTTACTATGCTGATGACGATGCCTGGAATGAACATGTTAATTATCTGTATTGGGTTGAACCATTAATGATAGGGGTTAGCCTGTCTTTTATTGTATTGTCGCCTGTTTGGCTGGCATGCTTGTTTATTTTCTGCAGCCCGGCCAACGCTTCCTTTTTATGGCCTGTAAAATAATCGGTCATGGCTTTTGCCTCAATGGCATTATCATTTTCGGGGCTAAGTGCCATGGCCTCCTCTGCATACTGCTTCGCGCGGGTATCGTTTTTACGCTTTAACTCAATGCGCGCCTTTTGTGATATTACATAAACATCCTGATGGTTAACTTTTAGCATTTGATCGCAATAGGCCAGCGCCTTATCAAATTGCCTTAACTCCCGCTTGGTTGCGGATAGTAAACGCAGGGTTATCTGCGATTCCGGGTTTGCTTTTATGGCATCAAGCGCAAGCGAATCGGCAGCTTTATAATCTTTCAGCTCATAAAGGGCATTTGCTACAAGCGCCTTTAATTGAGTGCCAAGAGAATCATTATTATTAACCAGGTTCAATAATGCCGCTTTGTTTTTTGGTGTAGCGGCTACCCTGGCGCTAATGGTAGTGTCATTAACTATGTTCTCATTCAAAAAGGTTAAGGCTGTTTCTACCCTTGCAAGCAGATCCTTTTCATCATCAAAGTCTTTTTTCTCAATTTTTGTATATGCCGGGCCTGTTTCCTGAAGATCTAAATTGTAAATGGATGCTATTACCATATTCGCATTGGCAATTAAACCGTCGGGAGCATCGGCAAGTACTTTTTTCAGTTCGTTCTCAGCCGTAACGTAATTTTTCAGGTCGATGGCTTTTTCGGCCCGGCTAAGGTGTAGCGCGGTAGTTATATATTTTTGTGTACGAAATATACTCAGCACCATAATTAGCAGAATACCCGCCGCGAAATATTTAAGCCAGTTAGGTATCGGGAAATTAATTAATGAGGTACGGCACTCGGTACACAAATTTATGGGGTAGCCTGCTATAAACGGTTTGGCTTTGCATTGTACACAAAGCGTTGCATCTTCCTGTTCGGTTGTCTGCTGTTCAGGCGGGTTCGGGGTATTGTCAGTTAGAGGTTCCATAAAGCTTAGGGCCCCTAAATATATAAACTATTAATTACCAGCCAAAATATTACAGCACTATATCCCCCTCAAAAACCTGAATGGCGGGGCCTTCTAAAAATATCTCGGTATAACGCTGCCCATCATAATTAAAACGGATGTTCAGGTCGCCACCTAAAACTTTTACAGGCGTGGTAATATGGCCGGTTTGTTTATGGTGTGTAGCCATGGCCAGTGCCACGGCGGTTACCCCGGTGCCGCAGGCAAAGGTTTCATCTTCAACGCCGCGCTCAAAAGTGCGTACAAAATAGCCGTTGCCGCCGGTAAGCGGTTCAACAAAATTTACGTTGATGCCATTAGCACAATAGGTGGGGTTATTGCGTATGGCAGCACCTTCTGTATAAACATCTTTCTCTTTTAACTCCTGTGCAAGGGTAACATAATGCGGCGAGCCAGTATTGAGCACGTAAGCTTCGCCATCGCGGTCTATGTGTTCCACATCTATCATTTGCAGGCTTACCCAGGTGCCTTCATCTGAAATTTTGGCATAATGCGGCCCGTCAACTGCCACAAATTCCGTCTCGTTATCAATTACGCCTAAAAATTTAGCAAAGGCAACAATGCACCGGCCGCCATTACCGCACATGCTGCTTGGGTTGCCATCGGCGTTATAATAAACCATCTCAAAATCATAGCCTTCGGCATTCTGTAAAAACATAATGCCATCGCCGCCAATACCAAAACGGCGGTCGCAAAGGCGTGCAAGTAGTTCAGGATCATGGTGATTAACAGCATCCCGGCGATTATCGATCAATATAAAATCGTTACCGGCACCCTGGTATTTATAAAAATGCAATTTCACAGCAAATGGTATTTATTAAAAAGGTAATATTACTATATAATAATCTAAAACCTGTCATTTAGCGGTTAATTCGGGTTTAACATATTTTAACAAAAAACGTTATAACATCTCGTTGTTCTTACCGTCTATATGGTATTATATTTGAACATTGTATTTAAACCCAGTTAAAAGAATAATATCTAAATAAAATGAAAAAAGTTGGTTTAACATTATTAACCGCCTTTGTGGGCGGAGCAATGGCGTTAGGCACATATAAAATATTCGAGAAAAAGTACTCGGATAATATGACCTTTGAAGAACGCCAGAAAGTATATTTTACAAACAACCCCATGACGGTGTCTTCCGCCGGATCAGTTGATTTTACACAGGCCGCGGCCGCGGTAACCCCGGCAGTGGTGTACATACGTACCACTTACTCGGCATCGCAGGATAATGGCGGCAGCCAGTTGGATGATATGTTCGGCGATTTCTTCGGCCAGCGTATGCGTCCGCGGGGCCCGCAGCAGGCTTCAGGCTCGGGTGTTATTATTTCGCCCGATGGTTATATTGTAACCAATAACCACGTGGTTGAAAAGGCAGACAAGATCACGGTTAACCTGAACGACCACCGCACCTTCCAGGCCAAGGTTGTGGGTACTGACCCAAGTACTGACCTGGCTCTGATCAAGATAAGCGGTAATGATCTGCCTATAGTAAAACTGGGTAATTCTGATGATGCCAAGGTTGGCGAATGGGTATTGGCCGTTGGCAACCCCTTCAACCTTAACTCAACCGTAACCGCGGGTATTGTAAGCGCTAAAGGCCGTAACATCGGCATTATTGGCAGCGAGGATAATGATGGCAATAGCAATCCGTTCGGTATGCGCCAGCGTCAATCAGCGCCAAAGCTGAACAAGGCTATCGAATCATTTATCCAGACAGATGCGGCCATCAACCCGGGTAACAGCGGCGGCGCGTTGGTAAATACCAAAGGTGAGCTGATCGGCATTAACGCCGCTATTGCTTCGCACACCGGCTCGTACGAAGGTTATGGCTTTGCCATCCCGATCAACCTGGCTAAAAAGGTACTGAATGATATTAAGCAATTCGGTTCAGTTAAACGCGGTTACATTGGTGTAAGCTTCAGGGAGCTTAATGATGATGCAGCAAAAGATCTGGGCATTGCCCGTAATACCGGCTTATATGTAAGCGAACTGGTTGAAGGTGGTGGCGCACAAGCTGCCGGCATTCGCAAAGGCGATATCATTACCAAGGTTGAGGGTAATCCGGTTTACGAATCATCAGACCTGCAGGAACGCGTAGGCCGTTTGCAACCCGGTGATAAAATAAACATTACCGTATTGCGTGATGGCAGCGAAAAGAATTTCGCGATCACGCTTAAAGGTGAACCCGCAAGCCCTAAAACAGCAGCGGTATCAAAATCAGCCGAAGAGTTGTTCAATAAACTGGGCGCGAGCTTCCAGCCGCTGTCAAAAGAGCAAAAAGCTAAGTTCCATGTAAACAACGGTGTGGTGGTAACTCAGGTTCGTCCGGGCCGTTTGTTCTACGAAACTGAAATTCCGGTAGGCTCCATCATCACCAACATCAATAAACAGCCAATTAACAGTATTGCTGATATTGATAAGGCGATAACCAACCTGCGTAATGGTAACCTGATCATATCAGGTATCTATCCGGATGGAACAACCTTTAACAACATGTTCCAGGTACAATAAATTAAAGTTGATTAATTAGTTTGCGTAAACGCCCGGCAGTAATGCCGGGCGTTTCGTTTTTAGGCGGTTAATTAATGAGCATTTTCTTCCATGCCGTACTCCTGCAGCTCATCGGCACTTGGGCCATAGCTGCCCGGTATAGGTATATCAAGCAGGCGCAAAAACACACCCAACTGTGCACGGTGGTGTACTAACTGGCAAAAGGTAGTGCGTATCATTTCGGCACGTGTGCAGGTAACAAAAATAACTTCGCCGTTGCGTAGGGTCCATTCAGGTAGAAGCTTATCTTCGGTCGCTTGTTCAAGCCGCTCATGCGCCCCGGCCAAATTTCGTTCAAATAATTCTACAGCGGCGTTTACGCTTGGGCAATTATGTTCAGTATATCCGTTTTGTGCAAAATCCAGTTCGGTAGTGTTAAGTACCATCGTGATCCAACCGGGTAACTCGCCGATGTGGCTGGCCAACTGGCGCAAACTCATACTTTTAGGATGTGGCCTCCAGTCAAGTTTATCGGCCGGAATTAGTCTTAACATTTTTCGGGTGGTAACAGCTTCCTCGGCCATCTCCTTTACTAACATTGGGATAATTTTCATGATGATCATTTATTTGGTTTGATGATACAAAGTAACTTCCCGGTAATGACAGCCCTATGTCAGCAGCTTTTTTTAAAATAAAAAAGTTAGCAGGAACTCAATTCGTCGGTTTATGATTCAGAAATACAATAAAAGCAATAAACGGCCGTGATAAAACAGATGTCACACCAACATCAAAACAGTAGTTTTTTTGAAAAAAAGCGGAGTTAAACACAATTTTTATGCGTTTTAACTGTTTTTAAGACATATAAAACAACAAAAACATTTTAGCAACTTAAAAAGGGATAAAAGTGAATGTTTAATAGTGTATAACATACAATATTGAAAAAAAATCATAAAAAACAATAAATATTATGACATTTATAATGTCTGGCGACATATGGTGCGATATGTGTAATTGATAGAAAATTTATTTGAAATTATTTTAAAAAATATTTGCAGCAAATTAAACTTAGTGTTATCTTTACACCGTTGAAACAACAACACAAAATAGTCTTCTCATAATTTAGGTTTATAATTGGTTAGTAAAGGCCTCCTGCCCATCAGGAGGCTTTACTTTTTTTAGGAAGTTTGCCTGATGTTTTCTTCATAAGTACTGTCGTTATTCTGAACCGAAAATGATTGCATTAAAAAACCTAAATTCAAACCGTTTATATTACAACTGTATATTTTAAGTAACCGGCATTAAATTAAAATACCACCCTTATTATTTTTATTCTGAAGCTACTATGCAAATTTTAACAACTCTGTTATCTCAGTTACAAAACTTATACGGCTCCTATTTAAACAATCTCAGGATACAAGAAACAAAAAACAGTGAACAGGGGCTTGTTTACTGGCAAAATAAGCTATTTGCAACGGCCATATTTTATGCATTGCCGGTAAGTTTACTCGCATTGATTCCGAGTATTATTTTAGAATTACGTGAGGGGCGTACACACATTGTTATTTTAAATATCGTATCGTTGGCGGCTGTTGCTTTTATTGCTATAAACAACAAACTGTCATTACAGCTACGTAAAATATTGATTGCCTGCATGGTGGCCTTGTTCGCTGTTATTCTGATCGCTTTAATGGGCTCCTTTGCCATGGGGTGCATCTATCTGTTTCCGCTCAGTATTTTTGCCGCGCTGCAATTTTCTAACCGGATAGCCTACCTGTTTGTGGGGTTGAACTTTTTGATATGTACCGCGTTTGCTTTGATCATCTGGCTAAAACCATTTAACCTGCCCGAGCTGTTTCATACCCTGCCCTTAAATCACTGGCTCATCTACTCTGTTAACTTTTTGTTTATGGATCTGGTAGTGGTAATGCTGATCCGGATGCTGCTGACCGGGCTTGACCGCACCATGGTAAAAGAGATGTATCTGCATAAGGAATTACAAAGGGAGCTTCAGGAAAAAATAACTATAAATGAGCAGCTCAAGGAGTCGGAAGAGCATTACCGTGCCCTGTTTTTTAAAAGTCCGCTGCCTAAATGGATATTTGATGTTCAAACCCTGCGGTTCTTGCAGGTTAACAATGCCGCTGTAGAAAGTTATGGCTATACAAAGCAGGAGTTTTTGAATATGACGCTGCCCGATATACACCATGCCGATCAAATGCCTGAATTGCTGCGGGCAGTTGAAACACCCTCTGCCGATCATTTATTGTATAGCACAAAACATGTACGTAAGGATGGGCAGAATATTTATGTTGAGGTGAGGCGAAGCGACATTATTTTTCAGGGTAAAAAGGCGCGGCTGATTATTGCTACAGATATAACTGAGCAAATTAAACATACCCGGGCTATTGAATTGAAAAATAAGAAACTGCAGGAAATCGCTTATATGCAATCGCACGTGGTGCGGGTTCCGTTGGCTAATATAATAGGTATTACCGATTTGATAACGCAGCAAACCAAAACCGCCGAGGAGCATGAACTCTATGAACACCTGGCCCGCTCAGTAAATCAGTTAGACCAGGTAATTAAACAGATAGTAAGGCACGCGGAGGAAGTTTTACCCGATAAAAGCGAATAACACAAGCTTCAAAAAAAGATTACTGATGAATTTTTATTTTTCTTTTTAAGTTGAAACGGAACGCCTATATTTGCAGCCCAAGTAACGGGGGATTAGCTCAGCTGGCTAGAGCGCTTGCATGGCATGCAAGAGGTCATCGGTTCGACTCCGATATTCTCCACCTGATAATCAAGGCTTTACGATCATTCGTAAAGCCTTTTTTCATTTTGGGATTACCATGGGATTACTAAAAATGCAAATTTGTTGAGTTTTATTGAACGTTATTAGCTTCTAAATCCCTGTAATAGTAAACATCACGGCTGGGATTGAAGAAAATAACACCAGCAACATAAAGTTTTTTATACATTTTTCCTGCTGTTTCTGGAACCCTCGTTTCGTCAGGATATCTTGGAAACCTCAAAGAACTTGATATTATATCCTTTTTATAATGTTTATACAGAAGAGGTAACATGGAACCAAATATGTTCTTTTTCTCAAGTAGCGCATTTCCATTTCTATCCTGATACATAACTCGCACCTCATATTCCTCTTCAATTAATTGTATAATATACGGTTGTCCTTCACTACCCAATGCTTTAATTTTGAATTCATCTACATTATGTTGGTTATAACTACCTTTTGTCACTTCATATTCGTATTCCAATGGATTACCTTTCTCATCATTTAATTTAATCTTTTTCATTATTTTAAAAATAAACTACATGTGATTATTTATAAAGGTTATTAAAAAAAAACGCTGTCCGAGTCGGAGTATATCGGAGTATTTAAATTCGATATGTTTGAACCTTTGTCAAAACGATGATGGTCATGGAAACAAAAGGCGGAAAAAAAGAGAATCGTCAATCTCCGGTATTTGCTAATCAGCTCACTACTGTTGAAGATTTGATCAATTTCAAAAGAGATTTACTTTTAGAGATAAAACAACTTATTTCAACACTCACAACACAACCGGTTAAACGATGGCTTAAATCATTTGAGGTAAAGCAATTACTTCATATTTCTACCGGTACTCTTCATAATCTTAGAACAAACGGCAAGATCCCATTTACGAAAATTGGCGGCGTAGTTTTTTATGACAGGTTAGCTGTAGAAAATATTTTAGAACAACACACTAAATTTAATAAAGCATGAAAGCAGCTTTCATTTAGGGGCGCTGGTTTAAGCCGAGTTTTAACGTAAAAAGCAATTATATAGTAGGCTACATTAGTCGTGACTGTATATATCTTGCCAGTATCAAAGCGCTTTGTTTGGACCGGATATATCGGTTTTTCCCCTCCGACTCTTACGCCTCCATCTACGGTTATACCAGATAATAGATCCCGTTACCGGCATACTCGCGCCTATTATACAGGCCAAGAAGGCTAAGATCTTCGTAGGCATACCTAATATCTGTCCGGTATGTATATCAAAGTTCATCCTGAACAACTTTTCACCGGTTGATAAATTGGCATAAGGTTGATCATGTTGCCCAAGTGGAGGTAATTCCTTTAGGTTTTTTTGGTCAAAGAAATGAACTGCTCTATTGTACAGCAATGTTCCGTCACCAAAGTAAACGGTCGCTTCATAAGCTGCAGATGGTTTATCAGGTATATTTATGGATATACTTCCAAATGTACCATCATGTTTCCGGCTCAGCTTCTTCCATATAATGTCTTCGTGATGGATAAATTTAGCAATGGTCGCCGTCGTATCCGATCTTGGATCCAGGTGTTCTTCCCCCAGGGTCTTCCAGGTCAATACCTTGTAAGTGCCTTGCTGAAACCACTCGAACGTAAAGAATATCCCGGATAAGGTTAAAGCTAAAACAAACAGTACTGAATAGAAGCCGATCACATTGTGAATGTCAATATTCAGCCTTTTCCATTTCGCCCGCCATTTTACAGTAAATGAGTCCTGAACGGTTTTCTTAGTCCACCTTTTGGGATACCACCATATTAAGCCGGTTATTATGGTGATAACAAAAATTATACAAGCGGAACCGACAATCGGGCTTCCAATGTTTTTCGGAAGCCATAGAAACCGGTGGCCCGCCCGGATAAATATGAAAAAGTTATCAGCCCTACTCTGCTCGCGCTGGTCTTTTAAAATATTACCGTTATATGGATTTAAATATAACGCTGCTTGTTGCCTTTCTGGCAAAGTAAAATTAAGCATGGCCGAGCGACCGGGCTTCCAGTATTTGATGCTGGTTAGCGTATCGTTGGTGATATTTTGGCTTTTAAAGTATACTCTGGACCGGGCTAATAGTTCCGACGGGGGCAAGTATGGTTTCTGCTGCGCCTGGACGTACCAGTGCTTTTCGGTAAATCGCCATACCTCGTAACGCCATACCCATATGCCACCGGTAAAACAAACGATGAACACAATAATGCCCGATAGTAAACCCAGCCAGAGATGAAGCCATTCGGATACTTTTCGAAAGCCGGATTTTTTTGCTTTGGAATCTCTTCTTTTTGTCGCGGTAAGCATATTTAGGATAAGGGGAGAGGTAAACCCTCCCCTTGTTCGTTAAAATCTGAATGATAAACTTGCCATTACATTTCTTGGCGCCTGTGAGTTACCGCCAATGTCCCAATACTTCTTACTGGAAATATTGTTGAGTTTAACCCCCAGTCTCCACTTGCTTTGATCGTAGAATACAGTCCCGCTGTAAATGGTGTAAGATGGCATATAAAAGGTGTTATCAGCCGTAAAGAAGTTCTTGTCAGCGTAGTTAACCCCATAACCAAAACCCAAACCTTTTAATCGGTTTTGCAGGGTATAAGTGGCCCAGAAATTAGCGACATTTTCAGGAGACGTCGTGGCTTTGTTACCCTCGATGGCCGGGTTAGATGATTTAATAATGCGGTTATCATTATAGGCATAGCCAGCTACCAAGCTTAAGCCGGCAACAGGGCTACCGATCAGCTCAATATCAACTCCCTTGCTTCTTTGCTTACCGTCCTGCACAGTGAAATTTGCCTCAGTACGGGTGGCATTGTCGATATCTATATTGTAATAGCTGGCAGTCATGCTCAACCTTTTATCAATCAGTTCAGCTTTCACACCACCTTCATACTGCTTTGCAAAAACCGGGTCAAGAACCAAAACGCTGCCATCCGGTTGTGTTACGGGTGCCAGGTTCTGAAACCCGTTCATGTAATTGGCAAATAGGGAAACCTTATCTTTCACAACCTGATACACTAAGCCTAATTTGGGGGAGAGGGCCGTTTGCTTATAACCTTCGGTATTACCCACTTTTTTGCGCTCGAACCGTTCTACACGTAAGCTTAACATGGCTGAAATCCTGTCGGTAAAGCTAATGACATCAGACGCGTAGGCGCTCAACGTTTGCTGATCTGCTATGGCTGTTGTATAAAGCGGCATGATGGCGTCAACGGCTTTCCGTCTGATTGGTGCAAAGGTTGAGGTGACGTTGATCGTGTCAAGGGTAACGACATTTCCACCTGCCCGGCGGCTGCCATCGTAGTATCGGTAATTCAAACCACCCAGGAAGTTATGTTTGATGCCACCTGTTGAAAACTTACCATTAAAGTTTTGCTGTAAATTGGTGAAATTGTTGGAAATCGGCCCCCACATGCCCACCTGCCTGATAGCCCGGGTTGGCGAAAGCCAGTTGGCATAAGATTGATAACTGTAATCGACATCTTCACCAACAAATGAAAACAGGGTTGTTGATTTCCAACTATCGGAGATAACATATTCTGCCTGCGCGAAGAATTTGGAAGCGGAGGTTTTACCATTATTATCATCGTGGAACATGGATGTGGTATAATCCAACTGAAGTTCGGCCGGAGTCTTTAATCCCGAAGCGGCGGCATACGTATTATAGGTACGACGTGTGCCTTTGGCATTATAAAGTTCCGCGTCAAAATGAAAGGTGAGCTTATCAGAGGACTTATAGATGAGGCTTGGGGCAATGGTATAGGTATTGTTGAAACCATAGCTTAAAAAGCTGGCTTCTTTATTGGCGGCTAAATTTACCCTGAACAAAACCGTCTTATCTTTATTAAGCGGCGTATTCACGTCAGCGGTAAGTCTGTTCAGATTATAGCTGCCTGCGGTGTAAGACACCTCCACGCTTGTGGTATCAAAGGGCTTTTTGGTAACGAGGTTGACCACACCCCCAAATGAGGAAACCGCAGCACCGAATAAGGTACCTGAAGGCCCCTTTAACACTTCTATACGTTCTACATTTGAAATATCCAGCGATGAACGGCTGGCCGAGGTTTCCATACCATTTCTGGCGTTAACACCGCTTACAAAACCTCTGAAAACGATACCGACACCACCAGCGGGAAACGTATAAGCTACAGCACCGGGGGTGTTCTGCACTGCGTTGACAATATCAATCGATACCTGCTCTTTTAAAAGTTCTTTGCTGATTACCGTATAAACCTGCGGGTTCTCAAGGTTTTTCAAGGGCATACGTGCAATGTAATCGCTCCTCTTACTGGCTATCGTTTTTGATCTGCCCGAAGAGATACTTACTTCCTCTAACTGTTGCAAAGTCTCCACCATCACAAAATCCACCTGGGTATTTTGTCCGGCCGTTACAATAACCTGCTTTGCTTCACTTTGCAAACTCAAGTATTTGGCCGTGATCTTATGGGTACCAGCTGGGAGGCGCTTGATGCGAAACTCTCCACGATCATTAGTTGAGGTGGATAACTTTAGTTCAGTTACAGATACGGTAACGCCTTCTAATGGCTTACCATCGGCGGTTTTAACCGTTCCGCTTACAGATGCGTTGTTTTGTGCCTGGGCTGAAAAAGTGAACAGCGAAAGTGCTGTTAAAATAATGCTGAACAGCTTAAAAAATAGAGGTTGCTTCATTGTGGATATAGTTTGAAGCGGCAAATATATAATTATTTAGAATTAAACTAAATAAAAACAGAGGTTGAGGTTAAGCCTAAGTACTGTGTAAACGGAATAAATAGTCATAATCAAATAGAAATTTAAAATTGTTGTTATCCGACTCGGATAACATCGGATGATTTAACCATAAGTAAAAGAGAATTTTGCATTTATAGATTATGCAAATGCATAGGTAAAATTTTACAAACTTCTTTAAATATAAAGCTATGACGAAAATCATCACAGTAGCCCATCAAAAGGGCGGAGTTGGAAAGAGCACACTTGCGCTCAATCTTGCTCTATGCTTCCAGGAACAATTAAAAGTTGCTTTAGTAGATTCAGACTTACAGGGAAGCATTCACCATATCAAAGAGGAATTTCCTGGTATATCAGTAATTGGCATTGAACAGATAGCGGAAATCTCTACTCTCGATTTTGATCTGATTATTATTGATACACCACCATATTTATCCAGCAGATTGAATGAACTTTTCAACCAATCCGACTTTGTATTGGTTCCTACCAAAGCTGGTTTTTTTGATGTCATGGCGATACGTTCAACGCTTGCCCTGATCAAGTTCTCTGAAGCTAAAAATCATAAGTTAAAAGCAGGGATAGTGCTTAACATGCTAAAGCCGCGATCAGGCATAACAGCTGAGGTGACTGACCTGCTGATCACACTTGGCACACCGTTGCTCAATACAAAGATATTTGATAGAGTAAGCCTGGCAAGGTCTTCTATGACGGCAGGGATCTTAAAAAGTTCCGACCAAAAAGCGATCGATGAGATAACGTTTTTAGCGGAGGAAATTATTTTGGCGATCAGTGAATAATTACAGAAATCTGCAACTATTCAAATGAAGATTTCTAAAAATGGATAATTATTCATTTGTAGAATTTAATAATTATCCATTTGTTCAATTCTTGAAATATTCATTTGTTCAAGTGTTCATTTCTGCTTTTCTACGTTGCTTCCGTTCATTATTCAATTATTCAATATTTCGCATATGACAGATTTCAAAAACAGGTTGGGTGCGCTTGCCGATAAAATAAAGAATGAGCAACCAGCCACTCCAATTCAAGAGGTAAATCCAGTCAAAACCGGTAAGAAAGAAACGGAAGGTGAATCAAGATTTAATAACTGGATCCCAAAGACATTGAAGAAAAAGATCAAAGCTTATGCTGTAGAAAATGACATTTCATTGAAGAATATCAATATCAAGGCGCTGGAAGAATATTTGAAGAATCGCACGAATAATGAAGGGCCTTAAGAATTTGATGAAGCAATACTTCAATGACAAGAAGATAGTGTTAAAAAAGTTGTTTTTGGTGTGAATTACTGTCTTCGTGCAATTCGCAAGATGTACGTTTGTCAGACAAACGAATCTTGCCCGTTGCCTCCCATGTCGGCCGGGAACCGGTTTAAATTTCTCCCAAGTCGAATTTAAAAAGATTTTGATATGAAGAAAGAGAATCGCACACGTCGTTTGGTTACCCGTTTTAAGCCGGACGAATACGAGGATATCGAAGGAAGGTTTAAGAAAACCAGCTTTCAAACCCTGAGTGAATTTTGCAGGTCTATACTTCTTGGCAAACCCTTAACGGTAATTTACAGGGACAGATCGGCGGACGAGATCCTGGAAGAACTGGCCTTGTTACGAACGGAATTAAATGCCATTGGAAACAACCTTAACCAGGCTGTGAAAAACATTAATAGGGAGCACGGGCGTGCAGACAACCGGCTTTGGATGCAGATGATGTTGGTCATCAACGGTAAGTTGGAACCAGCCATGACCTCTATTAAAGAACGGATCTCTGAATATGCAGTCATATGGTCGCAAAAATTAAAAGCGGAAAAAGCCTGACAGGACTGGTCTTTTACAACGAAAAGAAGGTGGCCAAAGAGCAAGCAAAAAATCTCATGGCCTCCGGTTACCTAAAAGATGTCAAAGACTTGTCACTTCCAGAAAAGATAGGCAGGTTAGCAGATCTGGCTGACCGCAACCAGCGGACCAAGACTAATGCTGTCCATATATCACTCAATTTTGCAGTAGGTGAAAAATTGGATGAAGAAACGTTGGAAGACATTTCCCGGCGTTACATGCAGGGAATCGGATTCGGTGAGCAGCCGTACCTGGTTTACCAGCATTTTGATGCTGGCCATCCACATATTCATATTGTGACCACTAATATCTCACGTACGGGACAGCGGATCAGCCTGCACAACCTGGGAAGAGAGAAGTCAGAACCTGTCCGTAAGGAAATCGAAAATGCTTTTGGTCTGCAAAAGGCCGGGAATCAACAGGATGCGATTGAACCTACCAATATAAAACCACTACAGGTATTAGTGTACGGCAAAACAGAGACTAAAAGAGCTATGGCCGCCGTCGTTAACGAAGTGGTTCGAAATTACAGGTTTGCAACACTTCGGGAATTAAATACGCTTTTGGAACGCTATCATATTCAGGCTGACCGGGGTTCAGGCCATTCGGTGATGTTTAAACATGGTGGGCTCAGGTACTGGGCTCTGGATGCCAATCGTAAGCGGATAGGTGTCCCTATTAAAGCAAGCAGCATTGCCGGTAAGCCGACATTGAAGTTATTGGAAAAGAGGTTTCATCTCAATGTCTTTTTGCGTAAGGCGGACCTCCCCAAACTGAAGCACAAGCTGGATGCTGTCCTTTCCACCGCAAAAAATGAGCATGCGTTTTTGACGGACCTGCAACACTTGGGGGTAGATTGTATCCTTCATAAAAATGAAACCGGACGGTGTTTTGGTGTCACCTATATTGATCACCAGGAAAAACTGGTCGTTAAAGGCAGCGACCTTGGGAAGGAATACTCGGCCACTAATATTCAAAAAGCGTGGTCGGGTGTTGCACCGGTAGAAACAATTCATAATAAAAACCAGCAAGGAATTAAACAGAGGGATTCCGGGGTATATGAACATAATGCCATGCTGGAGACGCTTTTCGGAATTGGTCAACAAGCAGATAACATTCCGCAGGAGCAAATGAAGAAAAAAAGGAAAAAGAAAAGACGTTTACATCTTTAACCATATAATTATGCAAACTGGAGAAAATGAGCAAGCGCTAAGAAAAGTGATCGATTACACCAGGTTCTTGTCGGTCATCTTATTACTACTGCATTTCTACTTTAAATGCTATCCTTTATTCGAACGTATGAATCTAACGGGCAAATGGATGAACCTGATGCTTTCCAAAATTGTAGTACTGCCGGTTTTTACAGGATCTTTAATAACCAAATGTATCGCCCTTGTCTTACTCATCATTTCGATTGTGGGTACCAAAGGTAAAAAGGCGGAGCATATCAGCCGTAAAGATGCGATCAGCCGATTGGTGTTCGGACTGGCTTTATATTTAGGCATTCATTTGTGCCCAGCAGCGTGGGAGATTTGGACGGGCTTTCAATGGCTTTATATAACCATCAGCTTATTGGGGTACCTTCTGTTTCTTAATGGTGCAAGCCGGCTATTCCGGATCCTTAAAGTAAACCTGAATAACAGTGTGTTCAATGATGAGAACGAGACTTTTCCTCAGGAAGAACGGCTGCTGCAAAATGAGTATTCTGTCAACCTGCCCGCATGTTACCGATTAAAAGGAAAAACCCGCAACAGTTGGCTTAATATTATCAATCCGTTTCGGAGTACGCTCGTGACCGGGACGCCTGGTGCAGGTAAATCTTATTTTGTAATACGCCATATCATCACCCAGCATATTAAAAAAGGTTTCAGTATGTTCTTGTACGATTTCAAGTTCGATGACCTGTCCCGGATCGCCTATAATACCCTGCGCCTGCATCAGGAAGGTTATGCCGTAAAACCCCAATTTTATGTCATTAACTTCGATGACCTCGCAAAGACTCACCGTTGCAATCCTTTAGAACCAGCCAATATGCTGGACATCACAGATGCGATGGAATCGGCCAGGACATTTATGCTGGGTCTCAACCGGGAGTGGATCAAGAAGCAGGGAGATTTTTTTGTCGAATCGCCGATCAATTTCATTACTGCGCTTATCTGGTTCCTGCGCAAATACCGGGATGGCATTTACTGTACACTCCCGCACGTGATCGAACTGGCCCAAACGGATTACAAAGCTTTGTTCGCGCTTCTGCGGACGGAACCGGAGATCGAGGTTTTGATCAATCCCTTCATCTCTGCATGGCAAAACGAAGCTTTTGAGCAACTGGAAGGCCAGATCGCCAGTGCCAAGATCAGCGTTGCCCGCCTGGTATCACCTGCCTTGTATTATGTTTTGTCCGGCAACGATTTCTCCTTAGACCTCAATAATCCTAAAGCACCTAAAATTATTTGCATGGGTAACAACCCGTTGAAACAGCAGGTTTATGGAGCCGTGCTCAGCCTGTATGTTTCCAGGATGATCAAGGTCGTGAACCAGAAGGATAAGTTAAAGTGCAACCTGATCTTTGATGAGTTCCCGACGATTTACCAGGTTCGGATAATACCTTTTGGCATCGTCCCGGACATAGTCAAATATCTTGGATGCCCGGTCTTTCGGCACCTTCAAATCGTAGCAGATCGCGTGTCGGCGGAACCAATCCTTTTCATTTTCCTTTTTTTGGTACTGGAATACAGTGGTATCCATACCTTCCAGCACCGTACGGTTGTCGCCAAATATCCCTTTGTCCCGGTAAGAGACTTGGAAAAAGCGGATAGGTTCCGCATTGCGCAACGTGATCCGCCTGCTCCCGTTACTGTCCGGTGGTGCGATCAGCAGGCCGCCCTGTACACCCTCTAGGAAGGAGGATAATAAGCTATGATAGATCAGTGTTCTTCCATCGCCGCCATTGCCTCCTGCCAGCAGAGGTTTGTTGGTATCATAAGGAAGGTATGTCAGGTAATAGACTGATGGGCACAACTGACCTTTCATTAACCTTTTGCAATACTGCAGTTTACTTCTTACTCTACTTCCAGTTTTTCTTTAGTTCTTTTACTGAGGCAATATCCCGATGTTCTGGATATACCCTGTCTTTCAATCGTTCCTACCTGCATGGGAATGCTGATATATCTTTTTGTTGTTGGTTTAACCTTTCTATGATTGCTGTTATTTTGCTTGAATTTACTTCGGATTATTAAGTATGACTTTCACTACGCTGTCAAGTTCTGGTTTTACTCCTTTAGTTACTCCATCACACAGTTCTTTAGTTACAACAGCAACAACTCCATATTCAGCTTAATGCCTCCTCACTACTGCTAGCCACCAATTCGTCGTCATATTCTTTCAAACAGGTCCGATTTATCTCCTCTGTTTCATTGCCCATGGCTTCCCGGACAATGCTTACATCTACCTTCTAATGTTTTAAATTCGTCGCAAATGAATGTCTGGCATCATCCGAGTAAGCCCACTTACTACTTACTTAAAATTTTCTTGGTTACAAACTCATTAAAGAAGTGATCCCTGTAAATGTTGCCGATCGGTATTTCGTTTTCCCTTATATAAACGGTGTTGTTATCTACAGAATCTATGTTATTTACGTTGATGATGTAGGATTTGCTGACCCTGACAAAAGAGCTTTTTGGAAGCAATTCATGAATAGTTTTGATATTCATGAGTGTGATCACTTTCTGAGCTTCTAAATATATGATCACATAATCTTTTAAGCCTTCAATATATAGTATATCACTGAAATGCACTTTAAATATCCTGCGTTCGGATCTCACGAAAATATAATCCGTAGTGATGTTCTCAATATTGCTATTGGTATGTTCAGTATGGAATAATTTGCAGTACGTGTTGGCTTTTTCAACAGCTTTTTGAAAGCGCTCGAGTTTGACTGGTTTGATCAGATAGTCAATAGCGTCAACATCATAACTCTCAGAAGCGAATTCATGATAAGCGGTGGTAAACACCACCAAAGTGTTTTTAGGGATTGTTCGGGCAAATTCGATTCCGTTCACCCCAGGCATTTGAATATCAAGGAATACCAGGTCTACGGAATTTGTGGATAGAAAAGCTTTGGTAGCTTCTGCCCCGTTAAAAGAAGCGATGACATCCACACCTTCTGTCTGTTGAACCAACTTATGGATCGCCTTTCTTGCTAATGGCTCATCGTCTACTATAATGCAATTCATTTTATTGTTTTAAAGTTAAGGCAACGCAATAGGTTTCAGGATGGTCTTCTATCTGTAAGGTATGTGAAGAAGGGAACAGCAGTTCTAATCGCCTTTTGATGTTTGCCAAACCTAATCCTCCGGATTTATTAACTGCCTTCACTGCTGGTTTCGAGTTTACGCATTTAAAAAAGATCTCGTTATGGCGCACGTCAAAATAAAGATTCAAATAAGATAATTTTGCGGCGTCATTATTATGCTTTACAGCATTTTCAACAAACGATATAAATAATAAGGGGGGCACCTGAACACCGCTTAATTCGCCTTCTTTGGATATTAAAAAATTAAAATTGTCCCGTCTGACCTTTTCCAGATTCAGAAAATCTTCTAAGAAATGGATCTCAGAAGTCAGCAAAACCTTCTCTCTTGAACTGTCATAAAGCTGATAACGAAGGAGATCACTCAGTTTTACCAAGACCTGCGAAGCTTTTTTAGGGTCATCTTCAATTAATACATTGGCGTTATTAAGCATGTTAAATAGAAAGTGCGGATTGATCTGATTTTTGAGTTGTTCTAGTTCACTATTCGTATTCGCTAGTTCCAGATCATTGATCAGTCGCGCGTCTGCTATCCATTGCTGAAATAACTTGATCGCTGCGGATGCGATGATGAGCACCATCGTCATAAAAGAAAAGGTAAAAAAGTTAATAGTGTCATCTTCGTTTGGTAGCAGATACCGCTTAAACGACTCAGCAAAAATTTCGTGTATATAATACGAAAGAACCATACCCGAAAGCACGAAAAGACCATAATGCAGGTATTTGTTCCTGAATAAGAATTTTGGAACGAAAAAATACATATTACTGTAGGCGATCAGAATGATCTGAAGAAAAACAACCAGTCGGTTGTACGTCTCTAAGGGTTCTACATAGTCCGCGGGACTGTAATATAAAACAACGATACAAAAGATGATCAGTAATATATGCCGCTGGAACCGGTATTTATCTGAAATGATCAATTGAAGCATCCAATTAGTATCCATATGATCTTTTTGTAAACATATACTCATAAGCCTAAATTTTTGGCAAATCAAGTAATATGGCAGTAATAAAAATAAGTTACTATACCAAAGCCCATGAAATATATACCAAATAAGATCGCTGATCTTTTTTGCAGGTATGATACACGCCAGCGATCCGGCGTCAACAGAGATAGTGAGGCCTTAAGATATTGTTAGCGACACTTTTTGCAGACAATATACCAAAACCTTTGTGTCGGTTGATTTGACAGGTTCTTTTTGGGTTCGGTAACTTCTCTGTATTCAACCAATCCGTAATTACCAAAATCGGCTTGAATCGATTCGGGATCGTAGAAATACAAAGTGACCCCATAGTTCTTCTTAAATGTGTCTTTGCTAATCTCTTCGCCTTCGCGATATCTAAAGTCATTTTTCGAAATGGTAACGAAAACCATATAGCCATTGGTTTCAAGTTGATCATAACAATCGGCTATCAACTTTGATCGTTCTGCTGGTCCTAACAAATGAATTAAAGAATAACAGAATATACCATTATACAAGTCCTTGTCATAAGGCATTGAACTAACAGATCCGTGGTGGATTTTGAGGTTTTGTCCAAATTGCTTCTTTGCCAAGTCGATCGCCGTTGCAGATATTTCAATTCCTGCGATCCTAAACCCATGATCATAGAATATTTTAGCATTTCTACCGTAACCGAATCCGGGTATCAGTATATTTTTTAACCCATGCGCCTTAAATAATTCTACAGTTTCAGCCACCGAATCAGCTGGTTCCCATCCCCACATTTCCTGTTTGTTCTGAAAACTATTTTCCCAAAATTCTGCCATGTTGATGCTATGCCTCGATCTTATTCTTTCAAAACTTCAAATTTATATTCATTGTATCAAGAACCAATATTCAGATGTATTTCATTTTAAATACTCCAGTTTTGGTAGCGAAGCAACGAGAAGGAATTGTTTTCCTATATGGAATAGCTGCTTTAATATATATTCAATCACGTTTGGTATATATAAAAATTGCGGGTTCCTTTAAAATTTAGTTTAGCCGAAAATGTAATATTTAACGCTAAACTTTTATTAATGAAAAGCAGAACCCTGTCCGTCCTGATATTCCTTTTTGCATGGGCATCTCATGCCTATTCGCAGGAGAAAGCAACGCTAAGCGGCACGATCACCAACAAGTCCAATACAGAAACACTTATTGGCGTGAGTATTTATATCCCGGAGGCAAAAGTTGGCTTGACCACCAATTCTTACGGATTTTATTCTACAACGTTGCCAAGAGGAACTTACACCATTGTCATCAGCTATGTAGGTTATGATCGACTGCAAGATAGTATCAGGCTGACCGAAAACATCAGAAAAAACTTCGCGATGACGGAGAGTGCCAGGACGCTGGATGAAGTTTTGGTCAAATCCAGTACGCCGCAAACGAACATCCGAAAACCTGAAATGAGCACCAATAAACTCTCCATTGCCACGATCAAAAAGATGCCGGCTGTACTGGGCGAAGTAGATGTCCTCAAATCGATCTTACAGCTTCCCGGTGTAACCAATGCCCAGGAAGGAGCAACGGGATTTAATGTCAGAGGAGGTTCTGTAGATGGTAACCTGGTATTGCTTGACGAAGCGGTGGTATACAATACTTCGCATGTATTAGGCTTCTTTTCGGTTTTCAATGCGGATGTGATCAAAGACCTGAAACTTTATAAAGGCGGGATACCAGCTAATTTCGGCGGACGGGTATCGTCGGTACTGGATATTTATCAAAAAGAAGGGAACAACCAGGAGTTTCATGTCAATGGCGGGATTGGATTGGTGTCCAGCCGATTGCTTGTAGAAGGGCCTATTGCCAAAGGTAAAAGTTCTTTCGTGGTCGCGGGAAGGGGATCGTACGCCCATCTTTTATTAAAGGCGGCGGGTGAACCCAATTCAGCCTCTTTCTATGATCTGAACACCAAGTTCAATTACAAATTCAGTGAAAAGAACAACGTATTCGTTTCAGGCTACTTTGGCAATGACGACCTCAACCTGAATAACAGTTTTATAAATACCTATGGCAACAAACTTTTAAATGTCAGATGGAACCATATCTTCTCCAATAAGATCTTTTCAAATGCATCAGCCATTTATAGTGATTATGACTACCGGATCAAGATCAAAACCATTGGGATGGACTGGAAAGCAGACGTGAAGAACTATAATTTCAAGTATGATTTTAAACATTATGTTTCCAATAACCTCACATTGAACTACGGTATCAATTCGATCTACTACGATTTTAATCCCGGAACGATCAAGCCATACGGAGCCACATCAGCGATCAATCCGGATCAGATAGCGAAGAAGTATGCTTATGAAAATGCAGCCTACTTCAGTGCCGACCAACGCCTTTCCGATAAATTATCCCTGAATTATGGGCTTCGCTACAGTAACTTTCAGCGCGTAGGTGCGCAGGAGGTCTACACGTATGCCAATGACCGGCCAGTCATTTACAATAGGAATTTCCATGTCTATGAGGAGGCTGAAGCCACAGGAACGATCAACTATAAGAAAAACCAGAAAATAGCCAGTTTCGGGAATCTGGAACCAAGGGTAGCACTGGCTTACTCGCTGAACAATGATAATTCGATCAAGGCCAGCTATAACAGAATGAGCCAGTATATTCATTTGATCTCCAATACCGCATCTGCGACCCCGCTGGATATTTGGGCCCCTTCTGACAAATACCTTAAACCGGAAATTCTGGACCAGGTAGCATTGGGTTACTTTCATAATTTCAAAGACGACAAGTATTCCCTGGAAGCGGAGACATTTTATAAGAAAATAAAGAACAAGGCAGATTATATCGACGGCGCAGATCTGTTGGGTATTGACGCAATAGAGCGAGTGCTTTTGAACGGTGAAGCAAGGGCGTATGGCCTGGAAATGATGCTAAAAAAAAATACAGGTAAGCTGACCGGCTGGGTTTCCTATACACTTTCTAAAGCGCAGCAAAGGACACCCGGCAGAACTTCGGATGAGCCGGGTATTAACAACGGAGAATGGTACCGGGCGAATTACGATAAATTGCATAATCTATCCGTCACCGGTGCCTATTCGGTCAGTCCAAAATGGTCTTTTGGCGCGATTCTCACTTTCCAAACCGGAAAAGCAGCAACATTTCCTGATGGCAAATATCTGTACCAGGGCGTAACTGTTGCGAGTTACGGCGCAAGAAATGCGAATTCATTATCTGCGTACCACCGTTTAGATGTATCTGCGACCTATACGCCAAAACCAAACAAGAAAAAAGGCTGGCAGGGTGAGTGGAACTTTAGCATCTACAATCTCTATAACAGGAACAATGCAGCATCCTATTCTTTCAGGCAAAATGAAGAAACGGGACGGAATGAGACGAGAAGGATATCCATTTTCGGCATTGTCCCAAGCGTAGCTTACAACGTAAAATTCTAACAAATGCTCATCAAAATACGACAAACAATGAAATCACTTAAAATAATACTCTTACCGTTTATTGCACTGCTGATAACCGGATGCGAAAAGGCAATACAAGAAGATCTGAAAACAGCAGCACCAAGACTTGTTGTAGATGCCTCTATTGATTGGGTGAAAAATACAGCCGGCAATGAACAAAAGATCGTATTGTCAACCACCACAGGCTACTACAGCTCGGATTTTCCGGGTGTTTCCGGAGCCGTGATTACGATCACCAATGCTGCGAATATAGTCTTCAATTTCGTAGAAAAACCCGGGACAGGGCAATACATCTGTAGCAATTTTCTTCCTGTGATCGGCGAGACGTATAGCTTAAAGATCGTTTTGAACGGCGAGACCTACACGGCATCAGAAACTTTTACGCCAGTCTCTAAGATCGAGGACAAGATCGATCAGAATGACAAGGGTGGCGAAGCCGGTGATGAAATGGAGATCACCTTTTTCTACCAGGATGATCCTAATCAGATAAATTACTACCTGAACAGCATTACCCAGCCGCATTCCGTATTTCCTGAACTCGAAGTTGAAGATGACGAACACACCAACGGTAATTTAAATTCGGAATCCTATTCGCATGAAAAGTTGAAAGCCGGGGATCGCGTAGACATCAAATTGTACGGGATCTCTAAAAACTATTATAACTATATGTTCAAACTGATCGTGGCTTCCGGCAATGACGGGAACCCTTTCCCTACCATACCAAGTGCCGTCCGGGGAAACATTGTTAACCAGACCAATAGCCAGAATTATGCTTTCGGGTACTTCAGACTGGCGGAAGTAGCCACTAAAAGTTATACAATCAAATAACCCGATCTGATGAGCGGAGAGGAAAAACTCCGCTCATTCTATTGTTTACCAGTTCAGGGATTCCCGGCTATTATCCCACCACCGGAAGCGCCAATGCCAACTGCAAAAAATCCTTTCGTATTCACCGTTCAATAACAATTATATTGTTAACAGGTTTGATAGGAATAAAACATTACCAATGGCTAAATGGATTCGGATATCTTATATCCGCTAATGACAGCTCAATAGGTCTTGATCTTCAGCTGTCTTAAAAGTGTTCTCGGGTAGATAATTTTAGTTGTGAATGTGAAAATCCACTACCGGGGCAGGTGCTGACCGGCTGAAACTAAAAACAGCGGGTTTTAGCATGGTGTAAATAACAATTAAGACCTCCAAATTTAAACACTTTGATTCCACATGATCCACAAATTGAAATCGTATTAATTGATTCATATGCATTCATCTAATGCTTTAAAGGCCAGAGAATTATTAAATTTTTTATGACCTGACATTTCTGTATGTGGATTGGTTTTGACCTTTTATTTTTCCCAGTTTGCCTTCCAGCGTTCATACTCTTTGGGACTGACCCGATACCTCGCGAAGTTGCCATCATGAATGGCCAGTATCTCTGTTTCTACAGCTTCGATAAATTGATCCTGATCCGCTTCGGGTAATTCGCCGGCCTGGCCTTTAATGAGTGCGCTGGCGCCTGATGAATTCAGGCCTTCCAGTATGATCCTTCCGATCAACTCCCGTATTTGGTTTCGGTATTGCAGTTTGAATGGATCCGGTTCACCTAGGGATTGCCGGATTACGGCATAACGCGCAGCCGACCTTTCATAGGCCCAAAGGAAAACATCTTTCAGTAGGCTGACATTGTTTTGCTCATAAACGCCCAACATACCTTGGGTATAAAGATCATCGGGTACATCGATAAATGATAGCGGGGAAAGATTTTTTTTAACAAAGGAAATATTGGCTGCCAGGCGGGAAACACGCTTGTTGACATCATCGAATGGCTGCAGGTATGGCAAATGGACCATCATGAAAAAAGACTGTTCAAAGGGGTCGTCGATTTGTTCGGCTTTTTCTAAGATCAGATCGAAATGCTCATTTATCAATTGAGGTATTGCCGTTGGTGTATAGGCGGAACCTCCTATGCCCACAGCCATGGACCTTAATCTGCCCGGTGCTTGTGGATCGGGCAGTAAGTTATTGGCAAGCATCGCGTGTATATTCAACACGGTGTACCGGTTAAAGCCTATATCAGCCGCTGCTTGCACAATGAACTCAATGGCATCTTTATGATTGAGGATCATTTGCGCGTCCTTGGCAGACTTCGTATCATCTGCCATACCCTGGTCAATCAGCCTTGTAGTATCTAATAAGCTATAGGTATTTCCTTCCAGTCTGCTGGAGTTCCATGACAGGTCGATCAGGAGGCGGTTAAGGATCTGCTGAGCGTAGGTTCCCGCAGGCTGCTCCGATCGATTTCCGCCGATAGCCGCCAGCCTCGCCTTTTCCGTTTGTGTGAGATAGCTGTCGATGTTCGGCCTGTAAGACTCAAGAAATTGCCTTTCATAACTGACCGGCTCCCGTTGTTGTATTGGAGCAGTGACCCGGTCGCGAAGGTTGGCGCTTTCTTCGCTGATCGGTATAGGAACCTGGTTGGTCGCAACAGCAGCTTCCGCCGCGGGAGCCTTCTGAATAAGCCTGTAGATCGTAGCACGTGCGTTTCCACTGATCTGCACCGTACCTTGTTCTGATAATACAGCTAATCTTCGCTGGAGCGTGCGTTTTGAAATACCTGGGTTATAAGCTAATCCTAGCTCATCGATGCCCGTTCCTTCAGGAAAATGGGCTAAAGCCTTTAATAGGTTTTCATACGCCGGTATTTTTTTTTCTACCTTCATAGTATCGCGACGAAAATAATTTATGGCGATAAATTTAGTCATTTATTGTCGCGATATGCAGTATCGCGACAGTTTGGTTAAGATTTTGTCGCGATAATATAAATTGTATATATAACCATATTTTTGTCGCGATATAGTATCACGACAGTTTTTGGGGTAATTTTGTCGCGATACTTCGATTTGCGACCTTTGTAAGGTGTTTTTTTCGGAAAAACTTATTGTGACATTGATATAAGTGGACACGTGAAGGTCTGTCGTTTATAAATTAAAAATGCCTTCACTTAAGGTAAAATTTACTGATAAATAATAAAACTAATGGCTAAAATAGCATCAGCAAAACAGACCGGCGGCGGAGGATTTGATTTCGAAGATAAGGTGACTGCCTATTTTTTAGGTTACCTACTTATGGCTAAATTTCCATTGCAGATGGAACTTGGATCTGCCGGAACTGGAATCTGTCTGGTCTAAGATCCAAGGTTTTTATGAAAAGCCAGAAGGTGATCTGTTCGCGCATCTCAATCAGCGCTTGTCAAATATATTCGCTGGCATAGCCATCTTAGTAGACAACAAGAAAATAATAAGGGACGTTCATCCTGAATATTTTGAATGGATCAATCAGGTGGTATCCGATGTTTTGGAGAAATTTATATTTAACCTGCGTGACTCGACCATGGTGATAGGACCCAGTGGCTGGGAAGGGTTCGCAGCTATTTTTGTTCCTCATTTGTTCGCCGGAGATCCCCACGATAAGGTAAGGCGTCGTTGGATAGCAATCCTGGCACTAAACTTCAATAATGAGGCAGTAGGACGTCTGTTTAAAACAATCGCGGGATATTTTAAATTTTCGGACAAGATCTTTATTCAACTCCAGAACCTGATGATCCAGCGCTGTAATTTGGTAAGTCAGCATGCACCCCATCACTGGGATGAGGAAGTGGATTGGAAGGATATATTCAAAGAAATACTGGAAGCTTTTGTCAATGGAGATACGCAGGATACGCTGATCGATATTTGCAGTTTTCAAGAAAATGACTCTGAAGAAAACGAACCTGATGAAACACGCAGATTCCCTCGGAGAGGGATAAAGGTCAAGGAGCTTAGAGATCCAGGTATAGAAATTAGTTTATTGTACCCATCCCTCCAATTTCCCGAAATTGAAGTCATTACGGATGAAAAAGAAAGAGCGTTCATCATGGCTTGGTATCAAAAACTTATTCAGCTTCAAACTAATATTTGGGGGCCGGTGGATGAGGATGAACTACCATTAGATATTTCTCTTCATGATTTTGACCATTGGGTTATCTTGAAACTCTCTTTTATCCTGCCTAAAGTTAATGCTGCTGAAGCTGATTCACTATGGAAGCCATTGCTGGCATACGGTAATCGTAGCGCGAAATGGCTGATTTCTTTTTTTGATAATCTCCTGGTCTATAACTATCAAAAGCCAGAAAATTACGACGCACTAGGCGCGATTTGGAACGAAATGATCGATTATGCGCTGGCTCAGCCAACATGGAAATATGACCATAGATTTTACCATAATCATTGGGATCTGTGGCAGGGTGTTTTGGGAATTTCAAGGGTTCAGATGGAGGTTTGGAAAGCGGGATATCAGAAGCTTTTATTGAAATTCAGCCCTAAAACGATGTCTTATATAATTAGGTCCTACTCGAATAAAGAGGCAATTAATAAACTGGCCATTCTACTAAGGAGTCCTGGTGCAGCAAATTTCATTATCCCCGGAGTCTTACTGATATCTGCCCATCTCAAATATCAAGATGCGGTTGATAAAGAAGAGACGCCGTCTGGATTCGTAAGGGTTCCTTTTGATCATTACGATAGTGTGGCAAATACCTGCAGCTATCTATGGTCAAACCATAAACAAGCGATAAGAGATGATGGCATGACTTTCCTTTCGTTTAAAGACATCGTCATTCACCTGGTAGCTATTCAAAACCCTATCGGTCTGGATCTGCAAGACCGTTTAATAGAATAAGCCCTTGCTGGAAGTTGAATTTTGAAAAAAATAACAGCCGCTTAGATTTCTAAGCGGCTGTATTAATATCGAAGGATAACTAACTTTCAATTTCAAACATTAATCCAGCGCTTCTTCAATGCTGCTGGCAACTAACTCATCATCATACTCTTCAAGATAAACACGCGTCATCTCTTCTGTCTCGTGACCCATTGCCTCCTGTATAATACTTACCTCAACTTTTTTATGTTTTAAGTTTGTGGCAAAGGAATGCCTTGCAACATAAGAGGTCACATCGCGGGCAATACCTTTATTTTCTTTTATGGTTTTCAGAACCTCATTTAAGTCTTTTAGTGCACTATCGATTCGGGCATCGATCTTAGCCGCGGTATCATGCTCTGGTTTTAGAATGGGGAAAATATAGCCACCACCACTTTGAATTGGATAGGTTCTAAAAATATTTATGATCGCCATAGCTTTAGTGTGTAACTTAAAGTCATAAAGACGCTTGTTTTTGCTCCTTTTATAACGCAGGATATCGCAATTCAAATTGGTATCTTTTAGTTTGGCTATATCGTTAAAGTTAATCCCACGACAATAATAGCTGAATAGGAATATCTGCTGATAGCGATACTCTCTTGATAGATATTCTGCCTCATAACCTTCAATGAGTTTAATCTCGGCGGCTGAAATAGCCCTTTTACTGGTTTTGTATCTTTTGTACGGTTTGAATTTAATTGTTTTACTTGGATGGTGTTCTTTTGGACACATACCAGCTTTGATAGCAAGATTCCATATCCTGTAAAATGTCCGGAGATAGGCACTAATTGAAGTTTCTTTAAGGTCTTGCGCTATCATGTAATCTTCGAGGGCAACAAAATCTGCTTTAGCAAAACTGACAAATGAGCGGTCCGACTTGCCGAAGACATGCTTGAGGACGTATTCTTTTACATCCCTAAATGTATTGGCATAACCGACCCTGTCTTCGCCGTTAAGTTCGTGTATGATATTATCCGTAAAAGCATAGAGTTTTGCAGGTACAACCACCCGGTCTTTCTTTTTAACCTTAGCGATGAGGTCGGGTAGGGAAATGAATTCATGCCCGTTCTTTTTTAGCAGCTTAACCTCAAAATCGATCTCATCCAGATAATCCTCGATCTGCCTTGATGCTTTTCTGAATTGCGGGTGAGTAGGTGCTGGCATTTCTTTTTCAAAATCCCAATCTTCCGGTTTGGATTTATATCCTACAGAAAAAATTTTTTGTTCCTTGTAAAGGGTCAACCTGATCCTGATCTCCCGCTCGCCATTAGCATCTATGCGATCAGCTCTAAGCGTCACTTTTTTTAAAACTTCCATCACTTTACCTTTAAAATCACTAATTTTCCTTAATGTGGGATTACTAAAAAGCCAAAACCGCATTCCCGTGCGTGAATATGGGGTTACTATGGGATTACTAAAGTCGGGAAAATTGATTATTTAATGAAATTTAATGAAAAATAAATTTGATTAAAATATTGATAATGAACCAATTGAATGTATTTGAATATTATTGAATTTACCTAAATACTTTATGGCATGCAAGAGGTCATCGGTTCGACTCCGATATTCTCCACTTAAATTAAAGGCCTACAGTAAACGTAAGGCCTTTTTTTATTTTATTTAGTGAATCACAGCCCGATCAACCATCTTATTTGTCGCATCCGCCCCCTAGTTGTTAGCTTGTATATGTTGATCTTTACATTGTAAAAGTAATTGTATGAGAAAATTGATCGTGATCGTATGATCTCTTTGGACGGTGTTATACAGGCACCCGGCGGGCCACAGGAAGATTCCTCCGGCGAATTTGAATACGGCGGTTGGGTGTCTCCTTTTGGAGACGAAGAATATGGACAGGCCATTCTACAACAAATGAAACCTGCGGATTTGCTGCTTGGACGCAAGACGTTTGACATATGGGAACCCTACTGGCCTGGCCGTTCCGACCAATGGCCTGGCATAAATAAGGTGACCAAATATGTACTGTCCGGCACCCGCACGCATTCGGATTGGCAGCATGTGGTTTTTTTGAAGGATTTAAATGCTGTTAAAGCTGTAAAAGATACAGCAGGGACCGATATCAAGATTTGGGGTAGTTCCGAACTCGTTCAGTTGCTGTTACGCCATGACCTGGTGGATGAACTTTGGCTTAAAATACACCCCTTGCTGCTGGGCAAAGGCAAAAAGCTTTTTGGAAGAAATGCTTTTCCGCGCACATTTACGCTAACAGATAGCACTATTACATCAAAAGGTGTGATACTGGCCAATTACCGCCGTGCGGGAGTGGTTGAAACCGGAAACGCCGGGTCAGAGCGAAGTGATATAGGATAGCGGTTTTATATCATGCTTTCTAATGTTTTACAACTCATCTGCTTGATGCTGATATTTCTCAATAAAATGACCGGTTTCAAATAAAATGAGATTGGTTTTTTTGATTGTTCATATTTAATAAGTGTATATTGCACCACGCTATAGCGTTGATTTTTTAATGAGTGAAGCGCCTGTTCCCCCTAATGAGTTAAAGCGGATTGAAGCCTTAAATTCATACAATATTCTTGATACCCTTGCCGAAGCGGAGTTTGATGAGCTAACTAAACTGGCCTCACAAATTTGCGGTACACCTGTAGCCCTGGTAAGTTTGGTTGATAAAAACAGGCAGTGGTTCAAATCAAAGGTTGGGATTGATGCGCCCGAAACTCCCCGCGATCAGTCGTTTTGCGCGCACGCTATTCTTAATCCATCAGAAACCCTGATTGTTCAAAATGCCCGGTTAGATTACCGCTTCGCGGATAACCCGCTGGTAACCGGCGACCCGAACATCGTATTTTATGCCGGTGTGCCCCTGATCAATGAGGATGGCTATGCCTTAGGCTCGCTATGTGTAATAGACCGGGAAGAGCGGGTATTAACCGAGGGCCAGTTAGAGGCATTAGAGATTTTGACCAAGCAGGTAATGGCCAAGCTCGAAATAAGGCGAAAGGTAACCGAACTGGAGCGCCTTAATACCGCCCTGCTCGAATCAAACTTATTGATACAGCAGTTTGCCCGTACGGCGGCTCATGATATTAAAAACCCGATAAGCAGCATTATGCTCACCTCGCAATTGCTCGAACGCATTTTGCAGGATGCCAAACAGCGCGAACTGGCCTCAAAAAATGTGCAGGCATGCAAGCAACTGATCGGGCTGATAGAGGATATGCTTGCTTATGCCAAATCTCCGGCCATGGCCCTGATGCAGCAGGACGAGATTTCACTGAACGGCTTGCTGGACAAAGTGATTTGCCTGTTAAATGTGCCGGCTAATGTATTTTTTGATCTCCCGGCCGAGCCATGCATCATAAAAACCTCGGCGGTAGCTATGGAGCAGATCTTCTTAAACCTGCTGAGCAACTCCATACGTTATAATGATAAACCCCAGGTAAGGATAAAGGTACAGTACCGGGATATGGAAGGTTTTTATGAGCTGAAGGTAAGCGATAACGGAATAGGTATTTCGCCCGATCACCTGGAGCGTATTTTTGAAGAACGCTTTACCGGCGGCTCTATAGATCGCTTTCAGCAGCAGGGTACGGGCATTGGCTTGCATACCGTAAGGGCCCTGGTAAAAACATTAAGCGGTACTATCATGGCAGAATCCGTATTGGGGGAGTATACAAAATTGCATCTACGCATCCCAAAGGTGTAAGAGCTTTAGCAAATATATTATTAGTTATGTTACGCTATATTCCAACAGGCATTAGCCAGCAATTACTGCAATATGCCGGGATTCTGATATATATGTTTTTTCCATCATATAATTTAATCTGTTTAGCCAAATTGGTTATAAATACAGGTGATTTTTTATCAACTTGACATGTCATAGAGAAGTCTTGTGATTTTAAAAGCTTACCTGTTGCCACACTGTAAAATGTTATATGGGCTCTGTTTCTATGGCTATTAATCCTATCAACATTGATCCAATATTTATGAAACTTAAATGCGGTTTTAGGTATCTCATCAGGTATAATTATTAATTTGCGTGGAGAGGATGTCTCGCTCTGCAAAAACAAGGAAAGTAAAATCAACCCTAACATTATTACCTTCATATATTTAGTTCAGTTTAAATTGCACTCAATTTAAAGAATATCTTTTTAAAAAATGCTACCTTCGTTTTGCTAATATTTTTATCAAAATGATGCCTGTTGTTTTAGTTGTTATTGCTGTTGTTATACTGCTTATAGCGGTACTGTTGTTTGTTAAAAAACCCAAAGCCAATATCATTGATACCGATGAACTGGTACGCCTGAAAAACGAAGTAGACACGTTGCGCGTAGCATTGGCTAAGGCCGAAGAGAAGGCCAATGGCTTATCAGCCGAAAAAGAAAATATTACCAGGTTTTTAAAGGAAGAAAAAGACCGGCTGGTTGCTGAATTGGTGCAGGAGCGAGAAAAATTGGGTCAAGCCAATCAATCGTTAGAGAGCGCCCGCTCTTACTTTAAAGCACAACAGGAAAAACTGCAGGAACAAAAGTCGGACATTGAGCAAACCCGTCAGCATTTTCAGCGCGAGTTTGAAAATGTAGCAGAAAAGCTGTTGAAAGAAAAATCAAAAGAGTTTATCGACGTAAATAAAACCAACCTCGACCACATACTTGCCCCGCTAAAGGAAAACCTGAAGGTTTTTGAGGAAAAGGTGGACAAGGTGTACAACATGGAAGCCGCCGAGCGTAATACCCTTAAAGGTGTTATTACCCAACTCATGGAGCTAAACCGTCAGATAAGCGACGAGGCACAGAACCTCACCAAAGCCCTGAAAGGCGATAATAAGCGCCAGGGTAATTGGGGTGAAGTGATACTGGAGCGTGTGCTGGAACGCTCGGGCCTGGTAAAAGACCAGGAATACCGCATACAGGCCAGCATGACCACCAATGAGAATATGCGTTTGCAACCCGATGTGGTGATAGACCTGCCTGATGAAAAGCATTTGATCATCGACTCCAAGGTATCATTAGTAGCGTACGAGCGTTTAGTAAACAGCGAGAGCGAGGAAGAACGCAAGCTGTATTCAAAGGCGCATATCGAGTCGATCAGGAGCCACGTGCATAACCTGTCATCGAAAAACTACCACGATCTGTACCAGATCAACTCACCCGATTTTGTGCTGCTGTTCATCCCTATCGAATCATCATTCAGTATAGCGGTGCAGATAGATGCCGAACTGTTTAGTGATGCCTGGGATAAACGGGTGGTAATTGTTAGCCCCTCAACCCTGCTGGCCACCCTGCGCACTATTGCCAGTATGTGGAAACAGGAACGCCAGAACCGCAACGTGCTGGAGATAGCCCGCCTGAGCGGCGAGATGTACGATAAGTTTGTGGGTTTTGTTACCGATATGGAAAGCATCGGCAAAAACATTAAACAAAGCCAGGACGCTTATGACAAAGCCCTTAACAAGCTGGCCGATGGCCGCGGCAATCTCACCATCACAGCCGAAAAGATCAAAAAACTGGGCGCTAAGGCCAATAAGCAGATCGATCAGAAATACATAGGCGAGGAATAGTTAATATTGCTTTTATAGAATGTCAATTAATCTGTTTATTATTACTATTGATAATTGACCATGTATAAATATATCCTCTCCATTACCCTGCTTGCCGGTAGTATACAGCTCAAGGCCCAGGTGCCGGGCTCGGCTTTTGATGTGCAGCATTATACCTTTAACCTAACGCTTAGCGACCAAACCGACGAGATAAAAGGCATGGCCGATGTGCAGCTATCCCTGTGCCGTGATGTAAAGTCGGTCGGGTTCGATCTGGATAACAAAGCATCTACAGGCAAAGGCATGCAGGTGCTTGCTGTTACCGAGGGTGGTAAAAAACTTGACTATACGCACCAGGATGGTAAGTTGATTATTAATACCACAGTAAAATCAGGCACAAACCATACCTACCGCATCGCTTACAGCGGTGTACCCGCTGATGGGTTGATCATCTCCAAAAACAAATATGGCGACCGCACCTTTTTTGGTGACAACTGGCTGCGCCGGGCACGTAAGTGGCTGCCCTGTGTAGATGATGTGGCCGACAAGGCCGGGGTAGATTTTATAGTAACAGCTCCGGCCCATTACAGCGTTCTAGCCAACGGACTAAAATTAAGCGAAAAGCAAGTCGGCGATCATAAAACCACGCACTGGCATGAGGATGTGCCTGTATCAACCAAAGTAATGGTTATTGGCGTGGCCGATTTTGCCATCAGTACGCCCGAGTTTGTAAACCAGGTGCCGGTTAATGCTTATACTTTTAAGCAGGATAAAACAAAAGGCTTTAAGGCTTATGCCTGTGCCCCGGAGGTACTGAACTTTTACAATCAGCAAATAGGCGCTTATGCTTATAAAAAGCTGGCTAACGTACAATCAAAAACAGTTTTTGGCGGCATGGAGAATGCCAGCAATATATTTTACTACGAGAACTCGGTAAACGATAAAGCCATTGAAGCGCTGGTTGCACATGAAATAGCCCACCAATGGTTTGGTGATGCCGCTACCGAAAACGGCATTGCCGATGTTTGGTTGAGCGAGGGCTTCGCTACTTACTTTACCCATTATTACCATGAGCATAAATACGGGGCTGATAGTTTGAGAAAACGCATGTTGATTGACCGGGCTGGCATATTCGCGTTTGAAAAGGAACGTATGACACCCGTAGTTGATACCACCAGGGAGAAGGAAGATATTACCCTGCTTAATACCAACAGCTATCAAAAAGCAAGCTGGGTGCTGTACATGCTTCGTCGCAAAATAGGCGATGACGCGTTTATAAAAGGGATACGTACCTACTACAGCACGTATAAAAACGGTAATGCCGGCACCCAAAACTTCAGGGCGGTAATGGAAAAATCGAGCGGGCAGCAACTGGAGCAATTTTTTAAACAGTGGCTTTATACTGCCGGCCACCCCAAACTGCGTATCAGTTACGAAACGGATAAAACCAACCATGGTATTCACTTGCATGTGGAACAGATGCAGAATGAGGTTTACCAACTTACCGTTGATCTGAAAATTGGCAGCACGCTTTTACCGGTTGAGTTAAAGGACAGGGTGCTTGACCTGAATATTGCCGCGCCAACAGAACCAGGGGCGCTTTTGGCTGACCCTGATGTGAATTTGCTGGCCGAGTATGAGGTGATCAATAAGGATAAATAATAGACAACATATACAAAGGTGAGGGATAATCACGCTACCTTTGATCAATAATTTGCATACCTATAATCTTAATAACACGTGTTGGTTAAAACTTTTGGCAGCTCGGTATATGGCATTCAGGCCATTACCATCACCGTAGAGGTAAATATAGCGCCGGGTACAAAATATTTTATTGTGGGCTTGCCCGATAACGCGGTGAAGGAAAGCTATTACCGCATAGAATCGGCGTTGAAAAACTGCGGTTACAAAATGCCCCGCCAGCAGGTGGTGGTTAATATGGCCCCGGCCGATATCCGTAAGGAAGGCTCAGCTTATGACCTTACTATCGCCACGGCAGTATTGGCAGCATCCGGTCAGATAGAAACAGAGGAGCTGGAAAAATACCTGATTATGGGAGAGCTGTCGCTTGATGGTGGCTTGCAGCCTATTAAAGGTGCTCTGCCCATAGCCATACAGGCACGTAAGGAAGGTTTTAAAGGATTTATCCTGCCCAAACAAAATGCACGTGAAGCAGCCATAGTTAACGAGCTTGAGGTGTATGGTGTAGAAAACATACGCGAAGTAGCCGGGTTTTTTAATGGTGATGAAAAACTGACCCGCCAGGTGGTGAATACCCGAGAAGAATTTTATGACAGCCTGAGCAATTACGATAGTGATTTTAGTGATGTGCGCGGCCAGGAGAACATCAAGCGCGCCTTGGAGATAGCCGCCGCAGGCGGGCATAATGTAATACTGATCGGCCCGCCGGGAGCGGGTAAAACCATGCTGGCTAAAAGGCTGCCATCCATATTGCCGCCCTTAACCCTGCACGAGTCGCTCGAAACCACCAAGATCCACTCTGTAGCGGGCAAGCTTTCGGCTGCTGACGCGCTGATAACCAGCAGGCCGTTCCGCTCGCCGCACCATACGGTGAGCGATGTGGCTTTGGTTGGCGGAGGCGGTAATCCGCAACCGGGAGAAATATCATTAGCGCATAACGGTGTTTTGTTTCTGGATGAATTGCCCGAGTTTAAGCGCAGCGTGCTTGAAGTAATGCGCCAGCCTTTGGAGGAACGACGTATCACCATATCGCGCGCCAAGTTCACAGTTGATTACCCATCAAGCTTTATGCTGATAGCGAGCATGAACCCTTGTCCCTGCGGTTATTACAATCACCCCGAAAAGGAATGTGTTTGCCCGCCGGGGACGGTGCAAAAATATATGAGCAAAATATCGGGCCCGTTGCTGGACAGGATAGACCTGCATGTAGAAGTTACCCCGGTGAATTTTAGCGAACTGGCATCAGACCGTTTGGCTGAAAAAAGCGAAAATATACGTGAGCGCGTGATCAAAGCCCGCGACAGGCAGATAGAGCGTTTTGGCGGCAAACCGGAGCTACATGCAAACGCGCAGATGAGCCCGCAAATGGTACGCGATATTTGTAAAATAAACGCCGCCGGGCAAACATTGCTCAAAAAAGCAATGGAAAAACTGGGCCTTTCCGCACGGGCGTATGACCGTATACTGAAAGTTGCACGCACCATTGCCGATCTGGCTGACAGTGAAGAAATACAATTAGAACATTTAGCCGAGGCAATACACTTCAGAAGTTTGGACAGGGAAGGCTGGGCAGGGTAAGGACTGGGGTTACTTAAACTTTAAAGTCAGTACGGTAATATCATCTATCGGCTTGGCCTTAACATTATGGTCAACATGATGAAGTATGGCCTGGTTAAACTTTTCAGCAGATAGTTTGCCATTCTTTTTCACGCAGGTCATCAGGCGTTCCTCATTCCATATTTTCGCGGTATCTATTTCCCGGTCAAGCAGGCCATCGGTATAATTAAATATCAGCGAGCCGGGTTCAAGTTGTAATTCACCGGGATTTATAAAGGGCAATTCATCAAAAGCGCCAATAATAGTTGTGCCCATTTTAAGCTGCGTAGCCTCGCCATTCGCATATAGTATAGCAGGGTTATGCCCGGCGTTAACGTAGGTTAGCTTACGGGTAGTATGATTATAGATGGCTATGAAAAGCGTAATAAATTTTTCGCCTTTGGTGTTGCGCAATACTATTTTATTCAGCCGCTCAACGATAGTCGCCAGGTCGTCCTCTACCGATACCCAGGCACGCAGGCTGGCCTGAAAGTTAGCCATCAGCAAGGCGGCGGATATACCTTTGCCCGATACATCGGCAATGCACCATAAATATTCATGGTCATTAACCTGCACAAAATCAAAGTAATCGCCGCCAACATTTTGGTGGGGCAAGTAGCGTGCGCTCAGGTCAATATGCTCATCGTTGTATGATTGTACCGGGATCAGCATGTTTTGCACCTCGGCGGCAAGCTCCATCTCGCGTAAAAGCCTTTCGGATTCTAACCTTTCCTTAAATAATTTCTTATTCTCTAAAGCCACCAGCACCACGTTAATGATGGTTTGCATAAAGTTGAGGTCATTGCTCACCATGTCGTCAGGCGAGTTAAAATCGCCGATGAGGGCGTAAGCGATAGCCTTATTTTTTTGATAGATAGGTAAAAAGTAATCGTAACGGGATAATACCGGATGTTCTGAACCCGCGAGCGAGGCCGGTTCCTTTATTTTTTTGAGCTGTTTGCAGGCTTTAAATAATTCGCCGGTAGGTTCAATGTTACCGCCGTATTTTGATATGCAGATGTAGTTGCTGCCTTCGGCAATTAAAAAGCGCAGCTTGCCTATTTGCAGGTAATTACGGCAAATAACCTCCAGCATCTGTATCAGAACCGGGGTGGCAATATTTTTATTTATTGCCCTGGTAAGCTCCAGTAACGAGTTTAGCTCCGACTGCCTTTTAAGCAGCAGGCGGATGAGTTCGTCTTCGCCGGAATTATTTTCGTGTGGCGGCATGTCAGTATCACGAGGGGGTACAGGGCTAAAATAGAAAAATATATGTGTTATATGCGTATACTTTGAGATTTAATATCAAAAGCATCGCGCAAGCCCGTGGTAAGTAAATTAAAAGCGAACACCGTAAGCATAATAGCCATGCCGGGGATAATAGCCAGGTAAGCGGCATCCATCACAATATAGCCATAATGCTCCTTGATCATGCCGCCCCAGGTTGGCATAGGCGGCTGTGCCCCAAAGCCCAAAAAACTCAGGCCTGACTCCAATAATATAGCTGAAGCGAAATTTGATGCAGCGATAACCAACACCGGGCCCGATATGTTGGGCAAAATATGCCTTGTTATAATACGCAGGTGTGAAAAACCCAGGTCGCGAGCGGCCTCAATATATTCTGCTTTTTTAACAGCCAGCACCTGCCCCCTTACCAAACGTGCCACTTCAACCCACATGGACAGGCCAACCGCCACAAATATTTGCCAAAGGCCCTTACCTAACGCGAATGATATGGCAATAACGAGCAACAGTGCCGGTAACGACCATAATATGTTCATCAGCCAACTTAAAGCAGCGTCAACCCAGCCATCGAAGTAGCCTGCAACCGCGCCAATGCATACACCTATAACCAGGCTGATCATTACTGCTAAAAAGCCTACCGCCAGCGATACCCTAGCCCCAAGTATTACCCGGCTCAGCACATCGCGGCCATAAATATCGCTGCCTAAGTAATAGGTATGCCGGGTGATCTGCTTATTCTTTATCTCTCCTCTTATCCTTGTAAAAACAGCTTCGCCAGCTATTGCCTGCATATACCCGCCACCGGGTTTTACAAAGCTTACCATACCACTTTTATAGAGCGGTTTTTTGCCGGTGAAAACCTCGAAAATATTGTAGGCATGTTTTTCGGGAGCATCTTCGTCGCCAATGTATTCAGCCACATAAATAGAGTCGGCTTTAAAATGATAAGCGGTTATCGGTATTTCGCGGTAGGCATCGGGTTGGCCGAACAGCATCTTGCTGAATACATTTACAGTATCAACCCTGTCTGCTTTTTTAATACGCAAAAACATAAAGCACGCTCCCGGATGCTTTACACTCAACTGTACCGACATGTTGTTGGCCAGCGGCGTATCATCGGGCATTATTAAATACCCTAAGGTGGCGGCAATAATGCTTAGCAAAATAAAAGCAAGGCCACCCGCGGCAAGCTTATTTTGCCTGAACATTGCCCCTAAACGGGATGTAGTTTTGCTGCCCGCCACTATATTAATTAAACAGCGGTTTCATTAAGCTCGTCCCAATACTCCACCGCGCGGCGGTAGTGTGGTATTACAATAGAGCCGCCCACCAGGTTGGCTATCATAAAAATTTCGTTCATTTCATCATGCTTTACGCCTGCCTCATGGCATTTACCCAGGTGGTATTTAATGCAATCGTCGCAACGCAAAACCATGGAGGCTACCAGGCCCAGCATTTCCTTGGTCTTTACATTAAGCGCACCATCAGAATAAGTAGTAGTATCAAGCGCGAAAAAGCGTTTAATATTGGTGTTGGCCGTATCCATAATACGGTCGTTCATTTTGGTACGATAGTCGTTAAAATCGTCAATCAGCTTTCCCATTATTGTATATCGATCAATAAATTAATTGTGATTCAAAATAGCCACCATTGCGGCAACTTCCTTTTCGTTGGCAATATATACATTACCATAATCGCTAACCTGTGTGTTGATATAGGTGAGCGGATTTTGGGCCACCATACGTGCCGATGAATGGTATTGCATGGCGTTGCTTTGTTCAATCAGTTTTTGCAGGTTGGTTGATTTAACGCCAGCACCCGGCATTATAATGATACGTCCAGCCGCCTGCTCAACCAGTTTGCCCAGCAGTTCCCCCGCATCAGGCGCGGCACTGGCTTGTCCTGAGGTGAGAACACGCTCACAGCCGCAGGCAATGATATCTTCAAGCGCCTTGAATGGGTCGGGCGTGCCATCAAACGCGCGATTGCAGGTAACGCCCATGGGGCCTGCCCAGTCAACAATACGCTTCAGCCATTCCGTATCAATTTCGGCCTCGATGGTTTGCGTGCCTACTGATATACCGTTACAGCCCAACTCGCGGCAAAGCTCAATATCTTTTTTAATGATGGCGTATTCATCCTCACTATAATAGTAATTGCCCGAACGTGGCCGGATAATAGGATAAATATCAATATCCACACTTTCACGCGCCTGCCTGATAGTACCATAACTGGGCGTTGTGCCGCCCTCAACAGGGTTATCGCAAAGCTCAACACGCGTGGCTCCGGCACGCTCAGCAATAATGCACGATTGTACGTTGAACGCGCAAACCTCCAGTATTCTTTTAGTCATGTTGTTTTTCAAGTGACTAAATATAGCGGTTTTGAGATTGTCGGATTGTCAAAAAGCAAAGTTGTAATTTTCGTTAAAGTTACTTTGCAATAATGGTTTATTGTTTTTATATTTCGGATAAATTAACCTATAGCCTTTCATGAAAACAACTAAACCTTTTCTGGGCGGGAGCATTGCCTTGCTGCTGCTATTAACCAGCATTTTTATTTACAGTTGCCGTAAAGATATTTTACCAAACGGCACCACGCCATCGGCAAATGTTGATGTAGCTAAGCTGAAAACATGGTACCAAGGTAAGTATCCGGTATCGGGCAAGCAAACCAATACGACTACACCAGGCGGGCGCGATGACATTAGCCAGATCATCCAACCGGATTGGGATGCGGCCTATGTTTATAACCGTGACGGAAATGATGTAATAGAATTACCGGCTGAGTCAGGAGACTACCTGATTGGCCTTAAAAGCCCTGCCGGTGAAGTTTACAACCCTAAGTTTAGCCACAGCTCCTTCTTGCTGTTAAAAAACGGTGAGCAAATTGAGGCTTATGTAATGACAGTGGTTGCTGATTCAGCTTATATAAATAACGATCTGTCCAAACTTCAGCAAAATAAATACAGTAAGCGCGATACCAGTTTTAGCGGCGTATTAATTTACTCAACTCCTAAAGGTGATTTTGTGAGCGGATGGATATATCAGGATGGCAAACTGCTGCGTAAAATGACCCCACAAAACAAAGCACAGACAAATGTCGCGGGGCGTAAAAAAGTGGTACAGGATGTAAAAAACAACCTTTCAGAAGTTTGTACAACCTACCAGCTATATGATGTGTGGTGCGAATGGGGCGGCACAGCAGACGACCCCTACCGAACATTTAAAGGTTGTAACGAATACTATACCGGCAGTGTTACTGAATGTGTAACCTCAGGAGGAAGCGGTGGCGGAGGATCTGGAGGGGGTGGTGGCACAGGCAGTGGTGGAGCTGGATCAACCACACCTGTACAATCGCCATGCACCCCAACACCTGCAGCAATCACAAAAGGTGGGCTGAAGGTTAATATTTATGAGTATATAGATGATAAATTTCCGTCACCTACTGACCCGGGGCCATGTAACACCCCAACAGATGGGGGGAGAATAAATTTCGGCTTGGATAAGGACTGCATGAACTGCAGAGTACCCAGCACAAATTTCATGGATTTTATAAAGTTTTTGCAAAATGAAGGGTATAAAGTTAAGTTGCCATACCACGAAAAAAACTTCCAGGTTAATGATGTTTATCAGGATGGAATGGTAACCGAAATATATGACGCAGATGGTAAATATGTGTTATGTTATTTTACACCGGATGAAAGTTCAAGTTTGCTTCAAACAGGAATTCAATACGCAGTAGGGTATGGTACTTATAACGGTGGTAACAATGGTGATAATTTCAGTCAAGGATTGCCAGCGATACCTAATTTTAGCACATCGCAGGCAATGCCACATGTGCCAAATACAGAATGGCCAATAGCCTTTTTGCCTATCGGCGACGTAAGTGGCCCTGTTGCTACTACAGCACCGGGAAACAATGAGGTTTATACCGATCCGGCAACTGGAACAACTTTAAAATATGCAGATGTTGAAAATGGTTTTAAAAACAGTTCGGCATTAGCGCAGATAGAAGCCGGTGAAGAGGTGACTACATGGCCATCTATTTCAGTTATTATTGGCCCGATTGGTAAAGGCCCAGCCTTTTATCTTGAATATGAAATATTAAAATTAAATAATCCGGCCTGGCCATCTTACAAATTAGCTTCGGTTGCTTTTTGGAATATATTTAGGAACGACGTTCATTTCTTGCTCGATGTGGGGGGAATGGTACCTGTATATGGCGAAGCGGTTGATCTTTTTAATGGAGGAATATACTTTTTAGAAGGAGATAAGATTAATTGTGCCCTCAGTACAGCCGCAGCAATACCTGTTGCAGGTTGGGTTGCTACTGGCGGTAAATGGGTTAAAAGGGCAGTTTACGCTGTTCCGATAGCCAACAGTATCGGAAAGAACGCATACAGAGCTATTAAAATAGGTAAAGAGGCAAGGCTTATAAAAGTGGCAGTGACCGCTTTTAATCATGCTTCCTTAAAAACTTTAAAAGCTATTAAACCCGCTGATGCAACCCTTACTAATTTAAACGCATATTTAATTAACACTTTTGGATTAAGGATATCACCAACAAGCACCACGCTAAAGAACGCTATAAACGACATTATTAAGTACGGCGACCAGGCGGGCACTAAAATGGAGAAACTGGCAGATGATATTTTTGCCACCAACGGGTACCAAAAATTTAATTCAAAAATTGGCAGCAACAACGGCTTTGATGCGGTTTATATAAAGGGTGACCTTTCCAACCCCACTGAGATTATTATTAATGAGGCCAAGCAAATGAGTAATGTGGGTACTGTTAAGTTAAATAAAGCAAGTGAAGGCAAGGCTGCACAAATGAGCAAAACGTGGATTAATCAAACAATTCAACAAATGAGGATCAATTCTGATCCGGCAATCGCAAATTTGGGAAATATACTTTTTAATAACTCTACGAAAATTGTTAAAACTGTTTCAGCTGTAGATAAGGGAACAGGAGAAATAGTAATTTTAAAGCTTTTAGATTATTAAAGAATGGAAAAGTTTGAGCATTTAAAATTGGGATATAGCCGCTTATCAAATGATGAAAACACTGTAAGAGAAAAATTAAAAGAGCCTTACGGTGCTTATTTCTATATTCCCTTTTTAGAGTATTCAAGTTTAATTTATGCGATGTATCATATATATATACATCAAAACATTTATATAAGCAAGCAATTTTTCTATCGAGCGGCTCTTATACCTGAATTTATGTCAAAGAAGTTTGATACCCGTGTTATGGATTCAGGTTTATTTCAGATTAGCTATGCTCTGCTATCAGACAATAAAGAACTAGTAAATAGTTATAGTCATTTAAAGAATAAAGTTAACCATGAAACTGGGATTGGCTACCAGTTACCAAATGCAATACAGAATATTTTACTTGAAGACTGGGACAAAGTTGACTGGAATATACATTGCATCGGCCGCATTATCAAACACCCCAAAATGATGCATTTAGAGGGCTTCCATGATGCTATTATGGGTTTTAAACACCATGATAAAGATTTAATTGAGCAGGGTTTAAAAAAACTTATCGCCAAACCCAAAAAGATGGATGATGATCCATTGATACCCCGCTTTTTTTCAAGGCATGCCGCCGGATTAAACAAACTGGCCTGGATGCGTGGCATGGAGATAGATTTGAGAAGTTCGCTGGTTCCGGTTGAGCTGATGTCTGTACAGCCCCTCGAAAAATATGAAGGGTACGATTTTTTAGATGAGCTATGGGATAAGCCGTTGAGGGTTCCGCAGTCAGATTGATACCAATATAACAAAATTAGTACGATGAGTTATTGAGGCACCTCAATAACTCATCTCATCCAACTCCACCTTGCCTTTAAACGTCATGAACACAAAGGTGGTGTAACCTACTACCAGTGGTACGCCAATGGCGGCTACGGTAAGCATAATACCTAACGTCTTTTGTGACGAGGCGGCATTGTATACGGTCAAGTGGTAGGCTGCGCTTTGCTTGGAGAGCAGCATGTTGGGATAAAGCTCCATAGCTACGAGCACCATGAGCAAACTAATGGTTACTGCTGATGATATAAAGGCGAACATGTACTTCCGCTTACTGATCTGCCGGGTAATATTGGCTATAGCCAAAACCATTAATACCGGTACAAAAAACAACTCGGGGTAGCGGCGTATAACGGCAGCCATGTGCGGCAAGTAAAGCAGTGTGTAGAATGAGGTGAGCAGTATCATGATCACGAAGAAGATGGTAGTATTGCGCACCATTACGGTAAGTTTGGCATACAGGCGGTTCTCGGTTTTCATTACCAGGTAAATGGAACCGTGCATCATTAATAGCGCCAGCGTGGTAACGCCGGTGAGCAGGGCATAAGGATTTAAAAACTCGGTAAAGCTGCCGCGAAAAACATGGTCGGCACCCATGTTGATGCCCTGGGTTACGTTACCCAAAACTACGCCTAACAGAAAGGCAATCAGCGCGCTGGATATGGAATAGCTCACATCCCACATCTTGCGCCACCAGGCCATCGGCTCCTTGCTGCGGAACTCAATGGATATCGCCCTGAAAATTATCGCCACCAAAAACAGCATAAAAGGGATATAAAATGCCGACAACATAGTGGCATATACTTCGGGGAAGCCGGCAAACAGTGCCCCGCCGCCGATGACTATCCATACCTCGTTGCCATCCCAAACAGGACCGATGGCGTTAAGGGCAATGCGGCGGCTTTCCTCTTTGTTAAAAAAGAGGTGCAGTGCTCCCGCGCCAAGGTCGAACCCATCCAGTATAATATAGCCGGTAAATACCGCCCCGATGAGCAGGAACCACCAGGTTTGATAATCAATGCCTATAAATGTCGCCATGTTGTTTAAGGTTTAAAGGGAATCTGCCATTTCAATGTGCCGCGGACTATGGTCAATGTTATGGTTATCATACGGCCCGTGCTTTATTTTTTTATTTAACAGGTAGATGAACAGGATGAACAGGATCACGTAAACCACCGTGAACAAGATTAAGGAGAACATGATCTGCCCCGCGCTTACCGCCTGCGACAGTGCTTTAGAGGTTCGCAGCAATCCATATACTACCCAGGGCTGCCTGCCTACTTCGGCACTGTACCAGCCCACCTGGTTAGCTATTTGCGGCAATAATACCGAAAAGGAGAAGATATACAGCAGCCACCGGTTTTGAAATAAAGTGCCCCGCCACCACAAAAAGGAGGCATATAACGTAAGCGCTATTAAAAACATACCGATAGCTACCATCAGGTGATAAGTTTGAAAAACAAAGTTCACCGCGCCGGGCCTGTCCTCCGGTTTAAAGTTGTTAAGGCCGGTTACCGGGGTTTTAAAATCGCCTTTGGTTAAAAAGCTCAGTCCGCCGGGAATGGCGATGCCCTTGGTTTGATTATGCTTTTGATCCACATAGCCAATCAGGTACATATCGGCAGCTTTAGTGCCATCGTAATGGCCTTCAAGCGCGGCCAGTTTGGCGGGCTGGTACTCGGCCACAACCTCGGCAGAGCTATGGCCTACCACAAGCTGCGCTAATGAAAAAAAGGTGGCTACAGCCAAAGCTATTTTAAATGATATGCGTGCAAAATGCGCATGGCGGTTACGCAGCAGGTAAAAAGCGCTGATACTTAACACGAGGAAAGCTCCTGCTAAAAATGAGCCTATCCAAACATGGGTAAGCCGGGTTACTGAGGATGGGTTGAACACCATCGCCCAAAAATCGGTGATCTCGGCACGGGCATTCAGGCCGTTACCTACAATGTGGTAGCCTGCCGGGGTTTGCTGCCAGGAGTTGGCAACCACTATCCACACAGCCGAAAACATGGAGCCCAGCGTAACCATTACGGTCGAAAAAAAGTGAACGCCCGGGCGTACTTTGTTCCACCCAAACAGCAGCACACCTAAAAAGCCTGATTCCAGCGCGAAAGCGAAAATACCTTCGGCTGCCAGGGCACTGCCAAAAACATCGCCTACATATTTGGAGTAAACCGCCCAGTTGGTGCCAAACTCAAACTCCATTACAATACCGGTAGCTACCCCAATACCAAATATGAGCGCGAATATGCGTACATAAAAACGGGCCATCTGTTCATATATCTTCCGCCCGGTTTTAAGGTATAGGCCCTCCATGATCGTCATGATCAGGCCCAGGCCGATGCTGAGCGGCGGATAGATGTAATGGAATGCTATGGTAAAAGCAAATTGAATGCGGGCTAATATTTCAACATTCATAATGTGTTTAGTTTGAGGGTGGTGCTGCAAACAAATGTCGTTACTGAAAACCGTGCTTTAACACCTTTGCAACCGCAAAATACTATTTAGAAAGTATTTGAATTAATAATCCGGCGAATTAAAAATTGAAAATGCCATAAAAATTCACTATAATATTAGCTCGAAAACAACAAAACACCCGATACAGCGTTATTGATACAGTTGATAAAACGGAGCCATCCGGATGTTTACGTCCCGATCAGCTCGCTTTTATCAATTTAGATTTGTTTACTCAATATCGTTAAATATTGAGGTCAGTTAATAGTTAATTAGAAAATGTCAGATACGCGAGGTATCTGACATTTTTTTTGCACTTTACCCAAACCATTTTATGCTCGAACGTCGCCAACGCATACTCACTTTTACACTTATCGGCCTTATCGCCGGTTTTATTCTGCTATCCTTTTTCGTGTCCTTTTTTCCTGAAAGCGCTATCGACCTTAAATTTTCTGAAGAGGTGCAGGAGCACCGTATGCCAATGCTTGATGTGCTGATGAAGCTGGTAAGCTATCCGGGTTACGTGTGGGTGTCAGTTACCATGGCTGCCATTATAGCTGTAGCTTTTATGGCTGTTAAATATAAAAAGGAAGCGCTGTTTACCATGCTTACCCTGCTATCCGGCCTGGTAAGTACCATTATAAAAGCAGTGGTTAACCGGGCCAGGCCATCAACAGATATTGTGAGCGTGATCGAAAAAACCGTGCAACAAAGTTTCCCCAGCGGGCATACGCAGTTTTATGTGGTGTTTTTTGGCTTTATGGTGATTGTGATGTTTACCAGGCGCTCTCTGCCAAAGGCGCTGCGGTTAGTTACCATCGCCATTTCATTATTCCTGATATTTATCATACCCTTTTCGCGCGTTTATTTAGGAGCGCATTGGTTTACTGATGTTTTAGGTGGATTTCTATCCGGCCTGATATGCCTTTGGGTATTGGCCTGGTTTTACCTGCGCAAACGCGGCGATGCCGTTTAATTAACCCAGTATCTCCTTAATATCATCTGCCGATAAGGATTTAATAAAGCTCTCTTCGGTAGTAATAAGCGACCGGGCAACACTCAGCTTGCGGTTTTGCAGGGCGAGTATTTTTTCTTCAACCGTATCCTTGGTGATGAATTTGTAGATGAACACATTTTTAGTTTGGCCGATGCGGTGCGTACGGTCAATAGCCTGCTGCTCAACAGCGGGGTTCCACCATGGGTCGAGGATAAATACATAGTCGGCCTGGGTTAAGTTAAGGCCCACGCCGCCCGCTTTTATGGAGATCAGGAAAACCCGTGTTTTTTCATCTTCCTGGAAACGTTTAACTACATCGCCACGGTTTTGGGTACTGCCATCAAGGTATACATGCGGCACGCCTTGTTTTTCTAAATGCTCGCGGTATAAGGCTAACTGTTTAACAAATTGCGAAAAGATGAGCACCTTATGCCCGCCATCCAGCACGCTGGCCAGCGTGTGTACCACGTTCTCGAACTTGCCCGAATCGCCCTCGTAATCCTGGTCGATCATGACCGGGTGATTAGCGATCTGCCTTAACTTGATCAGCCCTTGCAATACCTGTATCTGCTGCTTGGCATAAGTACCATCTTCAATACTTTTGAGCAACTCGTTGCGGTATTCTGATTTTATTTTTTCGTAAACCTCGGCCTGCTCCTCGCTCATCTGGCAATAAAACAGGTTTTCTGTTTTTGGCGGTAGCTCGGTGGCTACCTGCTCTTTGGTTCGGCGCATTACAAAGGGCTTGATCAGCGCTTGCAGGCGGCGGGCCTTTTCCTCGTCCTTCTTCTTTTCTATTGGCGTAACAAACTCATTTTGAAAAAACTGTTGGGTGCCCAATAAGCCGGGGTTGATGAACGACATTTGTGTCCACAAATCATTCACCGAATTTTCTACCGGGGTACCGCTCAATATCAGCCTGAAGCGTGATTTAAGCTGCTTTACAGCCTGGTACGATTTGGATGACGGATTTTTGATGTTCTGGCTTTCATCTAATATAATGTAGTCAAAAAAGTAATTTTTGAACAGCTCAATATCTATACGACTAATGCCATAGGTGGTCACAATTACATCGTAATTTTTAAATACCTCCGGCGATTTATAACGGAAGGTGCCCGTGTGTACCATCAGCCTTAACCGTGGCGCGAATTTGCGCGCCTCGTTAAGCCAATTATACACCAGCGAGGTTGGCATAATCAGCAACGATGTGCTATGCCCGCCTTCGGCCTCCGTATCTTCTTTATGTTTTTGCAGCAGGGCTAGGGTCTGTATGGTTTTACCCAAACCCATGTCATCAGCTAAACATCCGCCAAAGTGAAAATCCTTTAAAAAATGGAACCAGTTGTAACCCGCCTTTTGGTACGGGCGTAATACGCCTGCAAAATCAGCCGGCATAGGTATATCCTCAAGTGCTTCAAAATCATTAAGGCGTTGCAGTTTACGGGTCATGGCCAGGCCTGCAATTTCGCCATCGGCCAGTTCGCTTACCAGGCCAAGGTGGTGGCGGCGCAACTTTAAATCCTCGCCGCCCTCGCTAAAGTGCAGCAGGTTGCCGTATTGCGAAAACCATTTTTCGGGTATCACGGCAATCTCGCCTGATGGCAGTACAAATTCGCGCTTATGGTTAAGTATATGGTTTTTGAGTTCGATGAACGGAATACGGTACGGGCCAAAGTATACCACGGCGTTAATATCAAACCAGTCGTTATTCTCTTTGATCTCCAGGTCTATCTTGGTATTGCCGAAGATGTAGCGTTTTTGCCCTTCGGGCTGCTCTATCTCAAAGCCCTCGCTTACCAACGCGTCGTGGTGCTGGTTCAGCCACTCAAATACTGAGAACGATTGATCGGCATCATCCTCGCCGTGCGCTACCTCTAAGTTTTGAAATAATGATGATGCCGTTTTTAACCCCTTGGCCTCAAGCAACGCCATCTTATTCCGCTCCCAGGTGGTTGATCTTTTTATACGGTGAAAAATATAATCATCGCCATTTTTTTCGATACGTACCGATACGTGCCTGCCATCCCCGTAAGGGAAAACATAACCGGCATACTTAAAGTATAGTTGCAGTTGCGAGGTGCCACCCTCTACATAAATAGGTTTAAGCACCGGCCGGGCATCATACTTTTCGGTGTTGATGGTAAAGCCCTCGGCGTATACATTTTGCTTTTCAATAAGCGGGGCCACAAAACGCTCAAAGTACGATTGCTCTGAACTCTTCGGAATGGCAATGTAGCGCTTGTTTAAAAACGGCTGTAGTTTTTTGCCCTCAATATCCTTATCAAAATAATACAACGTATCATCCAGCAGCATCCAGGCCGGGTGGTTACAAATGATCTCGGCATTCTTGAACATGAACTCAATACGCATCCCCTGGAATTTGATGGTGGGGAAATAGCGTATCTCCGTATCATCACGCCTGAAATGGAATAGTACCGATGCCGGCTCACCGGCAATATGCAGCTCCTTTTCAGCGGGGTAGCCTTCCTTGCTCATCAGGTAAATGTTTTTGCTGCGCAGCAGGGCAAGCGCTTCGGCCATCCGTTTCTCAATCTTGGGGCGAATCAAGTCAAAAAGCTGCTCGTTAAATACCTTAGCAAAAAATTCAAACGGGCGTATCGGTTTTTTATGGTAGCGTTTAATAATGTTACCCTGCTCCATCTCTTCCAAAAGCTTGATCAGCTTCAGGTCGGTATCATCAATACAATTCGCAAATTCCTGCGCGGTATTGCTAAAAAGGCGCTGGTGAGTAAGCGAAAATTCGCCGTTAGGGTTAAGCTGAACAATGTGCGGCTCAATAACATAGCCCAGGTATTCATGCCGGGCAATGGCATAAATAATTTTGCAGGGCTTGGTGCTGTCTACGCGTAACATTGATCTTTCAGGGTAAAAAATTAATGTAAGCTACAACAACAAAAAATTCAAACGTAATCAGAATTTCGCTCATTACGAAGTTTTAAGCTTATTATTTACGGATATTCTTTTTCAACATGGTAAATAAAGCCGCGCGCATAATACCATCTGATTGCATTTGCTGCGGCGGCACTGGTATGGTATTGCACACATACTGAAAAACCTTTTGGCTTTCGGGTCAAAAATGTACTTTTGCTCACTTTAAATAAACACGGGCTATGCTAAGAACACATACTTGCGGCGAATTAAATATCAATTATTTAGGCCAAACAGTAACCCTTTGCGGATGGGTGCAAAAATCGCGCGATTTGGGCGGTACCACCTTTATTGATGTACGCGACCGTTTTGGTTTAACCCAACTGGTGCTGAATGTTGATACCGATGCCGACCTGCGTGAAAGAGCACGTAGCCTGGGCCGCGAGTTTGTGATCAAAGTAAGCGGCAAGGTGCTTGAGCGTACCAGCAAAAACCCTAAAATAGCCACGGGTGATATTGAAATTGGTGTTGAGGAACTGGAAATACTTAACGCGGCCAAAATACCGCCCTTTTTAATTGAGGATGAAACGGATGGCGGCGAGGAACTGCGTGCCAAATACCGTTACCTCGACCTGCGCCGTAACCCGATACGCCAAAACCTGATGCTGCGCCACCGCATGGGCCAGGAAGTGCGTAAATACCTGGACGCGCAAGGCTTTATGGAAGTAGAAACACCGGTTCTGATTAAGTCTACACCTGAAGGCGCACGTGATTTTGTGGTGCCAAGCCGCATGAACCCAGGTGAGTTTTACGCCCTGCCGCAATCGCCGCAAACCTTTAAGCAGTTGCTGATGGTGAGCGGGTTCGACCGTTATTTCCAGATCGTAAAATGTTTCCGCGATGAGGATCTGCGTGCTGACCGTCAGCCTGAGTTTACACAGATAGACTGCGAGCTTTCGTTTGTGGAGCAGGAAGATATATTGAACATTTTTGAAGGCCTTACCCGCCATTTATTCAGCGTGGTTAAAGGTGTCTCGTTAGATACTTTCCCACGTATGCAATACTCAGATGCGATGCGTTTGTACGGCTCAGATAAGCCCGACCTTCGCTTCGGCATGCAATTCGTTGAATTGAACGACGTGGTTAAAGGCAGCAACTTCGCTATTTTCGATAATGCCGAGCTGGTGGTTGGTATTAATGCCAAAGGCTGTGCGGGCTATACCCGTAAACAGGTTGATGAGCTGACCGACTGGTTAAAACGCCCGCAAATTGGCGCTACCGGGTTGGTATATTGCCGTTACAATACCGATGGCACGCTTAAATCATCGGTTGATAAATTTTATAATGAGGACGCGCTCACAAACTGGGCAGCGGCGTTTGAGGCTGAACTGGGCGATTTAATGCTGATACTCGCCGGCCCTGCCGATAAGGTACGTAAGCAATTGAACGAGCTTCGCCTGGAGATGGGCGGCCGCTTAGGCTTACGCGATAAGGATAAATTCGCGCCGCTGTGGGTGGTTGACTTCCCGCTGCTGGAATGGGACGAAGAAAATGGTCGTTACCACGCCATGCACCACCCGTTCACCTCGCCAAAACCGGAAGATATAGCTTTGTTAGATACCGAACCGGGCAGCGTACGCGCCAACGCGTATGACTTGGTGATCAATGGTACTGAGATAGGCGGCGGTTCTATCCGTATCCACGAAAAAACATTACAATCGCTGATGTTCAAGCACCTGGGCTTTTCGGCGGAAGAAGCGCAAAAGCAATTTGGCTTTTTGCTGGATGCCTTTGAATTTGGTGCTCCGCCGCATGGCGGTATAGCGTTTGGGTTTGACAGGTTGTGCTCCATCTTCGCCGGGTTGGATTCTATCCGCGATGTGATCGCCTTCCCTAAAAACAACTCAGGCCGTGACGTGATGATCGATTCGCCGTCAACCATCGCGCCCGAACAAATGAAGGAATTAAGCATTACCACCACCATTTAACATAAAGCCTGTAGCGCTTTGCCGCTAACTTACGTTAGGGTAGAAAAAGAAAATATGAGCAGATTAAAATACGTATTTAGCGCTTTAGCCATTATAATGGTTGCTTTTGCTGCTTGCAAAAAGGATAGTGGTGATAAGTTTGATGCCGCGAAACAAGCCAAAATAGATAGCGCGGCTATCCAGGCATATATTAAAACGTATAATGATACTACCACTAAAGCTAAAATTAACGCTACCCGAGATGAGAACGGTATTTTTTACCAGATACTCACACCTGGTACAGGTAGTTATCCAACAGTAAATTCAACCATTAATATTAATTATACAGGTAAGTTTTTTGATGGTAAAATATTTGATTCCGGAAATACCGATCTGCCGTTAACCAGCTATATACGCGGATGGCAATTAGGTATTCCGCGTATTAATACCGGAGGCCGTTTGTACCTTATCATTCCATCAGGTTTAGCTTATGGCCCCGGTGGCAGAGGTACTATTCCTCCAAATACACCCCTCATTTTTACGGTTGATCTGTTAAGTTTCAAATAGTACGTATAAATATTATCTTTAAGGCAAAACCTTCATCTATGAAAAAGTTTTGCCTTATTGCTTTCTCTCTGTTTTCGTTAGCCGCATCGGCTCAAAACACCAAACTTAAAGCAACCGCCGCCGCTAAAGCCGATGCCTTGCAAGCCAAACTGGTTGCCTGGCGGCGTGATTTTCATCAAAACCCCGAACTGGGTAACCGTGAGGTACGCACATCGGGCATCATAGCCAAACACCTGCAAAGCCTGGGTATTGAGGTTAAAACGGGTATAGCCACAACCGGTGTAGTAGGTATATTAAAAGGCGGTAAACCAGGCCCGGTAGTAGCCCTGCGTGCCGATATGGATGGCTTGCCGGTAAGCGAGCGTGTTAATCTCCCGTTCGCCTCAAAAATAAAAACCACCTATAACGGGCAGGATGTAGGCACCATGCATGCCTGCGGACATGATTCGCACATGGCGATATTGATGGCCGTGGCCGAGGTATTGTCGGGCATGAAAAAGGATCTGGCCGGAACGGTAAAATTCATTTTTCAACCTGCGGAAGAGGGCGCGCCTTACGGCGAAAAGGGCGGTGCCGAAGAGATGGTGAAGCAGGGCGTACTTACCAACCCTAATGTAGATGCTATATTCGGGCTGCATATTAATTCCAGCTTAGAGGTGGGCACTATTACCTGTCGCCCCGGCGGCACCATGGCTGGCGTTAACGATATGATGATCACCGTAAAAGGTAAATCATCGCACGGTGCTTATCCATGGCAGAGTGTTGACCCGGTGGTGGTATCGGCGCAGATCATCAGCAGCCTGCAAACCATTGTTAGCCGTAATGTAAACGTAACGCAAAACCCGGCCGTGGTAACCATTGGCGCTATTAAGGGTGGTACAAGGTTCAATATCATTCCGGAAGCTGTGGAAATGCAGGGCACCCTGCGCTTTTTTACTGATGCGGATGAAAAGCTGATCACCAGCCGTGTAAAGCAGATCGCCGAAAAAACCGCTGAGGCCTACAATGCTACCGCCGACGTAAAAATACCCTACAGCAACCATTACCCGGTAACCTATAACGACCCAGCGCTTACCGCCAAAATGCTGCCCACCTTACAGGCTACGGCTGGGAAAGATAATGTGCTGCAGGTACCACCCGTTACCGGTGCCGAAGATTTTAGCTTTTACCAGGAAAAGGTGCCCGGCATCTTCTTTTTTTTAGGCGGAATGCCCAAAGGCGGCAACCCACTCACCGCGCCGCCGCACCATACGCCCGATTTTTTTATTGACGAAAGCGGTTTTACCCTCGGCGTAAAAGCCCTGTGCAACTTAACGCTGGATTATATGGCGGCTAAAAGTAAGTAATAAATGAAGCCCGACCAGCACATGGAAGAATTTGTAACCTTTAAAAAATTTAATGACCAGGCACTGGCCGAGGATCTGGTGGTTTTATTAAAAGAGAATGATATCGCTTACCGGGTTGAAGAAGATGCCTTGTCGTTTAAGCCCTATTTTAACAATAACGATGAGCTTGACAGGGAGTATTTGATTAACATAAGTCCGGCCGATTTTGACCGGGCTAATAGAATATTGGATGAAGCTGAAGCAGAAAATCTGGCCCAGGTAAACAGCGATCATTATTTGTTTGCCTTCTCTGACGATGAGTTAATGGATGTGATTACTAAGACCGACGAGTGGAGTAACTTCGACCAGCAACTGGCCAAAAAGATATTACATGATCGTGGTGTTAATGTTAGTGATGAGCAGGTTAATGACGCAAGGCAATCGTACATTCAAATATTAAAAAAGCCTGAACGAAATACTACGCCGCTTATAATTTCGGGTTATGTTACAATTGTGTTGTTTAGTATAGTCGGTGTTTTTATTGGCTGGCTGCTCCACTTTTCTAAAAAAACCTTGCCTAATGGAGAGCGGGTTTACATGTATAAAGATGCCGACAGAAAACATGGCATAGCGATATTCATATTTTCTATTTTAATCGGGGTAATAATTTTGGCTTTACGGATATACAAAGCAAAATACAACTGATTACATCAGTGAGTTTAAGTAATCTGTACAGGCAATACTTATTGTTTTATTAACAGACATTAGTTAATTTGGCAAAAAACCAAACCTATGAAAACCCGCACATTAATATTCACTAAAGCATTTTTAATAATATTTTTACCGCTTGTATTTGCCTGCTACCAGCAAAGCGCGGCTAAGCGAATCAATGTATCCTGTTTAATAAAGCCACAAGCAGACAGTTTAAACAAAGAATTTTTACGATTAAGCGAAATGCGTATCAGCGGCAAACTGCCAATGGAAAGCAATTTAAAAACCTGAAAGCTGTATTTGGTAAGCCCGATAGTATTGTTACCCCTGATATGAATGATATTTGTACATCATACTACGATAAAAAGTTTGACTACTATTATGTAAAAGGCATGACCTTTGAAAAATATAACGATACGGTAGTATTTACGGATGTGGATTACAGTAAGGGCTCTGCGGTATATTTATCGTTTGGTAAAATCAAACTTGATAAAACAACTACCCTGGATGTTATTAAAAAACTGTTCCCTGTTTCAGGAACTGAAGTTTCAGAAATTAAAATGGCAGAAGGTACGTTCGATACAGTAAGGTTAGCACCCACCGAAAAAATAAGCGATGATTCACTCTTGCTATTTTTTGATAAAAAAACGGGTAAGTTAGTCCGCGTTTCATATCATATGCCTTGTTAATACTTTCATTTGGCAAACCTGTTATTTATTTGTAGCAAAAACCAGTGGCGCAGCCCCACGGCCGAACTATTATTTAAAAACCATCCCGTGCATTCGGCCCGCTCTGCAGGCACGAGCGATAAGGCACGCGTCCGTGTCAATCAAAAAATGATTGATTGGGCTGATGTTATATTTGTAATGGAGCGTAAACACCGGGCGTTGCTTACCCAGCGGTACAGTTTAAATGATAAGCAACTCATCGTGCTTGATATTGCAGATGAATACCAGTTTGGCGATCTGGAACTGATCGGTATTTTTAATAGTTCACTCTCTGCTTATCTTTAAACCGGCCAAACCGCTTTTGTTTATGGCGGTTGTATAAATAAAGAAGCAAACATGTCATCACACCATGTAGTACGTGAAAAACAGGAACCGGCCTTGCTGGTGCTGGGGTTGAACAACTTTTCGGACGAGCTTTTGGGGCAACTGCTGGAGTGGAGCCCGACCGTAATAGCCACGCCCGATACTGCCGAACAATTACATGCCTTTGGCATCAAGATGGATTGGCTGATAACGGATGACGCGGATGCTGACCTGCAATCAGACGTAAAACTGATGCCTGCCGGTGCGGACGATGCCGCCGTGGCTGCCCTCAAATTTTTAGTTACGCATGGCTACCCCGCCGTAAATATTGTAACAGATGACCTGCAGCTAAAGGATTTTATGTTCTTTGCGGATAAGATAAACCTGGTATTACTAAATGGCAACCAGCGCATTTACGCCATAACAAGCGGTTTTAGCAAATGGAAACCCGCCGGGCAGGTGATCAGGATACTATCGCACCCCAATGAGCTGCATACCGCCGGGCTTGAGGCAACAGGCGGCGGCAGTTTTAAAACCACACACGATGGCTTTATAAGCCTTCAGTTCGATCTGCCGCAACTGTTTATTGCCGAGGAGATGTGAGTTACAATCCGTAGGAATCCATCGGGTCTTCATCGCCCTTTTTCTTACCGGCAGATTGATGTTCTGCCCTTGCGGCTTCGTCCTCTTCCATAGCTTCAATAGCATGCTTTTGTGCGTCGCTGTTAAACCTGGCCGCATTCTCATTGCCCTCATTCAAATGCCCATCCCGGTCATTCAAATCATTAATGTTAGCATTCATAATTTTAAAATGGTTTATAATTATACTGTAAACATCCGTTTGCTATATAAAGTTTTGCCTGCCAGGGCGTTATAATTGCATAAGGCAGTACGGTAAAACACTTCAAATAATTTAAGCACCGTTAAACCGTTTGATTATTTAATAGTCTGTATTATATAATAACAGCGAAGCTGTTAGTCAACAATATCTTAAAAGGATGAAAAGGTCATATAGAAATTTGCTTTATGTTGCTTTAAGCGGGCTGCTTTGCTCGTTTACAGTATTTAGCGCCGATGCGCAACGCGGTTCTCGCGGAGGCGGCGGTGGCGGAGGTTCTCGTGGTGGTGGTGGCAGCGTAGGCGTTTCCCGTCCTTCCTTTGGTGGCGGTGGCGGTATGTCTCGCCCGTCAATGAGTTCCGGCGGCTCTCGCCCGTCATTTGGCGGCGGTGGCTCAAGGCCGTCATTCGGTAGTTCAAACCAGGGTCCGCGCATGTCGTCGCCGGGTACAAGGCCGGGTGGTTCAGGCAGGTTTGATAACCAGGCTGGCATCAGCAGGGGTAATATGCCGTCAAGCAGCCGTTATGGTAATCAAAGCGGCAGGTTTAATAATAATGGCAACCGGGTTTACGGTCGCCCGCCATATAACGGCCGTGGCTATTATAGCAACCGTTACTATGGTAACAACCGCTATTATGGCAGCCGTTACTACGGTAACCGGGGTTATTATGGCCGTGGATATTATGGTGGCCGTGGCTTCTATTATCCTTATCGTGGCTATTATTCATCGTATTACATGCCGCATATTGGCTTTAGCATAGGAGTGCTGCCGTTTGGCTACTATCCGTTTTACTGGAACAATGCACAATATTATTATAGTGATGGCTTATACTATCAACAAAGTACTGACGACCAGTATACCGTAGTTGAGCCACCGGTAGGTGCTGAAATAAAAGAAGTTCCTGAAAAAGCGCAATCCATCGTTATAAACGGCAATCAGTACTATGAGCTGAATGGCATATATTATCAGCCGGTAACCAAGGATGACGGTACCACCACTTACCAGATAGCCGGTAAGGACGGTGAACTGAATACCGACGAAGGTTATAACGAACAACTGCCTTTGGTGGGCGATATTGTGGTTGAACTGCCTGCTGACACCCGTAAGGTTACCCTGAACGGTGAAAAACTTTATATAGACCAGATGGGGGTGTATTATAAGGAAGACCGCGACGCTAACGACAAAAAAGTTTACAAGGTAGTTGGTGTGCCCGATGATAATAAAGATAAAGATCAACCCGCCGATAACGACGACGACGATCAGCAATAAGTATTTAAATAGTGATTATATAGTTTGGCGGATGGGTGCTTTGAGGTATCCATCCGCTTTTTTATAAAAAAAACAGGCGGTACTTATGGGTACCGCCTGTTTGTGTTTTATATCAGTTTATATTAAAAAAGCTGCTGAATAATATCGTCATTAGTAAGCCCCTCGGCTTCGGCATGGTAGCTACGTACTATACGGTGGCTTAATATAGGTTTGGCTATAGCCTGCACATCCTCAATATCCGGCGAATATTTACCGTTAATAACCGCGTGGCACTTGGCCCCCAATATCAAAAACTGCGAAGCGCGTGGGCCAGCCCCCCAGTTTAGTAAACGTTTTACTTGCGGTGTGGCAAACTCGCCGTTAGGGCGTGTTTTGGTAACCAGCTTAACAGAATATTCCAGCACATTATCAGCTACCGGTATATTGCGTACCAGTTGCTGAAAGTAAACGATCTGTTGCGCGTTAAGTATGGGGTTAACATCGCTTTTAAATGTACCGGTAGTATTTTTAACCACCTGGAGTTCCTCGGCAAAGGTTGGGTAATTCAGGGTAACGTTAAACATAAACCTATCCAGTTGCGCCTCGGGCAGCGGGTAGGTGCCCTCCTGCTCAATCGGGTTCTGCGTAGCTAACACAAAAAATGGCTGCGCCAGCTTATGGGTGATACCCGCGGCGGTAACCGATTTTTCCTGCATGGCCTCGAGCAATGCCGCCTGGGTTTTGGGTGGCGTGCGGTTTATTTCATCAGCCAAAATAATGTTTGAAAACACAGGCCCGTGAATAAACTTAAAGTTACGGTCCTCACCTAAAATCTCCGCGCCGATAATGTCCGACGGCATTAGGTCGGGCGTAAATTGTATGCGCTTAAAATCAAGCTGTAAGGCCTGTGCTACGGTTTGTACCAGCAACGTTTTGGCAAGGCCTGGTACTCCAACCAACAGGCAATGCCCGTTGCTGAATATGGATACCAGCACATATTTGATCACCTCGTCCTGCCCTATAATTACCTTGCCTATTTCGGCACGCAGGTTTTTATAGGCCTGGCTTAGTGCATCGGCAGCCTCAACGTCTGATCCGTATTGCATAGATAGGGTTAGTTAACTTGCGCGGTTGTAACGGTAGACCATCCCTTTAATTGCGGGCAGGCAGCGCTTTGCTCATCAATACGGATGTAAGTTTCCTTACGTTTGCGCTCAAACCATTCGCTAATCATACGGCTCATTTTAGCGTTGTAAGCCTGTTCCTTCAGTTTAGGAAAATCCTTCTCAAGGCTGGCCTTGTGCGCGTCAGTTACTGATTTCAGGTAGAGTATCTTGTAGCTCTTTTTGCCATCCTTTTCAGTTAATAGCTGTGGTTTTGAAAATTCGCCAACCTTCATGGTGTCAATCACCAGGGCTACCTGCGGGTCAAGTTTATCGGTTGGTATCAGCGTACTGCGTGATTGTACATCCTCGAGGTTCAGCATCATGCCACCATTGTACTTGGTGTCTTTATTATCTGAGTAAAAAGAGGCCGCGCTCGAAAAATCGATAGCTTTATTCTTTTTCATCATGGTATAAATACTATCGGCCATGTGGCTTGCTCGTGCAAGGCTTGGCTCGGTAGTTACCGGTATAATTAATATATGGCGTACGTGTACCTGCTCGCCGCGGCGTTCAATCACCTGTAAAAAGTGAAAACCGTAATCGGTTTCAAATACAGGCGAAATTTCACCCGCCTTTAGCTTAAACGCGTAAGCGGCAAATTCCTTTACGTAGCTGTTACGGTCGGCAAAACCCAGGTCACCACCTTCGGCAGCCGATCCATCCTGTGAATACAGGCGGGCAAGCGAGGCAAAATCCTCACCTTTTTTTACACGGGCACGCAGGTCTTCGGCTTTCTGCTTGTAAACCGCTTTTTCTTCCTTAGTTAGCTTAGGCTGAAAAACGATCTCGCCAACCTCAACCTCTTTGTTAATAGTAGGCAGGCTGTCCTTAGGTATCTTTTCAAAAAACTCCTTAACCTCCTGCGGGGTAACATTCAGCTTTTCGATGATCTTTTCGCGCATGCGCTGGGCAACCAACTGTTCGTGCAGGTCATCGCGTATTTCATCTTTGTATTGAATTACCGAGCGGCCTAAAAAGCCTTCAAGCCTTTCCTGCCCGCCGGCACGCTGTATCATGCCGCGCATACGACGGTCAACCTCGTTATCAACCTCTTCATCCTTTACCTGCACGCTATCAATAACGGCTTGCTGGCCAAGCAATTTCTGGCTTACCAGAGTTTGCATTATCTGGCATTTAATGTCAGGATTAGGCGTACCGCCCTCGGCCTGGTAGCGCGCGTATTGCAGTTCTATGTCTGATTGTAGTATAGGGCTGTTGCCTACCACGGCCGCAACCTTATCAAGCATTTGTTTTTTTTGCGCGAATGCAGTACCTGCCATCAGCATCAATCCTAACGCCACCTTCGCGATCTTTTTCATATATGTTAATTTGCTCATTCTGTATCGGATAGCTATCCTTTAAAAAAACACGAATTTCGGTAAAAAATTGTTAATTACCGCGTTAAAATAAATATGCACTCTATTAATGTGCTAATATGCCCATAAAGCTTCAAAGCGTTTAATTACTTTTGTTAAAATTTGTTAAAGTGAGAGTAGAAGATCCGGCCGCGTATAAGTATTTGTTTGATGATGATGTTTTCTTGCTCAATACAGAAAAGCACCTTTTTAACGATGGGTTAACCACTGTTAATGAGCCGGCCGAAACACAACAAGCCGAAACAACGCCCGAAGTAACCATGCCGATTGAAGCGGCGGTACCAACGCAGGTGCAGTACCTTGGGCAAAATAAAAAAGGTTTGTTGGTTTTAACCGGTTATGCCGATGCCGTTTTTATTGCGCCGGATCATCAGGCCGCCCTTGAGGCAACTTTAAAACGGAAGGATTATACCATAGATGATATAGCCATCGTTAACCTTGATAAACATCCGGATGCTACTATGGCGGATCTGCTAAAGCAGCTTGCCCCGCAAAAAATAATGGTATTAGGCAAGGCCACCGCGCCGAAAGAGCTTTTGGCAACGGCGTTTAACCAGGCAGCGGTGTTTAATAATTTACCGGTATTGATCACTTTCGCTTTTGGGGAGATGATGAGCAGCAACGAGAATAAAAAAGCTTTTTGGGAGCAGGTAAAAAACTTTTAAACAACATGCACAAACTTGTATTAGCCACCAACAACCGCCATAAGTTAGAGGAAGTGGCGCAGATGATCGGTGATAAGATAACGCTGCTCACCCTTGCCGATATTGGCTTTACCGGAGATATTGACGAAACCGGCACCACCTTCGCCGAAAACGCATCTATTAAAAGCCGCTATATTTTTAACCGTTATAATATGAACTGCTTTGCCGATGATAGCGGGCTGGAAGTTGATGCCCTTAATGGCGAACCGGGCGTTTATTCGGCGCGGTACGCAGGCGCGCATGGCAATCATGAGGCTAATATGGATAAGGTGCTTAACAGCCTGCAGGGTGAAGCTAACCGGGCAGCCCGTTTCCGTACGGTAATATCATTGATGTGGGAAGGGCAGGAGCATTTTTTTGAAGGAACGGTTGAGGGAACCATCCGTGAACAGCGGGCGGGCAACGGCGGTTTCGGGTACGACCCGATATTTGAACCAGCCGGGCATAGCGTAACTTTTGCCGAAATGAGCATGGACGAAAAGAACGCCATAAGCCATCGTGCGAGGGCGCTTAAAGGCTTGATCAATTTTTTAGAAAATATTGCCTGATTTTTAGGATGCCGAGGAATTTATATGTTTGTTAATTATGCGTAACCCGTTAAAGCATCAGGAAACTATCGACTATCTGCTTAAAATAGTTTGGCAAAATATGGCCAACCGCTATAACCAGATTGTTATTGAGCATGGTATTACTCAAAAAATAGGTTACCTGCTTATTAATATTGATGAAACGGAGGGTACTACCGTATCGCAGGCGGCGCAGTTGCTGGGCTTAAAATCAACCAGCCTTTCGCGGATGCTTAACCACTTGGAAACAACCGGTTTGATATACCGTGAAATGAACGCGGGCGATAAGCGCTCCGTTAAAATATACCTCACCCCTGCGGGTATTGAAAAACGCCACCTGGCACGCCAGGTGGTTAAACAGTTTAATAATTACCTGAACAGCCGTATTAACGAGAAGGAACGTGATTACCTGAGCAGCCTGCTTAAAAAGATCAATACCCTTACCCTTAATTATGATCCGGATAAACATTAAACCTGCCAAAATAAAGCACCCGCCGCAGCGTTAAACGTTAAAAAGTGTTAAGCTGCTGTTTTTGAATTATAAAAGAATAACTTTGCCGGTTGAGAAGTAAGATGAACAGGATACTGTTGGTTATATTATGTTTTGTGGCGGTGGCTATGGCCGAGGGCTGCAAAAAATCATTAGTTGGTGCCGAAAAATACCGTGAGCAGGCCCGTATTGATGATGAAATAATGCAGCGCTATATTGCTGATAATAACCTGCAGGATGTAGCAAAGCGGATTGATACCACCGGCGTTTATTACATTGTACTTAACGCGGGCAGCGGTAACAGTGTATTTACAAACGCAACCAGGGTAACGGTAGGCTACAAAGCTAAATTACTGTTAACAGGCCAGGGCGTTGATTCTACCGGTGATTTCCATCCGTCATATACGCTGGGCAGCGGTATTATCAGGGCATGGCAGTTGGGCATACCGCAGGTTCAAAAAGGCGGTAGGGTACGTATACTATCGCCATCGCGCTATGCTTACGGGCCGTATGATCAGCTTACTTATGGTATACCCGCCAACTCACTGCTCGATTTTGACATAACGCTATACGACGTAACGAACTAATATAAATGAAACAAAAACTATTTACGCTTTTACTTTTCTCAACCGTAATATTCGCATCATGCAATAAGGATAAGGTTTATCCGGATATTAAGGAGTATGATGACCAGCAGATAAAAAACTATATAAGTGCCAATGCCCTTAACAGCATGGTGCGCGACACTACCGATGGCGATACCTCGGGTTTATATTACCAGCTAATTGACAAAGGCATGGTTGATAGCCCGCGCATCCAATATTCTGACCGTGTGGCCATGGTTTATACCATCCGCAGTTTTGATGGAAAGTATATTGCTACGGATACCATAATTAACCACTACTATGGTTTTTTAGGCCAGTTTAGCCGCTCAAGCTTACCAAAAGGCTTACAAAACGCTATTTATAATGTGCTTAAATACAAAGGAGGCAGCATGCGTTTGCTTATTCCGTCGCGTTTAGCTTATGGCGTTTCGGGTTTTGGCACAGGCAGCAGCAGTTCAGGCAACCGTATAGCAGGCAATCAGTGTTTAGATTATTGGGTACGCATTATAGGCGATCAAAAAGCTTATGATGATCTGAGCATTAACAAATATGCCAATGCTTATGGCATCGGCATAACCGGTTACACAAAAACCGCGTCAGGCCTATATTATAAACTTTCCGGATCAGATACTGGAAAAGTAATAACCAAAACATCAACCGTTGGAGTTACCTATTCATTATACAACATGAATAACACGAAGCTTGATGAAGTAACCACAAGTACCAGTCTTGTTGTTGAAGACAGAGAATTAGGGATTCAGGAAGCAATGCAAAAAGCAAGGAACGGGCAAACAGTGTCGATTATAGCACCATCTCATTTAATGTATGGCTTTGCGGGTAGTACTTCTATTCCAGCATTTAGCTGCTTAAAGTGGGACTTTTCTATCACCAGTGTAACCAGCAATGGCGGTGGAGTAATTACCCCGGAGGATTAAAATATTTTAGACTCCTATAAATATAAATGCCTGGTAATTTCAAATTACCAGGCATTTATATTTATAGGAGCAGTAGTTATGTATCAAATTCTTTTAACCCGGTAACTAATTATCGGGTCGCTAATTTTGAATTAATAAAAAGAAGTATTTTGATTAAGTTTTGGATTTACATCGAACTCATTTCTAAAAAGCTCATGTATCTTCTGATTAACTTCCTTACGGCTAACCATAGCCGCATTGCGGCGGCATTTTAAATGATGCTCACGGGCTATTTTTTCAGCCAGTTGGCCTACGGTTTTAACAGCTAACTGCCTGCCGCGTTTTTTGGCCATTAATGAGCCTGCCGCGAACAGCGTAAGCCCTATACAGCCAACCTGCCAGTTAAAGTAAACGGTTGTTAACGACAGCACGAATAATATGGCCAAGCCTGTTATAATACTTTGCTTAGGCTGCAATACATTTAAACGCAGGCCCATTTCACCCTCAATATCCGCTACAAGCTGTAATCTTTCCTCTTCGGGGAAAACATCTTTAAGGCAGGTATTGGTATTAATGGCGCACCTGTCAATAATAGTGGAGGCGGTAATGGCGTTACGTAACATGTAAAATGCATGCTGTGTAGTACAGGCATCATGGTTTTCGAGCTTTAGCCGGCTGTGAACAACGTTGCACAAATCGCCAATGGTGTGTATTTGCTGAAGATCATTCGGCGTAAGGTGTACGCCAAATGACCTTTCAACTTTTTCTATGACAGCATCTGCCAGATCAATTTTATCCAGCAGTAATAATTTATGATCCATTAATTAAAGAACAAGTTTCACAATCAGAGAAAACCGGTTGTTATTTACTTAAATACATTGATTTCTCTTTATACAAATGCCTGAAGTATGGGTCCTGCAGGTTAGGGATAAAGCGTATCGCCTCACCTGTCGACTTCATTTCAGGGCCAAGCTCCTTGGCTACTTCAGGGAATTTATCGTATGAGAATACCGGCTCCTTAATAGCATAGCCTTTTAGTTTACGTACAATACTAAAATCCTTTAGTTTATGCGTACCCAGCATTATTTTAGCAGCTATATTGATGTAAGGCACATCATACGCCTTGGCAATAAACGGTACGGTACGTGATGCGCGGGGGTTAGCCTCAATTACATATACCTTTTCCTCTTTTATAGCGAACTGTATGTTCAGCAAACCACGCACGTTAAGTGCAGTAGCTATCTTTTTGGTATAAGTTTCCATCTGCTCGATCACGTTGTCTGACAGGTCAAACGGAGGCAGCACCGCGTAGGAGTCGCCTGAGTGAATACCGGCAGGCTCAATGTGCTCCATTAAACCTACGATGTGCACATCATCACCATCACTGATCGAATCAGACTCGGCTTCGGATGCACGGTCAAGGAAATGGTCAATCAGCACACGGTTGCCGGGCAGATTTTTCAGTAAGCCAACTACCGCTTTTTCCAGGTCTTCATCATTAATTACGATGCTCATACCCTGGCCGCCTAATACATAACTTGGGCGAACCAATACCGGGTAACCTACTTCGTGCGCTACTTCAAGGGCTTCTTCAGCACTCTCGGCAACACCATATTTAGGGTAAGGAATGTTAAGCTCTTTCAGCAGGTCAGAGAAACGGCCGCGGTCTTCGGCGATATCCATATCGGTAAACGAGGTGCCGATAATGCGGATCCCGTGCTCATGCATCTTTTCAGCCATTTTAAGGGCTGTTTGGCCACCTAACTGAACTACTACGCCATAAGGCTTTTCTAATTCGATGATCTCGCGTACGTGCTCCCAAAATACGGGCTCAAAGTACAGCTTATCGGCCATGTTAAAGTCGGTTGATACGGTTTCAGGGTTACAGTTAACCATGATGGCTTCAAAACCGGCTTCTTTTGCTGCCAGCAGGCCATGCACGCAGCTATAATCAAACTCAATACCTTGGCCAATACGGTTAGGGCCTGAGCCTAATACAATGATCTTTTTCTTGTCAGACACTACCGACTCATTCTCGCCCTCGTAGGTTGAGTAGTAGTACGGTGTTTTTGCCGGGAACTCCGCGGCGCAGGTATCAACCATTTTATACACGCGGCGTATACCTAATTGCTTACGGCGCTGGTAAACATCCTCTTCGGTCGTGTTTGTCAGTACGTAAGCGATCTGCGCGTCAGAGAAACCTTTTTGTTTCAGGGTGAATAAGAAGTCTTCAGGAATATTATTGAGTGAATACCGGCGAAGTTCGTTCTCCATGTTAACCACTTCCTGTATCTGGTTCAAAAACCAGCGGTCAATTTTGGTAGCCTTGCGTACTGATTCAATCGGCACGCCAAGGCTCAGGGCATCATATATATGGAACAGCCTGTCCCAGCTTGGGTGTTCAAGGCTGTGCATAATTTCATCAAGGTTGCGGCTCTGGCGGCCGTCGGCACCTAAACCGGCGCGGCCTATCTCCAAACTCTGGCAGGCTTTCTGCAAGGCTTCGATAAAGGTACGGCCTATGCCCATTACCTCACCTACTGATTTCATTTGCAGGCCCAGTTCGCGGTTGGCGCCCTTGAATTTATCAAAATTCCAGCGAGGGATCTTCACGATCACGTAATCCAGCGTTGGCTCAAAGTAAGCCGAAGTGGTTTTGGTGATCTGGTTTTCTATTTCATCCAGGTTATAACCGATAGCCAGTTTGGCGGCTATTTTAGCGATAGGATAACCGGTAGCTTTTGATGCCAGTGCTGATGAGCGTGATACCCGTGGGTTGATCTCGATAGCGATGATCTCCTCATTAGCCGGGTTTACCGAGAACTGTACGTTACAGCCACCGGCAAAGTTACCAATGGCACGCATCATTTTGATGGCCTGGTTACGCATATCCTGGTAGCAGCGGTCGCTCAGCGTCATGGCAGGAGCCACGGTGATCGAGTCGCCGGTGTGGATGCCCATCGGGTCAAAGTTCTCGATAGAGCAGATGATGATCACATTATCTCTGCTGTCGCGAAGCAGCTCCAGCTCATATTCTTTCCAGCCTAATACCGCCTGCTCCACCAGTACCTCGTGTGTAGGTGATGCCTGCAAGCCACGGCTCAGGGCCGCGTCAAACTCTTCTTTTTTATGCACAAAGCCTGCGCCTTTACCACCCAGCGTATAGCTTGGGCGTATTACCAGCGGGAACCCGATAGTTTGCGCAGCCTCTTTACCCTCTAAAAACGAGTTAGCGATTTTTGAGGTGGCCACGCCAACACCAATGTCAACCATTAACTGGCGGAAGGCTTCGCGGTTCTCAGTTTTTTCGATAGCGGCAATATCAACACCGATAATCTTAACGCCGTATTTTTCCCAGATGCCCTGCTCATCCGCGCTGATGCAAAGGTTTAGCGCGGTTTGGCCGCCCATGGTAGGCAGTACAGCATCAATTTGCTGCTCCTGTAAAATTTGTTCAATGCTTTCGCAGTTCAAAGGCAGCAGGTAAACGTTATCAGCAATAACCTTATCCGTCATGATAGTGGCGGGGTTGCTGTTGATAATGGTTACGGAGATACCTTCCTCTTTTAACGAAAGCGCGGCTTGTGAGCCTGAGTAATCAAACTCGCAGGCCTGGCCTATAATGATAGGGCCTGAACCAATAATTAATACCGATTTGATGGAAGAGTTTTTGGGCATAGGGCTTTTTTAATTCAAAAAGTTAAAGTTATAGCCGCCATCCATTTAGCTGGATTTACGGACTGTTACCTATGCGCTGAAAGCGAGGATAAAACCGACTTCAGCGTCGGGGTGCAAAGATAGAACTTATTGAATTAAATTGCGGGGATTTTTATAATTTTTTAAGGTCTTCGATCTTGCACAGCAATAGGCAGAGATTTTAGCTATAAAGTTTCAAGTTTTAATGATACTAATTAAGCTTTAAACTATTATCAATCGCATCTCAAAGTTTAATAAGCAACCTGTTTACTATACATGATTATAGCGAGCCAGTCAATAATATTAAAGGTTTTAACGAATGCCAAAAGCTATCGGCCACTTATAGTCGGTATCTGCAATTATTCCATAGCGTTTTCCGGGTATCCAACCCTTCATGCGGGAAACTACCCTAATTGCTTCTCTATCAATATCATTGCTTACCGGCTTAAGCACTCTTACATTACCCACTGTACCATTAACTTTTACAGTAATAAATATTAAAACCGTCCCTTCTATGCCGTTATTTCGGGCAGATGCAGGGTAGCGTATATGCGCTTCTAAATATTTGCGAATACCTGGCATACCACCGGGATATTCAGGAGGTTCCACGCGTGTGGTATAGCTATGCTTTTGGCCGGCAGCGTCTATTGATTCGCCTGATATCAGCATACCGTTTTCGTCATACTGCTCGGTATATGTTGCTTTAAGCCAACGGTTGCGCCCAGTCCATTTACCAACCCGCTTACCGTTTTTTAAATCGCCTTCTAATATAACCGATTTAAAATCGGATGTATATTCAATATAATGCCCATTACCTTCGGTAACCAATTCCTTACCAGTAGAATCAAGGCTGGTAACAATCTCTGTTTCTACTTCTTGAAGAAAAATGTTGCTTGCTTTTTCGTCTGATTTTATGATTTTTACAACATCATGTAATTTGCCATTTGGATAATAGGCGTATTGCAAACCCATTGGTTGCCCGTTTACATAATTTTCAATGCTCTTTTTTTTGCCATTGCTGTAATAGTTTATCAACGAGCCATCAGGGCGAAACAACTCAGCCGATGTTGAATACCCCACGGCTTTTTTACTGCCATTTTTGTAATATTCTGTAACAGAGTAGAGCGTGCTTGTCGGATCAGACTCGGTTATAACCCTGATGTAGTCAGCGCTGTCTTTTGTGGAAACATAACTGCCGTCATTTTTGATAAAATACACGTTCTGAGCTTGTGAATATGCGCTTAATGCGAATAATAATAGCGCCAATAGCGCGTATATGAAACGTTGCATAGTGGTGTGTAAGGTTGGTATAAATATAATAACTGTAGTTCAATGTATGTTACAGTATACTGGGAATGGGTTAAGTTATTTGCCCGGCTTTTTATTCGGATCTGTAAGCCCAAACTGTATTGGCAGCGTAGCTACTGATGCGGCTTTGCAGTATACCCCTCTCTTCAATGCAGGAATCCATCCGGTTGAACTCATGATTACCCGTTCGGCTTCTGCTGAGGTATACTGATCAAGCGATCTTAAAATTTTGCTTGAAACGATTGTACCGTCCGGGCCTATTATAAAAGAGATAAACACTCTTCCCTGAATATTATTAGCCCGTGATTGCATTGGGTAAACAAGATTTTTTTCCACATATGTTTTAAAAACCTCTAATCCACCTTTATAAGTAGGGAGGGTTGGTTCAAGGCTGTTATAATGATGCTTTATGCCTGAGCTATCAACGGATAGGCCCGATATTACAACCCCGCTCTCATATATCTCATTAAAGCTGACCTTTAGTAAAGTATCGATTCCTTTCCACCCGCCATTTCTTTTCCCGTTTTTTATATAGCCCTCTTGTATAACTGATCTGAAATTATCATTGTATACTTTGTAGTATCCGTTTTTTTCTTTGGTCAGTATATCTCCATTGAGATAATTGCATGTTATAACCTCGTACTTATTCATCGCTTCGTCGGTGTTATGGGCTTCTAACGAAGTAGCCTTATAGTAATTACGTAAAAGATATAATTTGCCATTGGGAAAATACTCATAACGATCACCCCATATACTCCCCCTTACGTAATCGGTAATGCTCTCGACCCTTCCGTTGGGATAATAAGTAACTATTTTTCCATGGAGTGTATAAAAATTAGGAGTAATTGATTTACCCGCCAGTTTTATCTTGTTGTTAGGATATACCTCTACAACATTGTATAGTACATCGCCGGAGTCTGGTTTGCTGATTATTCTTATAAAATCAGCGCTATCCCTGGTGTTTACAATTTTGCCATCATTCCTTACAAACCATGCGTTTTGAGCAATCGCCACAGTTGATAGCAATACAGAGCATGCTATGCTGAAAGCAAATTTTTTAAGCATGTGATGGAATAGGTATTGTTTACTTTACTTAATCAGCTTATTATCCGTATCCGGAAAAACCAAAACCGGTTCGTAAACTTTGGCTTCTTCGCGCTCCATGTAGGCATAGCTCATGATGATCACAATATCACCCACCTGGGCTAAACGTGCTGTTGCGCCGTTAAGGCAGATGGTACCGGAACCGCGCTCGCCACGTATAACGTAGGTTTCAAAACGCGCACCGTTATTGTTATTTACTATCTGTACTTTCTCGTTGGCAATAATGTTTGCCGCATCCATCAAATCCTCATCAATGGTAATACTGCCCACATAGTTCAGTTCGGCCTGGGTGACCTTTACCCGGTGAATTTTGGATTTTAACACCTCAATTATCATGGCGCAAAGTTAGTAATTTGAATTGGAGTAATTTTTAATAGTTAGGGTGCTGCTATATTATTACAATAGGTTGATTTGTGCCGCCTTCTATTTAATTATCATATTATCAATCAGCCGGGTATTGCCCACTTTGGCCGCTACTAAAGCAACAATATGCGTTGTATTTTGATTGGCCGGGTGCAAGTTATCCCCATCAACTATTTCAAAATAATCAAGCGCTACACCAGGCTCGCTACCAATTGCGGCTTCTGCCTGTTGCTTCAATGCCGCTATGTTCGTGCTGTTAAATTGACTTTTTAGGTTATTTAAGGTTTTAGAAAGCACAAGCGCGTGCAAGCGGTCATCAGCCGTAAGGTGCACGTTGCGTGAGCTCATGGCCAAACCATCGGCATCGCGCTCAATGGGGCACATTACCAGTTTAACGGGCAATGCAAGCAACTCCACCATACGGTTCACTACCATAAATTGCTGATAATCTTTTTGCCCGAAATACGCTTTATCGGGCTTAACCATATCAAAAAGCTTAAACACCACCTGTGTTACGCCCTGGTAATGTCCGGGCCTGAATGCGCCTTCAAGCAAGTGCTCCAGTTCGCCAATGTTTAAATGCCATTGCTCATTGCTGGCATACATTTCGCTAACGGGCGGGTTAAACAGCGCATCGCATCCGGCCTGCTCCAGTTTTTCTATATCAGCCTCGATCGGGCGGGGATATTTTTCAAGGTCTTTAGGATCATTAAACTGCGTTGGATTTACAAAAATGCTGCATACCACAATATCGCACTCCTGCTTTGCCCGCTCAATTAAGGTAATATGGCCGCGGTGCAAGGCCCCCATGGTAGGCACAAAGCCAATGGTAGCTCCGCCGGTTTGCAAAGGTTGCAAATGCTGCCTTAGCTGTTGTTTGGTGGTTATAATTTTCAATGCCTTAAAGTGCTTAAAAAATTCGGCGAAAATGAGTAATTAATTAAAAATATCCAAACTTATGTTGTGCAATTAATTGATAGTTCATATAATATCCCTATATTTGTACTCTCAAAATTTATTTTGACGTCTTATACTTACTAAATACAAATTTATAGAGATGGGTAAATCTAAGCTTTTGTTTATAGCTCATGAAATGTCACCTTTCCTTGAACTCACAAAAATTTCTGAAATAGTACGCAATTTGCCCCAGGCAATGCAGGATAAAGGTTACGAGATCCGTATCCTGATGCCCCGTTTCGGCAATATCAATGAGCGCAGGAACCGACTACATGAAGTGATCCGTTTATCAGGCATGAACATCATTATTAATGACAACGACAATCCGCTGATCATTAAAGTGGCTTCAATACCTTCAGCACGTATGCAGGTATATTTTCTTGATAACGAAGAGTACTTTCAACGCAAGCACGTGTTTACCGATAAGGATGGCAAATTTTACGCCGATAACGATGAGCGCATGATCTTCTTTTGCAAAGGAGCACTTGAAACCGTTAAAAAATTAGGCTGGGCGCCAGACATGATCCACTGCCACGGCTGGATGAGCGCGCTGGTACCCGCGTACCTGAAAACCACCTATAAGGACGATCCGACCTTTAAAAACTCCAAGCTGGTTTACTCTATTTACGAGAATGATTTTGCAGGGCAACTGAATGATGATTTCGCGCAAAAAGCGGTAATGAATGGCATGACCGAGGCGCACACTGAAGTGTACAAACCGGCCACCAGTTCGGCACTTTACGCCGGTGCTATCCACTATTCAGATGGTGTGATATTAGCGGCTGAGAACATAGACGAGGATGTGTTAAATAATGTTAAAAACAGCAATAAACCTGTTTTAGATTACAATTCTACTTCGGATGTGGAAAATTATTACAATTTTTACGACGAAATTGCCACTGAAGAGCTGGCACAGGTTGTATAAAGTTGAATAAGATATTTTTTTAACATATGAGATTTTTCAGATTAGACTTATTAACCCTGTTGATAAGTCTTTTTATTTTAAATAGTTGCAAAAACCCGGATGGTGTAGGCCTGGATATTGACGAAAACAATCAGGTAAGCGGCTCCCTGTTGGTTGATACCAACATTACGCTTAACACGGTGCCCGAAGATTCTGTCGTCGTGTCGGACCTCGGGCGTTCAACACTTGCTTATTTTAATGATGCCGAGCTCGGCTTAACAGAATCAGCACTGATTACTGATATTAATTTACCGGGTGGTACCGCTTACACCAAGCCAACCGGCGATATGGTAGTTGACTCGGCTGTGTTGATGCTTAAATACGCGCCAACCGGTTTTTATGGCGACTCATTGGCCTCTACCTACAAATTAAACGTTTATCAGCTTAGTGAAAAGCCACAAAACGTGGTTTATTATAACAGTAAAAAATGGACTCCACTTAGCACCGTTATCGGTACTAAAACTTTTATTGCCCGCCCGCATGATACTATCCGGGTTACTTCAATTGTTGACGGCGCTGCTGATACCGCTATTCGTGTTGTGCCTCAAATACGGGTTAGGTTGAGCACGGAGTTGATCAGGGGTTGGCTAAACTCAACAGATGCGGCGCAGTCAAACCTGGCTTTTCAAAATCTGGCTAAAGGGCTATATGTAAAAATAGACCCTACAGGCACAACAGGCTCAGGCGGTATTATCGCCTTATCAACCGGCGACTCCATAGCTGTTTATACCACGGTTACATCCGGATCAACCAAGGACACCACCGTAGTTGGTTTGCCTATCAGCCGTTATATTAACGAAGTTAAGCATACTTATAGCGACCAGGTTAAGGCCGCGCTTGCCAATACTACTACCACCAATCAAACGGCCTACTTACAAGGCATGGGTGGCTTACGTGTAAAAGTAAATTTTGATAAGTTAACAGAACTGCTGCCTAAGGATGTTATTATTAACCGTGCCGAAATGGTGATTATACCTAAGGCAGGCACACTAACGCCTTATGCGCCGTTGCCAAGGTTGGTGATGTACAAATCTGATCTGGCAAAGCAGCGTACCTACATTGAGGACATGGTGAATGGATCGGCCAACTTTGGCTTGCTGTTTGGCGGATACTATTCTATTCCTGTAAAAAACGAATACCGCTTTTTGCTTACCACTTACCTGCAAAACCTGGTAACCGGTAAGGATCAGGATTATGGCACTTATATAGCTGCCGATAATGAGGCACAAAGCACCGGTACAGGTGCAGCTCCTAATATAGGGGCAACAGCCTACCCAACAGCACGAACGGTGCTGTTAGGCAAAAACTCGCCTTACAGGGTGCAACTCAAAATAATATACACTAAAATTAAATAGTATAGAGCCCGCCACAAGCGGGCTTTTTTATTGCAATTAATTGGGGGGCATTGCGTTGTTTGTATTAAAGCTGATTACATTTGCAGCAATCTTTTTATAAACAAAAACCTGAAAACAAATGTGCGGAATAGTTGGATATATAGGCCACCGGGATGCATTCCCTATCATTATTAAAGGCCTGCACCGCCTGGAGTATCGCGGTTACGATAGTGCCGGTATATCAATATATAACGATGGGCTTAAAGTATATAAAAAAGCCGGCAAGGTAAGCGCCCTTGAGGATTTTGCTAAAGACCTGCCGGTAACAAGCACCATAGGTATGGGCCACACCCGTTGGGCTACGCATGGTGCACCAAGCGACCGCAACTCGCACCCCCACGCCTCAAACAACCGAAAGCTTACCATTATACACAATGGCATTATTGAGAATTATGCCACTATTAAGGAAACCCTGCTGGCCAAGGGGCACGTTTTTAAAAGCGATACAGATACCGAAGTATTGATACACCTGGTGGAAGATATTGCCACGGCTACCGGCATCGACCTGAAAGAAGCTGTACGTATCGCCTTAAACAAGGTGATAGGCGCTTATGCGATTGTTATTATGAGCGAGGATGACCCAAACCTGCTGATAGCCGCACGCAAGGGCAGCCCGATGGTGATCGGCGTAGGTGAGGGTGAATACTTCATCGCTTCGGACGCTACGCCGATTGTAGAGTATACCAAAAACGTGATCTACCTTAACGATAATGAGATCGCCTACATTACCCGCGAAGACCTGCTGATCAAAAACATTGACAACACCATACAAACACCCTACATACAGGAGCTCGACCTGAAGTTGGAAATGCTCGAAAAAGGCGGATACGACCACTTTATGCTAAAGGAAATATACGAGCAGCCGCGGTCGATACGTGATTGCCTGCGCGGGCGCATTTACCCGCAGGAGGGCAAGGTACAACTTGGGGGAATTAAAGAGTATGCGGAGAAATTAAAGAACCTTGACCGTATTATTATTGTAGCTTGCGGCACCTCGTGGCATGCCGGCTTGGTGGGTGAATATTTAATTGAAGAATACGCCCGTGTACCGGTAGAGGTGGAGTATGCCTCAGAGTTCAGGTACCGCAACCCCATCATTACCGAAAAAGACCTGGTGATCGCCATATCACAATCCGGCGAGACGGCTGATACCATGGCGGCGCTTGAACTGGCTAAAGAAAAAGGAGCCACTATTTTTGGGGTTTGTAATGTAGTTGGCGCTTCTATTCCGCGCATTACCCATGCCGGGGTTTATACCCATGCCGGGCCTGAAATTGGCGTAGCATCAACCAAGGCCTTTACCTCGCAGGTTACAGTGCTTACGCTTATCGCTTTTTATATCGCGCAGCAGCGCGGAGCCATTACCCAAAGTAAGCTGATAGAATACCTGACCGGGCTTGACCAGATACCGGGCCTGATAGAAAAGACGCTGAAAACCAATGACCGGGTAAAGGAGATAGCCGAGAAATTTAAGGATAGCCGCAACTGCCTTTTCCTGGGTAGGGGCAGCTCTTTCCCGGTAGCGCTCGAGGGTGCGTTGAAGCTAAAAGAAATATCATACATACATGCCGAAGGCTATCCGGCTGCCGAAATGAAACACGGGCCGATCGCGCTGATCGATGCCGAGATGCCGGTGGTATTTATAGCCACCAAACATTCATCTTACGAAAAGGTGATCAGCAACATACAGGAGGTTAAAGCCCGTGGCGGCCGTGTAATTGCTATTGTTACCGAGGGAGATACCGATGTTAGGGACATGGCCGACTACATAATAGAAATTCCGCAAACCGGCGAAGCCTTTGTACCGCTGCTGGCTACTATTCCGCTGCAATTGCTTTCATACCACATTGCGGTTATGCGGGGATGCAATGTAGATCAGCCGCGTAACCTGGCTAAATCCGTTACGGTTGAATAAGCTCTAAATTATAATTAATTGAACGGCTCGCAGCATTTGCTGCGAGCCGTTTTTATTTGGATCAAGTCGATAAATTCTATTGCTAAAATCAATCATTATATTAATTTTACATCGATAAAATCTATATCATGACCATTACACAGTTAGAATATATTGTAGCCGTAGATACTTACCGCAGCTTTGGCACTGCCGCCGAAAAGTGTTTTGTTACACAACCCACCCTCAGCATGCAGGTGCAAAAGCTGGAAGACACCTTAGGCGTTAAACTGTTTGACCGCAGCAAGCAGCCTGTTATACCAACAGAAATTGGCATTGAGGTAGTAGCCCAGGCACGTGTATTGCTTGCCGAGAGTGAGAAGATCAAAGAAATTATAAGCGACCGACAGAAGGAACTATCGGGAGAGTTGAAGATAGGCATTATACCAACTATATCGCCTTATATATTACCTAAAATTATTACGAGTTTCATTGAAAAATATCCGCAGGTAAAACTGGTGGTGTGGGAGCAAACAACGGAGCAGATTATCCAGCAGTTAAAAATGGGTATACTTGATTGTGGCATCCTGTCTACCCCGCTGCATGAGAGCAACCTGATGGAGATCCCGGTTTTTTACGAAAACTTTGTGGCCTACGTATCGCGCAACAGCAACCTGTTTAAAAAGAAAAGCATACAGCCGGATGATATTGATGTGGAAGAAATATGGGTACTTAACGAGGGGCACTGCATGCGCGAACAGGTGCTGAATATTTGCCAGCGCCGCAAAAGCACCCGGGGCTTTCAGCATTTTGAGTATAACACGGGTAGCGTTGAAACACTTAAACGCATGGTTGACCAAAATAACGGTGCTACCATTTTGCCCGAGCTGGCCATTGCCGACCTGACCGAAAAACAACTGGACAGGGTGCGTTACTTTAAATCGCCGGAACCGGCACGTGAGGTAAGCATTGTAATACCCCGTAATTTTTTAAAACGACGTATGATAGAAGCGCTTAAAAACGAGATCCTTGAATTTATCCCTAAAAGATTAAAAACCAAGAAGAAGAAAGAGATAGTGGACATATAGGTGGTAGAGATTAGTGGTCAGTGATTGAGGGTTAGTAGTTAGTTAGTAATACAATAAGCGACTTGTTTCAAAAACCAATCTCTGACCACCCATTACTAACCACTAATCACCAACAATCTCCACCTCTGTTACCGGATGCCCGGTGCACGTAAGTATCCAGCCTGCGGCTATATCTTCGGGAGTGAGTACATCATTTCGAGCCATTTCAACCTTGCCGCTGGTACATATAACTGCGCAAGCGGAGCATACACCCGCCCGGCAACTGTATGATAGCCTGATGCCATTTTGCAAGGCGGCCTGTAAAATAGATTGATTTTCTCCCGCTATGATATTATAATGCTCACCCTTGTAAGCAATGCCCACTTTTTGCGGCGGGTAATTAAGCGCAGGCGGTGTTACCGCGACAGTATCGATCACAAAATTTTCCTTACGGATGCGTTGTGGCTCAACACCCATATATAATAAGGTAAGCCTGAGCATACGCATGTAAGCGAAGGGCCCGCACAAATAAAAATCGGCGTTAGCCAAACCGTTGGGCGTATGCTGCTTTACCAGCTTTTCGGCCATAAAATTATTCAGCCGATTGGCTTCGCTGCTAAGCAGGTGTATAACTTTTAACCTATCAGCATGGGTATCTGCTAATTCGCTAAGTTGCTTCTTAAATATTATTGATGCTTTATTAAGGTTGCTATAGATAATAACTATATTACTCTTTCCGGGCTGCTTCAAAATATATTTAAGCTGAGAAAATACCGGTGTAATACCGCTGCCCGCCGCGAATATGATAATATCTTTCTTCTCTTCGGGATGAGTTATTAAGAAACGACCTGTGGGTTCAACAGCGTTTAAAAGATCACCCACTTTTATCTTAGTAAACATAAAGCGCGAAATTTCGCCGTTTGGGATGCGCTTTATGGTAATGGCCATTAATTTTTCATCTGGTGATGAACTGAGCGAATACGATCTGCGTATTTCTTCATGATGATGATCAAACACCAGCGTAATAAACTGTCCCGCCTTATAGCTTACCTTTTCGCCTGTTACATTGCTCAGGTAAAACGTGGACGTATCAGCCGTTTCTTGTTCTATCTTTTCAACCCTTAACTGCAGCATTAGCCTATTCTTAACACCAACTTACCAAACTGACTTGAATCATCCATCCTCCTGATCGCTTTCTCAGCCTCAGCTAAGGGAAATACCTCATCAATAACCGGTTCAATTTTATGGCCACTGATAAATTGCAGCATCTGCTCAAATTCAGCAGGCGAGCCCAACGTGGTACCTAATATGCTGATGTGGTTCCAGAATATTTTCCGGCCGGCTAATTCGGGAATATTGCCGGCAGTACCGCCAAAAAAGACAATGCGGCCACCCGGTTTGCAGATATCTATCAGCTTTTCAAAGCCTTTGCCCAAGGCACTATCAATGATCACATCAAACCCGCCGCCCGATAGTTGCTGCAATTGTCCGGGCCAATCCTGTGCCTTGTAATTTACCCCTGCCGAAGCACCCAACTGCCTTGCACGTTCTATCTTTTCGGCCGAGCCGGAGGTAACAAATACCTGGCAGCCCGCGGCTACGGCGTATTGCAGGGCAAAAGCCCCGGTACCACCTCCAACGCCGGTTATTAAAACTTTGTCGCCCCTTTTTGCCTGCCCTTTGGTAAATAAAGCCCTGAAGGTGGTTAAGCCGGCAACCGGTAGCGTAGCGGTTTGTTCCCAGTTTAAATGTACCGGCTTGGGTTGCAGGTTAGCTAAGGGCACGGTAACGTATTCCGCAAAAGTACCCTGGTTGGGTGGCAAACCGATGATGTTAAAATCCTTTGATTGATGCGCGGTGTTGTCTCCCCAGCCATGCGCCGGGTAAATGACCACCTCTTTACCTATCCAGCCGCTACCGGCATCGCTGCCCGCTTCCACAACTACGCCAGCACCGTCAGATCCGATTACAGAGGGATAGGATATCCCATCGTATTTGCCCTGCGTTATCCACCAGTCGCGGCGGTTTAATGATGCCGCTTTTAACTGCACCAGCACCTCGCCCGGTTGCGGTACAGGTTTATCAATATCTTTTATGGTTAGTGGCTGGTTCAGCCCTTCTAATACAATCGCTTTCATAAATAATTCGCTTTACATTTACCGGCAGCAATCACTGTTCCGAAAACCTAAACGGAGCAGGAATAAGGTAAAACTATAAAAAAACCATGTTTGTCACATTTATCGGGGCGTTTATCACATTTTTTATTTTTGTATAACAGTGCTGCGTACTATTGCCCTAAACAAATCACATTATGCTTAAATCTCTCCAAACTAAATTAAAAACCGAAACGCTCATTGAGCTTTTATTGGTTGCACTCGTTATCTTAGCTACGTTTATAGTTTACCTGTTTGATGCTGTAGATGTTGTGAAAAGCAATCGTTCAATCGGCATATCCATTACCTACAGCTCTTTACTTGCAACAGCAGTATTTAAATATGCTGTAACCTATTTGTGCTACACCCTGCTATGTTTATTTGTAGCACCTGAGTTTAAAAAACCTGAAGGCCAACCTGCCAGGCCAGTAGTTTTAGTATATGCGCTGATTGCAGTGTCGCTTCTGCTTAATCTGATCAGCATTTACTTTGGTGCGCTCCTGGCATTAAGAATATGGATCATTCTATTTACAAGAAACAACAGATCCGCTGTAAATGCCTTAAATTACGAAAGCGGGTTACTTACCGCAAGCTGGATTTTTTTGACCGTCGCATCAGTATTTGTTGATATACATGATGTATTAAGAACTTATATATTACTGGTTATACCAGCTTGTATAACTATTTATTTATATTCAATATATCGCATACTGCCGCTTATACAGCATAAAAAATGGTTATTTTTTAATTTTTTTATAAGAACGTTAGGGGCGATTATTCTTTCAATGCTGTTAGTAACCCTTGTTGTAACTCAATTGAAAGAGCACTCATACCTATACGGTGTTGCAGAGATATTAGGACCTGATTTATTAAACTTTAAAGTTGAGGAACATGACGTTACAGTATTACTTGCAATATGTATAGTAACACAATTACTAATTGTAATTCCTTTTGCCTGGAGTAATTTTAAAAGCCGTAACAGGAAATTAGACCAGCAAATACATGAACTTAAAACTGAACTTGGGCAAACCGATGCTAACCTTAACTTTTTAAAGTCGCAGATCAACCCGCACTTTTTATTCAATGCCTTAAACACTTTATATGGTACCGCCTTGCAGGAAAACGCGGAACGCACCGGCGAAGGCATACAAAAACTCGGGGACATGATGCGCCTGATGCTCCAGGAAAACATGAAGGATAAAATATCGATATCAAAAGATATTGACTATTTAAATAATTACATTCTGTTGCAAAAACTACGCACCGCTACATCCGCAAATGTTATTATTGAGGCCGAGATCAATGATGATAGTCCGGAGCTGCTCATCGCGCCCATGCTGCTTATACCTTTTGTTGAGAATGCCTTTAAGCATGGCATCAGCCTTATTAATCCATCCTTTATAAAAATGAAGTTGGTAACCAGCGGCAACACGCTGTACTTTGATGTGCACAACAGCATTCATCTGAAAAGCGATAATGACCCGGAAAAAGGCCAAAGCGGTATCGGGCTCGAAAATGTGAAGCAGCGCCTGAACCTGCTTTACAACAACAAGCACGAATTAATTATCCGGGAAACCGCGAAAGACTTTTTTGTACACCTTACCTTGCAGTTAGAAGATGCCGTTTAACTTTACCGCATGATTGCCATTGCCATTGATGATGAACCTATAGCGTTAGATATTGTGCGCGCGCATGCCCAAAAAGTACCCTTTATACAAATGGAGGGTTACTTTACAAATGCTTTTGAGGCACTTAGCCATTTGCAGCGCAATAAGGTCGACCTGATATTTTTAGATATTAAAATGCCCGATATCAGCGGGATAGATTTTATGAACAGCCTAACCAACCCGCCCATGGTGGTGTTTACTACGGCTTATTCAGAACATGCGGTAAAAAGCTTTGAGCTTAATGCGGTAGACTATCTGTTAAAACCATTTTCGTTGGCGCGATTTTTAAAGGCCTGTAACAAAGCCCTTGAGTTATATGTGCTCAGAAACAACCAGCACGTAACAGGTGTGCCCGAAAGTATATTTATAAAGGATGGCTACGAGCAGGTAAAAGTAGCGATAAATGACATCCTGTTTTTAGAAGCATCCGGCAACTACGTGAAGATATATTTAAGTGATGATACCTCGTTAAGCACACGCGTAACCATTGGCGATATGCTGCTGATGCTGCCCTCAAAATCCTTCATCCGTACACACCGGGCTTATGTGGTAGCCCGCAATAAAATAAACCGGTTTGACCGCTACCAGGTTTATATTGATAAGCATACGGTACCCATAGGGGCCACTTACGCGCAATGCATGCAGGATATACAATCATAAAAAAGGCGGCAGGATATAACACCCTGCCGCCTTTTTATAAAGTCGTTTTTGAGATTAAGCGATAGCTTTGGTATAAAGCTCAGCTACTTTTTCCCAGTTAACTACATTCCAGATAGCCGCCAAATAATCCGGGCGACGGTTTTGGTATTTCAGGTAGTAAGCATGCTCCCAAACGTCGATACCTAAAACCGGGGTACCTTTAACTTCGGCGATATCCATTAACGGGTTATCCTGGTTAGGGGTTGAGGTTACCGCCAGCTTTTTATCGGCAGTAACAATTAACCAGGCCCAACCCGAACCGAAACGGGTAGCACCTGCCTCAGCAAGTTTGGTTTTCAATTCATCAAATGAACCAAATGTGCTGTTGATAGCCTCGGCTAAAGCACCTGTTGGTGTACCGCCTGCATTTGGTGCAAGCAAAGTCCAGAACAGGGAGTGGTTGTAGTGGCCACCGCCATTGTTGCGTACTGCTGCAGGGTATTTTGATATATTGGTAACGATCTCCTCGATGCTGGCATCAGCCTCAGGCTTGCCTTCCAATGCTTTGTTCAGGTTGGTAACATAAGCCTGGTGATGCTTGCCATGGTGAATTTCCATGGTAGCTTTATCAATGTGCGGTTCTAATGCCTCTGGTGCGTATGGTAACGCAGGTAGTGTAAAAGCCATGATATTTGTGTTTTAAAGTTTAAAACTTAGTTGTGTTAGCAAATATAAGTTCCCAACTGTTAAATTGTTCTAAATAAAATGTCATTTGTTGGTCTGTATTGTTTTGAACCAGAATTTTCCGGATGTTGTTTCGAACCAGAATTTTCAGATTAATGAATGAGCAGAATTAGAATATCTTTCTTAATTCTGTATATTCTCAAATTCTGAAAATTCCGGTTCAGAATAAATTTCCGGTTCAGGCCTTCCGCTTCCCCTTAAAAAAATTCCGCACTAGCTCGGCGCATTCATTTTCACGTATACCGCCGAGTATTTCTGTTTTGGGATGTGTTATTTTTTGATTCAACCGCCCGAAACCCATACGCTGATCGTAAGCGCCGAATACGATGCGAGCTAACTGGAACCAGTATGATGCGCCTGCACACATTACGCAGGGTTCCAGCGTAACGTAAAGTGTACATTCCTTTAAATATTTACCGCCCATATAGTTGGCGGCGGCGGTTAGTGCCTGCATCTCGGCATGGGCTGATACATCGTTAAGCCGCTCGGTAAGGTTATGCCCCCGACCGATGATCTTGCCTTTGCACACCACTATGGCTCCAATAGGTATTTCATCCTCTGCCAATGCCTGTTTAGCCTCGTTGAGCGCCTCGTTCATAAAAAAGTCATCCGGCGAAATGGTTGATTCGCCTTCAAAGTTGATGTATCGCATTATGGTTTATTATCAAATGTACGTGACAAATGTTTTTCGGTTGCTACGATGAGCATTACGCATGAAGCTATCGCCGACGGGATAAGCAACATGGCGCTTGCCATCATACGGGTTTCCTGATCCATTTTTATCACACTTAAAATAACCGTGGATATCATACCGCAAACTACAAGCATTATTCCCAGCCGCATCATATACCGGGCCGAATACTGGTTGCCTTCATCCCAGGTTGCCTGGTTTTTTGTAGCGCTGGGCATACGGTAACCGTAAAGGGCATTAATTTTTTTTGGCGGAAAGCGCTTTTGAATATAGCCTGTTATAATAAAGATTGTGCCTATCAATTGCGGCCCGATCAGCCATTGCCCTATATTCATGATTATATTAAATTAATTTATGCCCATTAGGCACCGGCCTTTCAAGCGCGGCCAATACAATATCGCCATTTTCATCGGCAAAACCGGTCACCAAAAATTCTGACATGAATTTACCGATCTGTTTTTTCGGGAAGTTGGTTACGCCGATGATCTGCCTGCCCACCAATGCTTCCTTAGTATAATGCTTGGTAATTTGCGCGCTCGACCATTTGATGCCGAATTCGCCAAAATCAACACGTACCTTGTAGGCCGGTTTCCGTGCCTCGGGATAATCAACGGCTTCCAGTATGGTGCCTGCCCGCAGCTCTACCTTTTCAAAATCATTCCATGATATGGTATCCATAAACGCAAAGGTAGGGTTTGCTGTGAATATGCGCCCTATCGTAAAAGGGTAACATAACCGGCAACCTTGGGCGTATTGTTTTTCAGGTCGATAACGTAGTAATAGGTGCCTGCCGGTAATATAGCACCGTTAAAACGCCCATCCCAGGGGATAGCGTACCCAACGCTGCGAAAAACCTGCTGCCCGTTACGGTTATAGATCAGCGTTTCGCTGGCAGGATAAGTAACCAGATCTTCAATATTCCATACATCATTAATACCATCGCCGTTTGGCGTAAAAGTGTTGGGGATATTTATTTTTTGATATACCCGCACAAAAACGCTGGCTGTTTTAACACCACATGGACCGGTAACCGTTACCGTATAAGTTACATCTTCCGTTGCCGAAACAAGCGGATTATCCTTCGTGGGGTCATCAAGCCCTTCCTCGGGTAACCATCGGTAGGTATCAATAGCACCGGAATAAGCAGGGTCGAGTTTGATAGCCGTACCTTCATACATTTCACGCTTTGGGGTAAGGGTTACGGCTGGCGGTTCAATAACGGTTATAGTAATTGTTTTAACATCCGTACATGCTCCGTTACTTACCGTAACCGTATAAGTAGTTGTTTCATCTGGCGTAGCGACAGGGTTGGCAACATCTGCTTGGCTCAGGCTGGCATCAGGCAACCAGGTGTAGGTATAATTATCGGCAATATTGGTTACAGTAGTAAGCTGTACCGCCTCGCCCCGGCAAACCGTAATTTTATCTGCTGTAACAGTCGCAGTAAAGGGTGGTTTTACGGTGATGGTAAAAGTACGCGGCTCGCTTATGCAACCCTCGGACGATATAGCATATGCCGTATAACTCCACCCGCTTGGCGGCTCTGGCTTTTGAAAAGTATATTGCGAACCGGTTGTTTGCACATCAAATCCATCCGGACCAAGTAGCCGGTAACGAGCCCCGCCCGAAAGATTGATGGTTACATCTTCGCCCCGGCAAATAGTAACGTTATTAATAGGAGCTAAAACCGGCTTAGCATAAATAGTGATGCTGCGCGGCAGCGAGTATACCCGGCAATTTTCAGAACCTATATTACCCGGCTTGGCGGCGGCTACCCGGTATTGATGTATGGCCCCTACAGAAAGATCGATATTCGCCGGGTACTGTGTTTGATCGGCACCCGCAATATCCTGCCAATCACCGTTTACTAATTTTTGCCACTGGTACTCATAGCCGGATTGCGGTGTGGTTTGAAACGTAAAAATGCGTGTACCACTGCCGGAGCATTCCGGTGTAAAATCTTCATCCTTGCCATTAAGCGTGTTGTTAACCTGCGGCCCACAGGCACGGAAGGCGATATCATCAATAATCAGGTCATTACCATTGCCGCCTGTAGCATCATTAAATATTTTCAATACTATCTCATCAGTATTAAGCGTAGTTGCAAAATCAATACTATATGGCTTAAATTCAGCTGTGTAAGTGGGTTCTATGTTTTCAGTTTTTTCGGTTAATACGTTTCTGTTAGCATCTTCTATAACAAAGCGCAACGCCGGGTGTATAACATTTGGGTTTGTGTTTTCTTTCCGCATCAGGTCAAGCACGTAGATCGAAAACCTGTAAACTGTATTACCACAAAGGCCGCTTACACGTTTTTCAAAAAACTGACTTTTTTCCTCGGATGCGTTTATCATCATCATATATCCACCATTGCCGGTATGGTCACTAAAAACATTGTGCCAGGTATCAGTATGGCAATCATTCGGAAAAGATTTTACAATCTTGTATTGCCCGTTTTCAGCGCACGGACCTGTAGTATATGTAAGAATTTTTACTTGCTCATCAGGTAGCGGACCCGGATTATCAAAGCTTTCCGACACTACCGGATCACCAAAGCTGCCGGTACAGGTTTGCGCTGATGCATGGCTTATGAAAAGCATAAGCAACAAGCAACTCATAAATCCCTGAACAAGCCGACGCATTAAAACAGATAGTTATATTGGTTTTGTGGCGATTAAGGTAATGTATTATGCGCAATATGCCAACTATGCTACTCCTTTCGTAACAATAGCACTTACAGGGCAAACAAATATTTTTCATAGTAGTTAAATAACCGTTGTTAATACATCTACTTATGAAAAATAACTATTCAGCTTACTTATTAGCGTTAAGCCTGTTAGCCGCGGGCTGCGGGGGCAAAAAAGCCAATCCTAACGATGCCGATACGGTTACCAATAAAAGCAGCCAGCAGGTTAAACTACCTGCTCCGTATGCTACCGAGTCAACTACCAAATTCAGCACGGTTTTAGGCTGGCCAAAGGACAAAAGGCCTACAGCACCCGAAGGCTTTGAGGTTAGCCGTTTTGCCGACAGCCTGCGCAACCCACGCAATATTTATGTGGCACCCAATGGCGATATCTTTGTATCTGAGGCTAATACCGAATCAAAAGGTGCTAAAAAGAAAGCCGAAGCAGCTATAAGCGGTAAAGATAAATCACAAAACCTGGGTAAAAGTGCTAACGATGTTATCCTGTTTAGAGATACCAATGGCGATGGCAAGTATGATCTGCGCACAATATTTTTAGGCAAACTGAATCAGCCTTATGGTCTATTAGTGCTGGGCAACTGGTTTTATGTTGCCAATACCGATGGTCTTTGGCGCTACCCTTATAAGCCCGGTCAAACCGAAATTACCGCCAAAGGCACCAAAATACTTGACCTGCCTGCCGGTGGCTACAACAACCACTGGACGCGCAACCTGATTGCGGGCAAGGATGGTAAAAAGATCTTCATCTCAGTAGGCTCGGGCAGTAATGTTGCCGAGCATGGAATAAATAACGAGATACGCCGTGCGAACATTTTAGAGATCAATCCGGATGGTTCAGGCGAGCGCATTTATGCCGCGGGGTTGCGCAACCCGGTAGGTACAGACTGGGAGCCGAAAACAGGCAAGCTGTTTACCGTAGTTAATGAGCGCGATAAACTGGGCGATGGCCTAGTGCCCGATTATCTTACCGGCGTACAGGAAGGGGGCTTTTATGGCTGGCCTTACGCTTATTTTGGCCCGCACGAAGATCCCTCAGTTAAGCAAAAAAATCCGGAGCTGGTGAAAAAGACACTGGTGCCCGACCTGGCTCTGGGGCCGCACACCGCATCATTAGGACTGGCATTTTATACCGGCAGGAAATTTCCGCAGCAATACCAGGGCGGTGCATTCATCGCGCAGCACGGCTCGTGGAACAGTTCCAAACTGGTGGGCTATAAAGTATTGTATGCCCCTTTTGCCAATGGCAAACCAACCGGCGAACTGCAGGATTTTTTGACAGGCTTTATGGCTGATGCTAATAAAGGCGAGGTTTATGGCCGACCGGTTGATGTAGCTGTTTTAAAAGATGGATCGATACTGGTGAGCGATGATTCAGCTAATACGATATGGCGGGTAGCTGTTAAATAATATCTGTAATAAATATTACCAATAGCCCTCTATTAAGTTAAAGGGCTATTTTTGTTTGTAAACTTACATCGTGAAAAAAACCTTCCTGCTGATAATATATATAAGTTGCGCCCTAAGCCTGGCTAAAGCCCAGGATATCCGCATAAGTGATAGTACCCGAACGCTTAAAGAAGTAATCGTTAAAGGCCGCCTTACCGAGCAGCCGGTATTAAGCACCCCTGCATCAGTAAGTGTGTTAAGCGCGGCGCAACTACAGTTGCAGCCCTCCGTATCATTTGTACCGGCGCTAAACACCGTTCCGGGTGTGCGGGCGGAGGAACGTTCGCCGGGCAGTTACCGCCTCTCGGTACGGGGTAGTTTACTGCGCTCGCCATTTGGGGTACGTAATATTAAGGTATATTATGATGAGATACCGCTTACCGATGCGGGAGGCAACACCTATTTAAACGCCCTTGATTTTAACAGCATCCGTAGTATGGAAATACAGAAAGGGCCTGATGGTAGTTTATTTGGTGCCAATACCGGCGGGGTAGTGTTGTTAAACACATCGCCCCAAACTCCGGATAATTTAATTTCAGCCGGGATAAATACCGGTTCATACGGCTTGTTCCCTGAAAACGTCGGTTTGCAAAAACAGTTGGATAATTATAGCCTATCGGTAAACCAGGCTTACCAAAGTTATGACGGTTACCGGCAAAACAGCTACATGTACCGTCATTTTGTTAATACAACAAATAAGTTAAAGTATGGCACGAATAACGAGATAAAGGCCATTGCCTTTTACTCGGATTTAAACTACCAAACTCCCGGCGGCCTCAACCAGGCACAATTGGAAGCTAACCCGCGCTCGGCACGCCAGCCAACAGCAACCCTGCCCGGTGCTTTGCAGCAGCAAATCGGCATCAGGCAAAAAATGTATTTTGGCGGCCTGGTGAATAACTGGCAGATAAATGATCGCATAAAAAATGTGGCCACTGTATTTGGCAACCATGTTGATTTCGCCAACCCGTTCATCACCAATTACGAATTCAGGAATGAGGGCACTTATGGTTTACGTACCTATTTTGAACTTAACTCCGTTAAAAAAACCAATTTGGACTGGAAGCTTAACCTGGGTGTGGAGTGGCAGCAAACCAACTCCACCATTGCCAATTATGATAATAACGGCGGTACACGCGGCGATGTACAGGCTACCGACCGCCTGAACAGCAACCAGCGTTTTATATTTACCCGTTATGCCGCTACCTTTTTTAACCGGCTTAATTTGGAAGCCGCGCTAAGCCTTAACTATTTTAAATACCGCTTTAAAAATATAGCTCCCATTAATGAGGCTGATTTTAGCGAACGTAATTTCGATGCTCAACTAATGCCAAGGCTGGCCTTATCATATCTGATCACCAATAACTTTAGCTGGCGGGCATCAGTAAGCCGGGGCTATTCATCGCCCACTAACCTGGAAGTAAGGCCAAGCAATAACATAGTAAACACCACCCTTAACGCACAAACCGGCTGGAATTATGAAAGCGGTTTCCGCCTGCGTAATAATGACGAGAGTACTTACCTTGATGTTTCAGCATTTTATTTCCGCCAGCAAAACACCATTGTGCCCCGCCGCTTGGAGAATGATACCGAATATTACATAAACGCGGGCGGCACCAACCAGCCCGGTGCCGAACTCTATTTTAGTAGCTGGCTGTTACGTAAAGGTACAGGCTTTGTAAAAGGCGTTCAGTTTAACACTTCGTATACTTTCAGCAAATACAAATTCAGGAGTTACAGTACAGTTGATACCGATTTTTCGGGCAATAATTTAACCGGCATACCACGCAATGTAGTGGTGAGCAATGTACAGGTTTTGCTGCCGCAAGCCTTATCGCTATTTGTACAGCACAACTTTACCGACCGTATACCGCTTAATGATGGCAATACCGTTTACGCGCCAAAGTATCATTTACTGCAAACACGTTTGGGGTGGCAGCACCGCATTGGTAAAACCCGTTTAGAAGTTTTTGCCGCGGCAGATAACCTGCTTAATCAAAAATACAGTTTGGGTAATGATTTGAACGCCGTAGGTAACCGTTACTATAACCCGGCACCACCGCGCAATTATAACGCGGGCCTCAATGTCGCACTATAATTATGGCAAGGCAGGTAACGATTATATTGCACACGGTAATTAATGCACCGGCGGAAAGGGTGTTTGACCTGGCACGCAGTATTGATTTGCACATACAATCCACCCGGCATACCGGCGAGCAGGCTATTGCCGGGCGCACCAGCGGATTGATCGGCATGGGCGAAAGTGTTACCTGGCGGGCTAAGCATTTCGGCATCCGGCAAACGCTTACGTCAAAAATTACCGCTTTTGAACGCCCTCTTCACTTTACTGATGAAATGGTTAAAGGGGCATTTAAAAGTTTCAGGCATAACCACTGGTTTAGCCAGCCCGGCAGACAAACTACCATGAAGGATGAATTTATATTCGAAACACCCTTTGGCTTGGTAGGCCGTTTATTCAATAAACTGATATTGAAACGCTACATGACTAACCTGCTCATCAAGCGCAACGCCATCATTAAACAAGCCGCCGAAAGCGGTGAGTGGCAGCAGGTATTATCCGGTGATTGACGGCTGATCTTTTTTACCGGGCAATTCATCCTGGGTAAATACTACTCTTTGCAGCGGCAAACTCTGCGGGTAGTTATCCCTCAAAAACGTGATCAGGTTTTCGCGGATATAGCAACGCAGGTCAAATGCCTGGGATGAATTGCGGGCACTCATCAACGCGCGGATCTCAATAGTATGTTCTTTGGCATCGGTTACCTGTATTACTTTTACACGTTTGTCCCAAAGCTTGGTTGCATCAAGCAAACGGTCAAACTCCGTCCTGATGGCATCAATGGGTGTATTATAATCTAAATAGAGAAAAACGGTACCCAATATTTCTGATGTGGTACGCGTCCAGTTTTGAAAGGGCTTTTCTATAAAATAGTTAATCGGCAGGATCAGCCTGCGCTGATCCCAGATGTTTAACACTACATAGGTTAAAGTAATATCCTCTACACGCCCCCATTCACCTTCTACTACCAGCACATCGTCAATCCGTATAGGTTGGGTAAACGCTATCTGAAAGCCGGCCAAAAAATTAGCTAATGATTTTTGCGCGGCAAAACCAATTATAATACCACCAATACCTACACCTGTAAGCAGGCCCGCGCCTATCTTGCGCACATTATCAAAACTTAGCAACACTACCGATATGGCTACCAGGATAATAAAGGTTACCAAAATGCGGCGTATAAACTGTAGCTGCGTGCGTATCTTACGTTCTTTTAAGTTGTCCTCTTTATTAAGATCGTACACATGGTACATATAATCCTCAAAAACCTTAATTGAGCTGATGAGCAGTACCGCGAAGGAAATGATGAGAGCTATTTGCGCAAGGCGGGTAAGTGGCAGGTAAAAACGCTGCTGCATATCCATCAGCGGCAGCATTAAATTTAACACCAGCAGGGGCACAAAGTGGTTCATGGGGCGGCCGGTGTGGGTAATTATGCTCTTAAAAAGCGAGTAGTCGGTATGGTTTTTATAAAAGTTAAGTAACGACTTTATAATCAACTTGATCAGCAAGCCAATAAGGATGGATATAACGGCGATAAAAATATTCCAAAGCCACGAAGGCACGTTATCAGACCAATTTTCTAAAACTTCTTTCATAGTTTTTCCTTTAATGATTGTATAAACCGCACAGCGGGTTATTTGTTAGTTACATTTTTAAATGCGGCGTATAACGCTGATCATGCGTTTCGCATATTAAAACACACTTTACTTATGAGTAAAACTATCATTGTTTCAAACAGGCTGCCGGTAAAGGTTTCTGAAGATGAAAGCGGCTTTAATATTGTAACCAGTGAGGGTGGGCTGGCCACCGGGCTGGGTTCGGTTTACCGTTCGGGAGATAACGTTTGGCTGGGATGGCCGGGTATTGAATTAGCCGATGAAGGCAAACAGCACGAAGTAAAAGAGCGTCTGGCTGATGTTAGCCTGGTGCCGGTTTTTTTAACCGCCGATGAAATATCCGGATATTATGAAGGGTTCTCTAACGAGATACTCTGGCCTATATTTCACTATTACGCGTCAACCTACTCCAACTACAAACAAAGCAATTGGGATTATTACAGCACCGTAAACAGAAAATTTATGGCTGCCGTGTTAGAAGTAGCCGAACCCGGTGATACCATCTGGATACATGATTACCAGTTGCTGCTATTGCCCGGGCTGATCCGTAATGCCATGCCTGATATCTCCATCGGCTTTTTTCTGCACATACCGTTTCCTTCGTTTGAGATGTTCCGCCTGATACCATGGCGCAGCGAACTGATAGAAGGTATGCTGGGTGCTGACCTGGTGGGCTTTCATACCTTTGATGATGCCAGTCATTTTATTAATGCCGCTACCCGGTTGCTGCCTTACAATTCAACATCAAACATAATTACGGTTGATGACCGGCCGGTGGTTGTAGAATCATTCCCGATGGGGATTGATGATGAAAAATATGCCGCGCTTACCGGTACCGATAAGGTAAAGCAGGAAGTTGAACACCTGAAGGAAACCTTTAAAGAGAAAAAGCTGATCCTGTGTATTGACCGGCTTGACTATAGCAAAGGCATACTACAACGCTTGCAAGCGTTTGAGGTATTGCTTGAAACGCATCCCGAATACCGGGAGAAGATAGTATTGCACATGATCGTAGTACCATCGCGCGACAGCGTACCCCAATACAAGGAGTTGAAACAGAATATTGACCGTAAAGTAGGCGACATCAACGCCCGGCACCGTACTATTGACTGGAGCCCGATAAACTACTTTTACCGCGCCTTCCCGATTGAAACCCTGTCGGCCTTATACCATACAGCCGATATTTGCCTGGTTACCCCGATGCGTGATGGCATGAACCTGGTAAGCAAGGAATACATTGCCAGCCGCACACAGGAAACAGGCGTATTAATTTTAAGCGAAATGGCCGGCGCATCCAAAGAGTTGATTGATGCCATTATTGTAAACCCGAGCAACATCAACTCAATGGCCAAGGCCATGGTTAAGGCGTTGAACATGCCGGTTTATGAGCAGCGCCGCCGCATGAAGCTGATGCGCCAGGTGGTATCAAAGTTTAACATTAAACATTGGGTACGCATATTTATGGAAAGTATTAAAGAGGTTAAGCAAATGCAGCAATCCATGCGGTCGCGCCATATTACGGATGTTACCGAGCAGGCCATCAAAAAAATCTATAACAAAACACAAAACCGGGTAATCTTCCTGGATTATGACGGAACGCTGGTTGGCTTTAAGTCAGACATCAATGCCGCCAAACCCGATGATGAACTTTACGCCCTGCTTGACGACCTGAGTGCCGATCCTGCCAACCACATTGTACTGGTAAGCGGCCGTGGATATGACTGTTTAGAAGAGTGGTTTGGCCACACCAAATTAACCCTGATTGCCGAACACGGCGCCTGGATGAAAAAGAAAGGTGAATGGGAGAGCATACCCGGCCTTAACGACCAGTGGAAGCAGGATGTATACCCGCTGCTGGAAATGTATGTTGACCGTACACCCGGTGCGTTCATCGAGGAAAAGAATTACTCGCTGGTATGGCATTACCGCAAGGTTGAAAAGGGCCTCGGCGAGTTGCGCACCAATGAACTGATGAACAACCTGCGCTACCTGATTAATGACCGCGGCCTGCAACTGCTGCCCGGAAACAAGGTGGTGGAGATAAAGAATATGGAAATTAACAAGGGCAAGGCAACATCAGCCATGCTGCATAACAAGGAGTTTGATTTTATTATGGCTCTTGGCGATGACCATACCGACGAAGATATATTTAAGGCCTTGCCTGATAATTCACTTACCGTAAAGGTAGGCAGCAATATATCGGCCGCACGGTTTTACCTGCGTAACCACCATGAGGTAAGAAGTTTGCTACGCAGTCTGGTACAGCCAAGTGCTATACCGGCTGAGAAATAACAATACTTTACAGAGCCCCTTAACCGGGGCTTTATTATTTTAAAAAAATTTGCAGAATAAATAATTATTCATTTACTTTGAAAATAAAAGTACTTTCCAGTGAAAGAAAAGGAACTACATGATGAACTGACCTCCATACGGAGCTTGATGGAGCGTTCGTCCAAATTTATATCGCTAAGTGGCCTATCGGGTATAATGGCGGGGGTATATGCTTTAATAGGAGCATACTTTGCCTACCAGATAGTTTATACGGACACCGGCTTATTTTACACCCGCGATTATGTTATCGCCAATATCGATAACAATCAGGGCGTGTTATACACCCTTGTTCTTATTGCAGCCGCTGTTTTAATATTATCCCTTGCTACAGGAGCTATTTTAACTAAGCGTAAGGCCAAACGTAAAGGGCAGCAGGCATGGGGTAAAACCAGCCGTAGCCTGCTGGTTCATTTGGCTATACCTTTAGTTACCGGCGGGGTACTATGTGTAATATTTATTACACGCGGTTATTTAGGCATCATAGCGCCCGCCACACTTATTTTTTACGGGCTGGCTTTAGTTAGCGCAAGTAATTATACTTTTGGCGATGTTAAATACCTGGGCTTATTAGAGATAGTTTTAGGTTTAATTGCCGCCCTGATGCCTGGTTACGGTTTATTATTCTGGGCGGTGGGTTTTGGCGTGCTGCACATTGTTTATGGCAGCATAATGTATTTTAAGTATGACGGGTAATAATCCTTTCGAGAAACTTGACAAGGCTTTTGAGAACCGCGTAAGGCTACAGATAATGAGCGTATTGATGGCTAACGAACGTTACGACTTCAACTCGCTTAAAGAGCTGCTGGGCATTACAGACGGTAACCTGGCATCGCACTTAAAAGCCCTGGAGAAGGACGAATATATTTTAGTGAACAAAACCTTTGTTGGCCGTAAGCCCAACACAAATTACGAAGCCACCAAAAAAGGCAAGCAAGCTTTTGAACAACATTTAAACGCGCTCGAACAATTGATCAGGCTGCAAAAGGGGATATAAATTTTTTTATGTATTTACTTTGAAAATAAAAGTACTTTTAAATATAAAATCATGAACTCAGAAAACCAACAAACTACGCCGATGTGGCAAAAATTTACGAGCACCATCAAGGCCGTCATCATAGGTGGGCTTACGCTGGCGCTGCTTATCCCATCTGTATTTATTCAAAATTTGATTTATGAACGGCAGGAAAGAAATCAAACGGTACTAAATGAAATATCCGATCAATGGTCGGGCAGCCAACTCATTAATGGCCCGGTACTGGTCATACCTTATCGATCTTACGAAAAATACACCGATACATCTAAGCAAGTAAACGTGCGCGAAACCATCGGCAAGCTGTACATACTGCCTGAGCACCTGAACTATAAGGCGGATGCCAAATCGCAAAAGCTGCACAAGGGCATATTTTATGCTGCCGTATATAATGCCGATGTAAATGTGAACGGTGATTTTGGTAAGATTGACCTCACGGGCATGCAAATATCACCGGCGCAGCTATTACCCGAACGCGCTTACCTGATATTTGGCATCAGCGATACCAAAGGGCTAAAAAGCCTGCCCGAAATCAACATCAGCGGACAAAAGATAATTACCCGCCCTGCTTTTAACGACACCCTTTTTGAAAACACCATGCAGGCGGCCTTTAACGCCAGCGGGTTGTTAGAAAAGAGCGGAAAGTTTAATTACAACCTGCAAATAAAGGGCAGCAATGAACTTCGTTTTTTACCGTTAGGCAAGGCAACCACGGCACAAATATCAGGCAACTGGGCTTCGCCTTTATTTGATGGTTCGGTGGCCGCCGATAGCCGTAAGGTTGATACCAGCGGATTTATCGCTAAATGGCACACCCTAAACCTGGGGCAAACCTTTCCGCAGCAATGGGTAAATGTTGATAATGTGTTTGGCAACAAACAAAAGGTAAGTGAGTCGTCATTCGGTGTAAAAATGACTATCCCGGTGGATGATTATCAAAAAACCATGCGCAGCAGCAAGTACGCCATCCTTATCATCCTGTTAACGTTTGTCGCGCTGTTTCTTACTGAAATTATTACCCGTACACCTATACACACGTTTAACTATTTGCTGGTGGGTGCGGCCATGGTGGTATTTTACATACTGTTGCTATCCTTTGCCGAGCAGGTTGGCTTTAATATCTCGTATGCTATAGCTGCTGTTGCTACCGTGGGGCTTATCTCGTGGTTCATGGCATCACTGTTAAAAAACAGGAAGATAGCAGCTTTGCTCACCTTTATCCTCAGTGTATTCTACTTGTTTGTTTTCGTGATTATCCAGTTAGAAGACCTGGCACTGCTGGTAGGTAGCGTTACTCTGTTCGTCATCATTGCCATACTCATGTACTTCTCCCGCAAAATAAACTGGGATAACCAGTAAGCATATTTCAACCTAACCTTATCACCCCGCCCGGCGGCAATGGCCGCCGGGCTTTACAAACAGCATCATTCATCTTACAAAAACATAATAAACATGCACACAAGTAATTATTGGGTTGCGCATTTCAGGGCAAACGCTACACAGTTCCGTATTAACTGGGAACAACTGCCCTTAATAAGTCTGGAAGAAATAGATCGTATACTACCATCGCTACAGGCCTGGCAGTTGGGCGAAACATCCGAAGGCAAACAACTTATAGCCGCGGCAACACGCTATGCTAATAAAACGAATGATGCGGCTTACTTACAGGCTATCCAACTATTTATCAAGGAAGAGCAAAAGCATGGCAACAACCTGGGCAAATACCTGGATGCACTCGATTTGCCCCGCATCAAGCAAAACTGGGGCGATTCACTATTCCGCTACGTGAGGCACCTTAATACCAGCATGGAGATGTGGACGCTGGCCGTTATCACCGTTGAAAGTACCGCGCAGTTATTTTACCAGGCATTAAAAAATGCCACCAACTGCCCGCTGCTAAAAGAGATCTGCACCGATATACTGATTGACGAAGCGTACCACATCACCTTTCAAACCGAGCGGCTGGATATGATATTTGCCAATAAATCCGCATTTTCAAAAGCATGGCGTGGTGTAGCCTATAAAATATTTTACTACGCCACCACCCTAACGGTTTGGGCGGCGCACCGAAAATTATTTAACGCGGGTGGCATCGGCTTCAGGGCTTATTCTAAAAAGATGCGATATAAATACGCTAAAAACATCAAGAGTATTACCCATTCATCAGGATTTGTACAATTCGCTTAACTCCTTAAACGTCATGAATCCTACTTTAAAATATGCTGTTAAAATATGGCTTACCGGTGCCCTGTTAACGCCTGTATTTATTTTGCTGTTTAACCTCTTCCCTTCAGAAGGAGCTTCTGATTTTATGTTCATTTACTTAATAGGCGCTGTCGTTGGGCTGTTATGGTCAATACCGAGCTTTTTTATTTTAATTATCAGCACCAGCCTGCTTTCATCAATCCGTTTAAGGCCGAATGCCTTAAAATCATGGCTTACTATAGCGGGTATAGTATTAGTCCGCTTGCCCTTTTACATGTTCGATCCTCATAATTCTATACTTGACGACAACTCCTTTATAAATATCATTTTTATATATGCAGCGGTGATCACAACTGCGATATGGCTTTTTCATTTGAAGCAATCTTATAAAGAACAAAGAATTAGACATTACTAACTAACTAAAATAAATACCTTTATAATGTATGCGATTACCATTTCTTTATGCTTTAAAAGTTTGGACTGCTGGGTTTGCTCTGTCACCTTTTATAATGATATTACCTTTCATTTTAATCGATCTGAACGGGCCTGATGTAAAAGAATCTTACTTAAAAGGAGCACTGGAAATTACGTTACTATTTGTGATATATGGTTGTGTTTTGTCGGTGCCAAGCTTTGTTATATTGTGGTATAGTTTAAAAATGTTAGTAGCAACTAAATGGAATACCATAAAGATTAAAACACTATTAAGTATTATCGGAATTATATTGACATTACTTCCTTTTTATTGGGGTGGCCCTTTCGGAATGAGCTTGGAAAAAGATATGATCTCCATTCCATTTTATTATGGCTCAGTAATAATTGCCGCGATATGGTATTTTAAGCTGCCGTTACAAACCATAGCAAAAGAAGAGTTGCCAACGTCTGAATTATTCTGATTTTAAATAATTGGCTTAACTTTGCAGGCTGATGAGCAGAGGTCCAAAAAAAAGTAAGTTCTTTGAGAACGTAGCTATAATTGATATTGCCGAAGAAGGCAAGGGCGTTGGCAAAGCCGATGATTTTGTGTTGTTTGTGGATAAGGCCATCCCCGGCGATGTGGCCGACGTAACCGTTTTTAAAAGCAAAAAAAACTTTGGCGAGGGCCGTATTACGGAGCTAAAAAAAGCATCTGAACATCGCGTTCAGGCTTTTTGCGAGCACTTTGGCACCTGCGGCGGTTGCAAATGGCAACACATGACTTATGATGCCCAGCTAACCTTCAAACAAAAATCAGTAGCCGATGCCATTAGTCGTTTAGCTAAGCTGGATGCAAGCGGTATTATGCCCATTGTGGCTTCACCGGCCGATAAATATTACCGTAACAAACTGGAATTCACCTTCTCGAACAAACGCTGGCTGTACGATGGCGAAAACTGGGAAGACGAGCAACTGGATATGAACGCGCTGGGTTTTCACATCCCCGGCCGCTTTGATAAGATACTGGATGTAGACCATTGCTACCTGCAGGCCGAGCCATCAAATGCCTTACGTAACAGCATCCGCGATTTTGTGAAACAGCACGGCTACAGCTTTTACGACCTGAAACAGCATACCGGCGCGCTGCGCAACCTGATCGTACGCACCTCATCAACCGGAGAGGTAATGGTGGTGGTAGTTTTTGCTTACGCTACCGATGAGGAAGTGCAAAAATTGATGGGTTTTATTGAGGCTGAGTTTCCGCAGATCACCTCGTTGCTCTACATCCTTAACCATAAAAAAAACGACACCATTTTTGACCAGGATGTAGTTGCCTTTAAAGGCCCTGAATATATTTACGAGGAGATGCCATCGCCAAACGGGGTGATCAAATTCCGTATCGGGCCTAAATCATTCTACCAAACCAACTCCATACAGGCGTTAAAGCTATACGAAATAACCCGTGATTTTGCCGGATTTAAAGGCGACGAACTGGTGTATGACTTGTATACCGGCGCAGGAACCATTGCCAATTTTGTGGCGGGCCATGTGCGCGAGGTGGTTGGTGTTGAGTATGTACCATCGGCCATTGAGGATGCTAAGATCAACTCACAGATCAACAACATCAGCAACACCAAATTTTACGCCGGCGATATGAAGAATGTGCTATCTGCCGAGTTTGTGGCCGAGCATGGCAAGCCGGAAGTTATTATAACCGATCCGCCGCGCGCGGGTATGCACCCGGACGTGGTAGCCCGCCTGATGGAGATTGAAGCCCCCAAAATTGTTTATGTAAGCTGCAATGCCGCCACCCAAGCCCGCGACCTGGTAGTGCTGAAAGAAAAGTACAACCTGGCGAAAATTCAGCCTGTCGACATGTTCCCGCATACCCAGCATGTAGAGAATGTGGTGTTACTGGTGTTGAGGGATTAGAGATTGGTAGTCAGTGATTAGAAATTAGTATTTAGATTTTAGAATTCCCCAAATATATGAACCCTGAAGACCTGTTGAACGAGGATGGCAAGGAGCAGAAAAAGCAAAGTCCGCTGGTAAGCCTTGAGGTAGACCTGAAATTCTTTAGTGAATCCATACGCGAAATAGCGGTTGAAATAATGGTTGAAGGCCTGTCGGCTTACCCTATATTTATCGCCCATCAGCATGATGTTAAACTGGGCGAGGTGATACTTGACCGTAACGAACTAAATTCAGAGTGGACCATCAACGCGTCGACTCTTGAAGAATTTATTGAAAAAAGCGTGATCAAAAAAGAACTCAAACAACGCTTTATTGACAGCTATAAAAACCCGCACGATTTTATGTGCGTTTTCGCTATTGTGCCCGAGGGTGCCAATTTTATATTCTTTCCGTATGGTAAGGAGTAAACGTATATCTTAGCCTTAAAATTCAATTAAACACTGCTGCCATGCCCAATAAAGAATTGCTGATATTAAACAGCCAGCAAATACAGCAAAAAATTGACAGAATTGCCTACCAGCTACTGGAAGATAATTTTGATGAAGAAGAGATCATGATCGCGGGCATACTGCCACGTGGTAATATTATAGCCGAGCGCATTAAGGCCATTTTGGATGATAAAGCCCCTTTTAAAAGCCGCCTGCTAACCATCAATATTGATAAGCAAAGCTCAACCCTTAAAGCGACTACTGATTTTGAGGTAGAAGAGTGCCGCGACAAAGTGGTGATTATTGTTGACGACGTACTTAACAGCGGCAAAACACTTGCTTATGGCCTGGGTGTATTTTTAAATGTGCCTTTAAAGAAAATACGCAGTGTAATTTTAATTGACCGTAACCATAAAAGCTTCCCGGTAACTACCGATTTCTCGGGAATCGCGCTATCAACCATTATAAAAGAACATGTTGATGTGCGGTTAAATGAAACAAATGAGGCCGACGCGGTGTATTTAGTATAATTCAATCGTAGTTAATAATCCCTTAATCCCGATCGGGGAAATTAAACCACATACCTGTGGTGATAATTGCACGCAACAAATAATTTCAGCAGAGAAAAGTTTAATTATAAGTGAAACAGGCTTATAGTGAACTTGGCACTTCTTTTGGATAGGTATTAATACCCTTCTCAGAGGGTTTGTTTTTCATAGGTAGATGTAAGGCCGAAATACTGCGAGAGTGTTATCGGCCTTTTTTTATTTTACCGGGCGGCTAAAGCTTGCTTCCCAAACCTCAACAGATCATCAGCCTGTATAAAACCAACAGTGTGCTGCACCCTTTTGCCTTTTGAATTAAAAATAATAAGCGTTGGATAGCCCTCAAGTGCCCATTGCGAACCAAGCTCCGGACCCTGGCCTTTTTCCATATCCATGGCCACATTAATAAAGTTCTTGTTATAAAAGTCGGCTACTTCCTTGTTTTTAAAAGTGGTACGTTTAAGCATTTTACATGGCCCGCACCATACGGCGTAAGCATCTACAAAAATATATTTGTTTTGCCTGGCGGCCTGTTTAAGCGCTTCACTCCACGAGTTCTCCAAAAAGTTGATACCTGCCCCATCATCGGCAGCTTTTTTGTTTTGCGCGCTGGCGGCTAAGCCAAATGTGCTTAGCATCAGCAAAACCAGCAGTTTATATTTTAAGGTAGCAATCATGGTATAAAAGTAAGGACAATTACTTTACGCAATTGTCCTTACCATCTAATATTAAGATAACGATTTTGTTATAAACGCTTAATCACGGCTTGGACGTCCACCACGGCTGCCTCGCTGCTGGTCGCTTTGTTGCTGGCGTTGCTCCTGTTGCTGTTGGCGAGCCTGGTCACGCTGTTGGCGTTGTTGCTCCTGCTGCTGCTGACGGGCTTGATCCTGCTGTTGGCGCTGCTGCTCTTGTTGCTGCTGGCGAGCCTGGTCCCGCTGTTGGCGTTGTTGCTCCTGCTGTTGCTGGCGGGCTTGTTCCTGCTGCTGGCGTTGCTGCTCTTGTTGCTGTTGGCGAGCTTGATCGCGTTGCTGGCGTTGTTGTTCCTGCTGTTGCTGACGAACCTGGTCAGCTTGTTGACGGCGTTGCTCGGCCTGTTGCTGACTTTGCTGATCGCGCTGTTGCCTCATTTGGTCCCGTTGTTGCTGGCGCGCCTGGTCGGTTTGCTGGCGGGTTTGATCAACCTGCTGCTGCTGGTCGCGTTGCTGGTTACGCTGTGGCCTTACCCGGTCTCGTTGCTGATCGGCCTGCTGGCGGGTTTGGTCAACCTGTTGCTGCTGGTCGCGTTGCTGACGAACCTGATCCCCCTGTTGCCTGCGTTGCTCTGCGGCTTGTTGCTGGCTTTGCTGATCGCGGGGCTGGCGTTGTGCACGGCGGCTATCGTCATTACCTTCACGAGTACCCAGTTGCTGATCGCGGCGATTTACGCCACCACGGTTACTGTTATTATCAATGCCGCTATTATTGTTGTTATTATCAGCACGGTTACGTATCTGTTCGTTACGACGGGCGGCACGGCTTTCGGGCCTGTTCTCGTTTACTTTAACAACTTTGTTGTCTGGGTTATCGGTGCGAGCAGCCCTTGCCAGGCGGTCGGCATTGCCACGGTTAACACCTGATGCCCTGTCGGCAATACGCTGATTAGGGTTTTCGCGCTGGTAAGCGGCACCATCTATAACCCTTGCAGGCCTTGCATTGTCAGCCCTGCGAATATTGGGGCGATAGATGTTTACACTATTATCGCGTATGCCGGTACGTTCAGGGCGGCGGCTATTATTAATGTTATATATCCTTACCGGCCTGCCTGTAATACGCTCTACATCATTAGCTCTCGGCCCGCTGTAATACCGCCTGTTGTTATACACATAGGTATTGTTGATATAAGTTGTACGGTTAATTATAGTTACCCTGCGGTTATAAGGCACATAATAGTCGTATATATTCGGGCTGGTAATATAAGCCTGAGGCGCGCACACCCAATAGTTATCCGGAATATTGTAATTTCCGAACGACACATTAATATTGATGCCCGGTGATAGCGGAGCCCAGCCATAATAACCGCCACCCTGGCGCCAGGCTACCCATGCGGGTGCCCACTCGTAACCAGGTATCCATACCCAGCCATAGTAGTTATCAAAACGCCAGCGGCCGTAGTGGAAAGGTGCCCAGCCCCACTCATAGTCGGACACCCAGGTGTTGCCGTATGATGTCATGGCCCAGTGGCCGCGTGTAGCGTAAGGCTGAAAGCCCTCCTCAACATCAGGCACCCAAACGTTACCATAGTCGGAGTCATCAACCCAGGTACCGTAAGGTGCAAGGCCATCGTAAAACTCCTGGTCGGTAACGTAACCCTGAGCGTAGCTTTTATTTGGTGAGGCGAATGTTATAAACAGAACCATGATACCCAAGCCCCATATTTTGTTAAACATCTTCATAACTATATAATTGATAAACGGCTAACCGCCTTTGTACTGTTATTGACGAGGCAAACCTCAAAACGTTTAAATGGTTAACACTTATTATAAACATAGCCGCGCAATAATCGGGCTAAGCGGAATTTTGTAACTTTATCCTGTAATTAATAAACATCACCTGCAAAAACATGAGTACAGTAAACATACCAAGGCTTGACCTGAATAATTATGTAAACGGCGATGCCGCCCAGCGTCAAAATTTTTCGGACGATATTGGTACGGCATTTAATGAAACCGGCTTTGTTACCATTACCAACCATGGCCTTAGCAAGCAATTGATCGAGCAGTTATACCAACAGGTTAAAGCACTGTTTGCCATGCCCGATGAGGTTAAGGCCAAGTATGAAATACCCGGGCTTGCAGGCCAGCGCGGCTATACCGGCAAGCAAAAGGAAACCGCCAAAGGATTTACCAAGCCTGACCTGAAGGAGTTTTGGCAGATAGGCCAGACCGTTGAAGATAACGACCCTGTAAAAGATATTTACCCGGACAATGTACAGGTGGAAGAACTGCCCGAATTCAATACCGTAACCCTCGAGATCTACAAAAAGCTGGAAGCTATTGGCAAGCAACTGCTGCGTGCCATTGCGGTGTACCTTAACCTGACCGAAAACTATTTTGACGATAAGGTACATAACGGTAACAGCATACTACGCACGCTGCACTACTTCCCCATTGCTGACCCGGATGCTATACCTGATGATGCGGTACGCGCCGGCGCGCATGAAGATATTAACCTGATCACCTTGCTGATTGGTGCCAGTGCCGACGGGCTGGAAGTACTTACCCGCGAAGGTGCCTGGTACCCGGTAAAAGCACATGGTGAAGACCTGGTAGTAAACGTAGGCGATATGCTGCAAAGGCTCACCAATAACAAACTTAAATCAACCACGCATCGTGTAGTTAACCCGCCGCGTGAGCTGATGAAGACCTCACGCTTTTCGGTACCCTTCTTTTTACACCCAAAATCAGACATGGATCTAGCCAGTCTTGAATCGTGCATTGATGCGGAACACCCTAAGCTGTATACTGATATTACCGCAGGCGAGTACCTGGACGAGAGGTTGCGGGAGATCGGGTTGAAGAAATAATGTTATTCCATCCAGGTGGGATGCACTGATGAAAATACCCATTTATTATTTATTTTATTAAAGATAGCTTCTGCACCACCGCCTTTGAATGATTTAAAATCAACAATGGCGGTGGTGTTTTTACTGTCTAAATAAATACTTATAAAGTTGGGATAGGCTACAGCCGTTAAATTGTAATCCCATGCCGACCCCGGCACCAAAGTCACCATAGGAGATAAAAACTCATGCCGCTTTTCACATTCGTTTATGGCGTATTTAATATATTCCCTGGTTACTTTACATGGGTAATTATTTAATAGAAAATCGTCAATCAATTTCTTTTTTTCAGCATTCAAATAAATTATTTTTTTGCCGATTGATGGAATAACAGGCCTGAAGTTATTGATAACATTAATTCGCTTCCCTTTTTTACTTACGTATCTGATACTGTTTTCATATTTTATTTCATATACGGCAATAGTATCCGGAAGTATAAGATACGATGCCGTTTTATATAACCTGTCAAAATATTCATACTCATCCATTTTAATTAAGTTATCCTTCGCGTAAAAGGCACTTATTACCTGCCGAATGATGCTTTCCTGTTTGGTAACAGCTTTATTTAACAGGCCATCACTATTACTCCACCTTTCAAAAAACTGTTTTAACAAGAGTTGTGATTGCTGTTGATAAGCCTGATAGAGTAGAGCCGAATCAGTTTGTGCTTTAGCTATGTAAGGAATAAATAGCAGCAACAGTAATAAAATACCAAACATAGAGGTAGTAGGTTAATTGAGTTAGCGGTAACTATAAAGATAAATATTACCAGCAAGTTTAACCAGTTGATTGCTATCTTCGCCGTTATTTTTAAAGCAAACCAACGGGACGAATGATATTCCTGACCTTTTTTATCGGGCTGATAGCCAACTTTATCGGTTACTTACCGCCCGGTAACATCAACCTCACCTTAGTAAAGATCACCATTAACCGCGGCATGAAGCATGCCATACAGTTTATTACGGCATTTTCGGTTATTGAGTTCTTTTTTACGTTTGTGGTGATGCATTGTGCCAAGTGGTTATCGCAGCAGGCGCACCTGGATACCGTGATCGATTGGGTGATGGTAGTACTGTTCAGCACATTGGGTACCTACACCTGGATCAACCGCAACAAGCCGCCCAAAACAAAACACTCCGACCATGCCAGCGTAAAATACGGCATTATGCTGGGCTTTTTAAACCCGGTACAAATACCTTTCTGGATGGTTACTGGCACCTATGTTATTACCCAGGGCTGGATATTGGATGGCAACTTCGCTTTGGTAATTTTCAGTATCGGCTCGGCATTAGGCTCGTTTATATGCCTGTATTTATACGCGAGGTTCGCGCAATATATTCAAACCCGCTTCGCGCTCAGTACAAGGGTAATTAATATTGGCATCGCTTTGCTTTTTTTCGCCTTTGCGGCTTACCACATCATTAAGCAGTTATACATCATTTTTGGTAAGTAAACATCATTTTACAAAGCGCCTGTATACCAAAGCAATAAATAGCCGTTATTAGCATCAAACAAAACAGCATGAAAGCCCTACAACCCCGCACGTTTAAAAAATTACTTATACTTTTTATAGTAGCCTTAGCAAGCAGTGCCGCTATAGCCCAAACAACAGTTACCCGCGCAGCCCTTACTTATGAGGTTAAAAATTTAGGCATCAACACCACCGGCAAGTTTACCGGCGTAAAGGCTAACATCAGCTTTAACCCGGCTCAACCTGCAAGCGGCAGCATAGAGGCAACGGTGGATGTAAATACCGTAAATTCTGATAACGACACCCGCGACGAGCACCTGCGCGGCGCTAAATTTTTTGACGCGGCTAAATATCCAACCATCAATATCAAATCCACCTCGATACAAAAAAAAGGGAGCGGCTACCTGGGCAAATTCAACCTGACCATAAAAGGCACTACCAAGCCGGTTGATGTACCGTTTACCTACACAGCTACAGCCGATAAAACCCAATACAAAGGCAGCTTTAAAATTAACCGTAAGGATTTTAACGTGGGCGGCAGCAGCATGACACTGAGTGATGAGGTAACCATAAATATTGATTTAGAAACCGCCAAATAAGTAGCACACCCACCGGTAAAACCCGTAACTTTAACACATGAAATTACGTGTTCTGGTTTTTATAAACGCCTTTGCCGTGGCGGTAACCTTATCCATCGCCAATTATTACTTTCAGCATAACCTGCATGCGGTACTGATAACCTTTTCGGCCACGTTTATAATCAGCTATATTATTTTTTATTATTTGATAGAAAAGTACATCTACTCAAAAATAAAACTGATCTATAAGCAGATCCATAACCTTAAACTGGGCCGCGACCTGCGCGATGCCCTGGGCGAACATGTATCTGCCGACCCGATAAGCGATGTACAGCAGGAAGTGAAAGAATGGGCCAACCAGAAAAAGGGTGAGATCGAAGTGCTGCGCGCGCAGGAAAAATTCCGGCGGGAGTTTCTTTCCAACATATCGCACGAATTTAAAACACCGCTTTTTGCCATACAGGGCTATATTGATGCCATTGAGGATGATGACTTTGAGGATAAGGACATGGCCCGTGAGTTTTTGCAAAAAGCCGCCCGTAATGTTGACCGACTCAGCTTCCTGATCAAGGATCTGGACGAAATATCAAAACTTGAAAGCGGGCAGATCGCCATCAATTACAGCAAATTCAAAATTAACGACCTGATTAAAGAAGTACTTGAAAACCTCGAGCTTAAAGCTAAAAAACACCATATCAAACTGGTTTTTAAAGAGAAGTACGATGAATCCATCATGGTTAATGCCGATAAGCAGAAGATAACCCAGGTGCTTACCAACCTGATCGATAACTCACTTAAATACGGCAAGGAGGGTGGTACCACCGGCATCAGCCTGTTTGAACTGCATGACCAGGTGCTGGTTGAAATTACTGATGATGGCATCGGCATTGAAGAAAAATACCTGCCCCGCCTGTTTGAGCGCTTTTTCCGTACGGATAGCAGCCGTTCAAGGCAAATTGGCGGTTCAGGACTGGGCCTGGCCATTGTTAAACACATTATTGAGGCGCATGATCAAACAATAAACGTACGCAGTACCGAGGGTTTAGGCTCTACTTTCGGCTTTACCCTGCAAAAGGCTAAGCAACACCTCAATATCGCCGGCATACCCGTGTTAAAAAGTTAACATTAACTTAACATACGCGAGTTAACTTTGCAGCATACATAATCAGCAATGTCATTAAACAGTATCTTCCAGTACTTTGTCCCAAAGGATAAAAAAGTTTTCTTCCCTTTATTTGAACAAGCATCAAGCAATGTAGTTGCCATGGCCACCGTTTTGGTTGAAGCCGTAAACTCTGCCAACCCGGCTACACGCGAAGAGTTGTTTAAGCAAATTGACAAGCTTGAAAACAAAGGCGATGAAATTACCCACCAGATATACCTGGAATTGGGCAAGAACTTTATTACCCCGTTTGACCGTGAAGATATCCACTCCTTAGCTACCGCTATTGATGATGTTGCCGATTACATACAGGGCGCGGCCAACCGTATGCTGCTTTATAATGTTGACAATATTAACGAGCCGATCAAAAAACTATCTGAACTGATATTACAGGCCAGCATTGACCTTGAAAAGGCGGTGAAAGAACTGCGCGACCTTAAAAACGTACGTAACATTGCCGACTCGTGCATCCGCATTAACAGCGTTGAAAACCAGGCTGATTATGTGTTTGACCGTGCCGTTGCCGATTTGTTTTTATACGAAAAGGACGCTATCAACCTGATAAAATACAAAGAGATTTACGCGGCGCTTGAAACCGCTACCGATATGTGCGAGGATGCTGCCAACGTAATGGAATCTATCTTAGTTAAAAACGCGTAAGCAAATTTTTTATATCCCGATACATGGTTACCACCCTGCTTGTAGTTGTAATTTGCCTGGCAATAATATTCGATTTTATAAATGGTTTTCATGATGCCGCAAACTCTATTGCTACCATTGTATCAACCAAGGTATTAACCCCGTTCCAGGCGGTTATATGGGCTGCAGCCTTTAACTTTTTAGCCTTTTTTATTATTAAGGACCATAAGGTTGCCAATACCATTGCCAAAATTGTTATTCAGGATTATGTAACCATTAATGTGATACTTGCCGGCCTTGTAGCTGCCATCACCTGGAATTTGATCACATGGTGGTTCGGTATCCCGTCAAGCTCATCGCATACACTTATCGGCGGCTTTGCCGGTGCCGGCATGACCAATGCCATATTTATGGGCGATAATGCTTTTCGTGCCGTTAAGTCAAGCTATATTATCGAGATCGCCTCATACATTGTACTCGCGCCGTTCATCGGTTTAATTATAGCCTATACCATTACTATTATTATACTGCACATCTGTAAAAACGCGCGGCCTGCCGCTGCCGAAAGGTGGTTTAAAGCCGGGCAGTTAATATCATCAGCATTTTTGAGCTTTGCCCACGGTGGTAATGACGCGCAAAAAGTAATGGGTATTATTTACGTAGCGCTGGTGTCATCAAAAGTTATTATGGACGGCACAACCATGCCCGACTGGATCCCGTTAGCCTGCTACAGTGCTATTTCATTAGGCACCATGTCCGGCGGTTGGAAGATCGTAAAGACCATGGGTACCAAAATTACCAAAGTTACCCCTGTTGAAGGTGTAGCCGCGGAAACCGCGGGTGCCATCACTCTTACTATTACCGAGCGTTTAGGCATACCTGTTTCAACCACGCATACCATTACCGGTTCAATTATAGGTGTAGGCTTAACCAAAAGGGTATCGGCCGTACGCTGGGGTGTAACCATTAACCTGATGTGGGCCTGGGTTATCACTATCCCTATTTCGGCACTGCTTGCCGCGGGTGTATACTCACTAATCCGCATGTTCGCTTAAACTATTTGCCTTGTTGCAGGTTTAAGCTGTATGAAAAAGGTATTACTTATTATTCCGGTACTTATCGGCATGTCCATTTTTTCCGGCTGCGATACCCTTAACCAGGTTGCGCAAACCACCGGGCAAGCAATCGGCAATCCATCCGCGTTCGAGATCGCGTCGGCATTAAAGCAGGCACTTGAGCAGGGTACTACCAAAAGCTCAAACGAGCTATCGGCACAGAACGGCTTTTTCGGTAATGCGCTTATTAAGCTGGCTTTTCCGCCTGAGGCTAAAAAAGCTGAAAAGACCTTGCGCTCCATCGGCCTTAATTCGCTTTGTGATAATGTAATACTTTCGTTAAACCGTGCTGCCGAGGATGCCGCGAAAGAAGCAAAGCCAATATTTATTAATTCTATCAAACAGCTTACCTTGCAGGATGCCACCAATATTTTGCTTGGCAATAAGGATGCTGCCACACAATACTTTAAACGTACTACCATTAACCAGCTATCCGAAAAATTCAGGCCAGTTATTCAAAGCAGCCTGAGCAAGGTTGGCGCTACCCGTTATTATAGCGACGCGGTTACAGCCTATAATAAAGTGCCGCTGGTTACCAAACTTAACCCCGACCTGAGCGATTACGTAACCAATAAAGCTATTGAGGGCCTGTTTGTAGAAATAGCCAAAGAAGAGCTGAACATACGCCAAAACCTTTCGGCACGTTCAACTACGCTGATGCAACGGGTATTTGGTTATGCCGATACCAGGAAAGCAAAAAGTTAATTGGGAGACAGCTGTTAATTATTCGCCGCGCCCGGGTGGCGAAATGTAATAAAGGCGAAGAGCACAGCCATTACAACATAAAGGCCTGCCAATACCGCTATTGACGCAGGCATCATATCGTTTGTTAAAGCGGCCCTGGTTAGTACAATACTGCCCATTACAAAGTGTGTAAAGTTACCTATAGCTATAGGGCGGTTATATATGCCGCCAATAATAGCGCCCTTTGCCATCCAGTTAAGCAGGGCGAAGGCGTAATACATAGCACCTAAGAGCTGGAAGCACAACATCAGGATTGCTGTAGGTGTACCACCTAAAGCTTTTATTACTTCATCGGCAGCAAAACTTAACGCAAGGCCCATAGCCGCTAAAAAAATAGCGGTAACCGTCATGATGAGTTTGGTATTCATTAAATGGTGTGAAGATTAGCCCGCAAACATACATGATGCATGGCTAATCTTACCGTACCGGGATAAGATTATTTACAGTCCCTTTTCAATCGCTTTGTAAACCACATCCTGTATACGCGGACGAATGCGCAAGCTCGATAATTTGTCGGTAACCTTTGGATGTACCCGATTTGACAGGAAGATGTATACCAGGTTATATTTCGGATCAACCCATACACAGGTACCGGTATAGCCGGTATGGCCAAAGGTTTGATCGGATGCCAGTTCGGACGGGTAATGGCGGGTCAGGATCGGGTCCCAGCGGTCAAAACCCAAACCCCGGCGACTAACCGCCGACTGTTTGGCCGTAAACTGCTCTACCGTTTCGGGTTTAAAATACTGCACACCGCCATAGCTGCCTTTGTTCAGCATCATCTGGAACAATATGGCCAGGTCATTAGCATCAGCAAATAAACCGGCATGGCCTGATACCCCGCCGGCCAATGCCGCTCCCTGATCGTGCACGTAGCCCTCTAATAGCGTATGCCTGAAGTAGGTATCATCTTCCGTTGGTATAATCTGGTCAACACTAAACCGATTGCGCGGCAAAAAGCCCGCGGTTTGCATACCCAGTTTGTTATAAAACTCGGTTTGTACATACTTATTCAGCGGCTCGGCGGTTATTGATTCCACTATCTCCTTCATAAAATACATGCTCAGATCACTATACTCATACTGACCGCGGGTACGTAAGCCTGTTTTGAGCATGGTAGGCAGCATAAAATCCTTATAAAAATCCTTGCGTACAAAATAACCATCGGCCACTTTGGTATTGTATACCGCTGATGAATCGCCGCTATGGTCGGTCGGCTTTATACGGTCATGAAAAGGGATGTATGGCACTAAACCCGCCTGGTGCAGCATCAGCTCACGTACGCGGATGTTGTTTTTGTTAGTGGCACGCGCGGCAGGCACATAACTACCCATAGTAGAGTCAAGGCTGAGTTTGCCTTGTTCGGTAAGGCGCATCACCTCCATGGTAGTGGCGGCAATTTTAGTTACCGATGCCAGGTCGAATATGTCGGTTATCTTGTCCGGTTCATCGGCGCTGTAGGTATGGTAGCCATAGGCTTTGTTAAAAATCACTTTACCATCCTTTGCCACCAATACTACACAACCCGGGGTAGCTTTCTCGCGCATAGCTTCCTGCGCAATGGCATCTATCTCGTTAAGATTTGATGAGTTGATGCCCACCGCCTCGGGGATGGTATATTGCAAACGTGTTTTAAGCGTTGCGAAACCACTGTTAGCCACATACTTTGGCGAAAACGTTTGCGGCAGCTTTTGCGATAGCGGCACACCGCCAAAGATAGCCTGAGCCACATAACCTGCCGAAATTGGCGTTATCTTACTGTTCCATATAACAGGGTTTTGCTCGTCATTCAGTTTAGCGAGCGCGTTACCATTACCAAACAGGGCGATCACCACCTTTTTTAGTTTGCGGTTAAGCTTGATAAAATTAACCACCTGCGGATTGTTCAGGTCAATATCGGTTAGCTGGATGATCAGCGTGTTGTAGAATTTAAGGTCTTGAGCCAGTTCATTAACCGTTTTCTGGCCCAGGTAAGCAGCTCCGTTGAATGATTTTACTTCTGCATACTTATTCAGCAGGCTATCAAACTGCGTGGCGTAGGTGTTTGAAAAATTTACGCTGGCAATTTTAGTACTGTCCAGATTTTTAAATGGTACCAGTTGGCTTTCGTTATTCAGCAAAACCGTATTTTGTTCGGTTTGCTTTTCTTCGCTCAGGTAGGTTACGGCACTTACGGGTGGGTTTTGCGCGCAAGCTGAGTTAAACAACGTAAATAATAACATCATCAGGGGCATGGCACCCCACTGGCTCTTTCTCATATATAAATAGTAACGGTGTTTTTGTTTACCTGATATTTACAGGCACCTGTTTTATTACAATCCACAAACCGTAAAGTTATGCCGTCAATTGATTAATTTTGCACCCTGAATTTAATTTTTTCGCTCTTATGCCCGATATCATACAGCTTTTACCTGATTCCGTTGCTAACCAGATTGCCGCAGGCGAGGTGGTGCAGCGCCCGGCATCGGCCGTAAAGGAGCTGATAGAAAATGCTATTGATGCCGGGGCCGATAAAATACAGCTTATTTTAAAGGATGCCGGAAAATCATTGATCCAGGTGATCGACAATGGCTGCGGTATGAGCATGACGGACGCGCGTATGTGCTTTGAGCGCCACGCCACCTCCAAAATCCGCAAGGCCGATGACCTGTTCGCCATACGCACCATGGGTTTCAGGGGCGAGGCCATGGCATCTATAGCGGCCATTGCCCAAGTGGAGTTAAAAAGCCGCCGCCATGAGGACGAACTGGGTACCTGCATCACCATCGAAGGCTCGGAAGTGATTAGCCAGGAACCTTGCTCTGCCGCTACAGGCACCTCTATCTCTGTTAAAAACCTTTTTTATAATACACCTGCCCGCCGCAATTTTTTAAAAAGCAATTCGGTGGAGATGCGCCATATTATTGATGAGTTTCAGCGGGTGGCGCTGGCTAACCCGCAGGTATTTTTAACCCTGCACCATGATGGGCAGGAGGTTTATCACCTGCCGGCATCCGGACTAAAGCAACGCGTAATTCATTTATTAGGCAATAATTACAACCAACGCCTGGTACCGGTTGAGGAAGATACCACCATTATAAAACTGCATGGCTTTGTAGGCAAGCCCGAGTTTGCCCGTAGAACAAGGGGCGAGCAGTTTTTTTTTGTGAACAACCGCTTTATCCGCGATGCTTACCTTAACCACGCGGTGCTGACCGCTTTTGAGGAGTTGCTGCCCGAAGACAGCTTTCCGCTGTATGTGCTGTTTATTGATATTGATCCGGCTAAGATCGACATCAACGTACATCCCACGAAAACCGAAATAAAGTACCAGGATGAAAAGGCTATTTACGCCATTATCCGCTCGGCAGTAAAAAGGGCGCTGGGTAAGTATAACATTACCCCGACTATTGATTTTGACCAGGAGAACAGCATTGGCCACCTGATAACCGAAAAGCCCCTGGGCGAAATTGTACAACCAACCATAACCGTAAACCCGGACTTTAACCCTTTTGCAACCGACAGGAAGCAACCGGTACATGAAGACCATCCGTTTTTACGCCATAACGGCGGTGGCGGCGGCAGCAACAGCGGCAGAAATGATTACCGCCAGGCACCCATACCGCAAAACTGGGATACGCTGTACCAGATCAGCAAGCGGGAGCAAGCCGTACAGCACGATCTGCATACCGAGCAGCTCATCTCCGTTAACGAGCAGGAGGTGAACAAGGCCAGCGAACGGCAGTTGTTCCAGGTGCATAACCGCTTTATACTATCGCAAATAAAATCGGGCTTTATGCTCATTAATCAGCAGGCCGCGCATGAGCGGGTGTTGTACGAGCGTTTTTTGCAGCAACTGGACAGCCACTCGGGCACCAGCCAGCAAAGCCTTTTCCCGCAATCGGTTACACTAAACAGCAGCGATTTTGAGTTATTAAGAGAGTTACTGCCCGATATTAAATCATTAGGGTTTGACATACGAGAGTTTGGTAAAAACACCGTGGTTGTTGAAGGTATACCCGCCGATTTAAACAACGCCAGCGAGCATGAGCTTTTAGAGCATCTGCTGGAAGGTTTTAAAAACAACCAGGCGGTTTTGAAGTTAAATAAGCGCGATAACCTTGCCCGTTCGCTTGCCCGTAACGCGGCCATAAAAGCAGGCACCAAACTATCGCTTGAAGAGATGAACCTGCTGATAGACCAGCTTTTTGCCTGCCAGATGCCTAATGTGGCCCTGAGCGGCAAACCGGTGATCAGCACCTTTACCATGAATGAAATTTTAGAGCGGTTTGAAAAGTAAACTGTCGCCTTATAATTAAGATAATAAAAATGCAATCACCTTTCGCAAACATGCCGCCGGTTATAAAAAACCTGCTTATCATAAACGTTATTTGTTTTATACCCTCCCTGGTATTCAATAAATCAATGGTAGAGTATATTTATGATCTGGTGTCTGCTCATTATTTTGACTCCCCATCATTTAAGCCATGGCAGCCAATTACCTATATGTTCTTTCACGGTGGTTGGGCTCATATCATATTTAACATGTTTGCTCTTTTCTCATTTGGTTCGGTTATAGAATACAATATGGGGTCAAAGCGCTTTTTCAACTATTACTTTATTTGTGGGTTGGGTGGTGTAGCCCTGCAAATGCTGGTTCAGGCCATTGAGGTACACAGCATCACCGGAGGCTTTACTATAGCCAACCCTGAAGTTTTGGAAAGTTTTTACCGGTATGGCGAAAACGCGCAAAAGCTGTATGATATTTATAACGGCCAAATGGTTGGTGCATCGGGTGCTATTTTCGGGGTTTTAATAGCCTTCGGACTGCTTTATCCTAATGCCGAATTGATGATCATGTTTATTCCGGTTCCGGTTAAAGCAAAATACATTATTCCGGTGTATATTGTAATAGAAATATTTTTAGGCGTGGCGCGTTTCTCGGGTGACTCGGTTGCCCACTTTGCACACCTTGGCGGTGCGTTGATCGGCTTCGGACTAATAAAACTTTGGGGACTACGCCGTAACGACCGCTACTATTAACAGATAAAAACAAGAGTTATCAACCATGACACTCTGGGAAAATATAACTTACAAAATCAAATACACGCAAAGCAAGCTCTTCTTGCTGATCGGTATTAATGTGGCCGTTTTTTTATTAATAAATATTCCGGGTACGTTTGAGCACTTATTCCTCAAATCAGATTACATAAAGATATTCACCGAAGAGTATTTACGTTTACCTTCTGATTTAAACCAACTGGCAACCCGTTTCTGGACACCTTTTACCTACATGTTTATCCATGCCGATATATTTCATATCCTGTTTAACATGTTGTGGCTGTATTGGATGGGGCAGATATTTGAGGAGTTTTTAGGCACCAGGCGCACCATCGGCCTGTATATAATGGGTGGCTTGGCAGGTGCCTTGTTTTTTGTACTCGCTTTTAACACCATACCGGCCTTTAAAAATGTTGATGCACATGTTGTAGGCGCTTCGGCGGGTGTAATGGCCATCATAATAGCTACAGCTACACTGTTGCCTAATTATGCTATACAATTACTATTGTTCGGCCAGGTAAAATTAAAGTGGCTGGCCATATTTTATGTACTGATTGATTTTTTGAGTATGGCCGGCACCAACGCCGGTGGCAGTATTGCCCACTTAGGCGGCGCGCTGTTAGGCTTTATCTACATTAAACGCCTGCAACGCGGCAAGGATTGGGTGGGTAGCGTTAAAAACATTTTTAACCCGAGACCCAAAATGCGGGTGGTTTCAACAAATCCCGAAAAAAGCAGTACCACTTATCCCGCGCAGGACGAAATTGACCGTATATTAGATAAAATTTCACAAACGGGATATGACAACCTTACCCGGCAGGAGAAGGAAGTACTGTTTCGCGCAAGCAAGGATGAACACTAAAAAAGGTAAACTTAATTTTTTTGACCGCATCCTGTTATGGGTAAATTTGCTGCTATGCGCCGCGTTGCTCATCTGCTACTTAGCCCCTGTAGTTAATCCGGCCAAAAGCTGGATCATCGCTTTTTTCGGCTTGGCTTACCCATTTATCCTGCTGGCCAACGTGCTTTTTATCGTTTACTGGATTTTTCGCCGCAGCGCTTATGTCGCGCTTTCATTTATTACCATTGCCGTGGGGTATAATGTGCTGTTCAACAATATTGGGTTTCGCTTTTCGGGCGATAACAAACCCGCATCAAACAGCATCAGGCTGCTTACCTATAATGTGCACAACTTTAAGCCCTACGGGCAGGAGAACGACTCGGCCACACGGCATAATATTTTAAAGCTGCTGGCAGAACAACAGGCAGACATTATAACCTTTCAGGAATTTTTTACCCGTAAGCGCGGCAAGTACGCCCTTACCGATTCGCTAACCCGGCTAATGAAAAGCAGCCATTACTTTTTTAAGCCGATCCACTCCAGCGAGCAGGAGGATATCGGAATGGCGGTATTTAGCAAGTTCCCGATATTAAACACAGGTTCCATCACCTTTACCAGCCTAAATACCGATAACCAGTGTGTATATGCCGACCTTGATTTTAAAGGTCGAAAAATAAGGGTATACAACGTCCACCTGCAATCGGTAAACTTTGGCCCGGAGGATTACCGCTACCTGGATACGGTATCTACCAAAGGCAAAGCCAGCATGACGGCCAGCCGCCGCCTTGGCGGAAAGCTGAAGAATGCCTTTATTAAACGCAGCGAGCAGGTATTTAAAGTTAAGGAGCATGCATCCGCCTGCCCGCACCCGTATGTTATCATGGGCGATTTTAATGATACGCCAACATCCTTCGCGGTTAACAGCATGGCAAAGGGGCTTAAAAACGCTTTCCGCGAAAAAGGCTCAGGTATGGGGCGCACCTATAACGGCAGTTTCCCTAATTACCAGATAGATTACATTTTGGCCAGTCCGCAATTTAACATTGCCGGCTACCACATCATCGAAAAAAAATTATCAGATCATTATCCTCTCTACAGCGATGTGGTGCTGAATTAAGCATCACCCTACCATCATACTTGCATAAAATATGGCAGCGTTAAGCATACAATTAGAGGGGGTTTTGTAAGTTTGCGCTTATATGAAACAAAACTTATTTGTTTATAATACTTTAACACGTAAAAAAGAAGAATTTAAACCGCTTAACGCGCCCCATGTGGGCATGTATGTTTGCGGCCCAACCGTTTACAGTGATGTACATATGGGCAACTGCCGTACTTATATATCTTTCGATTTAATTTTCAGGTACCTGCAGCATTTAGGCTACAAGGTTCGCTATGTGCGTAATGTTACCGATGCCGGCCACCTGGAGGGCGATGCCGACGAGGGAGAAGACAAGATCTCAAAAAAAGCCAAACTTGAAAAGCTGGAACCTATGGAAGTGGTGCAGCAATACACTGTTGGCTTTAGGGAAGTAATGAAAACTTTTAATACCCTGCCGCCAAGCATTGAGCCAACAGCTACCGGCCATATTATTGAGCAGATAGAGATGGTAAAGGGTATTTTGGATAAGGGCCTGGCTTATGAGGTTGATGGATCAGTATATTTTGACGTTGAGAAATATAATAACAGTCAGGATTACGGCATACTAAGCGGCCGTAATCTGGACGATATGCTGAACAACACCCGTACCCTTGGCGGGCAGGATGAAAAGCACGGCAAACTTGATTTTGCCCTTTGGATAAAAGCCAAGCCTGAACATTTGATGAAGTGGCCATCGCCCTGGGGTGTGGGCTTTCCGGGCTGGCACCTGGAGTGCTCGGCCATGAGCCATAAGTACCTGGGCGATCAGTTTGATATTCACGGCGGCGGGTTGGACCTGGTGCCTACCCATCATACCAATGAGATAGCCCAAAACATGGCCTGCTGCGGTAAAAACCCCGCGCGTTACTGGGTGCATACCAATATGCTTACGGTAAACGGGCAAAAAATGTCAAAATCATTAGGTAACAGCTTTTTACCACACGAGCTATTTTCCGGCAATAACCATATCCTGAGCAAAGGGTACAGCCCGATGATGGTGCGCTTTTTTATGCTGCAGGCACATTACCGCAGCACGCTTGACTTTGGCAACGAAGCCATGGAAGCATCTGAAAAAGGTTTTAAACGCCTGATGAACGCCCTTAGCTTGCTTGATGGATTAAAGAGCAGTCCGGTGGCAGGGGTAGAAATACAGCCATTGATTGACCGTTGCTATGAGGCCATGAATGATGATTTTAACAGCCCTGTATTAATTGCTGAATTGTTTGAGGCATCGCGCATCATCAACTCCGTGCATGATAATAAACTGCAGATCGATGAAAAAAATCTCGGCTTGCTTAAAAACATGATGCACACCTTTGTGTTTGATGTTTTAGGTTTGAAAGATGAACAAACCGAAAATAATGACCTGCCGAAGATAATGGACTTTATTGTTGACCTGCGCAACGAGGCCAAGGTTAATAAGGACTATGCCACATCAGACAAGATACGCAACGGCTTACAACAAATAGGCTTTCAGCTAAAAGACGGCAAAGAGGGTACCACCTGGACTAAAAATTAAATCGTTTAATTACAGGCAGGTATAATTACATCAACTATTATTCGTTTTAAATACAACAACATACACCAAACACATATTTATGAAAAAACTATTATTAGCCGCTGGTATATTGTTAACCTATAACGGGCTTGTAAATGCGCAAACCACACCTGCGCCAAGTGCCGCTCCTGCCGAAGTAAAAACTGTTATAGCCGCTGAAAGCGCTTTTGAAAAACTAATAGCCCGTAAAGGCATTAAAGACGGCTTTTTAGCCGTTGCTGATGTAGAAGGCGTTGTATTTAAACCTAACGCGGTTAAAATAAGTGAATTTTACGGCTCTATTGCCAAACAACCGGGCCTGCTAACCTGGCAGCCTAAATTCGCGCGCATAGCCGCAAGCGGCGATCTGGCCTTTACAGCCGGCCCGTACATTTATCAAAACAGTAAAAAGGATGATGATAAAATATATGGCGAATATGTTTCTATCTGGCGTACCGATGCCCAGGGCAAACTCAAGTTGTTAACTAACCTGGGTATTCAGCATCCTGAGCCAACCAAAGAAACCATAGATGACATTAAAGATCCTGAGGCTGTTAAAGTAGCGGCAAGCAAAGATCCGTTTAAAGGCAAAAACATTATTTTAGCTACTGACAAGCAATTTAATGATGCTCTTTTAAAATCAACCGCGGGTAGTTACAAAGAGTTTTTAAGTCCGGAAGGCCGTTATTACTTCCCGGGCTTTGAGCCGATGACCGGGCAGGACCAAGTGATGCGTTTTGTACAAAACCAGGCGGTTTACATTACCGCTTCAACCGTTAACGCCGGCCGTTCCGCAAGCAGCGACCTGGCTTACAGCTATGGTACCGCACGTATAAAAAAGGGTAACATTGTAAGTAACTTTAATTACGTACGTGTTTGGGAGATGGATAAAAGCCATAAATGGAATATTTTACTGGAAATATTCTCGGCAGTAGAGAATTAATACATTCGCCTAAACGGCATTAAAAGGGGATAAGCAAATTAAATTGCTTATCCCCTTTTTCTTTTGCGTCATATTTTAATTTGAACATTGGTCGGATTTAGTTTCTTGCATTATTTAATTCATTATTGTCGCTTTAATATTCAAAACGTCGAATTAAAATCTATTGTTTAGCGCAATGATTGAATAATAATGCTAATTTTTTTAAAAATTTGTTAATAATGCCTGCATTTTTCATTTTTTATTTTCATATTGCATTACAAAATCAACTTGATTCAATAGTTAACAATATTTTATTCTAATTTTTAGATAAAATATCATAATAAATGATAAACACACAAGTATCAATATAACTTAATTGTCCAAAAATGATTTTTAGATGTATAGTAACGTTCCTGAAGTTGAATTTTTCTGTATAAAAATAAGAATTGACCTTTTTTTTTATAATCCGATTAATTAACCCTAACTAAAAAACACAAATGAAAAAAATCTTACCTTTTTTACTGCTGGTGGTAGTTGTGGTGCTCGCGCTGCTCTATCCATCTGTTGATGTAACCACTATTGCCGACAGCAAGATCGATAGCGGCGATACCGCATGGCTGTTAGTAAGTACCGCGCTGGTACTGATCATGACACCTGGCCTGGCTTTCTTTTATGGTGGTATGGTGAGCAAAAAAAACGTGCTTTCAACCATGATGCAAAGCTTTGTATGTATGGGCATCATTACTATCCTTTGGGTGGTTTTTGGCTTTAGCCTGGCTTTTGGTAAGGATATGTTTGGTGGTTTCCTGGGCGATCCATCTACCTTTTTTATGATGAAAGGCATGTTGGGTAACGATACCTGGCCGCTGGCACCTACTATTCCTTTGGTATTATTCGCCATGTTCCAGCTAAAGTTTGCGGTAATTACCCCGGCGCTTATTACCGGGGCCTTTGCCGAGCGTATCCGCTTTAACTCTTATGTGATCTTTCTTTGCTTGTTCATGATATTCATCTACGCGCCATTGGCTCACGCTACCTGGCACCCGGATGGCTACTTTTTTAAATTGGGCGTACTTGACTTCGCCGGTGGTACCGTAGTACACATGTCTGCCGGTTGGGCGGCATTAGCTTCGGCTATTTATTTAAAGCAACGTACGGATAAAGCACACGCTCCTGCACGTATCAGCTATGTGTTATTAGGTACCGGCTTACTTTGGTTCGGCTGGTTCGGCTTCAACGCCGGTTCTGCTTTAGGTGCTAACGCGCTTGCTGCTACTGCTTTGGGTACTACCACAACAGCTTCGGCCGCTGCCGCCATTGCCTGGATCTTCTTTGACATGCTGCGCGGTAAAAAACCTTCAGTAGTAGGTGCTTGTATCGGTGCGGTTGTAGGTTTAGTTGCTGTTACGCCTGCTGCAGGTTTTGTTACCATTCCGCACTCACTGATTATTGGTATAGTTGCCGCTGTGGTTAGTAACCTGGTAGTGATCTGGCGCAGCAAAACCAGCATTGATGATACGCTGGATGTATTCCCTTGCCACGGTGTTGGCGGTATGGTAGGTATGCTTTTAACCGGTGTATTCGCCCATGTAAATGTTAACAGCGCCAATACTACAGGTAATGGTTTGTTTTATGGAGATACCAAACTTTTCACCACACACCTCATCGCTTTAGTTGGCGTTTCTATATTCGCCTTTGTAGGCTCATTCATCCTGCTTAAAGTTACCGACATGATCTCAAAACTGCGTGTTACACCTGAAGAGGAACTTGTTGGCCTTGACGTTAGTCAGCATGATGAGGAGTTGTAATATATAGCATAAGAACTTTTTATAAATATTAACTGACCATTGTATTTATTTGCGGCTGCACCCTTAGGTGCAGCCTTTTTTGCATCAGGGCTATTATATTTGCTCTACATGAGGATATTATTAAAATGGTGGTTTATGCTCCTTGCTGTTGGTTCAGGCATATCCGCACCGGCGCAGGATGTTAAGGTAGCCGCTGCCGCCAACCTGCAAAGCGTTATCAAGCCGCTTGCTGCGGCGTTTAAAAAGCAAACCGGCATCAGCATAACCATAATCAGCGGCGCATCGGGCAAGCTAACTACCCAGGCCATGAATGGCGCGCCTTATGATATTTTCCTTTCTGCCGATGTTGACTTTGCCCAAACGTTATATACCAAAGGCTTCGCTTTAAACAAGCCGGAGATCTACGCGTACGGCAGCCTGATACTGTGCAGCCAAAAACCGGTTACTGCCAAAACATGGAAGGCATTGCTCGGTAATACATCTACCCAAAAAATCGCGATAGCTAACCCCGCTACCGCTCCCTATGGCAAAGCCGCTACCGGGGTTTTAAAGCATGAGCATTTGCTAACTGCATTAAAGCCAAAGCTGGTGTACGGCGAAAGTATAGCACAGGTAAACACTTATATTACCACCGGTGTGGTATCAGCGGGCTTTACTACCGAAGCTTTGGTGAAAGACCCTGAATCAAAATTAAAACTATATTGGATAGCGATGGACAGCCAAACCTATGCGCCTATTAAACAGGCTATGGTGGTTTTAAAAGGCGGCAAAAATCAATCAGGTGCAAAAAAGTTTTACGGGTTTTTGCTTACCCCGGCGGCAAAACGCATTTTTAAACAATACGGTTACAAAACACAATAATGGATCTTTCGCCTGTATGGTTATCATTACAACTGGCCGCTGTAACAACACTATTGTTATTACTGATTGGCTTGCCGCTGGCCTGGTGGCTATATCGGCGGCGAACAGTTACACGAATGCTGGTCGAGGTGATGATTACCATGCCTTTGGTGCTTCCCCCATCCGTATTGGGCTTTTACCTTCTCCTGGCTTTTAGTCCGCAATGCGGTATAGGCAAGTGGCTCAGCGATGTTTTTGATGTGAAACTGGTATTCTCTTTTCCGGGTTTGGTGCTGGCATCGGTTATTTACAGCTTACCTTTTATGGCCGGACCTGTAAAATCGGCATTGCAGCAATTGCCGCTATCGCTGGCGCAGGCATCATACACTATGGGTAAATCCGGCTGGCAAACCTTTTGGCATGTATTGTTACCCAATGTAAAACCAGCCCTGTTAACCGCTACGGTATTAACCTTTGCCCATACTTTGGGCGAATTTGGCGTAGTGCTGATGATTGGCGGCAATATACCCGGCGTTACCCGCGTAGCATCTGTAGCGGTGTATGATGCTGTTGAGCAGATGGATTATGGCCTGGCCGCAAACTATTCACTGCTGCTGTTTGGTATTACCTTTTTATTGCTGTTGGGTGTTTTTATTTATAATCGGAAACAAGCTAAGATTCTGTTGTGATGATAGATATCGACATTGAAAAAAAGCTGAATATTAACAGCGGGCAGCAAACATTAAAGTTCGCCGGGAAATTTCCGTTACATAAAACAACAAAAATTGCAGGCCCATCCGGTGCCGGGAAAACAACCCTATTAAAAATTATTGCCGGACTGATAACACCCGAAAGGGGACATGTAAACGTAGGCGGCACTACCTGGCTCGATACCGGCAAAAAAATAAACCTTTCGCCCCAAAAAAGGCTTACAGGCTTTGTTTTTCAGGACTATGCCTTGTTCCCGAACATGACTGTTTTACAGCACCTGCAATACGCCGGTAATGATAAGCAATGGACTAATCAATTATTGTCCATAGCCGAAATGACGGCATTTGCAGCACACAAGCCATTGCACCTATCCGGCGGGCAGCAGCAGCGCCTGGCAATAATCCGTGCGCTGGCCATTAAGCCGGAAGTGATTTTGATGGATGAGCCATTTTCCGCACTTGATCATAAAACCAAAGCCAGGTTTACCCATGCGTTAAGTTCGCTTTTTGAGGAATTAAGCATTACCGCGTTGATCGTGAGCCATAATCCACAGGAGTTAGAACCTTTTATGGGTGACGAGATCAGTATCGGCGAATAAAACTTCAGGGTGCTTGCGCCACGATAATTTTGCTCAGGTTATGCAGATAGCGGCGGCCGGTTTTATAGTCCTTCGCCGATAGCATCTGGATGCTCTCAGGCATGGAATTGATATTGGTGCCATTTTTTTCAATCAGTAGGTACACGCTTTCGCCAACTGTGGTATTGTACAACTCATTCCAGGAGTATAACACCTTATAACCATCGCTTGCTACACAAACCAGGTAAAGCTCACTTAGTAGCTTTGGGCTGGCTACTTTAAAGCGGGTATTACTCAGCACATCTTTAAGTAATACACCCTTCAGCTTTTCATCCTTATGCTTAAAAGTACCGGCATGGCTGGTTACATTCAAACTGTCAATATTATAAACCTTGTATTGCTTCAGGGAGTCAATATTGATTGTTTGTTGCTTAACTACCACTCCGGAAACCATAAAACTTTTGGTTTGCTGCGCGATACCGGTAAGTGATACCAGCAAAAAAAGGCAGCAAAACAAGATCTTCCTACTATTCATGCCATCTAAATTATTATAAAATTAAATCATTAATCATCTATGTGGATTTTAAACATTTACGCCCGCTTTTGTAAAACGTTTTACATGATATTGGCTTAATTAACGAGGTAAATATTTTACCAAAATGCCTGTATAAAGTGTTTTTATTACAATAATATTGCGCAAATTGAGTTACTTTTGCAAGGCTTTGGCAATCGATATCGTGTGATGGATTTGTGGCCGAGCTAACCTGCTGCCTGTTATCAGGATTTGTGCAGAACAAAAAAAGCCGCTTTACGCGGCCTTATACATTTGGCTTTTTTTCAATAAAAAGTATAGTTTAATTTAATTGGTTACCCGCCAGGCGCGAGGCCGAGCGGGTTTTTTTACTCCCCTTCAAACTCAACTTATTTTATCTTACGTGCCGTTACACCTTCGTTAGTTATTTTAACGGGTTTTATTTCCCCTTTCTCGTCAAAGTAAATTCGGTCTATGCAAGTTGCACGGTGGTTACCATCAGTTTCGGTAAGCGGGCGGCGGTGATAAATAATATACCATTCATCAGTACCGGGTATATTAACCATAGAGTGATGGCCTGCGCCGGTCGCAATAGTGGCATCCTGTTTAAGGATAGTATTGATCCGTTTAAATGGCCCTACGGGCGAGTCGCCAATGGCGTAAGCTACGCGGTAATCTGGGCCTGTCCAGCCGCCTTCACTCCACATAAAGTAATATTTACCCTTGCGTTTAAACATTACCGGCCCTTCTACATAACCTTCAGGCGTTATTAATTTATAAGTTTCGCCATTTTCAAACGGAACTAAACCTGTAAAGTCCTTATTTAACTGGGCAATGTTACATTGGCCCCAGCCGCCGTAGATAATGTAATATTTACCATTATCATTAAACACAAACTGGTCAATAGGCTGTGCTTTATTGATGATCTTATCAATCAGCGGCTTGCCTAAATGATCTTTGAAAGGACCTGCCGGGCTATCGCTTACCGCAACCCCGATACCGCCGTATTCATCATTGTTCTGAATATCGTTAGCACCAAAAAACAAATAGTATTTATTGTCTTTTTTGGTTATGGCCGGTGCCCAAAGTGCACGCTTTACCCATTTTAAGGCCGAGGTGTCAACAATGCTGGGGTGCTTAGTCCAATGCACCAGATCCGTTGATGAAAAAGCATCAAACTTAACCTGCTGATTATATGGCGCCGAGTAGGTTGGATACACCCAAAACGTTTTACCAAATATGGCCGCTTCAGGGTCGGCATACCATCCCTCAACAATAGGGTTGCCTGATGTTTCCTTTTTTTCCTGCGCTGTTGCTGCGTGGGTACATGCTGCAAGCATGCCCATCAAAAGCATAGTTTTTAATTTCATTGGTTATTTGTTGGTTTTTTTTTATTGCCAAAGCGTTGATTTTTGCGCCTGAAGTTAGGTTTCTTTTCTTCCTTTAAAACCGGTGCTTCACCAAGTTCGGGCGGTAGGGGCTTTTGCTCAATCACACGCTCTATCAGTGCCTCAATACTTTTAAAACGACGCAGGTCGCGCTGGTTGACAAAGGTAATAGCGGTACCTGTTGTTGCCGCGCGTGCCGTACGGCCTATACGGTGAATGTAATCCTCCGGATCAGGCGGCACATCGTAATTAATTACCAGGTCAATACCCTCAACGTCAATACCGCGCGATAGCGCGTCGGTACCAATTATAATAGGAAGGCTTTTATTTTTAAATTCCAGCAATATCTTTTCTCGCTCGCCCTGCTCCAGGTCTGAGTGAAAGGCGCTGATCTTTAGATTACTCCTGTTCAAATCCTTGTATACTTCTTTCACCTTATCCTTAGTAGACGAAAAGATGATGATGCTGGTATAATTGCCGCCTTTAAGCAGCATTTTTAGTAGCGCGTTCTTTTGCTGGTCGGCCACGTAATACACCTGCTGGTCGATGCCCACGGCGGGTTGCGATACGGCAAGATTTATTTGCTGCGGATTGTTCAGTACCGTTTTAGCCAGCGAACGAATGCGTGGCGGCATGGTGGCTGAAAACAGCAGCGTTTGCCTTTTTTTAGGCAGATAGCCAATTATGCGCGTAATATCATCCTGAAAACCCATATCCAGCATACGGTCGGCCTCATCAAGTATCAGGTGACGTATATGGTTCAGTTTTAATACGCCCGATGTAAGGTGCGCTATCAGCCTGCCGGGAGTGGCAATGATGATGTTTACGTTATTTTGTATGCCACGGCGTTGCTGCTCATACACAATGCCATCGCCCCCGCCGAATACGGCTAATGAACTCAACCCTGTAAAGTAGGCCAGCCCTTCAACCTGCTGGTCAATTTGCTGTGCCAGTTCGCGGGTTGGGGTCAGTATCAGCGCTGTAGTATAATGTTTATGCTCCTCGGTAATAAAATTTAATACAGGCAGTAAAAACGATGCTGTTTTGCCGGTACCGGTTTGGGCGCAGGCTATCAGGTCGTTACCTTCCATAATAACCGGAATGGCCATTTCCTGTATGGGCGTTGGCTTGGTATACCCCATGCTTAAAACGCCTTCTAATAAATCACTGTTAAAATTAAAATCCTGAAATGTCACTGTCGTTTCTATAGGTGAGTGTTGCAAGATAGCAAAATAAATTTTTATACTGTAAAGGCTTTATTATACCTGAATTTATATATCAGCGTTGTTAAAAAAGGTATCTGTTTTTTTACATGCCTGCTTTTAAAATGTAAAGCATCTATTTAAAAAAGCAATATATTTACCGCACCTACGCTTACATGCACACAAAAAACTTATTAAATTAACTATGAAAAAATTATTGCCGGGCATTGCTGCTCTTTTATTTTGCAACACAGTATTTGCCCAAACTGCACCAACAACCACCGCCGCTACTCCCGCAAAGGATAAAAACGGCTGGGTATCTTTATTTGACGGTAAAACCACTACCGGCTGGCACACCTATAATAAAGGCCAGGAAGTTGGCGACGCGTGGACTGTTACCGATGGCGCTTTGAGCCTTAACCCCGGCGCTGAAGGCCGCGGCGATCTGGTTACCGATAAAGAGTACGAGAACTATGAGCTTACCCTGCAATGGAAAATTGCCGAAGGTGGCAACAGCGGTATTATATTCGATGTAAATGAAGACCCGAAATACAGCTACTCGTTTTTAACAGGTATTGAAATGCAGGTACTTGACGATATTAAGGCCGAAGATAACAAACAGCCAAACCACCTGGCCGGATCGTTATATGATATTATCGCTCCATCAAAAAAGGCAAAACCTGCCGGTGAATGGAATACGATCAAGATCCGCCAAAAGGATGGCAAACTTACATTCTGGATGAATGGCAGCAAAACGGTTAACGTACAGCTTTGGGGCCCTGAATGGAAAAAGCTTGTTGATGGCAGTAAGTTTAAGGATTACCCGGCGTTTGCCACCTATCATAAAGGCCATATAGCCTTGCAGGATCATGGTAATACTGTTTACTACCGCGATATCAAGATAAAAGAACTATAATAGCTTTTGAAGCTACGGTAATTATTTTTTAGCCGGGAGGACAGGCATGAGTGAATTTCAGATAAAAAAATCGACCGTTGTATACGATGCCGTTATTGTGGGGTCGGGTGCAGGGGGCGGCATGGCCGGTTATGTATTGGCTCATGCCGGTTTAAAGGTGTTAATGCTGGAAGCCGGCCCCTTTTATGATCCGGCTAAAAACTCCGATCAGCTTAGGTTCAGTTGGGAATCGCCTCGCCGCGGCGCGGGCACTACCCGCCCCTTTGGTGATTTTGATGCCGCCTTTGGTGGCTGGGAGCTGGATGGCGAACCCTACACTACCAAAAACGGCACAGACTTTCAATGGTTCCGTTCGCGGATGCTGGGCGGGCGCACGAATCACTGGGGCCGTATATCATTACGTATGGGGCCAAAGGACTTTAAGCCTACTGATGGCTTAACCGAAGAGTGGCCTATTACTTATAACGAGATCAAGCCGTACTATGATAAGGTTGACCGCCTGATAGGGGTATTCGGCACTAAAGAAAACATTGAAAGCGAACCCGACGGCATATTCCTCCCGCCGCCGAAGCCAAGGCTGAATGAGCTTTTTATTAAAAAGGCCGCTATAAAAGCCGGTGTTACTACGATTCCGAGCCGCGGTTCTATTCTTACAGAGGCATTGCCCGGCAACAAGGATAGAAACGCTTGTTTTTATTGCGGGCAGTGTGGCCGTAGCTGCAAAATATATGCTGACTTTTCATCCTCATCGTGCCTGGTGATACCGGCACTAAAAACCGGCAACCTGCAGGTCATATCAAACGCCATGGTACGTGAGGTATTGACGGATAAAAACGGACAGGCAACCGGCGTATCTTATGTAAGTAAAGACGATATGCTGGAGTACCAGGTAAAGGCCAAATTGGTAATACTGGGTGCCAGCGCCTGCGAGTCGGCAAGGTTACTGTTAAATTCCAAATCAACCGCACACCCTAACGGACTGGCTAACGAGAGTAATGTAGTCGGCAAATACCTGCATGATTCAACCGGATCAAGCGCATCGGGCTTTTTGCCGCAGTTGCTGGATCGTAAACGTTATAATGAGGATGGTGTGGGCAGTATTCACATCTATTCGCCCTGGTGGCTTGATAGCAAAAAACTCGGCTTTCCGCGTGGGTACCACATTGAGTATGGCGGCGGCATGCGGATGCCATCTTACGGCTTTGGCTCGGGCATGCATCTAAAGAACGGGCTGGTACCCGGGCCCGATGGCAAAATGAAAGAAGCCGGTGGCTACGGTGCAAGTTTAAAAAACGACTATCGCCGCTTTTTTGGCACCGAAGTATATATGGCCGGGCGCGGTACTGCCATTGCCCGTGCTGACAACTATTGTGAGATAGACCCCGAAGTGGTAGATAAGTATGGCATCCCTGTGTTGCGTTTCCATTATAAGTGGGCACCTGATGAGTACAAGCAGGCCAAACACATGCAGGAAACCTTTAAGGAAATTATGCATAACATGGGTGCCCTAGGTGCCGAGTTTAAGGGAGCTGATACCGGCTATGGGCTTGAAGCACCCGGCAAGATTATCCATGAGGTTGGTACTATCCGCATGGGCAACGATCCTAAAAAATCGGCTTTGAACAAATGGTGCCAGGCGCATGATTGTAAGAATTTGTTCGTGGTAGATGCCGCCCCGTTTGTACAGCAGGGCGATAAAAATGCTACTTGGACCATACTTGCTTTAAGCATGCGTACAGCCGAGTACATTTTATCGCAACGTAAAAAGTTAAACGTTTAATTGGTGGGAATATGAACAGGCGCGACTCGTTAAAAGCCCTTGGTTTGGGTACATTATCAACTACTTTATTGCTTGATGCATGTAAACCTAAACCCGAAAAAAAAGCCGTTGAAACACCTGCGGCAGCACAACCACAGGCTCAACCGCAAGCTACAGATACCAACCCCGGCAGGCAAGCCTGGGAGATAGAGCGTGACAAACTGCTACAATCGCAGCGCTTTTTTACTACGCAGGAAATGGCCGCCATCACTGTTTTATCTGATATTATTATCCCGAAGGATGAGGTATCAGGTAGCGCCTCTGATGCTAAAGTGCCCGATTTTATAGAGTTTATTGTTAAAGACCAGCCCGAACATCAGGTACCGTTACGTGGCGGCCTGCGCTGGTTAGATGTACAGTGCCTTAACCGCTTTAATGCTGTATTTGCAGATTGCAAGCCCGAACAGCGTATTGAACTGATCGATCAGATCGCTTACCCTAATAAGGCAAAACCGGCCATGCGCCAGGGTGTGGCCTTTTTTAACCGCATGCGCGATCTGGTAGCTACCGGGTTTTTTACCTCACAAATGGGGATGAAGGATATCGGCTATGCCGGCAATGCCCCTAACCCGCAATGGGCCGGTGTACCGGCTGATGTATTAAAGCAATACGGATTTTCAAGCAATACGTAATCCGCTATCCATCCAGCAGAAAAACAAATAGCTCTTTAGGGCCATGCGCGCCTAATACCAGTGTTTTCTCAATATCCGCTGTACGGCTTGGGCCGGTAACGTTTGTTACCATGCTGGGCAGGTTATTGCCGTATTTTTGCTTCAGTTGCTTAAAGCCGTCTTTCAGGTCGAGCACCATTTGGGAGGTGTATGCCAACACAATGTGTACCGGCGGATATATGCTTAACCTGCGCCCTGCTGCACCGGCATTAGAAAGCAGAACGCTGCCATTGCGCGCCACAAGTGCCTCACACAAAGTAAAGCCTACCTGAGCTTGGTCAAAGTCCTTATCGGTTTCAAAATACGGATATTCATACTGCTGTAGCATTTGCTGCAATGCCGGCTCCCAGCAATATATTTTGTGCCACTTACGCTCTTCGGCAAGGGTAAGCAGGTTCTCAATAAATTGGATCTCGTCCTCACAAAAAACAAACTGACCGGCAACGGCGGTAAATTGCTCGGCAAACATTACTTCAAGCATTTCATCAGCAGGCGGGTAAAGCGGCTGATCCTCAAAGTTAGGGTACGGATTTTCCCGCTTTTCAAGCAATGCCTTGCGTATTTTTTTTAGCAGTTTTTCTTTAGAGGTTGTAATGTCTTTCATCAGTATAAACAACAAAGCCATCCGTTTTTAACGCGGATGGCTTTTATGGGTTATTAATATTAATTACCGGTATTGGTACCGCTGGTATCTGTTTCTTCCGGATTGCGGTTAAACGTACCTGAGTGATCGTTTACGCCCTCATGAACAAGGTTTTGCGCAACCGGCTCCTGGTTTGATTCCTGCACGCCATTTACAAACTCATCATAAGTGGTACGGTTATCAAACGGGCGTTTACCCAGTATCTCTTCTAAATCTGATTGGAAAAGTATTTCTTTTTCCAGCAGCTTGTTAGCCAGTTTTTCTAAACCATCGCGCTTATCAATAAGCAATTGTTTGGTCATATCGTATACGCGGCCAATCAGGCTACGTACTTCATCATCAATCAGCTCCGATGTTTTTTCGGAATATGGCTTGTTAAACTGATACTCGCCCTGTGTATCATTAAAAGATACGTTACCAACTTTAGGGTTCATACCATAAATGGTTACCATGGCATAAGCCAGCTTGGTAATGCGCTCCAAATCGTTTTGTGCGCCGGTTGATATTTTATTGAAAACAATATCTTCTGCAACACGGCCACCCAAAGTCATACACATACCATCAAGCAATTGCTCGGTAGTGTATAAAAACTGTTCTTTGGGTAGATATTGGGCATAGCCCAATGCAGCCACACCACGAGGTACGATAGATACCTTAACCAGCGGATCAGCATGCTCCAAAAACCAGCCCGCGATAGCGTGCCCTGCCTCATGGTAAGCAACAATGCGTTTTTCTTCGGGAGAGATGATCTTGTTCTTTTTCTCCAAACCACCGATTACACGGTCAATAGCATCCTGAAAATCCTGCATATCAACCGCCTCTTTGTTTTTACGGGCGGCTATTAACGCGGCCTCGTTACAAACGTTGGCAATTTCAGCACCGGCAAAACCCGGTGTTTGGGCTGATAGTTTTTTAGCATCGACACCCTCGGCCAGTTTAACAGGTTTTAAGTGCACTTTAAATATCTGCTCACGGCCAACCAGGTCGGGTTTGTCAATAGACACCTGCCTGTCAAAACGGCCCGGGCGAAGTAAGGCCGAATCCAGTACATCCGGACGGTTAGTTGCCGCCAGGATGATGATGCCTGAATCGGTACCGAAACCATCCATCTCCACCAGTAATTGGTTAAGCGTATTTTCACGCTCATCATTACCGCCTACAATATTGTTTTTTCCACGGGCACGGCCGATAGCGTCGATCTCATCAATAAATATGATACATGGCGCTTTATCCTTAGCCTGGCGGAAGAGGTCGCGCACACGGGATGCACCCACACCAACGAACATCTCCACAAAATCAGAACCTGATAGCGAGAAGAAAGGCACCTGCGCCTCACCGGCAACGGCTTTGGCCAATAAAGTTTTACCCGTACCCGGTGACCCTACCAGCAACGCGCCTTTAGGAATTTTACCACCCAGGTTAGTGTATTTTTTAGGGTTTTTAAGGAAATCTACGATCTCCATAACCTCTTGCTTGGCTTCTTCTAAACCGGCAACATCATTAAAGGTAACAGATACCTGGGCTTCCTTATCAAATAAGGTAGCTTTTGATTTACCGATGTTGAAGATCTGGCCGCCGGGGCCACCGCCCGCGCCGCCACTCATGCGGCGCATGATGAACATCCAGATAGCTACCAGCAGCACACCCATGATGATGAACTGGAATAATGAGTTCGACATCCAGTTTTCGTGCTGAACGTATACAATAGGTGTTTTTTGCTCATCAGGCAAGTCCTTTTCAGCAGCATTGATAGATTGCTTTAAGCTCTCTGTTGATGCATCAGTAAAAGTATACTGCGGCCCGTTTGAGCTAAGGCTAATAGAGCGCTTGTCTTTTTTTACATCATCATACTGAGGCTTGGTTAAGCTGCCCGATTTTATGTAAACGTCGGCATATACCAGTTCGCCGCTTTTATAAACTTCTATCTTCTCTACATCACGCTGTTTAAGCATTTGTGTTTCAAAGCGTTTATAGGCAATACGCTTGCCTTGTGAATTATCGAGTATGGTTGGTACAACCAACAGCGCAATAATAACAACCGCGTAAAGCCACATCAGGTTAAACTTAGGGGGCTTTGGCGTTATCTTCTTGTTCGATAGTCTTCTTATAGGTTTTGGATTATCCAATTTATTATCTTTCATGTGTTTTATACCTGCTCAAACTTACAATCAATATTTAAATAAAAGGCAAAGGTTTAATATGGTTGTATAATTTAAGCGCTCTTGTAATTTTTAATTTCGGCATCGCCCCAAAGGTCTTCAACGCCATAGTACTCACGTTTATCGGTTCTGAATATGTGAACAACCACGTCAATGTAATCAAGCAATATCCATTCGCTATATTCTAAGCCTTCTTTACGCCATGGTTCCTGGCCGGTGGCTTTGAATATTTCATCTTCAATACTTCCGGCTATCGCACGTACCTGTGTTGACGAATCGGCATGGCATATTACAAAGTAATCAGAAACTGAACTGAATATGTTCCGAAGGTCTAACCTCACTATATCATTCCCTTTTTTTTCCTGGATGCCGTGTATGGCTAATTCAGAAATGTAAGCGGATTCATTTATCGCTTTATTTTTTACCATTAAAAAGAATTAGTTTTGAACGATTTTAATATACAGAATATTATACATTGCAAAGTAACATATTTTCAGGATTATTTGTTGGCCAAAATTTAGTAACTCTTAAACAAGTTGACTCAACCAATACATTCCTAAAGAATTTACTGTCAAATTCCACGCCAGTGACTGAGGGTACAGTCATTATGGCAGAAGAACAGTTTGCCGGCCGCGGCCAAAGGCAAAACACCTGGTACGCGCAGCCCGGTAAAAATATTACTGCCAGCATACTGCTCAATCCCGTTTTTTTAGACATCAATAAACAATTTGACCTTAATCGCGCTGTTAGCGTGGGCATACAGCGTGCACTTAAACCAATATTGGGCAACCCATTAAAAATTAAGTGGCCCAATGATATATACTATGACGATTATAAGGTGGGTGGGATTTTAATTGAAAACATTTTATTTTCAAATGCCATTAAACACGCCATAGTAGGTATAGGGCTAAACGTTAATCAGGATAGTTTCCCGCCGGATGTTACCAATGCATCTTCGGTAAGACAAATCTTACATACAGATTATGATTTGAAAGCTTTACTTTCAGACCTTTGCAGCGGAATTGAGGCTGCTTACCTGGAATTGAAGGCCGGTAAGGTGCAGGAGTTACGTAACGAATACATAGGATATCTGTACGGATTAAACGAAAAGCGGCAATTCAAGTCAAATAATTATATTTTTGAGGCCACTATAACCGGGGTTACACCTAACGGTTTGCTGGTACTGCAAAATGAAACTGAAGAATTAACGTTTGACCTCAAGGAAATAGAATTTTTAAACTCGACTACATGAAAAAATTACTGGTATTATTTGCCGCCATTATGCTATCAGCAAGCGCTTTCGCGCAGATAGAAACCCCCGTAAAATGGAGCTATGCCGCCAAAAGGGTAAGTAAAACCGAAGCTGTTGTGTTTTTTAAAGCCACTATGGAAGAGGGCTGGCACATCTACTCGCAAAATGTAAAAGAAGGCGGCCCTAATAAAACATCGTTCACCTTTGCCGCCTCAAAGGATTTTACGCCGGTTGGTAAAACTACCGAGCCAAAAGGCATCACCAAGTATGAAAAAGTATTTAGCATGGATGTTACCTATTTTGAAAAGGCGGTAATATTTCAGCAAAAAATAAAACTAAAATCGGCCAAGGCCACAACCGTTAAAGGCAAACTGGAATACATGACCTGTAATGACATGAAGTGCTTGCCACCGGAAGAAGTAGCTTTTAGCATACCTGTTAAATAATAGTGCCCCTTAAAACGATGATTACGCTCACAACGTCGCTCAAGCGCCTGTTATTTATACTGATTGTTGGCTCCATTTCATTTGCATTTACGGCGAACGTTAAAGCACAGGATACAGCCTCAACAGATGGACTGGAATTTACGGACATACCTACTGCCGCCGATAGCCTGGCCGCTGCTAAGGCTAAACAAAAAACAGATACGGTTAAAAAGGCGGAAGTTGCTAAAGCACCGGTAAGTGCACCTAAAGAGGCAAAACAAACCCTTTGGCAGATATTTATTGCCGGTTTTTTAGGAGGCCTGGTTGCTGTAAGCATGCCTTGTATATATCCTATGTTACCGCTTACGGTTAGCTTTTTTACAAAAAAAGCAGGCTCAAGGGCTAAAGGCATAACGCAGTCCATGATCTACGGGCTGTCCATCATTATAATTTATGTGCTGCTGGGCATGTTGGTTACCCTAATATTCGGTGCCGATGCGTTAAATGCGCTCTCCACCAACGGTATATTTAACTTTTTCTTTTTCCTGCTTTTGGTTGTGTTTGGCATTTCCTTTTTGGGTGCATTCGAAATTACCTTACCCAGTTCGCTGGCCAATAAGCTTGATGAAAGTTCAAACAAGAGCGGCCTTACCGGCATATTCTTTATGGCGGCTACCCTGGTTGTAGTATCGTTTTCATGTACCGGCCCTATCATAGGTACATTATTGGTTGAGGCTGCATCAAAAGGTGCACGTTTAGGCCCGGCGATAGGTATGCTTGGTTTTTCAATAGCGCTTGCTTTGCCTTTTACTTTATTTGCATTGTTTCCATCATCATTAAAAAGCCTGCCAAAATCAGGCGGTTGGTTAAATAGCATTAAGGTAGTGTTAGGTTTTTTAGAACTGGCCTTCGCTTTAAAGTTTTTATCAAACGTTGACCTGGCATATCATTGGGATTGGTTTGACCGTGAGGTGTTCCTTTCATTATGGATTGCGATCTTCTTGCTGATGGGATTATATCTGCTCGGTAAGATCAAATTTTCGCATGATAGCGATGTTGCTTATTTGTCTGTGCCGCGAACGTTATTTGCCGTTGTTGTATTCGCATTTGTAGTTTACATGATACCGGGTTTATGGGGTGCGCCGCTTAAATCAATCAGCGCGTTTTTACCGCCCCCTGCCACGCAGGACTTTTTCCTTTCGGCCAGTGCAGGTACAGCCGTGCCACCCAATACGCAAACGGTATCCGTCGGCGAAAAAAAATACAATGACATATTTACCCGTGCACGTGTTAGGGGCATTGACAGTTGGTATGATTATGAGCAGGCCATGCTGGTTTCAAAGCAGTTAAAAAAGCCCATCATGATTGATTTTACCGGCTGGAACTGCGTTAACTGCCGTGAAATGGAAAATGATGTGTGGGAAGATCCTGAAGTTTTTAAGCGCCTGCGTGATGAATATGTTTTGCTGCAGTTATACGTTGACGAAAAAACAACGCTAAAGCCCAACGAAGTATATATATCTGACTTCAGTGGCAAAAAAATAACTACATTAGGCGCAAAATGGAGCGACCTTCAGGCATCTCGTTTTAATGCTAATTCGCAGCCATTTTATGTATTGCTGGATAGCGATGGCAATTTGTTGAATGATGCTAACGGACAGCCGATACAACCATCCGGGGTTAATTGGAACATTGAGAGTTACATTAAATTTTTGGACAGCGGAATTGCTGCCTACAAGAATAAAAAATGAGTGAGATAAAAAACATTGGCGTATTTACGTCGGGCGGCGACGCGCCGGGCATGAACGCTGCCATCAGGGCGGTTGTGCGTACAGCTTTATACTATGATTTTCAGGTTACCGGTATTCGCCGTGGCTATGAGGGCATGATAAACGGCGAGTATGAGCCCATGAACCGCAAATCAGTTTCAAACATTATACAACGCGGCGGTACCATCCTAAAATCTGCCCGCAGTGAGGAATTTAAAACTCCCGAAGGCCGTAAGCTGGCATATTATCAACTTAAAAAACATAAGGTAGATGCCTTAGTGGCTATTGGTGGCGATGGTACTTTTACTGGAGCCAGGTTGCTGGGCGACGAGTACGGCATCCCTGTTATTGGTTTGCCCGGTACTATTGATAACGACCTGATAGGTACTGATTATACCATCGGCTATGATACCGCCATTAATACCGTAATTAACGCGGTAGATAAGATTCGCGATACGGCTGAATCGCACGACCGTTTGTTTATTGTAGAGGTAATGGGCCGCGATTCAGGATTAATTGCCCTGCGTACCGGTGTTGCGTCTGGTGCTGAAGTTGTGCTTATACCGGAAAGCTCTGAAGACCTGCCTTCACTACTTTATCGCCTTGAGCATGGCCGCAAGGATAAATCATCACGTATTGTAATGGTTGCTGAAGGTGACCGCGAGGGCGGCGCTTTCGAGATCGGTAATATCGTTAAAGAGAAATTTCCGCAGATTGATACACGCGTATCTATACTGGGCCACATACAACGTGGAGGCAAACCTACCTGTATGGATAGGGTGCTGGCAAGCCAGGTTGGTTTTGCCGCGGTTGAAGCTTTAAAAGCCGGCCGCAAAGGTGAAATGGCAGGCATCATCAATGGCGAAATAACCTTTACGCCGTTTGATCAGGCATGCAAAAAGAATTCGAACAAGCTGGATGCCAATATGGTGAAGCTGGTAGAGATACTTTCGCTGTAAAGCGAGTAATCATAAAACAAGAAGGGCTTTTGCATCAACTGCAAAAGCCTTTATTGTTTTATCACAGTAACAGATCAGCCACCTCTTTCCAACTATTCACCCGCTCATAATCATGTATGGCCAGGTTATGCGGCGAGGTAAACAAAAGTTTGCGGCCTTCAAAGTTTACAAAGTTCTTAATACGGTCGTCTATCAAAATATCTACGTCCACAATTTTATGCCCGCAAAAAACAATGTTGGTCCATGAGATAAATGGGAAATGTTCATTCAGCCACTCCAGCTTATCAGCCAGCGAGTTTTTGAACTCCATAGCTGCCGATACAATATACAGGTCATACTTTTCGTGCAGTTTTTCAACCACCTCATAAGCGCCCTCCATCACCGGGATGTCCCTGAAAAAGCCCGGCTCGTTAATATAAACACGCAGGCTGTCGCGCAGGGCTTCAGGCAATACCTCGCGAAATTCTCTGCCGGGCAGGTCTTCCAGCTTTACAATGGTTTGATGTCGCTGTTCGTAAACGGTTATAAATTTGCCAATGGTGTCGGCCAGTACCTCGTCCATATCAATGGCAAGTCGTAGTTTTCTCTCCATGGTGTTAAAAATACACGTTGCGGCGGTATTGTTTGCCATTTATTTTAATTTGAAAATAAGGCTATTACGAATTGTATTTTTTAGTACCTTTGCGTCCCCGCTGAAAGAAAACTCCGGGGGAATGTTGAATACATAATTTATATTAAAACATGGCAACTAAGATCAGATTGCAAAGACATGGTAAAAAAGGTAAGCCTTTTTACTACATTGTGGTAGCCGACTCACGTGCACCACGCGATGGCCGTTTTATTGAGCGTTTAGGTTCATACAACCCAAACACCAACCCGGCTACAATTGACATCAACTTTGATAAAACTTTTGAATGGGTTGATAACGGCGCACAGCCAACTGATACCTGCCGTGCTATCCTTTCGTACAAAGGTGTTATGTACAAAAAACACTTAAAAGGTGGTGTAACTAAAGGCGCTTTAACTCAGGAACAAGCTGATGCTAAATTTGCTGAGTGGGTTGACCAGAAAGAAGGCAAGATCACAGGTAAAAAATCAAACCTGGCTTCGGCTAAGGATGATGCCCGTAAAGCTGCTTTAGCTGCTGAAGCTAAAAAGAAAGAAGACAGAGCTGCCGCTATCGCTGCTAAAAATGCTCCTGTAGCTGAAGAAGAAGCTCCTGCAACTGAAGAAGCTGCTGAAACCGCTACTGAAGAAACAAGCGAAAACGCTGAATAATTATTCTTCGCAAAAATTTTAAATGATGGCGATGTACCCTAAACGGTCATCGCCATTGTTGTTTACATTAATTACCCCATGAGCAAGCAGGAAAACTTCAGGATAGGTACTATATCAAAAACCCGCGGACTAAAAGGCGAGATGCAACTTTATGTTGATTTTGATAATTTGGATGCGATTAAGTTCAACTCGTTATTTGTTGAGATAGCCGGTAAGCAGGTGCCTTACTTTGTGGCCTCCGTAAAATATCCCATGCAAAACGTATGTTACCTTAACCTGGAGGATGTGGACACGATTGAAAAGGCATCGATCCTGGTAAAAAAGGATGTATACCTGGCCGGTAAGCTAAAGCCAAAAAAGAAAAAGGAAGAGTTTACCCTGATGGATGTTAAAGGCTTCATCGCTATTGATGACAACCACGGCGAGTTGGGCGAAATAACCGATGTGCTGGAATACCCGCAGCAGATCATCGCAACCGTACGTTACAATAACCGCGAGGTGCTGTTCCCACTTAACGAGGCTACCATTAAAGGCATCAATACCGAGGACGGTGAATTGTACATTGAACTGCCGGATGGTTTGTTGGATGTGTATATGGAATAAAAAAATGTCAAATATTTGACATTTGTAAAGTTTGTTTTACTTTTGGTAAATCAAACTTTACATTATATGAAATCACGTTTTCTTTTTCCGCACAAGTGGAGCCTGATCGGGGCTTTGCTTTTTATTATGGGTTTTGTAGTTGCTGCGCTGAATTACCACTATAAAGATAGTATAGATGTAATGCAGGGCGATACTACCTTTCAAATCAACGAGGTACTGCATGACGTTGCTGTACTGCTATGGCTTGGCGGCTTATTCCTTGTAGCTTTTTCAAAAGAGCGCATAGAAGATGAGCAAATAGCGCAGCTCCGCCTCGACTCGTTGCAATGGTCTATTTACTTTAACTATGCTATACTGGCTTTGTGTATTGTATTTATTGACAGATGGCATGTTATGCTGGGCGTGGCGGCACATTTTATATTTACACCGCTGCTGTTCTTTATCGTTCGCTTTAAATGGGCTATCTATCAGCTAAACCGTTCACTAAAAAATACCGATTAAGCGCATGAAGAATAACCTGCGCGTAGAACGCGCCATTAAGAACATGACCCAGGGCGAACTGGCCGAACTGATCGGCGTATCGCGCCAAACTATAAACACCATTGAGAGTAATAAATATGTACCCTCAACCGTGCTGGCCTTAAAGATTGCCCGAGTGTTTGAAAAACCGGTGGAGGCTGTTTTTATTTTGGAAGAGGAGGATTAAGTTTTGGAGATTAGTGGATGGTGGTTAGAGATTAGTTGAAAAACCCACTTATACTGATCTCTAACTACCGATCACCAACCACCAATCTCTAATCACTGCCCACTAATCACTATCTTTGCCCCTATGCGTTTTGATATTCTTACCGTTTTGCCGGGTTTGCTCGAGAGTCCTTTTGCACATTCTATTTTGTTGCGTGCCCAAAAAAAGGGCATAGCCGAAATTCATGTACACAACCTGCGCGATTATGCCACCAACAAGCATAAAAGTGTTGACGACTACCCCTACGGCGGCGGCAGCGGTATGGTGATGATGATCGAGCCCTTCGCGGCCTGCATCGAAAAACTAAAAGCTGAACGCGAGTATGACGAGGTGATATTTATGACCCCTGACGGTGAAACGCTTAACCAAAACATTGCCAACCAGCTATCGGTAAAAGGCAATATCATGATCCTCTGCGGGCACTATAAGGGGATTGACCAGCGTGTACGCGATCTGTATGTTACCCGCGAAATGAGCATTGGCGATTATGTACTATCAGGCGGTGAGCTGCCCGCGGCGGTATTGGTTGATTCGGTTGTTAGGCTTATACCGGGTGTGTTGAGCGACGAAACCTCTGCCTTGTCCGACTCCTTTCAGGGCGACCTGCTGGATGCCCCGGTTTATACCCGCCCGGCCGACTGGAACGGCCATAAGGTACCCGATATTTTATTGAGCGGTAACACGCCCGAAATTGAGAAATGGCGGTTTGAGCAGGCTTTGGAGCGTACCAAAACCCGCCGTCCCGACCTTTTGAATGAGTAAAAGCGTTATTGCAGGAAACTGATTATTCCTGCAATACGCCTATATAGTAGTTAAAGGTGTCCACCTCAACATTATCTTTTGTAGCGCCATCAAGCGCGAGCGGCGATAAGCCCCTGTTAACATTCACCATTTTATATTCTCCGCCTTTTATGCGAATGCGTACCGGAATGGCAAAATGCGGTGTTTCCGCAATCCAACGGGCATATACTTTGCCGCGAATATTAACCAGCTCCAATATAGGCAAGGTGGTATGTTTCAAATACTGCTCAAATACTGTAGATAGATCAATACCGGCTTGCTCGCTGATGTATTTGGTCACATCATCATAAGTAACCGTTTTGTGGTAGAAGGTTTTGCCCAAGCCACGCAGTATACCGCGCCATTTTTCATCATCATTAACAATGGTACGTATCATGTTCAGCATATTGGCACCCTTAGGGTACATATCACCCGATCCTTCCTTATTTACATCATAAGGACCTATAATAGGGCTCCCGTTTGATATGCCGTTACGCAGCCCGTGTATATACTCCTGTCCGGCTTGCTTGCCCCAGCGGCTCTCGGTATATATGCCTTCGCTATAAGTGGTAAAGCTCTCGTGTATCCACATATCTGCAATATCTTTTGAGGTAATGTTATTGCCAAACCACTCGTGCCCGCTCTCGTGCACAATAATGTAATCCCACTTGGTGCCATAGCCGGTGCCCGACATATCCATACCCAAATATCCCTTTTTGTATTTGTTACCATAGGCCACCGCGCTTTGGTGCTCCATGCCCAGGTGAGGGGTTTCAACCAGTTTATAGCTATCCTCGTAAAACGGATACGGGCCAAACCAATGTTCAAAAGCTTTTAACATAGGTTTTACATCCTCAGCAAAGTGAACTTTAGCTTTGGCCAGGTTATAGCTCAATACCCAAAAGCTCAGGTCGAGCTTGCCTTTTTCGCCAGCATAGCTGTCGGTCCAGTTGGCATAATCGCCAATATTGGCGGCAACATCATAATTATTGATCGCGTTTTTAACGATCCAGTCGAAACGGGTATAGCCATCCTTTAACTCAGTTACCTTACGTAAACGACCGTTTGATACATCCTTTAAACCTTTTGGTACACTGATGCTGATGAGCATACTATCCACCTCGTCGGCCTGGTGATCTTTGTTTGGCCACCAGATGCTGGCACCCGCGCCCTGGCAGGCTGTAGCTACCCAGGGTTTACCTAATGAGTCGGCCGTAAATACTACGCCGCCATCCCAGGGGGCGTTTTTGGCGATGGTAGGATTGCCTGAATAATAAACAGTAAACTCATCCTTACTGCCTTTTTTGATGGCTTTCGGGAAGGTAACGAACACTGCGTTAAACTCCCGGGTAAACGGCACCTCTTTACCTTTATAAGTTACCTTTTCAACCTTCAGGTTATCGTACAGGTCAAACTGTAATTTGGTAAAATCATCAGTAGCCGTAAATTTAAACAAGTTGCTGCCGCTGATAAATTTCTGGTCGATATTGAACTTAACATCCAGGTGATAGTAGTTAATATCGTAACAGGTACGCAGCGGCGTAAGCATACCGCGCAACGTATCGGCACGGGTAAAATCGTTCTTTTTCTGCATTAACTGAGCCTGAGCTGTCGAGCCCAAACCTATAAACGCGCATAACAAGGCAATGCCTGATCTAAGTTTCATTATTTCTTTTTTTCTCTTATTCGTAAATATTTACTGAAAATATTGATGTATTCCATGTCGAAAGCAACATAGGTTATAGATGCGTAATCGATAGAGGTTGGTTCATTGTCTAAATAGCCTTCAACATCAAAGTTTTTAATATGGATGTGTTTCCTCTTTACTTTTTCAATCGGGCCAATACTAAATGTATCTACTTCCGGATGTTCACATTGTATAATCACACTTTTACTGTGGCTTTGCAGCGATTGAAAAGCTGACGGCCAATCTTCAAGATCCACACTATATTTTGTGCCTACGCTATCAGCAATAGATTCCTTTTTTAACATAAGGTCAAAATATTTGTCACCCTTGTTAAATCGAACTTTCTTGATCTGTTCAACCGGAATAATTACATAACCATCTATTTTAAAATCATCCGACTCGTGTATTAAAACCAAATTGTCAGAAAAATCAAGGATGTATCCGTTAGTTATTTTTAAAGTGCCTTTGGCCACCTTCCTTGTAATTTGTACACGCTCTTTGTTTTCCTTTCGGATGAGTAACTTTTCAGATATAGATTTGCTTTGAGCCATTTTTGACGATGTTATTTTATAATCTGTACATCAATAAAGCTATCGTTAAATACGGTTTCGGTAGCTTTTATGTAATCGCTTTCGTTGGCTTTGTAAGGGTTCTCCACAAATTTTTGCGGGTTACGCGCCACTATCGGGAACCAGGTGCTTTGTACCTGCACCATAATACGGTGGCCTTTTTTAAAGGTGTGCAATACGTCCTGCAAACGGAAGTTCACATCAGCTTTTTGCCCGGCAACAAGTGCTTCCGGTTTTTCAAAGCTCTTGCGGAAACGTGCCGGCATCACTTCCGACCGTACCATTTGCCAGTAATTGCTTAGTATAATGCTCTTGTTAGGCATAAAGGCATGGTTAGCCTCATCGGGCGGGTAAACGTCTATCAGCTTTACAATAAAGTCGGCATCAGTACCGGTGGTGGCAATTTTAAGGTTAGCCATAATTTCGCCGCCCAGGGTAACATCATCCGTTAAAACATCGGTTTGGTAAACCAATACATCCGGCCTGCGGCCTGCAAAACGCTGATCCTCGCTCATGTAACCAAATGGCGTAAAGCCTGCGGTGCTGGAGTTATCCTCGGTGTAAGGCACCGGCTTCATCGGGTCGCTGATGTAGCTTACCGAGCCTGGTGTGGCCGGCTGCGTGTCGGCCAGTTTGCCATCGGCGGCTAAATAGAATTTCTTGTGCTCGGCATTGGCGGCAGGCCATTTATCAAAAGTAGCCCATTCCTTTTTGCCGGTATTAAACATATAGGCTTCGGGCAGGCCGGTAGCTTTATCGCCTTTGCCTTTTAAAAAGTGCCTGAAAAATTTAGCCTCTATCTCCTTTTGATAAAAGGTAGCTATGCTATCGCCAAAATATACGTTGCTATGCAACGTATGCCCTGTTTCCTGCGACCAGCGGCCGTGCCCGAAAGGCCCCATCACGATGGTATTATACGCTGATGGATTTTTTTTCTCGATGGTTTTGTAAATATTCAGCGGGCCCGAAAGATCCTCGGCATCAAACCAGCCGCCAACCGTCATCACCGCGGCTTTTGATTTATTGTCGAAGTGTTTTAGCAAACCACGTTTCTGCCAAAATTCATCATAGTTGGGGTGGTCAATGGTTTCCTGCCAAAAAAAGTTGTCTTTATAATATTTTTCGGCATTTTTAAGGGGACCCAGATCAAGCAAAAACTGGTAGCCATCGCGTGTACCGGGATTGATCATTTTATTGGCGAACCATGACGCGCCTGTAGTATCGGCCTTGCCCTTAGGCACACCAAATACAGGGAAGGTAAAAAAGTAGCTCTCGATAAAGGCTCCGTTATGATGAAAATCATCAAACCAAAAATCAGATATAGGCGCGCCCGGTGACGAGGCTTTCAACGCCGGGTGGTTTGACAGGATGCCCGCCGCGGTATAAAACCCAGGGTACGATATACCGTATTGCCCCACACGGCCATTGTTGCCGGTAACATTCTTGATCAGCCAGTCGATGGTGTCATACGTGTCAGACCCTTCATCCACGTCGGTCTTGCCTTTTTTATTGTCGATAACCGGGGTCATATTGGTCCAGGTGCCTTCGCTTTTGTAGCGGCCGCGCACATCCTGGTAAACAAAAATGTACCCTTCTTTCATGATCTCTGCTGATGGGCCAAGCCGTCCGGGATATTTATCAGCACCGTACGGGCCAATGCTGTAACAGGTGCGGTGCATCATTATCGGGTACTTGTTCTGCTTTGTGGCATCCTTTGGCGTATAGATAGAGGTAAAGAGCTTCACCCCATCGCGCATGGTGATGTAAACATCCTTTTTGGTAAAGTGCTCCTTAACATAGTCTTGCTGTGCGAAGGCAGCATGGCAAACAGATACCGCCATTAAAAACAGTAGGGTGATTCTTTTCACTTGGTCGATAAATTTGAGTGTGCAGTTAATGCATCTAAAATAGTAATAATATAGCAAAGCGGAGAGATGCTGCGCTAACGGGGCAAAACTGTAACAAACAAATTATGTGGTATGCTGTCCTATTGTCAACCAGGGGTATAAAAGGGGTACATTAGGGGTGGTTTAGTTTCAATACCAGCATTTAATGTTTTAACTTTGCCTCGTAATAAAACACAAGAATTATGCAATATGATGTTATCGTAATAGGGTCGGGGCCGGGTGGCTATGTGGCTGCTATACGTTGCGCCCAACTGGGTTTAAAAACCGCTATCATTGAAAAATACAGCACGCTTGGCGGCACCTGCTTAAACGTAGGTTGCATCCCGTCAAAAGCCCTGCTCGATTCATCTGAGCATTACCACAATGCCGCGCATACCTTTAAAACGCACGGCATCAACCTGGATAATCTGGGCATTGATTTTGGCCAAATGATAAAACGTAAAGAAGAAGTGGTGACGGCCAATACCAGCGGCATTGCTTACCTGATGAAGAAAAACAAGATCGACGTTCATCAGGGTGTGGGCTCATTCAAGAATAAAAACACCATTGTAGTTACCAAAGAGGATAAAAGCACGCAGGAGCTGACCACCAAAAATGTGATAATCGCCACCGGTTCAAAACCATCGGCACTGCCTTTTATCAAGATAGACAAACAACGCATCATTACCTCTACCGAGGCCTTAACCCTTAAAGAAGTACCTAAGCATCTGGTGCTTATTGGCGGTGGTGTTATCGGCTTAGAGCTGGGTTCGGTTTATGCACGCTTAGGTGCCAAGGTATCGGTTATCGAGTTTATGGATGGCATCATCCCGACTATGGATAAAAGCCTGGGCAAAGAGCTGCAAAAAGTGCTGAGCAAACTGGGTATGGAGTTTTATTTGGGCCACAAAGTTACCGGCGCTACCGTAGCAGGTGAAGAGGTTACCGTTACTTTTGACAGCCCTAAAGGCGAAAAGAAAGAGCTTAAAGGTGATTACTGCCTGGTAGCCGTAGGCCGTATTGCTTATACCGACGGCTTAGGACTGGAAAACATTGGTCTTACTGTTGAGGAGCGTGGCCGCAAGATCACCGTTGACGAGCACCTGGAAACCAGCGTTAAAGGTGTTTACGCGATTGGCGACGTGATTAAAGGCGCGATGCTGGCCCATAAGGCCGAAGATGAAGGTACTTTTGTAGCTGAGATTATTGCAGGGCAAAAACCACACATTAATTATAACCTGATACCGGGCGTAGTTTACACGTGGCCGGAAGTAGCCAGCGTTGGCTTTACCGAAGAGCAATTGAAAGAAAAAGGCACCAAATACAAAACCGGGTCATTCCCATTCAAGGCCAGCGGCCGTGCACGTGCCAGCGGCGATCTGGATGGTTTTGTTAAAGTATTGGCTGATGCCGCTACCGACGAGATATTAGGCGTACACATGATAGGCCCACGCGCCGCGGATATGATTGCCGAAGCCGTATTAGCTATGGAGTACCGTGCATCTGCCGAGGACGTTACCCGCACCAGCCACGCGCACCCAACCTATACCGAAGCCATGCGCGAAGCCTGCCTTGCCGCAACCGGTAACCGGGCGATACATATTTAATTTTTAATTGGCAGATATTCGTAGCGGTTGCAGTAAGTTTAATTGGGCTTATTGCAACCGCTTCTTACTTTATAATGTTATTCCGATGCAGGATAATTTGTTTGTTTATGTACAAGGGCTTTAAAACTCCCTCTCCTTTAGGAGAGGGCTGGAGTGAGGTGATCAAAGCGAAAGATTCTCCTCGTACCTCGATTGAAATGACAAGAGGAGGTGAATTTTAAAAAAACAAAATTGCCAACAGAACACTTAAAATAGGAGCATATTGCTCCAACTCATTTACATGCCAATCCTCATCAACATAGCCATAACCATAGCCACCATAGCATTTATGGAGGCTTTCTCGTGGTTTATACATAAATACCTGTTTCATGGGCCGCTGTGGTTTATCCATAAAACGCACCATCAGCAGCGGCATGGCTGGTTTGAGCTGAATGATGTATTTAGTATAGGCTTCGCGGTTTTAGCTCTATGGCTGATGTGGCTGGGGCATACCACCTTAGATTACCGCTTTTGGATAGGCACCGGCATCAGCGTATACGGCACCATCTACTTTATATTTCACGACTGGTTTATTCATAACCGTTTCAAAGCCTTTAAAAGCCGTAACCGTTACCTGTCAGGCATACGCAGGGCACATAAGATCCATCATAAATCAACAGAGAAAAATCCTTCAGAGGAGTTTGGGTTATTGGTAGCCAGCCGGAAATGGTTTAAATAGAGAGGCTGTAAATTACGGCTATCTACTGATAGATCATTAACCCTTTAACTTCCAAAGTAATGGCCTTGCTCATTTTTGAGTTGGTTTTATAGGTTATCGTATCGCCTGCAAAGTGCTGATGATCGTCGGCCGTGAACTCCCGTTTGGCTACACCTGTTATAATTACCACCCGGCCTTTTATTTGGGAGGGCAGGGTTACGTTATAATCCTCAAAATGGGCGTAGATTGGCTCGCCTTTAGTTTTGAGTATAAACCAGCCGCCTTTTTCTTCGGTTACCTGTTCTATGGTGCCTTTTATAACGGTAGTGATCCGTTTTTTTTCGCCAATATACTGCCTTAACCTGTCGGCATCAATGCCATTGGCCGTATCCGCTTTACTGCCGAAAACCATGCCGTGCGGCAAAGCTACCTTCTGGGCAAATGTTGCTGATGTTACTGCTAAAAATAGTATTATGAGAGATAATCGCCATGCTTTCATACTCAAATAACAATGTGCTGCGGGTATGGTTTTATTTGGATTTATGATCGTAACTAATTACCCTTACAATCTTCCAGCCGTCATCGTCATCCTGTTTCCAAACGTGTACAAAGCGTGCGGTATATACCAGCTTACGCCTGCCGCCAGTTACTTTATAAAACTTGCTTGTGCCGGTTTCAACAGCGCCATAAAAATCCAACGGATAAACCTGGGCGCTGATCAGCACACGCTCCATACCACCATTCTCACACATGGTGCGCATGGTTTTCATCAGGTCATGCCGTGATGAGGTGTAGCCGGTACGGTCATTAAAAAACTCAACGTCACTGGCAAAATGGTCTTCAAATTTGTCCAGATCGCATTTGTTGTAAGCATCAAATACCTGTTTATCTAACCCGATGATGGTATTGTACAACGTTTTGCCGGCCGGTGTTTTAGGCGTTTGTGCCGAAGCAGGGCACGTACAGGCAAAAATTATCAGGCTAAAGGCGATTAAAAATATACGTTTCATGATTAATGTAAATGAGCATTTAATATTGATGAACGCAATTTTGTTTGCCAACTTTATAACAGCGACAATTATTTATCCGAATAATAATGAAAATACCTCTTCTATATTACCTACAGTTTTAACATCAATTGTATAACGCGAAAAATCGACACGCTTTTTATCGCCGGCCTTTGGCAGGTTGTATTTTGAGATGAAAATTTGCTCGAACCCTAATTTCTGCGCTTCGGCAATACGCTGCTCTACGCGGTTAACAGCCCTTATCTCACCCGAGAGGCCTATCTCACCCGCAAAACACACCTTGGTACCAATAGGCATATCCTCATGTGAGGAAATAATGGCGGCGGCCAGCCCAAGGTCAATAGCCGGGTCTTCCACCCGGATGCCGCCTGTAATATTCAGGAATACGTCTTTAGCTCCTAACTTAAAGCCACAGCGCTTCTCAAGCACGGCAAGCAGCATATTCATACGCTTGGTATCAAAGCCGGTAGCCGTACGTTGCGGTGTACCGTAAGGCGATGTGCTTACTAGAGCCTGCGTTTCGATCAGCATAGGTCGCATGCCCTCTAAAGTGGCCGATATGGTTACACCGCTCAATGGTTCATCGCGCTGTGAAAGTAATATTTCGGATGGGTTGGATACCTCACGCAGGCCCTCGCCCAACATCTCGTATATACCTAACTCAGATGCTGAACCAAAACGATTTTTAACAGCCCTTAAAATGCGGTAAACGTGATGCCTGTCACCCTCAAACTGCAATACGGTATCAACCATGTGTTCCAATATCTTAGGTCCTGCTATCATGCCATCCTTGGTGATGTGGCCGATCAGGAAAACCGGGGTTGAGGTTTCCTTAGCGAAACGCAATAATTCAGCCGTACACTCACGCACCTGCGATACACTGCCCGGTGTCGACTCAATATGTGCCGAATGCAGCGTCTGTATCGAATCGATCACCACCAGTTCGGGTTGCAACTGCTCTATTTGCTTAAAAATATTTTGGGTAGAAGTTTCGGTTAATATATAGGCACCCTTAATTTCGGATTTCGAATTTTCAATTTCGGATTTATTTTTATCATCATGGGGGGCTGTCAATCTTTCCGCCCGCATTTTTATCTGTCTGTCGCTTTCTTCGCCCGATACATAGAGTACTTTAAGGTTAGGCATGTTCAACGCAAGCTGCAGCATCAGCGTTGATTTACCGATGCCCGGCTCCCCGCCGATCAGTACTAATGAGCCGGCTACTATGCCGCCGCCCAATACGCGGTTAAATTCGGCATCAGGGGTCAGCAGGCGGTGCTCTTCGCTAAAAGTTATCTCAGATACCGGTACCGGCTTGTTAGCGCGTTGCAGGCTGGTTGATGCGCTTGCCTTCCAGTCGGGCACCGAAGCATTGGCTTTCTCGAGTATTTCCTCAGCAAAAGTATTCCATTGCCCGCATGATGGACATTTACCCAGCCATTTAGGCGATTCGTAGCCACAGCTCTGGCAAAAGTAAGCGATCTTGGTTTTAGCCATTTGATTTAGATGTGCAGATTACAGATGTGCAAATGTGCGGATTTGTTTTGAGATAGACAGATGAAATGCTAAAATATTTGGCATTTCATTATGGATGGAAACAAAAAAATGCAGATGCTTTTTCAAACATCTGCATTTTACAAGCTGCCTGCTAACGCAGTTATAATTTAATTTCCTCGTCTTTTGACGAAAAGAAGCGAAACTCAGTAATTTGATACGCCGGATTGGTTTTAACCTTTATCCATTGCTTGTACTTAAAGTACCATTTCATCTGGCGTGTGTAGAGGCCTTTTTTAATGTAGGCTTCAATATAAGGATGCACGCAAAGCGTAATGTCTTTCTCATTTTGCTCCATCAGGATGTAATTGAAATTGTTTTCAATATCATCAAGCAGCAAAATGGTTGGGCGTATCGCCCCTGTGCCGTGGCAGGTAGGGCATACCTCGCTGGTAACAATGTTCATTTCGGGGCGTACGCGCTGGCGCGTTATCTGCACTAAACCAAACTTGCTTGGCGGCAATATGGTGTGCTTAGCCCTGTCATGTGCCATTTCCCCACGTAAATAGTCAAACAGCTCCTTGCGGTTCAGCGGCTTGTGCATGTCAATAAAATCGATCACCACAATACCACCCATATCACGCAGGCGCAGTTGCCTTGCTATCTCGCGGGCGGCCTCTTTGTTAACCTGTAAGGCGTTCTCTTCCTGGTTCTCTTTATTGGCCGTACGGTTACCGCTGTTTACGTCAATAACGTGCAGCGCCTCGGTATGCTCAATTACCAGGTAAGCGCCACCGGCCAAATTTACGGTTTTGCCGAATGCCCCTTTAATTTGCTTTTCAATGCCATAATGCTCAAATATCGGGTCGCGATGTTTGTGCAGGCGAACGATGCCCTCCTGATCGGGAGATATTTCATGTATGTACGATTTTACTTCTTCGTACATGCTGTTATCGTTCACGTATATGCTCTGAAAATCAGCGCTAAGTATATCCCTCAAAATAGTTGAGGTACGGTCAATCTCGCCCAGTATTTTTTTGGACGGCTCAACCGACGGAAGTTTGGTTATCAGCGTTTCCCACTTGGTTATTAAATCAAGCAGGTCCTTTTGCATTTCTGTTACACCCTTACCTTCAGACACGGTGCGTATAATTACGCCAAAGTGCTTGGGTTTAATGCTTTCAACAATTTTGCGCAAACGCTGGCGCTCCGTATTGCTTTTTATTTTTTTGGAGATGGATATCACCTCCGAAAAAGGCACAAGCACTACATAACGCCCGGCAATTGATAAATCGGCACTTAACCTGGGGCCTTTTGTTGAAATCGGCTCCTTAGCTATTTGTACCGGCAGCAACTGCCCTTTTGTTAAAACCTCAGATATCTTACCACCTTTATTAATGTCAGCCTCAAGCTTTAGCTGATCTAACAGCTTAGACTGATATCCCCCGCTACGTACCTGCTTGGTTAGTTTAAGCAGGCTTTGTACCTGCGGCCCCAAATCAAGGTAATGCAAAAAGGCATCCTTCTCGTAGCCTACATCAACAAATGCAGCATTTAGCCCGGGCATAATCTTTTTAATTTTGCCAAGGTAAATGTCGCCCACCGTGTAATTATTGGTGGTTTGTTCTTTATGAAGTTCTACGAGTTGTTTATCCTGTAATAATGCAATGGTAGCTCCGCTGGGGGATGAATCGATAATTAATTCCTTTATCAATTGCTACTCCATTTTTTAATGCGGCTAAAATTTAACCGCGGGATTAATAAGAAGGTAAAAACAACACATAAAAACAGCCCGCACAATGGCGGGCTTATAAACTGTTAAACAGCTTATTTCTTTTTATGCCTATTTTTTCTTAAACGTTTTTTGCGTTTGTGGGTGGCCATTTTGTGTCTTTTACGTTTTTTACCGCTTGGCATAATTCAATGTTTTTAAAAATGATTAATTAATTTAATTCCTTTATGTACTCATCAATGCGCTGCCCAAAGGCCGGGTCAGGCATCATTGTTTTACACTTGTTGTAAGCCTCAATAGCTTCTTTTTTACGGCCAAGCTGTTTATAGCTCTCGGCCAGGTAAAAATAAGGTTCTACTTCGGGCTTTTGTGCAATAACGGTTTTAAACCGTTCAATCGCTTTTTCAAACTGACCTGATTTCATGGAGAAAACTCCCAGGTTCAAGTTAGCGCTGCGATTAGTTGGATCTTGTTTAACTACCTCAAGCAATAGGCTGATGCCTGCCATCGGGCTTGGCGCGCCACCGTTAACATAAGCTATACCTAAACCGGTTTTTGCATCCAGGTTATCAGGTGCAAGCTGGCGGGCCTGCTCAAAACTTTGTACCGCGTTGGTTAAATAAGTTGGTTGTACCAACGTATCCTGCGTTAGCTTGTAAGCTTCGTTAAAATGATTGCCGGCCGCTATCCACGCGTCGGCTGTTTTTTCAGTTTCGGCAACAGCTTTTAAATAAAAAGCAGCCGGGCCTGGTTGATTTACATCATCCCACTTGGTGGCCAACTGCTTTTCAACAGCGGTTTTTTCATTGCCGCCTGCTGCTTTCAGCCTGCCTTCCAGATCAGTGATCGGGGCTGCAAGCGATGCGCCAATAATACCTTTCGCCGTTTCAGACACCTGCTCAACGCTAACAGTTGCAGCCGCTGCCTGCGGGCCGGGGCCCGCTACCTTGGTGTCTGAATGGTTTGCCTCTTCAGCCTTTTGCAAGCCCTTAACGGGCTGCGCGTACAAATAGCCAACAACAGCGAGTACTGCTATAATTACAACTATTTGCGGCTTTTTCATAAGCTAAGTTTTAATTTGATTATTTGCTTGCTTTGCTGGTTTTGTTACCTGTTTTTACTTTTTCAACAAAAGTTTTGGCCGGTTTAAAACTTGGCACAAAGTGCTCCGGGATAATGATGGCAGTATTTTTTGAAATATTACGGGCTGTTTTTTTAGCACGTTTTTTAACAACAAAACTACCGAAACCTCTTACATAAACGTTTTCGCCGGCAACCATTGAGCCTTTTACTACTTTAAAAAACGCCTCAACAGTTTCCTGTACATCAACTTTCTCAATACCTGTCTTAGATGAGATTTCAGCTATGATTTCTGCCTTAGTCATATCTTATTTTTCTTTAAAATTTTTTATAAATACTTAACTGTTTTGGGGTTGCAAAAGTATCGCTTTATTGGCAAACTCTAAAATAAATGGTGTATTTTTTTTGTTCGTTGCAAAACAGTGATGAAAAAGCCTCATTAAGCCCCATTAGTGGTTACTTTTGAGGTATGAATTTTGCCGATGAATTATTAAGCTGGTACCTGGATAACAAACGCGACCTGCCCTGGCGCAATACAACCGATGCTTATACTATATGGCTTTCTGAAATAATTTTGCAGCAAACTCGTGTAGAGCAGGGTATGCCTTACTTCCACCGTTTTTTAGAAAGATTTCCGGATGTTAAAAGCTTTGCCGCCGCTACCGAGGACGAGGTGTTAAGGCTATGGCAGGGCCTGGGCTATTACTCGCGCGGGCGCAACATGCTGAAAACAGCGCTACAGGTACAGCAGGAGTATAACGGCGTTTTCCCTACGGATTATGATACCCTCATCAAGCTAAAAGGTATAGGCGAATATACTGCCGCGGCCATCTCATCATTCGCGGCCAACCAACCCCATGCCGTTGTTGATGGCAACGTGTACCGTGTGCTGGCACGCTATTTTGGTATTGATGAGCCCATCAATTCAGGCAAAGGCAAAAAGGTTTTCCAGAAGCTGGCTGATAGTTTAATTAATAAGAAAAAGGCCGGGCTGCACAACCAAGCCATGATGGAGTTTGGAGCCCTATTATGTAAGCCTAAAAACCCGGCTTGCGGTATATGCCCGGTACGGCTTGGTTGTTACGCTTTTAAACATAATGCTACCACAGCACTGCCGGTAAAGCTTAAAAGCGTTAAAAGCAAGGAGCGCTTTTTTAATTATTTTTTAATTACCGACGGTAAACAGATATTAATGAATAAACGCGGAGATAATGATATCTGGGCCAATATGTATGATCTGCCTATGCTGGAAACGGCTGAATTACTGCCCGTTGAGGCTGTACTTAACTTAAAGGAAGTACAAACCGCGTTTGGCGAAAACGTTGAGGCTGAATACATTTACCCGACCGCTAAACACATACTTACACATCAAAAATTGTTTGTTAGGTTAATTAAATTACATAATTGTGATGTTAAATTAGAACAAAAATGGTTTTACACTGGAGTAGAAAATTTAGCAGATTTGGCTTTGCCCAAAATCATTTTTATATTTTTAAAAAATATTTTTAATTTGTAGAAGAATTTTGCGTTAATTTAAACCATGTCTGGAATAAACAAAGTAATACTTATAGGGCATTTAGGAAAAGACCCTGAAATACGTTATTTGGAAGGAGGAGTATCAGTAGTTAGCTTTCCTCTTGCCACCTCCGAAACTTTTAACAAGGACGGAAAAAAGATTGAACAAACCGAGTGGCATAACATTGTAATGTGGCGCAGCCTTGCCGATGTGGCCGCTAAATACCTGCAAAAAGGGAAGCTGGTATACATTGAGGGTAAACTGCGTACCCGGTCTTTTGAAGATAAAGAGGGCATAAAAAAATACACTACCGAAGTTGTAGCCGAGAATTTTACCATGCTTGGCCGCAAAAGCGATTTTGAAAATGATAACCATGCTAATGGCCGCACTGTAAAATCAGACAGCGCGGGCGATTACAATCCTGCTAACGAAACGGACGATCTGCCTTTTTAACCTCCTGTAAACCGAATAACGAAAAATATAAAGCCCGGCTGTTCAACACAGCCGGGCTTTATTGTTAAAATCAGGGAGAGCTATTACCTGCCTCCCGGCGGGCAATGCTCTTTTAAATATTTGGTGAACAAAGTGCGCAGGTGCAGGCTTGTACCCGGCCCTTCAGATATGGAATGCGTACGGTTAGGGTATGACATCAGCTCGAACTGTTTGTTATACTTTATCAATTCGTTTATCAGTAACTCAGCGTTATTGTAATGCACATTGTCATCACCTGTGCCATGTATGTACAGTAAGTTGCCTTTCAGGTTTTTAGCATTGGTAACCGGCGATCCTTTGATGAACGGCTCGCGGCCGGCATCATCAGTTGGTACGCCCATGTAGCGCTCCTGGTAAATGTTGTCATAGGTAAGTTGGTAACCAACCGCCGCTATAGCAATGCCTGTTTTGTAGATCTCAGGATATTGGAACATCAGGTTTAAGGTTGATGAACCGCCGCCGCTCCATCCCCAAACAGCTACACGGCTGCTGTCGATGTAATTCCATTTTAATATTTCTTTTGCCGCCAGCGCCTGATCGCGGATGTTGAGCATACCAATGTTTTTATAGATAGCCTTGCGCCATTCGCGGCCACGCGGAGCCGGTGCGCCACGGTTATCCATGGAGATATATACATAACCGTCGGCAGCCATACCAGGGTACATACCGTTACGGCCGGCACCATACACATCTTTAGCTGTTTGCGAAGCCGGTTCGCCATATACATAAAACACAACAGGGTATTTTTTAGCCGGATCAAAGTTATCCGGTTTTTTAACCCAGCCTTTAATATCAACCCCCTCAGATGTTTTAACCGTGAAAAACTCCACCGGGTTTTTAGCATCAGTTACCGGTTTAATGGCATCGCCTGTTAAGTGTTTATGAGCAGGCAGGCTGATGGTTTCGCTTTGGTATGGCGTGTTGGCATTTGAAAAATTATGCATAGCCATAGTGCCGTTTGGCGATATGGTATAACCATGAGTACCTGATTGATCGGCCGGTGTTAAACGCTCGGCCTTGCCACCGCTTAATTTAATGCGGTACAGATAGGCCTGGTTAGGGTTGTCAGGCGAGGCAATGAAATAGACATAGCCTGACGGTTCATCAATCAGCGATACGCTCATTACATCGTAATTGCCCTTGGTGATCAGCTTTTGCTTGCCATCTAACCCTATGCGGTACAGGTGATTCCAGCCATCCTTTTCGCTCGCCCAAAGAAATTCTTTGCCTTTGTTCAGCCAGTCCCAGCCTGTAGCTTCTTCCTTGGCATCAATCCAGGCTTTATCCGTCTCGGTATAAATTACTTTAGTAGTGTTGCCTGATACCTTGGCAACGTATAGCTTGCTCTCATTTTGCGCACGGTTAAGCTGCTGCAAAATAATTTCATCGGGGTTGCTGGTGTACTCCATGCGCGGAATGTAATGCTGCACATTATCACCCGGGATATTAAGCCATTTGGTTTGCGCGGTAGCGATGTCAACCACACCAATTTTACATGAGCTTGGGTCCTGCCCGGCGGTTGGGTACTCTACCGGTATAACGTAGGAGTAGACCATACTGTCGGTAGTGTTCAGCATCAGGTAGTTCTTGATCTTGCGGGCATCTATCTGCCAGTAGGCGATGCTCTTGCCATCAGGCGACCAGCGGAAACCATCGCGGCAGCCAAATTCTTCCTCATAAACCCAGTCGAACGTGCCGTTGATCAGGCGGTCGGTACCATCGGTTGTAAGGGCTTTAATATCGTTGGTTGCTAAATCCTCAACATAAACATTATGACCGCTTACATAAGCTACCTTGCTTGCATCGGGCGATAGTTTGGCAAACATTAATGATGATTCCGGTTTGCCTTTTCCCAATTGTTTCAGGCTTTTGGCAGCAACGTCATACACCCAGTAATCACCGCGGGTATCGTAACGCCATACACGTTTGGTGTTGGTGTTGATTAGTATCTTTTTTCCGTCATCGGTAATGGTAAAACGGCGTATGCTGATGGGTTTTTGTCCGGCAGGGGTAAGATCCTGCGCGGTGGCTATCACCGTTTTTTTATTGGCATCGCGCACATCAAATTCGGCAACGCCGCCCTCAAATGTTTTGTAATAACGATAGCCGTCCTTGGCCCAGTTAGTTCCGCTCCCGAATTGTGCCTGCGCGCCCTGCCATAATGCTGATAGCATAAACGCCATTAACACAACGGGTAAACTGTAAAATTTACTCTTCATGTACTTTTGTTTGGTCAATTAATTTAAATAAGGTAATGCCCTTTTAATTTTTGCGTTAAATTAGTGTTTTTATAAAAATCGGCTTATAACTGTAATGAAAAAAATACTTCTACTGGTAATCACCGTATTAACCCTTAACATTACCTCGAAAGCTCAAAACGCCAATCGCAGTAAATTTATAGCCGATAGTTTACAGGCCTACATCAGCAGGGCGCTTACCAACTGGCGTGTGCCCGGCGCAGCGGTATGCATTGTTAAGGATAACCGCATTGTGCTGGTAAAGGGCTTTGGCATAAAGGAGCTTGGACTGAATAACAAGGTTGACGAGCATACCCTGTTTATGATCGGCAGCAATACCAAAGCCTTTACCGCTACCGCGATGGCTATGCTTGCCGCCGAAAAAAAGATCACCCTTAACGATAAGGTGACCAAATACCTGCCCGATTTTAAGCTGGATAACAAGGCCGCTACCGAATTGCTTACCATTCGCGATCTGCTTTGCCACCGCCTGGGTTTTCAAACCTTTCAGGGCGATTTTACGTTTTATAATACCAATCTTACCCGCAGCGAGGTAATGAGCAAAATGGCGCTGATGAAAGCGCCTTACGGCTTTCGTACCACCTGGGGTTACACTAATTCAGCCTTTTTAACCGCAGGCGAGATCATCCCCAAGGTTGCCGACCAGAACTGGGATATCTACCTGAAAGAAAAAATATTTGCCCCGCTTGGAATGAATAACACCCTTGGCCTGAGCGTAGCTATGACCAAAGCCTTTAACCGTTCTGCCGGCCATACCATTGCCGATAACCGGCTGATGGCCATACCATATGCCAACCTGGATAACATGGCACCTGCCGGGGCAATCAGCTCAACAGCGGTTGATATGGGTAAATGGGTTATGGCCCTGCTTAATAATGGCAAGGTAGGCAGTAAACAGGTAATACCCGAGGCCGCTATTGCCGCTACCCGCCAACCGCAGGACATTGTAGGCACTTCGGAGCACCTGGATGGCACTAAAAATTTTCAGTTATACGGGTTGGGTTGGTTTTTGGAGGATTATCATAACCACCGCCTGGTGATGCATGATGGCGGGGTGAACGGCTTTGTATCATCAGTTACGTTGGTGCCCGAAGAAAATCTCGGTATCGTGATCCTGACCAACACCGATCAAAACAACCTATACGAGGCTTTGCGCTGGGAAGTACTGGATGCTTACTTTAAACTACCCTATCGTAATTACAGCGATGCTTATTTAAAGGAATATAAAAACTATACTACTGAGCAGCTTGCGGCCGACAAGAAACTGCGTGACACGGTAGCCCGTAACCCGCGGGCAGAATTATCATTAAGTTATTACGAGGGGAAATTCACTAATCCGCTCTACGGCACCGTAAACGTTGAGCGTGGCGACAATAACGACCTGACCATGCGCTTTGAGCATCATCCTAAAATGTATGCCCGTTTGCAGCCGTTAGGTGCTAACCGCTTCTACGTAACCTTTAGCGACCCGATCCTGGGCAAAGCCATATTTCCCTTCACGGTACAAAACGGCAAGGTAACCGGCTTTAAACTAAAAGTAGCCGATTTTGTAGAAATGGGTGCTTATGAGTTTAAGAGGCAGTAGAGGGAGAGTCCGAAAGACGGAAGTAAAATAGTCCGGAAGACGGGAAGTCAGAAAGTCCGGAAGATGAAAGCTTTTTTAATCGCAGGTTTTATTATCCCGATTAAAATATAAACAAGAATGGCCAAGCGATATGCCTGGCCATTTTTATGTGAAATTTCTTTTTGACTTCTTGCCTTCTGGTCTTCCGGACTTTCCGTCTTCCGGACTCCCCGACTATCTCCCACTCATCACTTCCGGTATAGGCTGCCCGATGCAGCCGCTTGGTTGCTGGATGTGCAGCAGGGAGGCTATGGTGGCTGAAATATCCGTCATGTGGGTTTGGCGGGCAAGGCTGCCGTGTTTAATGCCCCAGCCCATAAATACCAGCGGGATGTGCGCGTCAAATGGTGCCCAGGTGCCATGAGTGGTGCCTGTACGGCCGCCGGCAAAGTAACCCGGCTTCAGCATGATCTGTATCACGCCGCTGCGTTCCTTGCTGTAGCCGTTGATTACACGCTCGCGTAAGTGGGCGGGTATGCTGGCTGTCGCAGCTTTGGTCATATCAACCGCGTACAGTACATCCGGATCTTTTTGCAGGATTTGGATGCAATCCGCTTTCAGGTCTTCCTCGTTCAGCTTGTTATCATTTATCACCTTGTAATTAAAGTTTACCTGGTAGTTGCTCAGGCTCAATACAATTTTATCGGCCTTGTATTTATCTTTTAAAAATTTGTTTAATTCGGTAGCGCCCTCATTCCAGTTGCCGGCCGGTATTTTATGGTCGGTCAGGAAAGTGGGGTTATGCGCCGCGGCATGGTCGGCAGTCAAGAACACGGTGTAATTGCCTTTGCCCACTTGGCCATCTAAAAAGGTAAAGAAGGCCGCCAGGTCCTTATCCAAACGCAGGTAAGTATCTTCGGTTTCTACCGCGTTAGGGCCAAACTGGTGGCCTACATAATCTGTTGATGAAAGGCTCACGGCTAAAAAATCTGTTACTACATTTTTACCTAATTGTTCGTTAGTCACAGCGGCTTTAGCCATATCCAGCGTAAATGAATTACCATAAGGCGTAGAGCGGATCATGCCCACGTTGCCTTTGTACAGTTGCGATGTTTTGATAGGGAAAACCGGAGCATCGGTGCCGCTGAATTTACCCTCGTATTTCGGGCTGTTATCCGGTGAACTTTGCAGGTAGGTATTTACCGGGTACAGCGTGTTCCAATCTTGTTTCAGGTACTTTTCGGCCAACTTTTGCCCGTTAAATGTTTTTACCCAGGCAGGCAGGTCGTTCATGTAATAGGTGCTGGTTATCCAATTGCCGCTGGCATCATCGAACCAATAAGCGGCATTAGCGGAGTGGCCGGCGGGTAGAATGCCGCCCCTGTCCTTAATAGCTACACCAATAACTTTTGAACGGAAATTAGTAGCCAGCTTAAGCTCATCGGTAATGGTGCTGGCCTGCAAATTGCGCGGAGACATCTGGCCTGCCTTTGAGCTGCTGCCTACGGTAGTTACCGAGCTATCCTCGGTACAATAGGTGGAGCGCCCTGTAGCCTGAACAATAAAATCATTACCGGCTATGCCGTGTATTGATGGTACCGACCCTGTATACACACAGCTATGCCCCGGCGCGGTAAAGGTTGGCAGGTAATCAACATCGGTATTATCGCAGGTAAAGCCCTCGTTAAGCATACGCTTAAAACCACCGGCTTGGTAGCGGCTGTAAAAACGGTACAGGTAATCCCAGCGCATTTGGTCAACCACTATGCCTACCACCAGCTTTGGGCGGGCAACATCATTGCCTGCGGTGGGTTGGGCAGCCGTTTTTTTTTGTGCAGATGCCGCACCGGCTACCGATGCCGACAGGAATAATGAAAACAGGAATTTATATTTCATAGCCTATTTGCTTTGTTAAAGTGCAAATATGCCAAACCCAATGTAAACTCAATATGATTTATGAGAATGTTACAAACCCCTCCTAATCCTCCCCGAGGGGGAGGACTTGAGATGAAATGAGGCATTTCTCTATTACCTTTTTGTATATAAAAGCCCTACCCCTCGGGGAGGATTCAGGAGGGGCATTTACAATGGTAATTCTTCCGTCTTCACAAACTTCACCTGGAAAAGCTTATCCCAGTTTTTACCGGTAACAAAAATACGTTTGCCTTTTGCATCGTAAGCTATGCCGTTAAGCACATCGGCGTTTGCATTGCGTTTATCTTTAGGGTACAGGCTGCTCATATCAATTTTAGCCAATACGGCACCTGTTTTAGGGTCGATCACCAAAATATCGTCTTTCAGGTAAACATTGGCGTATAGCTTACCATCAATATATTCCAACTCATTAACCTGGTCAATCTGTTTCTCGTTATCATAAACGTTGATAGCACCTATCTGGTGGTAATCGTTCTTATCTAAAAACAATATGCTGTTGCTGCCATCGGTATTATAGATCTTTTCACCATCGAAGCAAAGTCCCCAGCCTTCGGTACCGGCAGTGTAGCTAAAGCTTTTTAACAGCTTGAATGATTTTTTATCGTACACATAACCAATTTTCTCCTTGTAGGTAAGCTGTACAATCTTATCGCCAACTATGGTAATGCCTTCGGCAAAAACCTTTGGGTCAACCATGGCTTGTTGTACCACTTTGCCGGTATTCAAGTCAACCCTGCGCAGGCTTGATTGGCCGGTTACATCTTCACCCGGCGGCGGGGTCAGGTAACCGCCGTCACTCTCAAATAAAAACCCGTCGTGGTATTCCAAACCCTCGGTATATGATGAGGTATCATGCGGATAAACTTTTTCTACCTTAAAAGTATATACTTTAGGTGCTTTGGCAGCCAGCAAAACGATGTTGCTGGTAACCTCCTGGCTTTTGCCGCCGCTAAATACATTGGCCGTAATCACCTTATTACCTAATGGCATACCGTCGGTTTTAACGGTAACGGCAGTAGTGTCCTTACTTGAACCTATGCGCAGGGTATCCAGCATGTAAACCACCGAATCAACACTCATGCCATCCGGCAGGCTCACTTTAACAGAAAGTTCTTTACCCGCGTTAATGCTTGTCCCGGCTTCCGGACTTAATGCTATTTCGGCTGTTTTTGGTTTGTCGTCGCCGCAGCTTGCTACGGCTAACAGTGCTGCTCCGGCTAAAAAAAGTTTAAGTTGTTTGTTCATAAGTATCAATCAGCAGATGGCCAAAAGGCATCTTCAATATGTTTTAACGTATAATTCCCGCTTTTATTAAACAGTACCGAAATTATATCAAAACGCACATCGCCCTGGTGGTTTTTTAGGTAGATGTATTCATCCGCGGCTCGGGCCATCAGGCGTTGCTTGCGGTCATCAACAAAATCCTCGGGCGCTCCAAAACCGGTTCCGGTACGGGTTTTAACTTCGGCAAATATAATCACCCCGTTTTTAAATGCAATCAGGTCGATCTCGGCCCTGGCGTAGGTCCAGTTTTCGTCCAGTATTTCATAACCCAGATTTTGCAGATAAGTTTTAGCCAATGTTTCGCCCCGGCGACCTAATTCGAGGTGTAGCGCCATTATTTAAGGATTACCGAGCCCAGGTAGTCGGATATGTGTTTTTCAACCTTTTTCATGCGCATGTATTGGTTAAGCAGTATCTCCTGGTCCTGCTCGCCGGTGGTATTTTGCAGTTCCTTACGCAGGTTTTCCAGTATCTGGGCTACTTTATGCTTTTTAAGATGAAAAATAGCACCCAATATGGTGGCTTTCATGTTAGCCTGCTCATCGGGTACGGTTATCTTGTGCATTTCATACCAGTTTTCACTTAATGTATACCGGGTGGCCAGCATGGTAACGGTCAGGTCAACAATCTCTTTATCCTTATGGTGAATGTAATGCTGTTCATCGGGCAGTACGCCGTTTTCTACCTCGCGGCGATAGTCTTCCACAAAATTTTTACAGGCGGTACTCTCAAAAGTTACATCGCTCAGCTCAGCTATAATAAACGGGCCGATGTAGGTATTGGCAATGCCGTCCCAATCAATCATGCGGTTGCCGTACAATAACAGCAGGCGGATGATCTCCCGTTCCTGGGTGTACGCTTCCTCTCTTTTTTCAGTAGCTGGTGAAGCGGATGTACCCGGTTCATCAAAAAACAGGTCTTCGGGCGGCGCGTCCGGGTGTTGAGTTGAACGCTGGTTTTGGTTGTATTGCTGCTGCGAATCCTTTTTAGATTTAGCCAGCCGCATTTTGTTGAGTTCAGATAGCAGCGCGCGCTCATCTATCTGCATAATGTGGCTGCACTCCTTAACAAATACCGATGCCTTGATAGAATCGGGTATTTTGGCGATGCTCTCCACAATTTCACGTATAACACCAGCCTTGCGGATAGGGTCATTACCGGCCTCTTTTAGCAGGATGCCGGTTTTATAGAGTATAAAGTCTTTTTTATTTTGATCGATGTAGGTTTTGAAGGCATTGGTGCCTACGCTGCGTACATACGAGTCCGGGTCGTGCCCGTCAGGGAAAAGCACTACCTTAACGTTGAGGCCTTCCTCTAAGATCATGTCGAGCCCGCGCAGGGATGCCTTGATGCCCGCCGCGTCGCCATCATATAAAATGGTAACGTTCTTGGTCAGCCTGCCGATCAGCCTGATCTGCTCAACGGTTAGCGAGGTGCCCGATGAGGCCACCACATTTTCAATACCCGCCTGGTGAACAGATACCACATCGGCATAACCCTCTACCAGGTAGCAGTCATCCGCATCGCGAATGGCTTTTTTGGCAAAGTACAGGCCGTATAGTATGCTCGATTTATGGTAGATCTCCGATTCGGGAGAGTTTACATATTTGGGTACGCTTTTGTCGCTTTTTAAAGTGCGTCCGCCAAAGGCGATAACCCGCCCGGTAAAGCTGTGTATGGGGAACATTACGCGGCCGCGGTAACGATCGTACATACTGCCGTTATCCCGTTTTACTGAAAGGCCGGTTTCTTCCAGAAACTGCGCCTGATAACCCTCTTTTAAGGCTTGCGAGGTAAAGGCCTCCCATTGGTCGGGCGAGTAACCCAGCTCGAACTTGCGGATGGTTTCGGGCGTAAAGCCGCGTTCCTTAAAATAACTCAGGCCAATGCTTTTACCCTCGTCAGTTTCCCACATGCTGTCCTGAAAGAATTTGGCCGCAAAACCGGATACGATCATCAAACTTTCACGGTGGTTGGCTTCCTCCAGGTTTTCGGCACTCTCCACCGTTTCCTCTACCTCGATGCCGTACTTTTTGGCCAGCCATTTTAAAGCTTCGGGGTAGGTGAACTTTTCCATCTCCATTAAAAAGGTAATGGCCGAGCCACCCTTTGATGATGAAAAGTCCTTAAAAATGCCTTTAGCGGGAGACACCGTGAACGATGGCGTGCGCTCGTTACTGAACGGCGACAGGCCGATGTAGTTGGCACCGCGCTTTTTTAACTGCACAAAATCACCTATCACCTCCACAATGTCGGTGGCTTCCATAATACGGTCAACGGTAGCTTTGGTGATCATAGTAAGAAATGCAAAGGTAGGGCAATTGCGCCAATGCCTTTAGTAAATGCAAACGTTAAATTACGAAATTTTTGATTGCGAGGGCTTTAAAAATGTAAGGGCTATACCGCCAAGCACAATCAGGCTGCCGATGATCTCGGTAATGCCCAGCTTTTCGTGCAGTATAATAGCGGCTAATATACCGGTAACCACCGTTTGGCTTAGCAGCGTGATAGACACTTTGGTTGGCGCTAAAAATTTGATGGCGTAGTTAATGGTGATCCAACCGGCCAGCTGGCAAATAAGGCCCGTTGCCAAAAAATAAAGCCAGGTAACCGCCGGAAACCGGATCAGGTTGTAGCCGCCGCCAATACCTAATACCAATAAAAAAGCCATGGAGGCCAGCATATTGTAAAACATAAAGGTGAGCGTATTAACCCGTTGCAATACGCCTTTGCTGGTAACAATATACATAGAGTAAAAAAAGCTGGCCAGCACGGCAAGCATTACCCCATCGTTTATATGCAATTCAATAATATTACGGTAGCCCACCAGTACTACCATGCCGGCAATGGCGATGATGGTACCTGCCCAAAATAGCTTGCCGGTTTGCTTACGCAGAATAAAAAAACTGATGAGCCCCACCCAAACCGGTGCCAGGTTAGCCAGCAGGGTTGATACCGTGGCACTTATTTTTAAGATGGAGATGTTCCAAACGGCAATATCAGCCGCGAAGATGATACCGCAGATCAGGGTGATGAACAGATCCTTCCGCTCAATTTTGAGCAAGCCCTTTACCACACAATAAGGCAGCAAAAATATCCAGGCCATAAAAATGCGGTAAAAAGCGGCAGTGATGGCCGGCTCGGCGGCAAGCTTCACAAATATGGGCGAAAAGGAAATGAATATAATGCCTAATGCCAGGCTTGCTTTCGGATTCATGGAACAGGCATATAACGGGCAGCAAACTTACAAAAATAAATATGGCAAGCCTGTAGCATTTAGGCGATTGATGCCGTTATATTAGTGTAATTACCTAAATACCGATCAATTATGAACGCCAGATTACTTATTGCTTTGCTTGCTGTAGCAACCGCATTAACAGCGTGCTCAAGAAAAAAAAAAGAAGATGAGATGTGCTGTTTGAATTGTTGCAGACGACCTAACTTTATGAGTGCTGTAAAAGCTGATACCATATGGGGAACAGACAAACTGGAATTAAGCTATAACAAAGATTCGCTTATTCTGCTCGGCATCCGTAAAAATGAAACCCTGAGGTTAAGTATGAAGGTTATTGAGACCGGCAAATATATCATCAACCCCAAAAGCGGGGTTTATGATATTACGGTTGGTGGGGATGCTATAGTTGGTGAATACAGGGCCACTACCGATAGTGCTAATTATATAAAAGTTTTAACTTATAGCAAAAACACAGGATGGATAGAAGGGCAGTTTAAAATAAAGCTTACCAAAAGCGCGCGTTACACTAATCCGGCATTAGCTAATGAGGTAAGCTTTGTGAGCGGAAGGTTCGCAGCCGCACTGCCCAGATAACATGCGCAGCCAGGTACAATTATTTTTAACCGTTAATACCGAAGTACGGGTGCCGGCCTGGGCCGGAAATCCCGTTCCGGAAATTTATTTTTCAAAAGGCCGATTCAGAGTGGCTTTAGCTAAATAATTGTATTTTTGGCGCTCAATAATATAATTATATGGGCCAGAGAATTAAAATTAAAGCCTTGTTGGAGAGCGATGAAACCAACATTGATGTAACCGTAAAAGGATGGGTGCGTACCTTCCGCAACAACCAGTTCGTAGCTTTAAACGATGGCTCAACTAATAATAACGTACAAATAGTAGTTGATTTTGAGAATACCGATGCGGCTTTATTAAAACGCATTACCACAGGCGCGGCATTAAGCGTTACCGGTACCGTAGTACCGTCATTAGGTAAAGGCCAAAAGATCGACATAAAAGCTAAAGAGATAGAGGTACTGGGCGATAGTGACCCGGAAAAATACCCGCTGCAACCCAAAAAGCACAGCCTGGAGTTTTTACGCGAGATAGCGCACCTGCGTTTCCGTACCAATACGTTTGGCGCGGTGTTCAGGGTGCGTAACAGTTTGTCGTTCGCGGTTCACCAGTTTTTCCAGGAGCGCGGTTTTGTGTACCTGCATACGCCGGTAATAACCGCATCTGATGCGGAAGGCGCGGGTGAAGCCTTTAAGGTAACTAACCTTGATTTGGATAACCTGCCGCGTACAGATAGCGGAGAGATTGATTACAAGCAGGATTTTTTTGGTAAAGCCACCAACCTGACCGTATCAGGCCAGTTGGAGGGCGAACTGGGTGCCATGGCGCTGAGTGATATTTATACGTTTGGCCCAACCTTCCGTGCCGAAAACTCGAACACCACCCGCCACCTGGCCGAGTTTTGGATGATAGAGCCCGAAATGGCTTTTTATGATCTGGATGATAACATGGATATGGCTGAGGCGCTGCTTAAGTACGTTATCAAATACGCGTTAGACAAAAACCGCGAGGACATCGAGTTCCTGAGCCAGCGTTTGCAGGATGAGGACAAGCAAAAACCGCAGAACGAGCGCTCGGAAATGACGCTGCTTGAAAAGCTGGAGTTTTGTTTGGAGAACGATTTTGTGCGCCTTACCTACACCGAGGCTATCGATATATTAAAGGATTCGACCCCGAACAAGAAAAAGAAATTCCAGTACCTGGTTGAAGGCTGGGGTACCGACCTGCAATCAGAGCATGAGCGTTACCTGGTGGAGAAACACTTTAAAAAACCGGTTATCCTGACGGACTATCCGAAGGAGATCAAGGCCTTTTACATGCGCCAGAACGAGCCTGATGCCAATGGCCGCGAAACGGTGCGTGCGATGGATATCCTGTTCCCGGGTATCGGTGAAATTGTAGGCGGTTCGCAACGCGAGGAGCGTTTAGACAGACTTGAACAACGCATGGGCGAAATGGGCATACCTAAAGAGGAGCTTTGGTGGTATTTGGATACCCGCCGCTTTGGTGCCTGCCCGCATGCCGGTTTTGGCTTGGGCTTTGAGCGTTTGGTGCTGTTTGTTACCGGCATGGGCAACATCCGCGATGTGATCCCTTTCCCAAGATTCCCTAAAAACGCTGAGTTTTAATAACAGAAAATACAAAAGTCAAACGGCCTTTAGCGCTAAGCTAAAGGCCGTTTTTTTATACGCTGAACTTGATCCAGCCATTACCCTCAAACCCGAAGATGAATTGCTTGGGGTTGATGATCTCGGCCATGATCTCTAACGAGTCAACCAGCCGCGGACCGGGGCGGTTAAAGTATTGGTTGCCATCGGCAATGTATAGCCGGTTGTTCTTAATGGCCTTCAGTTCGGCAAATCCGGGTTTATCCAACAGTAAATTGATCTCGCGCATGGCGCGGTCAATAGCGAAACCACAAGGCATCAGCACCATAATATCCGGGTCGGCCAGGCGGATATCATCCCAATCCACATAAGGCGAATGTTTGCCTGCTTCGGCCAATACAGGTGTGCCACCGGCAATGTTCACCAGTTCGGGTATCCAGTTGCCTGATACCATCAACGGGTCAAGCCATTCAATACAGGCCACGGTCGGCTTAGCATCAATAAATTTCAGTTTGTGGCGGATGATGTTGATGCGGTCATCTAAGTCCTCGATCAATGTATCGCCAATTTCAACAAAATTCAGTGCCGATGCTACACTTTTTATGTCAGCAAGCATCTCATCAATGCTGTTGGGTTGCAATGATATGATCTGTGCCGGTTTATCGAGGTAGTCGGCCAGCGCCTTTTCTACTTCGGGGAGCGATACCGCGCAAACATCGCACTGCGCTTGTGTGATCACCACATCGGGCTGCAGTTCTTTGATCACTTCCTTTTTTACGGTGTATAAGGATAGCGCGTCGTTCAGTATCTCTTTTACCTTATTATCGATCCCGGCGCTGCTTAATCCGTCAGGAATATTAGCTTCTGTACAAACGGGCAGGGCTTTTACGCTTTCGGGGTAGTCGCACTCGTGCGAGCGGCCAACCAGGTTTTGTTCCAAACCTAAAGCGCAGACGATTTCGGTGGCTGATGGTAAAAGCGATATAATACGAAGGGGTGATGATGACATGCGGAAAAAATTAAAGTACAATAAAGCGACGATGAATTATCACCTCATTTCGCTTAGGATAGCCCTGAGCAGCTCATTAGCGTGCTGTGAGCCGATGATGTACAGCAAACCGTCACGGTCGGTAAGGTGTATGGCATCCTTGCCGCCCGCGTAAAAACGGATAGTGCCGCGGGTATGCAGGTTGTAAACCGGGTTATTGAACAGGTAACGGCTGTAAGTGTCTTTTTCGGCTTTTACAATACTGTTCAGGTCAATTTTTACCAGGCGGGTGGTCCACAAACCATCCAGCATAATGCTTTTGTTTTGCACGCGGGTACGAAAGTGCAGCAAAAAGCCCATGATGATAGAAATGATGATGATAGCGAAACCCACCACGATCAGCAGGTCGCCATTGCGGGCATTGCCCTCGGTAAACAGGTAAGCGGCGAAGCACGACATAGCCAGTACCAGCCTGATAGTTAACGGAATAAATTCCCTGCCCAGGTATTGTTTCTCGATGTAAACAGGTTTTTCGCTCATGCCTTATTTAAACAGTTCGAATATAATAACTTTTTTAGTGTTGTGGCTTACCTTATATCGCTCGTCGGGCCGGTAGCCTGCAACCCACATAATGTCTCCGTTGCCGTTTACCAATAACGGAATATGCTGCTTTTTGTGCAGCGGAATTTTCAGGTTGATAAAAAAATCACTTAGTTTTTTACGGGCTTTCATCCCCAGGGGATAAAAATAATCGCTTTGCTGCCAGTGGCGGATGCTGAGCGGATAGATCAGTTTTTCGCTGTCGATAGAAACGGCAAAGGCATTGTCGCGAATGATCAATGGCGAATCATCATGCAAAATAGCGATGCGCTGCCCGTTAAAAAGCACCTCGTGGTCATGCTCATTTATTGTTACGCTCTCAATTGATGCCGGGTTGTTCTCAACCAGTATCAGTTTACCCCGGTCAATGGTCAGCCGGTGCGTTGAGGATGCAAACCATTTACCGCTTTGCGCATCCAGGGATGCGATCACATCATCAACCACAGGTTCGGCAAAGCCATAGGTTTGCAGCAGTTTGTATAAGAGTAGCTGTTGCGGTTGCAAGGATTTTACGTCATCGATGGCTAAATATATTTCATCATCGTGCTGGATGAACAGATGTTGTCTTGCCTCCTCAACCTTTAACGTCAATAATTCTTCCAACTGGCGAAAGTGGCGCAGGTTATTATCAAAGGTATGTTCAAGGTTGGGGTTAAGCTCCCGTAGTTTAGGCACCACCTCATGCCTGAGCTTGTTACGCGCGTATTTGGTTGAGGCGTTCGAGCTATCCTCAACATAAGGTATATTCTCTGCTGCAACAACAGCCGTTATCTCTTCCCGTGTGAGAAAGAGCAGCGGCCTTACCAGTACCCCGTTCTTGGGCAGGATGCCGTGCAAGCCGGCAATGCCCGTGCCGCGCGTAAGATTTAACAATATTGTTTCGATCGTATCGTTCTTGTGGTGGCCAAGCGCGATCAGGTGGTAATTATGTTGCTGCCTTACCTGCTCAAACCAGTTATACCTCAGTTCCCTTGCCGCCATTTGTATGGATATTCTATGCGTATCGGCATAGATGGTGGTATCAAAATTGATGGTGTGAAAAGGTATGCCGAGTTGTGTGGCCAGGCTGCGGCAAAATTGCTGGTCAGCATCGGCCTCGCTGCCGCGAAGGCCGAAGTTGCAATGCGCTATGCCAAAACGGTAACCCGCCGCGCTGAATAACCGGGCGAGCAAAACAGAATCAATACCACCGCTAACGGCAACCAAAATGCTGTTTTGCTGCGTAAAAAGATTATTTTGCTCAATAAATTCGGTAAAGCGCTTAACTGGGAGCATGCATCAAAATTATTAATTTAATAAGCCCCGCAAAAAACTAATTTTGCCAACGTGAATAAATGCCTTTTAAGTATACTGTTGCTGCTGCTTGCGGGCGCGGCGTTCGGCCAGCAAAAAAAATCGCAGGTGCGGCTTACGCGGTCTGACCGGAGCGAGGGCATTAAGCGCAACGGTAAGGATATACTAAAGGTTTTTAACGGTACCTTTCAGCAGGATTTCTCTGTGTTGCAGTCAGACAGCGCGTATTTCTATCCGCAGGATAACGCTTTTGATGCTTTTGGCAATGTGCACATCACCCAGGGCGATACGCTGAATATTTATTCGGACAAGCTAAACTATAACGGTAATACCAAAACCGCCATCCTGACCAATAATGTGCGGATGATTGATAAGGATGCCATCCTGACCACCGATTACCTGACCTACAACACCGCTACCCGTATAGGTACCTACACCGGCGGCGGTAAGCTCATTAATAAGGACAATACCCTTACCAGTAAAAATGGTTACTACTTCGCCTTTTCGCGCGATGCCTATTTCAGGTATGATGTGGTATTGAACACAGTTGATGCGCTGATCAAGACGGATACCATGCGCTACAACAGCGGCAGCCGCATAGCCTATTTTTACGGGCCAACCAATATTTATGGTAAGGCTAAAGATAAGGACACTTTATACACCGAGTTCGGCACTTATAATACCGTTAACGAACAGGCTTTTTTCACGAAAAATAACCTGTACAAGCAGGGCACCAAGTCATTAAAAGGCGATACTTTGTTTTATGATCGCTTGCTGGGCCTGGGGCGTGCTATCAAGCGGATCACGTTTAACGATAGTGAGCAAAAGATCACCATGAAGGGCGATCTGGGTATATTTAACCGTAAAGAGGAACGTACCCTGGTTACCGAGAATGCTTATATTATATTGGTTACCGAAGAAAAGGACACTACCAAAACGGATACCACTAAAAAGCTTGATAAAATAAAAACAGATAACGCGGCCAAGGTTGCTCCAAAAAAGGCAGCAAAACCGCTAGATGTTAAAGCGCCATCGGCTACGGTTAAAAAGCCTGCCGCAAAATCCACAGGTAAAACCAAAACGCCAGTAACTACCTCAACATCTACCATAATTATAAATGAAAAGGGTGAACGTATCAAGGTCGATTCGGTTTATATGAGTGCCGATACGCTGGAAACGCAGATGTTCACCTACAAAAAATTAAAAGCCTTGCAGGAGCAACGGCGGTTAGCCAATTTTAGGGACACCGCAGCGCGCCCTGCCGCAGGGCCGGTTAAGCCCAAACCTATTGTTTATAAAACATCGCCTAAGGTATTAACGCTCGATCCGCCTAAAATGCGGTTTGATACCGGCTACCGTAACCCGATGCTATTTGGCAAACCCAAACCGCAGCCGGTACGTAAAGACTCGGCTCAAAAAATCAGCAATACAAAAAAAGACAGTACACTTAAAACCGACAGTACGGCAAAAGCCAAGGTAGACACTGCTGCAAAATTAGGCAACGTGCCGGGTAAGGTCGACTCGGTTTACATGACCACCAAGGTAAAACTGAGCGATACCAGCCGCGTGCGGGTGATATTCGCCTACCATGATGCCAAGATCTATAAGTCTGACCTGCAGGCCAAGGCCGACTCGATGTTTTATAGTTATGCGGACTCCACCATTCGCTGTTATATTAAACCGATGATGTGGACGCAGGGTTCGCAGCTATCCGGTGATACCCTTAACCTGCAAATGAAGAATAAGAAGCTGGACAATATGGACATCTTTTATAATTCATTTGTGGTAAATGTAGATAAGGATGATTCGACCCACTTTAACCAGGTGGGCGGTAAAAAAATGCGCGGCTTTTTTAAGGATAATAAGCTCAACGTAATGTTTGTTGACGGGAATGCCGAAAGTATTTACTTTGACCGGGATAGTACTACCAAAACCGTTACCGGCATGGGGCGCTCGCTCAGCAGCCGTATGCGCATCAGGTTCGCTGCAAATAAACCGCTTAAAATGGCTTTTTTATCCAAGCCTGATATCCGTTACGGGCCGCTTGGTAAGTTTACTGAGGACGACCGGATCCTTAAAGGATTCATCTGGAAACCCAAAGAGCGCCCGGTATCAAAAGAGGCCGTCATCTATTCAGCAAGGCGTAAGGCTGCAAACCGTATAGCCGCCCGTGCCGAAGCCGCATCCAAAAAACCGGTAGCGGGTAAGCCCGGCATTAAACCAACTGCCGGTGCAAAAGGCCAGCCTTCGCCAGGCGGAACTGGAAAACCTGCGGTAATGCAAAAGGTTAACGCCACGGATAGTACCGCTCGCGATTCGACAGGCAACATTTCACCTGTTAACCTGAAGGAAGAGAACCGCAACCGCGTTACTGATGGTACGCTGAACACCGCCCCGGTAATTATGCCGGCCGTGGTTCCTCAAAAGGATACGTCCTCAGTTACCCGTCCGCCTGCAAATCAGCCAACCCGTAAGGATAGCACTTTTCAATAATAGCGCTCTAAATAAGAGAAATCTAAAAAATGATTTTTAAATAAATGAATATTCATTTATTTTTGTGTTATGAAAGAATAATTAATGCGTAACAGGGATATTGATAAGCAATTGCTGGTAAAACAAAAAGCAGTTGAATTGATGGTAAAAGTAGGTTTTGAAGGTTTCAGCATGAATAAGCTGGCCAGGACCTGTGGCATATCTGTAGGTACCTTATACATTTATTACAAAGATAAGGACGACCTGATTATACAGATTGCCGAGGAAGAAGCCAAGCGTATGAGCAGCATGATGCTGGATGATTTTGACCCGGAAGCAAGCTTTGCTGAAGGCTTAAAGCAGCAATGGAAAAACCGCTCGAAGCACATGATGAATAACCAGCAAAGCCTACGCTTTTTTGAACAGTTGCGCAGTTCAACCTATCAAAGCGTAATATACAACAGCTTTTTTAAGGAATTTAAGGTTAAGATGAGCCGCTTTATGCAAAACGCTATTGAGCGTGGCGAAATAACCCCCATGCCGCTTGAGGTATACTGGTCGGTAGCATTTGCCCCGCTATATAATTTGGTACGTTTTCATAACGAGGGGCGTAGCATTGGCGGCGCATCATTCGTACTTACCCAGGATATGATATGGCAAACCTTTGAACTGGTATTAAAAGCGCTGAAAAAATAGTACTCAAAAAATAGTATCATGGATGAATCGTCAATAAACCCTGCCGGGGTGCTGGTATTTAAAACAAACATCAGCACCATGCAAGACAAAGCCAATGTTAGCCCCCTGCTTAATGCACACCGTGCTATCAGCGAGTGGCATGTTGACCTTGAGGATTGCGATAAGGTGCTGCGTGTAGTATCGCACCATCTTTACGCAACAGATATTATTGAGCTGGTTAACCGCAAAGGTTACCTGTGTATTGAGCTTATTTAAATGATCACGAAAAATGAAACCTGATAAAACGGCGGTAACATTTACCGCCTATCAAAAATTACTGATAGCCTTGCTGGCACTGCTGCAGTTTACCGTAGTGCTTGATTTTATGGTGCTATCTCCGCTGGGTGATATCCTAATGAAATCATTAGATATGACACCATCCCGCTTTGGGCTGGTGGTATCATCTTATGCTTTCAGCGCGGGCGCATCCGGCTTATTGGCAGCGGGCTTTGCCGATAGGTTTGACCGTAAAAAGCTGATGATGTTTTTTTATACCGGCTTTATCATCGGCACGTTGTGCTGCGCCATGGCCGGCAGTTACTGGATGCTGCTGGGTGCCCGTATTTTTACCGGCTTGTTCGGCGGTGTTATCGGCGCGATCTCACTGGCCGTGGTTACTGATGTTTTTGACATTAGCCAGCGGGGCCGGGTAATGGGTGTAGTGCAAATGGGGTTTGCCGCCAGCCAGGTGCTGGGCATACCGGTAGGCTTGTACTTTGCCAACAAGTGGGGGTGGCACGCGCCCTTTTTAATGATCGTGCTGCTGGCTATAATTATTGGTTTGGTGGTATTGTTTCGCATGCGGCCGGTCACCTCGCATATCGGCCTGCAAAAGGATACCAACCCCTTTGTGCATTTATGGCATTCGGTGGCTAACCGCAAGTACCAAACCGGCTTTATGGCCACGGCTTTCCTTTCAATAGGTGGTTTTATGATGATGCCTTTCGGCAGCGCCTACCTTATTAACAACATTGGTATAACACAGGCGCAATTGCCAACCGTGTTTTTATGCAGCGGGCTGGCCTCTATAATTATTATGCCGATGATCGGCAAGCTGAGCGATAAGTATAACAAGTTTACCTTGTTTGCCGCCGGATCCGCCCTGGCGACCATCATGATATTGATCTACACCCAATTGCCGCCCATTCCGTTATGGGAGGTGGTCATCATCAACATGATCATGTTCATCGGTATCATGGGGCGCATTATCCCCTCAACCGCTTTAACCACCGCTATACCCGAAATGGTTGACCGTGGGGCTTTTATGAGCATCAACTCATCGTTACAGCAAATGGCCGGCGGCGTTGCCGCATTATGCGCCGGTTTAATAGTTACCCAGCCGCATAAACACGGGCCTTTGCAGCATTATGATGTATTGGGCTATGTAGTTTGCGTGGCTATTGTAATTTGCCTTTACCTGGTATACCGGGTAAGCGCGATGGTTAAAAATAAAACGGCGCCGCCACCCGCGATACAAAAAGCGAAAAGCCTTAACGAGGCTTTATCATAACAAACAGGGCAGCCATACGGTTGCCCGTTTGTTTGGTGGTATTCCGTTTCAGAATAAAAAGCGTATCATCCAAAAACAAATACAATTTAAAAGCTATTTGTAGGATATAGATACGCGACATGGCAGAACCCACAAACAGACCGATAGGTAAAACAGATAAAGAGCTTTCATTTGCACACAAAGTTTGGATAGTGGTGGGTATACTCGCGTTATCAGTTTGCCTGATATTAATATTACGTGTGGCGTTTAACGTGCTGCTGATGGTATTCGCCGGTTCGCTTATTGCTGTATTTTTTCATGGCTTTGCCGATATGATACAGCGCCGCACCAAATGGAAGCGTGCGCCATGCGTTGTTATTTCAGTAGTGGGTACTTTTTTGTTGCTGGGCACCTTGTTTTGGTTTATGGGCAACACCATACAGCACCAGGTAGCCTCGCTTAGTGATGAATTTCCGAAGGTGGTAAAATCAGCACAGGCTAAATTACAACAAACCTCGTGGGGCGCTAAAATAGTTGAAAAGGCATCAAGCTATGATTCATCAAAGTTGATGACCACCGCGCAAAGCTTTTTCAGTACCAGCTTTGGTGTGCTTGGAGATCTGTACATTATCCTGTTCCTTGGTATCTTTTTCACCTCTGCTCCATCGCTATATAAAAACGGTATAATCAAACTGGTGCCGCCATCAGCCAAAGAGCATGCTCATGTGGTGATGGATCGCCTGAGCTTTGTGCTGAAAGGCTGGATGAAGGGCATGTTGCTGGCCATGTGCCTTATAGCTGTATTAACGGTGAGCGGCTTAACCGTTATGGGCATACCCATGGCGCTTACCCTCGCCTTGTTAGCCGGTTTACTTAACTTTATACCCAACTTCGGCCCGTTAATGGCCATGATACCGGCGGTGCTTTTAGGTTTTATAGACAGCACCAATACGGCCATCATCATTGCCATTATGTATATACTGATACAAACTCTGGAGAGTAACATCATTACCCCGATGGTACAAAAAAAGATGATAGATTTGCCGCCTGCGCTTACCATCATTAGCCAGGTGCTGATGGGTACATTATCAGGTGTGTTAGGGATATTATTAGCTACGCCGATACTGGCTGTAGTAATTGTACTGGTTGATGAGTTGTATGTAAAAAGGCAAAAGGAAGATTTAAAGATCGAGCTTGAGTAAGCCCGATCTTTAATCTATTTTTATAGCACGTGTTGCGCCAGTATGCGTTGCAGATCGTAAACGTTAACCTGCTTGTTGAATTTTTTGGTGAGGCTTGGCTGAACTTCGCCCGAGATCCAGATGCGCAGCTCGGCATCCAGGTCAAAATGCCCGGAGGTTTGCACGCTGAACCTCGAGATGCTTTTGTAGGCGATGGAAAGGTACTCCACCTTGCTTCCGGTTATACCTTGCTTATCAACCAATATCAGGCGCTTATTGGTAAAAATGAATACATCGCGTATCAGCTTAAAACCTATTTCGATGCTTTCACCATCGGTTAACAGGTTCGCGTATTCTTTATTCAATTCATCGGGGTTGGCTACACCGGCGTTGCCTAACAGGCTCGAAAATAATCCCATAGATTTATGATTATGATAAGGTTTTGTTATTGCAATGAAACTTTAGCGATTGTATTTACGGTCGGTTTTTTCTTGTTAAAGAAACTCTTCATCGTGTTAGACTGTAACATTTTGATCAAAGTAAGGTCTGCACCGTATTTTGTATAATGATCTTCATCCAACATGTAAGGCGTGTTATTTGCGCTAAGCCCGGGAACGGCAGACTCATCTCTCATTACATCAATGTAATAATCTTTTAAATTCTCTTTAAGTACCTTGTTAATTTCCTGCGCCTTAGTATCTGTAAACCTGTTTAACATATTTACATTGTATTGTATCTCTTTGGCGTGTATAACCGGGTACGGAAGCGTATATACTTCATTCTGACCTATTATTCTAACATCAATGTTCTGTTGCTTTAAATGATCGATGGTCTTTTTTAAAGTTGCCACTAAACTTTTCTTGTCACCGTCAAAACTTATCCAGTTAGCACCTATTAATACGCCGCTTATAGCATTTTTATTTTTAGGTAAAAAAACGTTGTAAACGTTATTTATTACATCGTAGCAGGTTTCATTTCCATTTTTGATAATTACCGGCATGCACTTGGTAACTGTGGCCTGTATCAAGTGTTTATTGGTTTTTGCAAACAGCTCTTTTAATGATTGAGAATATTGCGCGGCATGGCTATCGCCTATTAAAACATAGTTCTCCTTATTCGGATCTAACTTTATGCACTTGTCAAAATCAAATTTTTTATCGCCGTCATTATTTACACTTAAAAAGCAGCAGCCGTGGTCAAATTGCTTTCTTCTTTCCGCAGCATGCGTTTTTTTAAAGGTAGACAAATACAATGCCTCCGGTTTAAATAAAAACTGATTGGGTTTAATGATAGAGAATGTAATTACGATAGCGCCTAACACCCCGGTAACAGCAAGTATTCTGAAATTATTTTGTCCCTTTTTGGCTTCGATCAAATTGAATGAAAATAAACTCAATGCAAAGGATATCAATAGCATTAAGCAAATATTTACAAAGTTTAAAGGGGCTCCCAGATACCTGAAAAATACATAAACCGGCCAGTGCCAAAGGTAGAGCGAGTAGGAGATTTTACCTACATACTGTAATGGCTTTGATCCGATAAAGGCAAACTCAGCGTTACAGGCTATAATTGCCAGGGTTGCGCTTACTGGTATAAGTGCGTAAATACCCGGCCAGCCCTTCGCGCTTAATAAAACTATACCGCCTAAAAGCACTAAATATGAAAGCAGTACATAAACCTTTTTCAATTTAATCCTGTTAGCTACAGGCTCAATTAAAAATGCTACTCCGCCGGCCATCATCTCCCAGGCCCTCGTCGGGAAAAAATAGAAAGACATGAGGCTATCATACCGAGAAACCACGAAGGACAGCCCGATAGCCAGTACAGTAAGCACTATAAATATGGTCGTAAAAAGCTTTTTATTTTTAACGATTTTATATAATAAGAGTAACAGGATTGGATAGATAATGTAAAACTGCCACTCAACGGATAATGACCACGTGTGCAAAAACGTGTTTACTTCAGAAGAAGAATCAAAATAGCCGGAATGTTTCCAATAGTACATATTGGAAATAAATAATAAACTGTAGAAACCGCTTTTTGAATTGAATGAAAAATCTTCGGGCAGGGTAATGAAAAAGCCGACCGCGGTAGTAACCGCTATCATACAAAGCAGGGCCGGAATTATACGTTTTACCCGTTTCCCGTAAAAATCAATAATTGAAAGCTTTGATTCCTGCAAGTTTGAAATAATGATCTTACTCATTAAATAACCTGATATAACAAAGAATATATCTACCCCTGAAAAACCACCCTCAAAAAAAGGTACTTTGAAGTGATATAAGATAACGCCGATAACAGCAATTGCCCTGAGGGCGTTTATATCAGCTCTAAATTTTAATTTTGACATAAGAGTTCAGGGTAAATTACCATATTTTAACGAAATTAGTAATTTAATTATAAAAATTATAGACGAGCTTAATATTTAATGATAAATATACAAATGTTTATCATTAGCTTTTAACACGCTCAACATAAGCGCCTGTAGCGGTATCAACCTTAACTTTATCGCCAATGTTGATGAAAAGCGGTACGCGTATTTCGGCACCGGTTTCAACAGTAGCGCTTTTTAGGGCGTTTGTAGAAGTATCACCCTTAACGGCCGGCTCGGTATAAGTAATTTCAAGTTCGGCTGATGAGGGTAGCTGCGCCATAATAGGCTCTTCGCTTTCAAAGGCTACAATAACATTAACACCTTCTTTTAAAAAGCGCACGGCGTTACCAAAAAGCGCTTTAGGTATGTTAAACTGCTCGTATGATGTATTGTCCATCACCACCAAGGCGTCGCCATCCTCGTACAGGTATTGGTAGTCACTGGTTTCAACACGTGCAATGGTAACCTCTTCATCCGTACGGAAACGGTATTCAACCAGTTTACCGGTTTTAACATTGCGCATACGTGCCTGGTAAAAAGCACGCAAGTTGCCCGGTGTGCGGTGTAAAAATTCTTCAACCTGCAATAACTCACCGTTAAAGCGCAATATATTGCCGTTTTTTACTTCAGATGCCTTAGACATAAAAATTTTATTTGAGGCGCAAACTTAGGGAGTTATGTGGAACTTTGCAAGTTTACAATGTGGTTCATGGTTAATAGTTGATAGTTCATAGGAATGGTTTAGCAAAATTCAAATAGCTGACTATGAACCATGAACTATAGCCCGTCAACTACTTATAATCCACAATACTCAATTGCTGTTTGCAAAAGCTGTACTCATGCTCCTGGTTAGAGCAGATGATGGTGAGGCGGCCGGCAGCGAAACGCTCAACCAGGTTCAGGTACCAGTCAACCCCTTGGGTATCCAGGTTGGAGGTGGGCTCATCCAGCATTAGCATGGGCGTATCTGAACAAAAGGCCAAAGCCAGCTTTAACCGCTGTTTCATACCTGACGAAAAATATTTTATCAGTTTATTGGCGCTGCTTTGCATATTAAGCAGCGCAATAAGTTCGCTTTTATCAATACCGGGTATATAGGGTTTAAACTTAAAGTGAAAATCGATCACCTCTGCAAGGGTAAACTCTTCGATCAATTCCAGGTAGGGCGCGGCAACACTAAGGTGTTTGAAAACCTTTTCAACTTCTATATCGGCTCCGTTAAAATTAAAAGCTATAGTGCCTTTTGAGGGCGACAGGCTGCCGTTAACTACCTGCAGCAGGGTTGATTTGCCTGAGCCATTAGGCCCTAGCACGGCATAGCTTTCGCCCGACGTGAAGGTATAGTTCACTCCCTTGAATATCCAGTCGCGGTTAAATCGTCGGCCTATATCGGTGAGGGTGATGGTCATTAGTTCATGGTTCATAGTTGATAGATCATGGTTAATAATTTATATCAGCAACGGATATGCATCATCCGGCTATGAACTATGAACCATAAACTATGAACTTTTTGTTATATCCCAAACCCCTTCATAATACCGCGTTGTGAGTTTTGTACAAAGTTGATGATCTCGTCGCGTTCAACGGTTGGGTTAAATTCCGCCTCGATAATATCAAGCGCTTTGGTGACATTATATTTTTTGAGGAAGATAATGCGGTAAATCTCCTGGATCTCGTTAATACTTTCAGCCGAGAAACCACGACGGCGCAAACCCACCGAGTTAATGCCGATGTATGACAATGGCTCACGCCCAGCCTTGGTATAAGGAGGCACATCCTTACGTACCAATGATCCGCCCGAGATCATGCTATGCGCGCCGATCTCTACAAACTGGTGCACGGCTGAGGTGCCGCCAATAAAGGCGTGGTCATACACATTAATGTGCCCGGCTAATTGTACCGAGTTGGCTATGATCACATTATTACCCACCACGCAATCGTGCGCTACGTGTACGTAGGCCATCAGCAGGCAGTTGCTGCCAATAGTGGTAGTGTTTTTATCAAGCGCGGTACCGCGGTTAAGCGTTACGCATTCGCGGATAACGGTATTATCACCAATGGTAACGGTACTTGGCTCGCCTTTGTATTTTAAATCCTGCGGCGGAGCAGATACTACAGCCCCCGGAAATATACGGCAGTTTTTACCGATGCGGGCACCATCCATAATTACGCTGTTTGAGCCTACCCAAGTACCCTCACCTATCTCAACATCCTTATGTATGGTTACAAACGGTTCAATCACCACGTTATCGGCAATGCGTGCCTGCGGGTGTATATATGCCAAAGGCTGTATCATGTATTATTCTTTGTTTTTTGTTTTTACTATCTGTGCCATCAGTTCGGCCTCAACCACCACACGCTCGCCTACCATGCCCACGCCTTTCATTTGCGCAATGCCGCGGCGTATAGGTGCTATCAAATCACAAGTGAATATAACGGTGTCTCCCGGTACAACCTTATCTTTAAAGCGGGCATTTTCTATTTTCAGGAAAAGCGTAATGTAGTTCTCCGGATCAGGAACGGTATTAAGCACCAAAATACCACCTGTTTGTGCCATGGCTTCTATCTGCAATACGCCCGGAAAAAGCGGCGCGCCGGGAAAATGGCCCATAAACAGATCCTCATTCATGGTGACATTTTTCAATCCAACCACGTGGGTTTTGGTCAGCTCCAAAATCTTGTCGACCATTAAAAATGGCTGGCGGTGCGGCAATATGTTCATGATCTGCACGGTATCATAGTGCGGTTTCATGTTAGGGTCATATACCTTCAGGTGCTTTTTGCTGCGCTCCTTTTTTATCAGGGTTTTTATTTTTTTGCCAAAGGCGATGTTTGCCGCATGGCCCGGCCTTGCAGCCATGATATGGCCTTTAAGCGGAACGCCTACCAAAGCAAGATCGCCGATCATGTCCAGCAATTTATGCCTTGCGGGCTCGTTTTGATGGCGCAGTTCAATATTGTTCAGGATGCCTTGCGGGGCTACCTTAATATCCTTACGGTTAAACAGCTTGGCCAAATGTGCCAGCTCCTCATTATCAACCTGTTTGTCAACCACAACGATGGCATTGTTCAGGTCGCCGCCTTTAATCAGGTTGTGCTTTAAAAGCATTTCCAGCTCATGCAAAAAGCAAAATGTACGGCATGATGCTATCTCCTTGGTAAACTCGCCAATGGTTGAAATACTGGCGTGCTGGCTGCCCAATACATCCGAGTTATAATCAACCATACAGGTAAAGCGGTAATCATCAAGCGGCATGGCCACCATCTCAACTTTACGGTCGGCTTCGGTATAATGTATATTATGTGTTATATGATAATACTCACGGTCGGCATCCTGCTCAACAAAGCCGCCGCCTGTTAAGGCGTTAACAAACTCAATGGCACTGCCATCCATAATAGGTATTTCGGGGCCGTCAACATCAATCAGCATATTGTCGATCTCCAGGCCTACCAGGGCAGCCAGCACATGTTCAACGGTACTAACGCTCGCGCCGTTTTGTGATATGGTTGTACCGCGTGAAGTATCGGTTACGTTATCCACGTCGGCATCAATTACCGGCTGGCCTTCAATATCCACACGGCGAAATTTGTAGCCATGATTTTCAGCCGCAGGGTTAAAGGTCATTGTAACCCTTTCGCCGGTGTGCAAACCGGTGCCTGATACTGAAACAGGCGATTTAATGGTTCGTTGTTTTACGTTCATATAGTTAACATTAACCGCACTCATATTTTTGTGTTGTGCAGTTGAGCAATTAGTTTTTCGAGTTCAGCCACGCGCTTTTCAAGTTCAGGCAACCGCCTGATATTTACGTGGGCCCTAAGATAATCTTTTAAAGGCAGGTGTGGCGAACCACCCCATTGCCTGTCTTCTTCTTTAATAGAATGGTTGATGCCCGATTGTGCCGAGAATTGCGAACCTTTTGCAATGTTTAAATGCCCGGCAATACCCACCTGGCCGCCAATAACCGCCTGATCGCCTATTTTAGTACTGCCCGATATGCCGGCCTGCCCGGCTATAACGGTGTTTTGCCCGATCTCGGCATTATGGGCGATCTGCACCAGGTTATCAATTTTAGCCCCTTTACGAATAATGGTTGAGCCCATGGTAGCACGGTCAACCGTGGTGTTGGCACCAATTTCAACATCATCCTCAATAATTACATTGCCTATCTGGCTAACCTTGTTATACGTTCCATCGGCATTGGGCGCAAAGCCAAACCCATCACTCCCAATTACAGCTCCGGAGTGGATAATAACATTATCGCCAACCATACAATCAAAGTAAACCTTTACGCCGGCAAATAGCGTAACGTTACTGCCAATGGTAACATTATCGGCAATATAGGTGTTAGGGTATATCTTGCTGTTATCACCAACTTTGGCGTTAGGGCCGATATAGGCAAACGCGCCTATAAATACATTGCTGCCCACCTGCGCGGTTGGGTGTATAAAGCTGGGCTGCTCAATGCCGGTTTTATTAAGTTTGATGGTGTTATATTGCTCCAGCAGTAATGAAAACGCGCTGTAAGCATTATCAACCCGTATAAGCGTGGCGCTTACAGGGCCTGTTAAAACATAATCCTTATTAATAATAACTATCGAAGCGCCTGTAGTATACAGGTGCTGCTCATATTTGGGGTTAGCTAAAAACGATAAGGAGCCTGTTGTGCCCTCCTCAATTTTAGCCAGTTTATCAACCGCCACTAAAGCATCACCTTCTACAGTTCCGTTTAATAATAAGCTTATCTGCTGGGCGGTAAATTGCATCGCACAAAGTTATATGTTAATATTAAAGCAACAAATAATACAAACGTTCATATTTTATATCAATTGTTTAGGGTAGCACAGTATATATTTGGTTACCGTTTTGGCTAAAGCTGTAAGGTTAGCGTTATCGCTGGCGGTAGTAATATCCTTAATGCTGCCATCCTTCATCAGTATGCGTATGTTGGTATCATCCACCTTATAAGCATCATTCAGCACGGTATCGGTAAACACAAAATAGGCGGCATCACTCAGGCTGATATTATAATAACCGGCTGCTTTGTGCAACAGGGCTTGTACCAGTACCTCGCCCGGACGAATATTGGCTATATCTACATGATACAGGTTACGGTAGACCAGGTTGCGGCAGAGGGTTGACAGTACCACATCATCGCAGTTAACCCAAACTTTTATGGCCGACATAATATCGGTATCGTCCATCTGCGCGAAGGTTTCCAGGTGCTCCGGGTTGTGTATAAATTCCTCCCGGCTGATCCGATCATACAAAAAATGGCACAATGCCGGCGTACAGAACAGCTTTTTACCGGCAAGCGCCAGTTCGCGCGCGCGTACCAGTATCTTATTCAGCAACTGTTCGGCCGAGATCACGGTTTTGTGCAGGTATACCTGCCAGTACATCAGCCTGCGCGCTATCAAAAATTTCTCTATCGAGTAGATGCCTTTCTCCTCAACCACGATCTGCCCGTCGTACAGGTTAAGCATCTTGATAATACGATCGCTGCCTACAATGCCCTCGGTAACGCCGGTAAAAAAGCTGTCGCGGTTCAGGTAGTCCAGCCGGTCCATATCCAACTGGCCTGAAACCAACTGATGCAAAAAGCGGCGCGGGTAAGTATCATTAAATATATTGATGGCCATATTCAGACGGCCTTCAAACTCAACGTTCAGGCGCTGCATTAACAAGGCTGATATATCCTCGTGGCTGATATCCTTAACAATGGTGTTCTCCAGCGCGTGCGAAAACGGGCCGTGCCCTACATCGTGCAGCAGTATGGCAATGGTTACCGCCTCTTCCTCCTGTTCGCTTATTTCATGCCCTTTGTTGCGTAGGGTTTCAATAGCCAGGCCCATCAGGTGCATAGCACCCAGCGCGTGGTGAAAACGGGTGTGTATGGAGCCGGGGTACACCATGTGCGTCATGCCCGATTGCTTAATGTAGCGCAGGCGCTGAAAGTAGCGGTGCTCGATCAGGCTAAAAACCAAACCATCCGGAATGCTGATGAATCCGTATACCGGATCATTTATAATTTTTTTTTTATTCAAAGCTTTTTAAAAAACAGTGCAAATGTGTTAAATATGCTTAACTAAAGTATCTTATATTTGTTATTTTTTGTTAAGGTTGCTTAATGCAGACAACAAATAGTACAATTTACGGTTATAACCCAACCAAATAGATATTATGCAAGATACCACCATATTATGGGCCGACGACGAAATTGACCTGTTGAAACCCCATATACTTTTTTTGAATGAGAAAGGCTACAAAGTAACTACCGTTACCAGCGGAAACGATGCCATTGAAGCATTTAAAAAGGGATACTTCGACCTTGTTTTTTTAGATGAGAACATGCCTGGGCTTACCGGCCTGGAAACCCTGTCGCAGATCAAGAATCTGAACAATGATGTGCCGATAGTGCTGATTACCAAAAGCGAAGAAGAATATTTGATGGAGGATGCCATCGGCTCCAAAATTGATGATTACCTGATAAAACCGGTGCACCCCAAGCAAATTTTGCTAACCATTAAAAAGCTGACGGAAAACAAGCGCCTGGTTACTGAAAAAACCACCATGGCCTATCAGCAGGATTTTCGTACCCTGGGCATGACCCTGAACGATAACCTGAGTTACCAGGAGTGGATAGATGTATATAAAAAGCTGATATACTGGGAGCTTGAACTGGAGCAATTGGAAGATGCCGGCATGCACGAGATACTGACCATGCAAAAGGCCGAAGCTAACACCCAATTTTGCAAGTATATTGAAAAGAACTATTTAAGCTGGATCAAAAACCCGGATAGCGGCCCGATCAGTTCACCGCAGTTATTTAAGAAAAAGGTATTCCCTAAGCTGGAAGACGATGGCAAACCGCTGTTTTTTATCCTGATAGATAACCTTCGGTACGATCAGTTTCGCATCATCAACCCGCTCATCTCTGAATATTTCAGGTTGGAAGAAGAAGATATATACTTCAGTATTTTGCCTACGGCCACACAGTACGCCCGTAACGCCATATTTTCCGGTTTAATGCCATTGGAAATGGAACGCCGTTTTCCGGATAAGTGGCAGAATGATGAGGACGAGGGTGGTAAAAACCTGTTTGAAGAGGACTTTTTGGGAGACAACATCAAACGCAGCCTGCGTAAGGAGTGCAAATACTCATACCATAAGATTTTGAACCTGGATGAAGGCCGGTCGTTAAACGAATCAGTAAACAACCTGATGAATAATGATCTGAACGTAGTCGTGTACAATTTTGTGGATATGCTGTCGCACGCTCGTACAGATATGCAGATGATCCGCGAACTGGCTAATGATGATGCCGCGTACCGCTCATTAACGCTATCGTGGTTTGAGCACTCGCCTTTGTTTGAGCTATTGAAATTTTTGGCGCAAAAACAGGTAAGGGTAATTATTACTACGGATCATGGTACTATTAAGGTGAAAAACCCAAGCAAGATCATCGGTGACCGTAATACCAATACCAATCTGCGTTACAAGCAAGGGCGTAACCTTAACTTTAACGTTAAGGATGTATTGCACATACGCAACCCACACGATGCTATGCTGCCTAAACTGCACGTAAGTTCAAGCTTTGTGTTCGCTAAAAACGATGGTTACTTTGTATACCCGAACAACTATAACCACTTTGTGAATTTTTATAACGAAACCTTCCAGCACGGGGGCATCTCGTTAGAAGAAATGATCATTCCGATAGCTACTTACGGGCCTAAATAATTATTTTGACTTAATAAATAGCGTTCGCCATGTGTATTATATAAAATTATTACATGTGGCGAATTTTGTAATAGAAATATTGAGTAAGTGCAAATAAACATTTCATCGCTTAGTGATCTTCCCGCCGTTGCCCGCCAGATAATTACCCATGCCGGCGCTAATAAAATATTTGTTTTTTACGGCGAAATGGGGGCGGGTAAAACCACATTGATCAAAGAGCTGGCTGCCGCGCTTGGTGTTACCGAAGCGGTAACCAGTCCTACATTCTCTATTGTTAATGAGTATGTCATCTCATCAGGCAAGGTATTTCATTTTGATTTTTATCGACTTAAAAACCAAAGTGAGGCATTGGATATGGGGTATGAGGAATATTTTTACTCAGGCAATTATTGCTTTATAGAGTGGCCCGAAAAGATACCTGACCTGCTGCCGGCCCATTACACACGTGTTGCCATTACGGCTTTGAACGATAGCCAAAGGCATCTGGAGGTGGAAAATATTTAAGCCGGGTTATGAATTATTCCGTATCTTCAACATCCGTAAATTTAGTGACAGCCCCATGAGTTCAGGTAAATACAGCGGTTTTAGCGACGTGGCAAAACAGGCCATGATGCAAACCCAGGAATCAATGCTGGAGGTTAAAACCCGCAAAAACAAGCTCTACATAGGTATACCCAAAGAAGTTTCATTTCAGGAAAACCGCATTCCGTTAACCCCGCTTTCGGTAGCGTTGCTCGTAAACAATGGGCACGATGTAATGCTGGAAAGCAATGCGGGCAAGGCCGCCAATTTTTTGGATAAGGATTATAGCGAGCAGGGCGGCCGCATAGTTTACGATACCAAAACCGTTTACGAGGCCGACATCATTATCAAGATAGCACCGCCTACACTTGCCGAGATCGAGTTGATGAAAGCGGGCCAGCTATTGATATCAACCCTGCAGCCTGCTACCATGAAAGCCGAGGTGTTGCAGGCGCTCCTTAATAAAAAAATTACCGCTATCAGTTTTGAGCACCTGCTGGATGAGGGCGGTATCCTCACCGTGGTACGTGCCATGAGCGAGATTGTAGGCGCTACCTCTATTCTAATAGCCGCCGAATACCTGAGCAATGTGTTTGAAGGCAAAGGACTGATGTTGGGCGGCATTACCGGCGTACCGCCTACCGAAATAGTGATATTGGGTGCCGGCACAGTGGGTGAATATGCCGCGCGTACGGCCATATCATTAGGTGCGGAAGTTAAAGTGTTTGATCCATCGATATATAAACTGCGCCGTTTGCAAAATAACATCGGCAGCCGTGTATTTACCTCGGTAGTACAGCCCATCGTGCTCGAGAAGGCCATCACTACCTGCGATGTAGCTATCGGTGCCTTGCGCGCGCAGGCCGGCCGTAGCCCCTGCATTATCAGCGAAGAAACCGTAAGCCGCATGAAACGCGATTCGGTGATCATTGATGTAAGTATAGATCAGGGCGGCTGCTTTGAAACCTCGGAGGTAACCAACCACACCAATCCCGTATTCCGAAAGTACGATGTAATACATTACTGCGTACCCAACATAGCCTCACGGGTAGCCCGAACCGCTACTTATGCGCTTACCAATATATTCGCTCCCATATTGGTTGATATTGGCGACCAGGGCGGTATCAAAAACGTGATATGGCAAAAGGCAGGCGTACGCAACGCGGTGTATATTTACCAGGGGCACCTCACCAATAAGCACATGGGCGAACGGTTTAATATTCCCTGTAAAGACCTGGACCTGCTGATCGTATCAAACATTTAGAGGACTATAGTTATCCGGTTCTATCAAACAATTAAGGGTAACCTGGCGCTCTTTAAGCCGATTGTAACAACGCTTTTACCTCGTGGTGCTCAACTACGGGCATTATAATTGCTTTTTAATATAAAAACATAACCTTACTGCTATTGTTAGCAATGTGTTTTAAAGCATATACAACCCGCGCCTATGAAAATGTTTAGTAAAGAGTACTTTAAGCAACTATGGAAAGTTTTGCTGGCCACTTTTACCAGCTTTGGTAATGATAACGGATTAAAGCTAAGCGCTTCGCTGGCCTATTATACCATATTTTCTTTAGCCCCGCTATTGATCTTGATACTATCATTAACCGGCATATTTTTAAAGGACGCGCATAACAGTAATGAACTGTACGATCAGTTGCAGCATTACGTTGGCGCGCAGGCTACCGAGCAAATTAAAAGCACCATCAAATCGCAGGATATTGCGGGTAAAAGCGGTATTGGTTTGGTAATTGGCATTGCTACTTTATTGTTAGGTGCAAGCAGTATCTTTTTGGAGATCCAGGATTCGCTCAACCTGATCTGGCGTGTTAAGGCCAAGCCTAAAAAAGGCTGGGTACGCATGCTTAAAAACAGGTTTCTATCATTTTCACTAATCGTGAGTTTAGGCTTTTTGCTGCTGGCCTCATTGGTTGTAAATATTATTATCAGCGCTATAAGTGATAAAATTGAAGCCTGGCTGCCCAAGGTGCTTGGTAATGATATATCTGCCGTAGTAGGTACAACACTCATCTTCGCTATCAATTTTGGAGTTACCTTGATGGTCATTTCCGTACTGTTTGGTATCATTTTCAAGGTATTGCCTGATGTGAAGATCAAATGGAAGGACGTACGTGCAGGGGCTATATTTACCGCTATACTATTTATTATAGGCCAGTATATTATCAGTTTATATATACAATACACAGCACAAGGCTCAGCTTACGGAACGGCCGGTTCCATCATCGTAATTTTGGTTTGGATATATTATACAGCGGCTATACTATATATAGGTGCCGAGTTTACCCAGGTTTATGCCGAAGCGCAAGGCAGCCGTATTGAACCCGCTCCTTACGCGGTTGTGATCAGGCAAACCGAGTATGAAACTAAAGCCAGTGAGTTACCGCTGCAAAACCCTGAAATAAAGGGCGTACTAAAATGTGATACAGACGATAAGGACAAACCTGACTGCAAGGAAGAAGATAAGCCGGGCACTGATAAGTAATATTGTTTTATAACCGGTATAGTTTGTAAATTTATATACCAGTTATAAAACGGATTGAAATTTCAGGGCACTATACGGTGTATTTTTATGGTTGCGATGGGTTTAAGTACTTGTTGCTTATGGCACAGTATAGCCTATGCCCAGTATTTTGATATTGACGGCCCCCGTAAAAAAGTAACACTACCATTCAGGTTTGTCCGTAACTCGGTTATTGTACCGGTAACTATAAATGGTAACGGGCCCTATAATTTTATTTTAGATACCGGTGTTGGTTTAATGCTAATAACCGATCCTACGCTTATCGACTCCCTCAATATCACCAATAAACGCTTAGTAAACATACCGGGGCTTGGCGAAGGTAATGATGCGCAAGCCTACGTAACCGGGCAGTTAGCGGTTAGCGTGCCGGGTGTTAGGGGTTACGGTATATCAGCGGCTATATTAAAAGTTGATAACCTAAACCTTTCCGGCTTTGTGGGTATGCCGGTACACGGAATATTAGGTTATGAATTTTTTAATAATCTTGTGGTGCAGGTAAACCTCGCTGACACCGTACTTCATATTTACCGGCCTAAGGACATTGACCGGATCAAAAAGAAAGGAGTTAAGATACCCATACTTATCCAGGAGAAGAAACCCTACCTTACTACCAAGGTAACACTGCCGGATGGTTCATCATCAGTAAATAAACTGCTTATTGATCTGGGTGCTGGCCACGCGCTCTCACTGGATTACCTGATTCAGCGAAGGGGAATGCCCGACAAATTTATCGCCGCTAACCTTGGCGTAGGGTTGAACGGACCGATCACGGGTTTTATCAGCCGGGCAAAACAACTCGATCTGGGCGGATATAAAATCCTGAACCCCCTAACTTCATTTCCTGACGGGAATAATACCAATATTAAACCCGTTATAGCGCGCGACGGAAACATTGGCATGGAAATATTAAAGCGGTTTAAAATAACCTTTGATTATAGTGGGAACGCCATTTATCTAAAAAAGGGAAACAAATTTAAAGAGCCCTTTGAGCATGACATGACCGGTATAGAATATTATGCTTCAGGGCCTAACTTGCAGCACATATTTGTTAGCCGGGTAGAACCGGGCTCATCCGGGTATGATATAGGGCTTGAGCGTGGGGATGAAATAGTATCGGTGAATTTTAAACCGGTTAACAGGATGAGCCTGGAAGCAATCGACAACCTCTTCAAATCAAGGCATGAAAGAACTATATTGCTTGAAATATACCACAGCGGTAAAACCGACCATGTGGTACTCACCTTGAAAAGAAGAATTTAACGGGCTATTTAAGCTGGCTCAGGTTGTCAAAAAAAGCGGATTGCAGATCAAGCAGTGAGCGTACCGGTATTTTTTCGCCATAAACATCAAAGCATAAATACTTAGATTTTTCAGGATCATCCTGTTTTTCTTTTTCTATCAGGTTAAATGTTTCAAAAAAATAATGCTTGGTGGTTACATTATCCTTGCTGGTTTGAGAGTTAAGGCTAAAGCCAACCTTGTCTATCCACTTATGTACCCGTGAATGTAATGATGCGCGTAGTTTTGCCATGGTATTGATATTTAACTTATTAACGATTTTACAAAACAATTTGTTGCCGGTTTTAATAATTAGTTTATAAACAGTTGTTATAAATTTAAAGCATAGTGGCTGGCTTTGAAGCTAAATCGTGAATTTTACTTAGGGTTAAATTTATTTAATTACAGCACGTCTGTATAAACCTTGTAATATTGTAGCATGAGAGCTGTACTACAACGTGTAAGCGAAGCCGCGTGCCGGGTTGATGGGGTTATTACCGGCGAAATCGGAGTTGGGTTTTTGGTGTTGTTAGGTATTGAAGACGCCGATACGGTTGATGACCTGCAATGGCTGGCACAAAAAATAGCCAGCATGCGCGTATTTGGTGACGAAAACGGCCTGATGAATAAAGCGCTGGCTGACATAAACGGCAGCATACTATTAATATCACAATTTACGCTGTTCGCTCAAACCAAAAAAGGTAATCGCCCCTCGTTTATCAGGGCTGCACGCCCCGAGAAGGCGATACCGCTTTACGAGCAGATGATAGCGGAGTTAAGCAAGCTAACAGGTAAAACGGTGGCTACAGGTATTTTCGGTGCCGATATGAAGGTAAGCCTGATAAACGACGGCCCGGTAACGATCACCATCGACACAAAAGTGAAAGAATAAACATCCCCCTGAAAAAAAACAAAATATTGATTTATGGAAATTAAGGAAGCGCAGCATCTTGTTGATAGCTGGATAAAAACAACAGGTGTGCGGTATTTTAACGAGTTAACCAATACCGCCATTTTAATGGAAGAGGTAGGCGAGGTAGCCCGCGTTATGGCCAGGCAATACGGCGAGCAATCGTTCAAAAAATCAGACACGGAAGTTAACCTGGCTGATGAAATGGCCGATGTGCTTTTTGTACTGATCTGCCTGGCAAACCAAACCGGGATCGACCTTACCGACGCGCTGTTAAAAAACCTGGACAAAAAAAATATCCGCGATGCCGACAGGCACAAGAAGAACGAGAAACTAAAATAGAAGGATATGAAAAAGTTTGCGCTTGCCGCTATAGCGGCATTGATTATTGCCGGATGCCAGAATAAGGATGGCGGTACATCACAAGGCAATGCCGTAACAGAGAAGGAAGTGGCCAGTGATATAGCGATAACGGAAGCCCCGATGGCTAACCAAGCATTAAAGGCTGCTCCGGCTCCGGCCTCGGCTACACAAAAAAAAGTAATTAAAGAGGGCGACATCAGCTTTGAAACTCATGATATAGCCAAGGCGCGTAAACGTGTAGCCGATGCTTTAAAAGCTGCTGGAGGCTATATTGACGAGGAACGCCAGGCAAATAACAGCTACGAAAAGCGGAATGAATACACCTTAGTGGTACGCATCCCCGCAAATAATTTTGAGAAGTTTTTAGCCGGAATTACTACCGGTGATGACCGTATCGAATCAAAAAGCATTCGCTCCAGAGATGTTACCACCGAATACATTGATGTAACCACCCGCCTCAACAATAAAAAGGCGCTGGAAAACCGTTACCTCGAACTATTAAGCAAAGCCGGTAAAATGGCCGACGTGCTGGAAATAGAGAGTAAGCTGAATGATGTACGCACCGAAATTGAAAGCAACCAGGGCCAGCTTAATTACCTGAGTAAACAAATCGACTTCAGCTCGTTAAACATCACTTTTTATACACAGCAATCCACTAAAGATAACGGCCAGGGTTTTGGCTACAAATGGCAAAAAGCAGTGGGCGACAGTTGGGAGATAGCGGTAAGCCTGTTCTTCGGAATAATTACCTTATGGCCGGTATGGTTGCTGGCGTTAATTGTGGTTTACGTAGTACGCAAAATTATTATACGCCGTAAAGCCAAACGCGCAGCCGCTAATTTAAACGCTTAGCTTAACCAGTTTTTCACCCTGTAGTACGGGGATGGCAGAGGTCAGATCAACATTGAGGCAAAAGGCAATGTCCTTTTCAATGCCCAGTTGTTTCAGGCGTTCGCTGTGCGAGGTTTTGTTGAGATAAGCACCAAGATCATCCTTAGCTAACTGGTACAGGTCATTAGCGGCAATGGCGGGGTCGTCCGTACGGTGTACAGAACCTTTCAATTGTTCAACTACCGCACCGGCAAACAGGGTATCTTCCAGGTTAAAGTTGTTTTTCCAGCCCGAGCATACCAGTAAAATGTTCTCATGCTGATCTTTCAGCCAGTTACATAAGGCGGTCAGGTTTAAAAATGAGCCTAAAACAATTTGTTTAGCATCGCGCGACAGGTGCAGCGCGTGCGTGCCATTGGTGGTGGTAAGCACTACGGTTTTGCCGGCAACCTTTTCGGCAGTGTAGGAGAAGGGTGAGTTGCCAAAATCAAACCCGGCAACCACCTGCCCGTCGCGCTCGGCGGCAAGTAGGTAGTTTAATCCTTTTTCACGGTAAGCGGCGCATTCCTCTACCTGCGATACAGGGATGATAGCTTCGGCACCGTTTTCAATACCGTAGCAAATAGACGTTGTAGCGCGAAATACATCGATCACCACCACAATATATTCTTCCACCTGGTACAGTGGCAGCAGGGCCGGTGTTAGGCAAACCGCTAACTTTGGCCTGCCTTGCGTTACGCTATTTGTTTGATCAGCCAACTCGGTAAATACTATTTGTAAAAAGGAGGTTTAGCAACCTTTGCCTTTACTTTGTTATCACGTATTTTGATGTAGATCTCGGTACCCTCTTTGGTAAAGGCATTGGCAACATAACCCAAACCAACCGCTTTTTGCAGCGATGGTGATTGCGTGCCCGATGTAACCCGGCCAATGTTGTTGCCTTCGGCATCAACTATCTCGTAATCGTGGCGGGGTATACCGCGTTCAATCATTTCAAAGCCTACCAGTTTTTTGTTGATGCCGGCTTGCTTTTGCTCCGCCAGTTTTGCCGAGTTGGTAAACTCTTTGCTGAATTTGGTTACCCAGCCCAAACCGGCCTCAAGTGGTGAGGTAGTGTCATCAATATCATTACCATAAAGGCAAAAACCCATCTCCAAACGCAAGGTATCACGTGCGCCCAAACCTATCGGCTTAATGCCGAATGGCTCGCCTGCTTTAAAAATAGCATCCCAAATGGCTTCGGCATTGGCGTTATCAAAGTAGATCTCAAAACCACCCGCACCGGTATAGCCCGTTGCTGATACCAAAACATTCTCGATACCCGCGAAAGTGCCTTTTTTAAAGGTATAATATTCCATTGAAGCCAGGTCAATGTCGGTAAGGCTTTGCAGGGCTTCGGCGGCTTTAGGGCCTTGTACGGCCAGCAGTGAGGTACGGTCTGATATATCTTTCATATCAACACCTTCTGTATTGAATTTTGAGATCCAGTTCCAGTCCTTTTCAATGTTCGAGGCGTTGACTACCAGCATGTAGGTTTGCCCGTCAATCCGGTAAACCAGCAGGTCGTCAACAATACCGCCGTCCTCATTAGGCAGGCAGGAGTATTGCACCTTGCCGTCATATAGCTTTGAGGCATCGTTACTGGTTACGCGTTGTATCAGGTCAAGCGCCTTTTCCCCTTTCAGGATGAACTCGCCCATGTGGCTTACATCAAACACGCCAACGGCTTTGCGTACGGTTTCGTGTTCGGCATTAATACCAACGTATTGTACGGGCATGTTGTAACCGGCAAACGGTACCATTTTGGCACCGGCTTTTATATGAACATCAGTGAGGGCAGTATTTTTCATTTGCGTTAATATGCCGCAAAAGTAGTAAAATTAAGCTGATTTTTAAGCCCGGGTTAATTGGCGGTAGTAGGTAATAAGGCGGTTGGTTACGGCGGTAACATTATGGCGTTCTTCAACCAGTTTGCGGGCATTATAGCCAATGCGGCGGCAGTAATGCTCGTCGGCCATGCAGCGTTTTATGGCGTTGTAAAACTCGGCGCGGGTATTGGCAATTACAATGTTTTGTCCATGCGTATAATCAATACCCTCGGCACCCAACGAGGTTGATATGATGCATTTCTGCATAGCCATACCTTCCACTATTTTTACCCGCATACCACCGCCTGATAATAGCGGAACGATCATGATGGCCTTGCTGTTCACAAACTCCAGGGCATCATCAACCTCACCCTGTATGTATATTTTACCGGGTACTTCATAATCATCAAACGTTTCGGGTATATCATTCCCGGCCAGGTAAAAGCGCACCCGTAGATCGCCCTCGCACAGGTCGGCATGAAAATTATCAATAAACCATTCAATGCCTTCCAGGTTGGGCATCCAGCCTAATGATCCTAAAAAGAAAAGACTCGGAAATTCGGTTTTATCATTACAGGGCTGATATTTATCCAGCTCAATACTTATCGGCAAAATTTCGACAGGGGCTTTGGTGCCATATTCAATCACGCATTTCTTATCCTGATCGGTAAAGGCGATGATGCCGTCGAATTTACTGAGCTGGTTTATTTCATAAGCCTTAATGCGTTTGGCCAGCAGCAGCAGGTATATTTTTTTAAACGGATCGGCCTTGCGCTGTGCTATACGCTGCCATACCTGGTGTTCAATATTATGAGCGCGGTATACTATTTTAGCCTTGGAGTGCTTTTTTACAATGTTTAAGTATGGGGTAACAAACAGGCCTTCAAATTGCACAATATCGTAATCGGTACTATGCAATTCATGGATCAATGTTTTCTCCGCCCGTTCGTCAAAATATTTATCAATAAAGGGTACGGCGGCTGTAAATAAACTGATAAAGGCTTTAAAAATACTGATGTGAGTATTTACGCTGCAATGCCGGTAGGTTATACGCTCTAAAATATCATCAGCCTCGTAATGCCTGTCCGTAACCTGCTTTTCATCCAACGATATTAACGTAACCGTATGTCCCTGCGCAAGCAAGCCCTTTATGGTATTGTATACCACAATAGGGTAACCGCCGTTTTGCGGAAACAAGGCCCGGTGAGTTAATATTAAAATCTTCAAAACAATGAAAAACGCAGGTTTATGGGGTATAAAAATATCGTAATTGAACTACACAGGCAAGCCCATGCGTAATACTTTACACTTAATCCACACAAAATATAATAAAAAAAGGGTTGTTACAAGCTCTGCTCAAATTTGAGCTTTAGCTGAGGCTCAGTAACCTTAAAGCTAAGCCTGTGATACGGGGTGTGCCCATTTTGTAATACTGTGTTACGGTGTTTTATGGTAGGATAACCTTTATTGCTGTGCCAGTCATACTCCGGGTGTTCAGCCGCTATCATTTTCATATAATCATCGCGGTAGGTTTTAGCCAATATGGATGCGGCCGCTATGCTGTAGTATTTGGCATCGCCCTCAACAATACAAAAATGTGGCGTTGTACCGTATTTATTAAAACGGTTGCCGTCAATAATCAAAAATTCCGGTTTGATGCTGAGCTGGTCAATAGCCCGGTGCATGGCTAAAAATGAGGCATTTAGAATATTGATGTTATCAATTTCCTTATTACAGCATGATGCCACTGCCCAGGCCAGGGCGGTTTGCTTTATCTCATCGCGCAGCAAATAGCGGTCGCTTTCGCAAAGCTGTTTTGAATCATTAAGCAGGGGGTGCTTAAAATCGGCAGGCAATATCACAGCCGCGGCAAAAACCGGCCCCGCCAGGCACCCGCGGCCAGCCTCGTCACAACCTGCCTCCATCAATTCGTACTGGTACCTTGCTAATAACATAGGGCTTTAATTTAATTCAAATATCGGCTTTAATGGCGCTTTTTCAAAAAATGAAAAAATCTTACAACTTTATTTTGTTGTAGATAAAACATTTATTGCAGTACTAATATTATAATTGTGCAAAAAATTACTGTTGGATAAACCCCCACAATGAGCGACCCGGCTAAAACTATTATAATTTTTGATGACGATAATGATATTCTTTCTATCTGCTCGTACATTTTAGAAGAGAGCGGATGGAATGTGCATACTTTTGAGGATTGCAACGATATCGTCAATCGGGTTGCTACAATAAGGCCTGATGTTATATTGATGGATAACTGGATACCTGATTCCGGCGGGATAAAAGCTACCCAAACTTTAAAGGAAGATGAAGGCCTGCGGGATATTCCGGTCGTGTATTTTTCTGCCAACAGCGATATCGAATCATTAGCCAAGGCCGCCGGTGCCCAAACTTACCTGGCCAAGCCATTTGATCTGGATGATCTGGTTTCGACCATAGCAAGCGTGGCGCACAAATAATCTCTGCACGCCACGTTAATATCTAAACTTATTTAACCATTACATCGGTCCGCCGCCCGGAGGGGGGCCACCTGCGCCGGGACCGCCGCCGCCCTGCCTGTAATCACGACCGCCTTGTGATGGCGCGGCACCGGCGAATTTACGCAGCCTTAACGAAAAGGTAAGCAATACATAGCGGCTCAGCCTGTTCACATTGCTCTGCGTGGTGATGGTACCATTATCCGTTGAGGTAAAACCACGGTTCTGGTTCAAAAGGTCAAGCCCGGAAAGGCGGATAGTAGCCACATTGTCCTTCAAAAAACGGCGTTCTACATACACATTCAGGATGTTAGGGTTAGTAACGGCAACGTTGTAGCCATAGTTAATAGATCGGGTAAAATCATAAAACAACGTCCAATCTTTCCAGAAATAATTTTTACCGTTAATGCCCAGGTTTAATGTGCGGGCATTGGTATTTAACAACGGGTTGTTACCAATAGCGCTAACTGTACGATTAATGGCATAAGTACTGTTAACCTCGGCATCCATCACATCATCAATATTAACCCTGAAACGTACGCCCGGAGTTAAAACTAAGTTTTTCGAGATGTTCTTCTCAAACTCTGATGCGCGGTTTAAGCTATCCACACTGTTTGAGTAACCAATATTGTTGCTGTAGGTTACATTGCCATTTAAAAACAAGGTGTACTTACGTTCGGCAAATGGTTTTGAAAATACGCCGAAACCGCTTAACTGGTAATAGCCATCGGCATTACGGTAAGTGGTTAAGTTGGTGTTTTGCAGGCTTTTTAATGAAGGGTCAGCCGCCAATGTGGCCTCAGTAAACCTGGAGTAAGTAGTGGTTTGCGACACTACCTGATCCATAGTGGTGGTATAAGCAACGCGGGTAAAAAAAACGTTGCCGCTCTCAAAACTAAAGTTATTGTAACGCGCTTCGAGTGTATTGGTGAACGATGGTTTCAGATCAGGGTTACCTAACACCGGGTATAGGGCGTTCGACAGATCAAGCACCGGCTGCAACTGGTTAAATGAGGGCTGGTTACTTTGCCCGTTATAATTAAAGTTGATTGATTTACTGCGCGTAAAGTTGTATACAAAACGTGCGGTAGGTATAAAGTTAAAAGTGTTTTTAACCGTTTGCGGCGCATTAATCGAGTTGCCTTTTAACGATGCCGGCTGTACACCAAAACCTGCGGTAAGGTTATACTTACTTTCGACCAAACGGTAATTAAGCCCTACCCTATTGGTAGTAAAAGTGTAATCATAACTATTGCTCAACAGCGCGTAGCGGTTAAAGTCACCATCGTTATAATCCGTTGGTGGGGTGGTGCCGGTATAGCTTAGTGTATCGGTGAGTTTATCACTACTGGTATTAGAGTGATTGTAAGCATAGTTGAGTTCCAGGAAAGACACCTTGCTCAAAGGCTCCATATAAGCAAAATTGGCACCCCATGTAGTGGTACGGCTATTGGTATTAATACGCTGATTTAACGGCGTAGTTGGTGTACCCGCTGTATAGTTATATATCGGGTTGTCAAACTGGTCATTTTTAGCGGTATTCCAGCTTAAATTTAAGCTGAAGTTGCGGCCACGCTTACCAAATTTGTGATTATACAATGCGTTGATGCCATAATTTGGCGAAGTGGTATTGGTTAACGAATTAACCGTATATGATTGATTGGCACTTGCACGCGAACTATCGGCAAGGGTATAGATTACGTTTTCAGCGCCGACGTTATTATTACGCGAGTAGGAGAACGACGGTGTGATTTTAAAGTAGTTTACGGTATCAGGCCTCCACTCCACGTTAAAATTAAAACGATGGTTTAACGGGCTATTGGTTTCCTGGCTGCTTGAACTGCTGGTGCTTGGGTTTTGAAACCGGTTTATTTGCAAGGAGTTGGTGGTGGTATACGTGCTGTTATCATTAAAGCTGTAACTACCGTAAACCGATACATTTTTACCCCACTGGTCCCTAAAGTTGAGGCCTAATGATTTGGCATCCGTAATACCATTCGCGTTGGTAGTAGTACTACCGCCACCGCCACGCAGGGCATTACCACGGCCACCGCCGCCTCTGCCGCCGCCATTAAAGTTGCCGCCAAAGCCACCGCCGGTTGATCCGCCGAAGCTAAAGGTATTAAGATTGGTGTTGTTTAGATTGCCTAAAACGGCTATCTGCTGATCGCCTTTAAACTTAAAGTAATTTACATTGCCCAAATAACGGTTAGCGTTATTGGCCTCGCTGCTTGGCAGCGCGTCAGTACCCTCACCGGCTGTTGCCTGTAATGAGTAGCCGTAGTTTTTATCCTTACGGATGTTAATGTTCAATATTTTGGTTGGCTCGCCGGTTTTAACACCGGTCAGGTTGGCCTGATCGCCGTAATCATCAATAATCTGCACACTTTCCACAATATCCGCAGGCAGGTTTTGTGTGGCCGTTTTAAGGTCACCCGCAAAAAAATCCTTACCGTTAACGCGCACCTTGGTAACTGATTTACCTTGCGCGTTCACGTTGCCATCTTTATCCACATCAACGCCGGGCATTTTGCGTAAGGCATCTTCCACAGGCGCGTTATCACGTACCTTGTAAGTGCTTATTTTATATTCAACAGTATCTTCTTTAAGGGTTACCGGGTTTGGCGCGCCTACAATGTTTACTTGGTTTAGCTGGTTGCTTTGTACCTGTATCACAATATTGCCTAATGATACGGGCTCGCTGCCGGCCTCAAGTGTGTAATGTTTAAGCAACACCTGGTAGCCTATAGAAGTTACCGTAACATTTAATTTGGTGCCTTTTACCGATGGAAAAGTGAACTTGCCATTCATATCGGCGGCTACTACGGCGCTGTCACCTTCGGCAGAGGTAAGTTTAACACTTGCGCCGGGTACTGAAAGTTTGGTAGAATCTATCACTGTTCCGCTAACCGACCTGCCTGTTTGCGCGTAGGTGCTTAGCGCGGCCGCAAATAGCATGGCCATGATCAGTAAATATCGTTTCATCTTTTTTGGGGGTGTGTATTGTTTTGTAATTATTTAAAGTTTGGTTAATGCTGATGCAAATGTTTAACTAAAAACTGTTAAATAAGGTTATCATACAGCTTTGTTACACAAGCATTAATCGGGCTTATCTCAACGGATGTGGAAATAAATAAGCTAAATTGCTTTAATGTGTTAAAATCCGGTTGGTTTATTAACCGATAGTCCTGTCAACTAAACCAAAAATTAAAATTCGTGTGATTTTAACAATGTTGTTACTTGTTACCGGCGAGGTAAATTATGAAGGCAACTGTATAAAAAAACAGAAAGCAGCGCATCTTTTAACAGTCAGTAAAGTAGTAAGTTAACTACGGGTATCGTTGCCGTTGTAGATACTCAGGTAGCTTTCGTAACGCGATGGTTCAATCTCGCCGTCTTCCAATGCTTCCAGTACGGCGCAGCCGGGTTCATTAATATGGCGGCAATTATTGAAGCGGCAATCGTGCATGCGTTCGCGCATTTCGGGGAAGAAGTGGCCAAGTTCCGGTTTTTCAATATCGATAATACCCAGTTCACGTATACCGGGGGTATCGATAATAAACCCGCCTTGCGGCAGTTCAAACATTTCGGCAAAGGTGGTAGTGTGCATGCCCTTGTCGCTCCATTCGGATATCCGGTGCGTGCGCAGGTCAAGATCAGGCAGCAAGCGGTTGATCAGGCTGGATTTGCCTACACCCGAGTGGCCGGAGAACAGCGTGATCTGATCTTTTAACAAAGCCTGTATCTCATCAATATTGGTACCTTCAAGCGCCGATACCTCGTAACATGGATAGCCGATGTTTTCATAAACGGCTTTATAGGCTTGTAGTATTTCCAAGCCTTCATCACTAAACAGATCGAGTTTATTAAATATCAGTTTAGCCGGAATATCATAGGCTTCGGCAGTAACCAAAAAGCGGTCGATAAAACCCAGCGAGGTGCGCGGCGAGGCCAGGGTTACCACCAGCAGGGCCTGATCCAGGTTGGCGGCAATGATCTGCGCTTGTTTCGACAGGTTGATGGATTTGCGGATGATGTAGTTTTTACGCTGATGCAGGTTGGTAATCACACCGGTACCCTGCTCAGGTTCCATTTCAAAATCAACAATATCGCCAACGGCAATGGGGTTAGTAGTGGTAATGCCCTTTATACGGAACTTGCCCTTTATACGGCAATCGTAACGTTGCCCATCGGGCGTTTGCGCCTGGTACCAGCTACCGGTTGATTTTGTAATTAATCCCTGCATTGTAAGAGGGCAAAGTTAGGCATTTGCATCCGCCCTGAATAAAAATTAATAAGCCTTTGTGATAGATGGCTGAATCGGCTAACTTTAAGCGCTTTAATACCAAAGCAAAAAATGAAGATCGCCTTAGCCTCGCCAGCCTTTCCGGGCAGTATTGCACAAGCTCTTTTACAGCTCGAACAACTTACCGAACAAGCCGCCGCCCAAGGAGCCATGATTATCTGTTTTCCCGAAACCTATATTCCGGGTTACCCGATGCCGGGCTTTGAGCCGGAGCAGGGTTCAGCCGATAAGATGGAGGCGGCGCTGAAGCAGGTTTGCGCCGTGGCTGCCAAACATAACATCGCCGTTATTGTACCGATGGATAAATACACGCCCGAAGGCATGTATAATGTAGCTTATGTTGTATCGCCACAGGGCGAGGTGCTGGGTTATCAAACCAAAAACCAGCTCGACCCATCGGAAGATGAAAGATGGGTGCCCGGCACACAACGCAGGCTGTTTGATGTAAACGGCTTAAATTTCGGTATTACCATCTGCCACGAGGAGTTTCGTTACCCCGAGTCAGTACGTTGGGCGGCACGCAATGGGGCGCATATCGTTTTCCATCCGCATTTTGGCGGCAGTGATACTACTGGGACTACCCCAAGCGAATGGGGCAGTATGAGCAACGCCTACTATGAAAAGGCCATGATGATGCGCGCCCTGGAGAATATCATTTACTTTGCCAGCGTTAACAACACTACCCGCTATCCCGATTCGGCATCGTCCGTAATAGCGCCTGATGGTACCTGTCTGGTATATCAGCCATACGGCGTTCCGGGTGTACTGGTGGTTGATATTGATCCGGCGCTGGCTACCGGCTATCTTGCAAAAAGATTTAAGCCAACGCTTTATGCGGATGAATATTTAAAATAAAATACCTGTTGCGCTTGCTATTTTAAAAATTAACCGCTTTATTTGCCATGACCTTAGTGCGATAAGTAAATTATATGTATAACAGCAACACCATTATTATTACCATTATTACCACCGGCATAGATATCGGAGGAAAGTAATCGTATGGTGTAAAAAATATAAACAAACCAACTGACCGCCTTCCTCCGACAAAGAGGAAGGCGGTTTTTTTTAATAGCTATATCAACAAAATGAAAGTCTTAAAATTCGGGGGTACCTCCGTAGGCTCAGTAAGCAGCATCACAACCCTGCTGCAAATAGTAAAAAACGAAGTTGAGCAAGGCGAACGCCCGGTAGTGGTGCTTTCGGCCATGAGCGGGGTTACCAACCTGCTGATCAATATGGCTGAAGAGGCTGCCAAAGGCAACGAGTTTACCGCGCAGCTTGCCGAGCTGGAGCGCCGCCACTTTGATGTGGTAAAAAGCCTGCTCGATATACAGAATCAAAACCCGGCTTTCACCCGCTTGAAAATTAATTTTAACCAGTTAGAGGAGTTGCTACAGGGCGTTTTGACCCTGCGCGAGCTTACCGCCAAAACCCGCGACCTGATCGTTAGTTTTGGTGAGCGCTGCTCAACGCTGATGATCAGTAAAATCGCGGCCCAGCGCTTTGGTAATGCGTTTTTTGTTGATGCATCCGAAGTATTAAAAACCGACAGCGCTTTTGGCAATGCGAGGGTAGATACCGTGCTTAGCGAACTCCTGATCCGCGATCTGTATGCCAGCCATGCCGATAAAGTATTGTTTGTTACCGGTTTTATTGCCAGTAACGAGGCCGGGCAGATCACCACGCTTGGCCGTGGCGGCAGTGATTATACCGCCGCTATTTTCGGTGCGGCCTTGAACGCCCAGGAAATACAGATATGGACGGACGTGAACGGCATGATGACCGCCGACCCGCGCATGGTGAAAAAAGCATTTCCGCTGAGCGAGCTGACCTATACCGAGGCCATGGAGCTATCCTACTTTGGTGCCAAGGTGATCTACCCGCCAACCATGATCCCGGCTTTCCTGAAAAAGATCCCTATCGTTATAAAAAATACGTTTGAGCCTGAATTTGCCGGTACGGTTATTCAGCACGAAAGTAAGGCATCCAATCAGCCTATAAAGGGTATATCATCCATCAATAACATCAGCATACTTAACCTGATGGGCAGCGGTATGGTGGGTAAATCGGGCTTTAGCGGGCGTTTGTTCTCCCTGCTTGCCCGCGAGCAGATCAACGTTATCCTCATCACCCAGTCATCATCAGAGCATAGCATCACCTTTGCCATACAACCCGGCGATGCCGTACGCGCCAAAGCCATTATTGAGCAGGAATTTGAGCTGGAAATATTAGCCAACAAACTGGAACCTATCACTGTTGAAGAAAACCTGGCCATATTAGCCGTGGTTGGCGAAAACATGAAACAAACGCCGGGCGTATCGGGCAAGTTGTTCCATGCATTGGGCCGTAATGGGGTTAATGTAAGGGCGATTGCGCAGGGATCATCAGAGTATAACATTTCGGTGATCATCAGCGAATACGATCTGGGCAAGGCGCTCAATGCCGTACACGATGCCTTTTTTGTTGACCTGTATAAAACCCTGCATGCCTTTTGCCTGGGTACGGGCAATATCGGCAAAACGCTGTTCGGGCAGCTTAACGCCCATGCCGGTTTTCTGCTTAACGAGAACGGCATACAGGTAAAGGTAGTAGGCATCAGCAATACCCGCAAAATGATGTTCAATACTGATGGTATCGACCTTGAAAACTGGCAACCCGCGCTTGAAACCAGTACAGATACAGCCGACCTGCGCTTGTTTATCGATACCATGAAGAGCATGAACCTGCCCAACTGCGTGTTTATTGATAATACGGCAAGCCCGGTTCCGGTAGAGTTTTATGAGGAAGTGCTCAATTCGGCCATATCAGTAGTGACCTGTAATAAAATAGGTAACTCGGGCAGCTATAGCCGTTACAAAGCCTTTAAGGATGCGGCACGTACCCGCGGTGTCGACTTTTTTTACGAAACCAATGTGGGTGCAGGCCTGCCGATCATCCGTACGCTTAAAGATTTGATGAACAGCGGCGACCGTGTACAACGTATCGAGGCCATCCTGTCGGGTACCATATCATTCATCTTTAACCAGTTTAAGGGCGATGCCAATTTTCACGATGTAGTTAAACTGGCGCAGGAGAAAGGCTATACCGAACCTGACCCGCGCGACGACCTGCGCGGTACCGATTTTATGCGGAAGATACTGATCCTGGCGCGCGATGCCGGGCATACCTTAGAAGCCGCCGATGTGGATATACAAAGCATACTGCCACAAGCCTGCCTTGATGCCACTACCGTTGATGATTTTTACGCGGCGCTTAAAGCTGAGGATGCTTATTTCACCAACCTGAAACAACAGGCCGAAAGCGGCGGCAAGGTATTGCGTTACATCGGCAAACTGGAAGATGGCAGGGCATCCATCACCCTGCAAATGGTTGATGAAAATCATCCGTTCTACATGCTGTCGGGTAGCGATAACATAATATCCTTCACTACCGACAGGTATAAGGAGCGCCCGCTGGTAGTAAAAGGCCCTGGCGCTGGTGCCGAGGTAACCGCCGCAGGTGTATTTGCTGATTTGATAAACGTGGGTGCGAATTAGCCACCTAACCCCCTAAAGGGGGAACTTAAATACAAAACGATCATGAGTAACGATTTACAGGAAATAGATACAAACAGCGCTTTCACCCCCTTTAGGGGGACGGGAAACCTGACCGCGGACAGTGTACACGTTTTTGCCCCGGCAACCGTAGCCAACGTAGTTTGCGGGTTTGATGTATTAGGCTTTGCCGTTAATGAACCCGGCGATGAGGTGGTCATGCGGGTTACGGATAAGCCCGGCATCACCATCAGCAAAATTACGGGTGATGATGGCAGGTTGCCGCTTGACCCGGCTAAGAATACCGTGAGCGTGAGCGTACAGCATTACCTCGACAGTATCGGCCGTGCTGATATTGGGCTGGATATTGAGCTTCATAAAAAGATGCCGATAGGCAGTGGGCTGGGTTCAAGCTCGGCCAGTACCGTAGCGGGTTTATATGCCATTAAAGCGCTGATGGGCGATGACCGTGACCCGATAAACCTGTTGCCTTTTGCCATGAAAGGCGAAGAAATGGCCTGCGGGCATGGCCATGCGGATAATGTTGCGCCTGCCTTGTTAGGCGGTTTTGTGCTGATACGCAGCTACGAGCCGCTTGATGTGGTACGCCTGCCGCATCCAAAGGATCTGTGGTGTGCTGTGGTATTCCCCGATGTGGATGTGCCTACCCGCGAGGCAAGGCAGATCATCCGTAATAAAATCAATATGAAGGATGCCGTAACCCAGTGGGGTAATATTGCCGGATTGGTGAGCGGCCTGTTTATGCAGGATATTGACCTGATAGGCCGTAGTATGAAAGATGTACTGGTTGAACCGGTACGCTCCATGCTGATACCCGATTTTTACAAGATGCGCGAAATCGCCATGAGCAACGGCGCGGTAAGCTTCGGTATATCAGGTTCAGGCCCATCGGTTTTTGCTTTTACCCGCGATGAGCAAACCGCCCACATCATCACACAAAAGCTACAGCAACATTTAACAGGATTAAAGATCGGCTCTAATACTTATGTATCAACCATAAATGATGCAGGGCCGAGGGTATTACCCACCCAACCCTCCCAAAGGGAGGGCTAATAATGCCAGATTGAAAGATAATAGTATTTAAAACAATAAAAAATATAAAGCCCTCTCCTTTGGAGAGGGTTGGGAGAGGTCATGGAACTATACAGCACCAACAATACATCAGCAAGCGTATCATTTAAAGAGGCGGTTTTTAACAGTATGCCGCAGGATAAGGGTTTATATATGCCGGTGAGCATTCCGCGTTTAAGCGATGAATTTATCAGCAAACTGGGCGAACTTACCCTGCCGGAGATCGCCTTCGGCGTAGCTAAAAATATATTGGGCGATACCATCCCCGAGGCTGACCTGAAAGCACTGATTGATGATGCCATTAACTTTGATGCCCCGGTGGTGGAGCTGGAGAATGAGGTATATGTGCTGGAGCTGTTCCACGGCCCGTCATTAGCCTTTAAGGATTTTGGTGCACGCTTTATGAGCCGCATAATGAGCTACTTTTTAGAGGCAGGCGAAAAGCAGCTTGATGTACTGGTAGCCACCTCCGGCGATACCGGTGGTGCCGTAGCCCTGGGCTTTTTAGGGGTGCCCAATACCCGTGTTACCATCCTCTACCCTAAAGGTAAGGTAAGCGGTGTGCAGGAGCAGCAGCTAACTACCAACGGCCAAAATATCCGCGCTTTGGAAGTTGATGGTACTTTTGATGATTGCCAGGCACTGGTTAAACAAGCCTTTACCGATGCGGAACTGAACGCAACCTACCGGTTGACATCAGCCAACTCCATTAATATAGCCAGGCTTATACCGCAAACTTTTTACTACTTTAATGCCTACGCTCAGTTACTGCGCAAGGGTAAAAGCAAGGTAGCCTTCGCGGTGCCGAGCGGTAACTTTGGTAACATCGGCGCCGGTTTGTTAGCCTGGAAAATGGGCTTGCCGGTTGAGCAGTTCATTGCCGCTACCAATGCTAACGATACGGTGCCCGCGTTTTTAAAAACCGGTGTTTATGAGCCTAAGCCATCCGTATCAACCATATCAAACGCGATGGATGTTGGCAATCCAAGCAACTGGGTGCGCATTGCCGATCTGTTTAAAGGTAATGAAGCAGCTTTGAAGCAACTTATCACTGGGTATAGTTATAACGATGAGCAAACCGTTGAAGTCATTGAGAATGTTTATGCTGCTCATCAATATGTGGTTTGCCCGCATACGGCCATAGCCTGGAAGGCTTTAAAGGAATGGCAGGGAGACCATGCTGAAACAACCGGCGTTTTCCTGTCAACCGCGCATCCGTGCAAGTTTCCGGATGTAATACCGGCTGATGTTGCGGTGAACATTTCGGTACCCGAATCCGTTAAACAGCTTGAAGGAAGAGAGAAACAAGCCGTACAAATGCCGGCTGATTTTGAAAGCTTCAAAGCATATTTACTGAATAACATTTAATGAAAATATTACTCCGTTTAGTTTTTATTGTGTCTTTACTTATAGCGTACGGCTGTAAGCAAAAGTTTGATAAGGAAAAGTGGAGTGAAAAGAAAGAATGGGATTATCCGCGCCGCAACGGCATGCTTAAAGACCTTTTAAATAACCACGATTTAAAAGGCAAGCCCCTGAACGAAGTTGTGCAAATGCTTGGCGAGCCCGATAACCGTGAGGCTAATCATATTTACTACGATATAGTAATGAAGTATGGTGCCGACATTGACCCGGTTTATTCAAAGGAGTTGGCTGTATCTTTTAACGCCGATTCGGTTGTGACCGCGGTTGAAGTGCAGGAGCATAAAAATTAAGTATCTTTGCGCTATAATTACCAGCGATGTTAAATAAGGCCTTAATAGTTGTGCTCTCTTTTGTTATGATGCTTTTATCAGCCTGTAACAGCGATCAGCCGTTTAACCGTAAATTATGGAAAGATGCCGACGGGCTCGACTTTAAGTACCGCGCCAATATGGTTAATGATCTGTTACAGAACCATAAGATCAAGGGCATGAAATTTTACCAGGTTACTGATACCCTTGGCTGGCCGCAAGGTAAAAAGGACGATTATATTTACTATGACATTGTGGTAAAATACGATGGCTACCCGCCAAGCTACGTAAAGCGCCTTTTTGTTTATTTTAAGGATTCCGTTGCTGTAAATACCAAAATTTACGAGCATACCGAGAAGAAAAAGCAGCAGTAGCTATGTTTCGGTACTTCAATCTTTTAACTCCCTCTCCCAGGGAGAGGGTTGGGGTGAGGTCTCAATTGTAATGTTTTTGTTGCATGTTTCACTTTGGAGGGAATCCTCGTCTATACCTATAAATACATTATACACAACCATGAAGAAATTAATGATCATCGCGGCCTTAATTGCCACTACCTACAGTTCGTTTGCTCAAACAGCCGACTTGCGCCGCAAAATAGAAGTTACCGGCATTGCCGAGAAAGAAGTTACGCCCGATATTATCAATGTATCCATCTCACTGCGTGAGTATATGGATGGTAAAAAGAAGATCGCTATAAGTGATCTGGAAAAACAATTGGAAAAGGCGGTATCTGCTGCCGGCGTAGCTAAAGAGGATTTTACAGTAAATAACGTTTCGAGCTGGAACATGGCTACCGAAAAGAAGAAAAATCCCGACTTTTTGGTAAGCAAACAATACAGTATCAAGTTTCGCGACCTGAACAAGTATAACCAGATACTAAGTAAGATAGATCCTAAAGGTATCCAGTCAACCAATATTGATAGCTATGATTATTCCAAAATCAATGAGTTGAAAAAAGAGCTGAAGGTACAGGCTTTGCTGTCAGCCAAAGAGAAAGCTACTTACCTGGTAACCGCTTTGGGCGATAAACTGGGCAGCGCCATCAATATCTCCGAAACGGATAACAGCAGTTTCCCTCAGCCGCGTATGTATGCTACGATGGCCATGCGGGGTGTTGCGGATGAAGCCGGTGTACCTGAATCTGACATCAACTTTAAACAGATCAAGCTGAGCTTCCAGATCAACGCGGTATTCGAGATAAAATAATTACAAGTCTATTAATTAAAACAAGGGCGTTTCCTGACTAAGGAACCGCCCTTGTTGCTATAGTGAAAGCATAATAAAATACATACATTTGGTTATAACCCTTTATAATGAAAATTCTTGCCTTACCCTTATTGGTATTATTAACTGTGAACGTATTCGCCCAAAAACAAAAGCCTTTGCTATTATATCCGGATGGCGTGCCCGGTTCAAAACCCGCGCCTAAATCGTACGTGGAAAAAACAGAGGGCGCTTGGACATTAAAAGTGACTGCACCCACACTTACGCCGTATTTGCCTGCTGCGGGTACCGCAAACGGTACGGCGGTAATTGTATTACCGGGCGGTGGTTATGCCGGGCTGGTTACGGGGCATGAGGGCGATGCGATAGCACGTGAGTTCAATAAAATTGGCGTTACGGCATTTCTGCTTAGGTACAGGCTGCCAAATGACACCATTATGGTAGATAAAACCATAGGCCCTTTACAGGATGTGCAGCGCGCCATACAAATGTTACGTATGAACGCTGCCGAATGGGGCATCAGTTCGGACAAGGTGGGCATTATTGGTTTTTCGGCGGGCGGGCATCTGGCTTCAACAGCTATTACGCATTTCAAAAAGGCGGTTATCCCCAATAAAAACAATATTAACCTGCGCACCGATTTTGGGATGCTGATCTATCCGGTTATCAGCTTCGGTGAATTTACCCATCAGGGCTCAAAGGATAACCTGATCGGCAAGGAGCCATCAGCAAAGTTAGTAAATGAGTTCAGCAATGAATTGCAGGTAACGCCTGAAACCCCACCAACATTTTTAGTACATGCCCAGGATGATACTACAGTACCGGTTCAAAACAGCCTGCTTTTTTATAATGCATTGCTGGCTAATAAAGTAAAAGCCGAAATGCATTTATACCCGGCAGGTGGCCATGGTTTCGGCATGGTAAACCCAACCACAAAGGAGTTATGGTTCAATAGCCTCACCAACTGGATGGCATCTAACGGGTGGCTTACTAAGTAAGTTTGCAGTGTGCGGTTGTCAGTTTACAGCCGGCAGTGCGCAGTTTTTTTGAAAATCCTTTTACGAACTGCGCACTATAAACTGCCAACTAAAAAGCTATTCAACAATCTCCAGCAACTCATTCAGTTCGGCAACTTTTTCTGCTGAACCCAGGTGCTCATAAGCACTGATGAGGTTGCGTATTACCCGTTTAATGATCTGGGTATTTGAGCAGGGTTCGTAAAACTGCTTATCGGGCGTAAGTTTTAGTTGCTTTAAAAACATATCAACATCCCTGCGGCCAAAAATAAACCCTTTGTTAAAGGCATTGATGTAGAACAAGATGCCGCTTTCAAACTCGCTTTGCGTACCCTCATCTAAATAAGCCAGGATAAAATGCTGCGGCAGGTTAACGCCATAAACCGGTATATCCAATTTTTGGGCAATGATGGAATAAATAATAGCCAGCGATATCTGGTTGCCTTTTTTGGTTTCGAGCACCTGATTCAGGTAACTGTTCTGCGGATCCTGGTGGTTGCTGGTATTGCCGGTAAACCCGTAAAGGTTGTAAAATACATGGTTTATGAGTTTTACCTGCTCTACCGGGCTGCCCTCATTCATCATCTGCAGCCATATATCACGTTTTATGGCCTCGATCTGGTTGATCACTTTTTGTTCATCCAGTTCAGGGTACTGGTAGCGGTTAATGATCAAAGCTCCCTGCAATAGATCAAAGGCCCCGCTATGGATCCATAGTTTCAGGTCGTTTTTTAACAGGCCGAATTGTATTTCGTGCACCAGGTTGGCAATCCGTTCCTGCAATAAAGGGTCAAAAGCCTCACTAAATGCCGTCTCCAACGGTTCAATAGCGCCGCCGCCTAATGACAGGAGTTTGCCATGCACATGCTCAAATATTTCCTGATCGGGATCATCGAGCAGTTTTATCAATGAGTTTATTTCTGCGGTATTTAACATGTGTATAAGTAAAGTATTACTAATTATATAATTTTACAACCATGTTCAACATAAAGTTTGCTGTCGATTACCTGCGGCACCGCTTCAGCGCAAAAACACGCCACGGTATACACTCCCCGTTCGTATATCATTTGGTTGATAAGGTAATATACGATTTTGAGCCCAAAAAAGTGTACAACGATATAGAGCAGGTGCGTAAACATTTACTTGCCGATGACCGCAGCATTACCGTAACCGACCTGGGTGCGGGCTCGCATGTAAACAACAATAAGCAAAAACGCATTGCCGATATTGCTAAAAACGCGCTTAAACCACCCAAACTCGCGCAACTGTTATGCCGCCTGGTGGCAAGTACCCAACCCGAAAGCATTATTGAGTTAGGCACCTGCCTTGGTGTTACCACCCTGTACCTGCAGCAAGCCGCGCCTAAAGCTAAAGTTTATACGCTTGAAGGGTGCCCTCAAACCGCGGCGGTAGCCGGGCAGCAATTCGCCGGCCAGAAGCTGAGTGATATCGCGCTAACTGTTGGCAATTTTGACGATACGTTGTATTCCATTATCGGTAGCCTGCCCAAGCTCGATTTTGTATTTGTAGATGGCAACCATCAAAAAGAAGCCACACTACGATATTTTGAGTGGTGCCTGCCCCATGTACATGAGGACACCTTGCTGATATTTGATGACATATACTGGAGCGAAGGCATGAAAGAAGCCTGGGCACAAATAAAAGACCATCCGCAGGTAACGGTAACTGTTGACCTGTTTTGGATAGGGTTGGTGTATTTTAAAAAAGGCCAGGTTAAAGAAGATTTTTTGGTAAAGTTTTGACGTTTAGCTTATCCTGATAAAAGAGCGCAGGCCTGTCTCCATAACCGGAGCAAGGCGTATAGCCTGTGCCGCTGAAAGATTTTTCAGGGCAGGCGCATATTTTTTAAAATTTCTTACCTTTGCCTCATCATGGAAATTACTACCATATTTGTTTAATACTTTGGTTCCAAGGTAGCGCTATTGCCCGATAGCCGGACCGAAGTATATTAATTAATCTCATTTTAGTACCTGATCATTATAGCCGGGTTAATACCCTGATCCATATATCGTTTATGCTATTTTGGCATAAGCTTGAGTAAAACAGCGCCATTTTATTACCTTGGCATTTTGATTGTTAATCATTTTATTGAATGAAACAAAAATTTTATGACACTGCTGTAAAGCAGGAAAGAGCGATTTTAGTTGGTGTAATTACTGCCGACGAAACCGAGGAACTGGAAAAGGAATATTTGGAAGAATTAGAATTTTTGGTGGAAACCGCCGGTGGAAAAACCGTTAAATATTTCACTCAAAAACTATCCCGTCCGGAGCGTGCTACCTACGTTGGTACAGGCAAGCTCGAAGAAATAAAGGAATATGTAACAGCCGAAGAAATAGATATAGTTGTGTTTGATGACGAATTATCGCCATCGCAACTGCGTAATATTGAGAATGAGCTGAAGGTAAAGATACTTGACCGTAACAACCTCATCCTTGATATTTTTGCAGGCCGCGCGCAAACGGCACAGGCTAAAACCCAAGTTGAGCTGGCGCAACTTCAATACATGCTGCCCCGCCTTACCCGTTTGTGGACTCACTTAGAGCGCCAAAAGGGTGGTATCGGTATGCGTGGTCCGGGTGAGTCGCAAATAGAGACTGACCGCCGTTTGATCCTGAATAAAATATCGTTGTTGAAAGACAAGTTGAAGGATATTGACCGCCAGAACGAAACGCAGCGTAAAAACCGGCATCAGTTGGTGCGTGCGGCTTTGGTTGGGTATACCAACGTGGGCAAATCCACCATCATGAACATGCTTTCCAAATCGGATGTGTTTGCCGAGAATAAGCTGTTTGCAACGCTGGATACCACGGTGCGCAAGGTGGTGATCGAGAACGCACCGTTTCTGCTGTCAGACACGGTTGGGTTTATCCGCAAGTTGCCTCACCATTTGGTGGAGTGCTTTAAATCAACGCTTGACGAGGTGCGCGAAGCCGATATACTGATCCATGTGGTTGATATATCGCACCCTAATTTTGAGGATCAGATCCGTACGGTTAATGAAACGTTGAAGGAGTTGGGTGCCGTGGATAAGGAGAATATTACGGTATTCAATAAAATTGATGCTTATCAACCTACAGAAACCTTTGAGGGCGAAGAATTGAAGCCCTTAACGCTTGAGGACTTTAAGCAAAGCTGGATGGGCAGACACAACAGCCCCGCCATATTCATTTCAGCCGCCAAGCGCGACAATATCGACGAGTTCAGGCAGTTATTGTATGATAAGGTAAAAGCCATACATACGGCCCGATATCCTTACGATCATTTGCTGTATTAATGAAATCACCATAAGCAAAAAGCGCTGCCGTTTTATAAATGGTCGGCGCTTTTTTATTTTACATGGATGCTGTTAAAGGCGGCATATTGCTTACCTTCTTTTCCAAATATCTATCCCATACGGCTTGTTGGGCGCGGTTTTGCATGTGGTTGGTGTCGTCCTCATAATCTTTATTCATCTGCTGGTATTTGGCATCAATGCGGTTAAAAATATCGGCTATCACTATGCTGTAGTCGCGCCCAAACTGGGTGCTGTTAAACTTGCGTAAAACTTCCTGCTGCTGTAAGTAGGCAATGGCATAATGGCCTTGCTCGTGCCTTAAAACCTCGGCCAGCATTTCGGGTGTTTTAACACGGCTTTTGTCCAGCCATGATTTATCCTTGTTCATCACCATACCCACCTCAAAATCAATCCGGAATACACCTTTTATTCGCTTTACGCTGTAATTATAGTTTATGCTGCAATTAGTGTAAGCAACCGCGGCAAAATTGGTTCGGCGCGGGGTGCCCTGAAAATCATTGGTTGTAAGTGTTTTATAGCCTTGTTGTGCAAAACTATCAGTGGCCGTAAACAGCACCAGCAATATCGCTATCCTAAAAAAATTAAATCCCATAACAGCCAAAAGTTTTACCTTTTGACCTTGTCATCCTTCAAAAGGTTTAACCCCATGGTTTCTTTCATAGTGCGCTGCATGCCATCCACCGAGCCATCCAGGAAGATCACGTTGCCGGTTGAGTTCTCGGCGAAATGCTTGATAGACTCTGTCCACATGGTGAAAAGGATCACCGAGGTATCCATATCAGCTTCCTGCATTTCTTTGGCAGCTACCGTCATACCCTTGGCCACTTCCTCACGGAAGAGGGCTATACCCTGGCCGCGTAGCTGCGCTGCCTGGCGTTCTGCTTCGGCAGATATTTTAATAGCATTACCCTCCGCTTCGGCTGCCTTGGTTTTGGTGATGAGCAAGGCCTGGCCTTCGTTCTCGGCGGCTGCTTTCAGGTTGTTTGATGCCACCACCTGGCTCATTGATTTCATGATGATATCGTCAAACGTAATATCATTCAACTGCAGATCCTGTAAATGATAACCCCAGCCTTCGAGTATATTATCTAACTGTTCCTTTACGTGCTCTACAATGTCACGGCGGAGTATCAGCACATCGGCCTGGCGTTTGGTGGCTACAAAGGCGCGTATGGAGCCTTCAACGGTGCGCACCAGTGCCTGCATCAGGTTACGCTCGTCAACAAACTTAAAAGCTACGTTCTTAATGGTTTCTTCCTGCTGATCCAATACGGAGTACAGCAGCATCGCCTTAAAATATACATTAGCCTGATCGTAAGTTACAGCCTGGAACTCCAGCTCAACCGAGCGGTTTTGTATGGAGATGCGCGATTGGATGAGCTCGATAAGCGGAATTTTGAAATTTAGCCCCGGCGTTAGTATGCGGCGGTATTTGCCAAATATAGTAACAACCGCTATAGTGCCCTGTTTAACAGTCACAAATGAACTGAACAGTATAACAATAAACAATACTACAATTATCGTAAGGGAGATAGGAAAGTCCATAAAAACAAATGATTAAACGATAAATAAATATAGCATTAAATATTGGTGTGCAATTTGTTTAATTAAATGCAAACATTAAATCACCATGAACTTAAAACGCACATTTGGAACTATACTTACTGTATTAGGTATTATCGGCTTGATCTACACCGGCGTAGGCATCATCCAAAAAAATGCCGAGATAACTACTTTGGTCGTAGTTGGCGTAATTGGCATCATCTTCTTTTTTACCGGAGTTGGGCTGGTGCGTAATACGGCCGACAAAGCGGTTTAGTACAAAGGCGTTATCAAGCCATCATCAGTAATTTCAAGGTCTGTATCAGAAAAGTCAGCAGCGGTTAAAATTTTTATACGCCTGATAACCCGGTTGGCTGTATCAACACGAATACCCTGAGGGTAAGTTTGCCTGGTAGCGATAATTTGTCCGCCGGCAAACTCGCCCTTTTTGTTTATTTTTAATTTAAACAGCGGGGCAAGGCCACATAAGCCGCTGGTATTTACACCCCGGTAAGTGATAAAGTTACCCATGCTATAAGTTATAAAGCGATTATTATACAACTCTACTCCTCGGGTAAGGTGGGGGCCATGGCCTAATACTACATCCGCACCGGCATCAATGGCGTTGTGGGCGAATGCGTAAACATCGCCTCTGTTCTCGCCTTTATAGGTTTCCGTTTTTCGGGGAACATGTTCAAACTCGGTACCCTCGCCGCCGCCATGAAAGGATACAATAACAATATCCGTTTGCTGCTTGAGCTCGCGGATGATACGTGCGGCGTTAGGCAGATCAAGCAGCGATACCGTTTGGCTGTTTGGCGAAAACGCACAAAACCCCACCTTTATATCCTTTACCTTTAATATGGCGGAAGGTTTACTGCGTAAACCCGCGTGTTGTATCTGCAACGAATCTAAAATGCGCATGCTGCTTTTACGGCCTGCCGGTCCAAAATCGTTAGAGTGGTTGTTGCCTAAACTAATCAGGTCAAAGCCGGCATCTTTCAGCAAACCGCCGTAAGCCTCAGGCATCCTAAACAGATAGGCTTTACTTTTTTGATGCAACTTAAATTCAGATGGCGCGCCAGTATCTAAAAGTACCCCCTCGAGGTTGCCAAACGTGATATCGGCATCACGTAAGTGTTGTATTACCGGTTTAAAGCTATGTTTTCTGCTATCTCGCGGCAAGGTTGATCTATCAGGGTATGAAGTGCCCAACATTATGTCGCCAACGGCGGCTATGGTGATGGTATCACCAGGGGCGATAAAGGGTTTTTGGTTTATGGTATCTTTTGGCGATGCCGGTTTACGCGCTTTATCGCTGCCGGGCATACAGGCCGAAGCGGTTAAAAGGATAAAAAATACAAGGCAAAGGTTACGGCGCATGGCAAAAAAAAATCCTCCCGAGAACACGGGAGGATCACACTTAATATAAATAAGTTTCTAATTAGTTTCTTCTTCTAAAGGAATGTCAAGTTCTTCCTGGTATTGTGCGGTTAAGCGGCCGCCTTTGTAAAAATAACGGCTGTAGTAGCGGTCTTCTAAATTTGAAATAGCAACACCTTTTGATGATGCGTGGGCAAACCGGCCATTGCCAAGGTAAACACCAATGTGCGATATGCGGCGGCTGCGAATTTTAAAGAAAACCAGATCTCCTTCTTTCAGTTCATTACGGCGAACAGGGTCAACCATGCTAAATATATCGCGGGAGTTACGTTTGATAGCCAGGTTAAATACCTTGCTGTATACCTCTTTAGTAAAGCCCGAACAGTCAATTCCTTTACGGCTGCTGCCACCAAAACGGTAAGGAGTGCCTATCCAATCATGTACTACTTCAAAAAGTTTAAGGTTTGAGGTTGCTGATAACGCAACACCCATAATTTGTGAAAGATATGTTTTAGCTAAGCTTTCTTGTTCATCAACTGCATTTTCGGCTGTATTTGCAGTAACATATTTTGTTTGAGCCTGAACACTTAATACACTAACCAACAGTGCGATTGCAATAGTAAATCTCTTCATTTAATCTCTTTATGTTGTTGAATAGGGGTACAACAAACTGTTTATTAAATTATACAATATGTCTATTGTTAGATACAAATCTATCTAAACATTTTAAAATTGCAAATAAATGATACATTATTTTGTAAAAAGTTGAGCGCCAGGGTCAACTATTCGCATAAAATCACTTATATAAAAGCAATATCAAAAACTATTGTATATAGTTAAGAAACAGGATTTTGCACTTTCTACGGTAACAGAAAGAGAAGGGTTTCGCCTGCTGAAAAATAATTTCAAATAAGTTAATATAATTTAGACTGTGCCACTATGCCGGGCTTCCTTTTCTTCCCGTAAATTGCGCATGATCTTTGTGAAGCCGCGGTGCTTTTGTTCCTCATCATATAATGGGAACACCAGGCCCGAGCCCCAAAACTTTGATCCGTCCTTGCAAACGTGGTTGCGTTCATCAATCGCACGTCCTTCTTTAAGGGCGGTCTCTAACTCCAATGCAGGCAGATTACGGGCAACATCTTCGGTAGTGAAAAATACAGAGGCGCTGTAGCCCAATACCTCATTTTCGGTGTACCCCAAAACTTTTTGCGCGCCGGTGTTCCAACTGTTTACATTACCTACGGTATCTGTCGTGAAAACGGCATAATCCTCCAGGCTGTCCAATACATGTCTGAAAAAACTTTCGCTCATCCTGAAATAGCTGCTGTTGTAAACGTCTTCAGCTTTGTAGGTTTCGGTTACTACGCCATCTTCTAAATCAACCAATATATTTGTTTCGCTGATGCCACAGCACATTTGCAGGGGCTCCTGTGTAATACGGTAAAAGGTTTGATAGCCATCGGGCAGTTGCTGCAATTTGGGTGCGGCTTTAACCGGTTTTAATATGATGGAAAGGTCGCTGTCGGCATTTGAACTGTCGATCTCGCTGGCTAACATGTAGGTAAACCCTTTTTCAATCAGGTCGCCAAGTAATTGTGGCGTAAGTGCAATTTTCATGGTATAGTTGTTAGTACTTGGTGCTGAATACTATAACCATTGTAAACCACTACTGTTTTACCAAGTAGTAAAATGCCTTAACTACCGATTAACGGACATTTCCATCAAATTCAAAACTTCTACAAACTCCGGCCTTAACGCCGCCTTAATGGCGATAGGTTGGCCGGTAACCGGGTGAGTAAAAGAAATCTTTTCCGCATGTAAAAACATGGTTTCAATAGCCCAGCGTTCCTTAAATAATTTATTTTGCTTGTTGCACCCATGCGTGCGGTCGCCAATGATAGGGTAAAATATATGCGCCAGATGCTTACGGATCTGGTGCATGCGGCCGGTTTGAGGCTTTACCTCAACCAGTGAATAGCGTGATGTTTGATGCTTGCCGAAGGGCACATTCAGCTCGGCACGTTGTAAAGTGGTGTAGGCAGTGTAGGCCTCCTGTAGGGTGCCGTTCTCTTTGCGCAGGGGGTAATCGATCTCGCCGGCATCGGGCGCGTGCCCGCGAACCAAAGCAAGGTAAGTTTTAGCAACTTCGTTATTGGCAAACTGCTTTTGCATGGCTATCTCGGTATCCTTATCTAAAGCGAAAAGCAGCACTCCGCCGGTTTTACGGTCAATACGGTGTGCCGGATAAACCCTTTGGCCCAATTGGTCGCGCAAAAGCTGCAGGGCAAATTCACTGGCATCATTGGCGATGGAAGATCGGTGCACCAGCAATCCGTGCGGCTTATTTATCGTAACCAGGTATTCATCCTGAAAAAGTATCTCGAGCATCAGGGGCAAAGGTAAACATCCTTAAATACAGTTAACGGATAGAATTTACCGGGTTGTAGCTGTACACTACCTGGTAACTTTGCTTTTTCAATTTGGATGATAGCTGGCCGATCTTCAGGTCTTCGGGTTGCAGGGTTGGTTCGCATACGGAGTATTCACGGCCCTGGTAAACAATGGGCTTGCCCACAGGCTTATCAAACTGCACCGCTATGGTAATGTGTGTTGGGTATAACATGGCGATCATGGGCAGGTCATAGATCTCCTTTACCAGGTAAAAGAAAAGGGCTGCACGGTCGTCGCAATCGCTATACTCTGAAAACAGGGTTTCTTCCGGCGACATGCGTTTCTCTTTGCCGAAGTTCTGCTCATCATCCTCATACAAAAAGGCATAGCGGGTAAAGCGCATCAGGTAATCAATGCCTTTTTTTTGCGACATCCCTTTTACGTTTTTACGCAGGGCAGGGATCAGCGAGCCATAAGTTTCTTTACTAAGCGGAATATTGAAATAATAACTGAAATCAACCCCCGGATAATTAGCGAAAATACTTTTTACCTCACTGTTTAGCTTCACATCAAAGTGGTATATGGTATTGCCGTATTTAAACTGCAATTGCTTTTGCACGTAATTTTCGGGCTTAAAATCAGGCAGCCTTGTTACAAGGTACGAGAAAGGGCGTGTAGCCCCCGCAACGGTTACCGGTACAGGCAAAGGCGGATCCTGGTGCAAGTCGGCATGGGCATAATCATGATAGTTGAGGCACATAAACTTTTTACCGTCAACCATAAAAAAGGGTATGTCGGCAATGTCCTCATTATTATAAACATAAAAAATAACCCGGTTTTCGGGGGTAATGGCCAGCCTTGCATCAAAGCCCGAACTGCTGAGCAGGTACCATTTGTATAAGGTATAACGGCCGTAGTTTACCTCCTTAGGACTTAGCTGCTGGGCGGTTTTACGCACCAGTTGATAATACAACCAATCGTTCAGTTTATATTTATCACGATAAGCCTGCATGGCGGCTACCAGTGGCTTGTAATTCAGCGCGTTTATGCCCGTATAAAAAGACCGAATATGTTGTGGTGTTATTTGCTGTGGAATGGTTGCATTTAACGAGGTATCCGCATCGGCACAAAAAGTATTGCCGTAAAAATCAAAGCAAAAGGATGCCTGTTTGCCCTGCCCGAAAGCCTGAACCGAGAAAAACAGCACAATAAATAAAACGGGCACCCGCATCACAACACCTCCTTTCGCCTAAATTGAAACAATTGGTATATTAAATTTACGTAATATTAAAGTTAATAGCAATAGCCATTTTATTATTACAAATAGCAGGCGGATTTGATTTTGTATATTTAACCCCTGTTATGAATCCCCTGTTACTTAAACCATCACGATTACTTATCGCGCTGCTGGCATTGGCTCTGTTTACTCAAAGCTGTAAGAAAAAACAACCTGGTTTTTGGAAGAATGAAAAAATAGAAGCAGACGAGCGCGATAATTTTCATGCTATTAATGCCGAATTTATTAAGGCGCTTAAAACGGACGACAAGCAAACATTAGAAAACCTGCTGTCGAAAGAAATGCTGGACGACCCGGCTACTAAAAGGCAGGCCGAAATAGTGGCCAACCACTTTAAGGCGGATAGTACCTACGCTATTTTAGATGAGTATTATGCCATTAATAAATACACCGATTACGATACCATTGTTACCAACACAGGCGGCATTAACAGTTACAGTTTGTACTACCCGGGCATGGCCGAAGAAATGTACATCGCTTTTTTTGTGCCCAAAAAAGGGCCTAATAAGGAGCTGATCACCATTATGTATGCTAATTATGATTATGGCTGGCGGCTATGCAAGCTCGATGTTGCGCCCTATACCATCAATAATAAAACGGCGCCGCAGCTTTATGAACATGCTAAAGACAGTTATGCCAAAGGGCAGGTTGTTGAAGCCCTGAATACGCTGACACTGGCCTTTAGCTGCCTGCACCCAAGCCCGGCCTGGCAATATAAATACGAGGATGCCATTACACAGATCTATTACACGGTAGGTAACGAAGCCAACAAGCGCTATCCGTTTCCGTACGCTGTGAACGCGGTGGCAACCAAACCGCGTATTTTCGGCATCTTTAATAAAAACACGCCCGAAGGCACTTTTCCGCAGATATGCTATCAATCAAAAATTGATTTGAAAGATACCGCGGCCTTAAAGGTAGAGAACATGGCTATACGCAAAGCCTTGCCTGCCATTATGCCGGGCGTGAATCAAAACAAGGCTTACGTTTACTATGCTGCTTATAACGAGCGGCCGAGTGTAAAAGGCCGGGTTAAGTATTTTGAAATGGCAGATAAGCTTAAATAACTTTTTGATCGCAGTAGCAGATCAGAACAAGCGCAACTGATCGGTATAGGTACGCGGATCGGATTTGCGCTGCGGTTCGCCGAAGTTGGATATCGAAATACCCAGCAGGCGTACTTTCATGTCATCAGTAGCGGTAATGGCCAGCAATTGTTTAGCGATCCGCGCGATCTCGGCAGCGTTGTAAACAGGAGTAACGACGGATTGATTGCGGGTGATCTGCCTGAAATCATGGTACTTCACCTTTAGCGTAACGGTACGGCCTTTAAGCTCGTATCGCTCCAGGCGGGTGGCTACGGTTTCGGCAATACGGTCAAGCTCGGGGTTCATTTCATCCAGTTGGGTAAGGTCATAAGCAAAGGTATCTTCCGCGCCGACTGATTTGGTTTCGCGGTGCGGCTGTACCGCCCGGTTATCAATACCACGAATGATCTGGTAATAAAAGCGCCCGGCTTTGCCAAAGGCTTTTACCATTTCATCCTCACTGAGGCGTTTCAGATCTGCCCCGGTATGCAAGCCCATATTCTTCATTTTAGTAGCGGTTACCTTGCCCACGCCAAAAAATTTCTCCACCGGCAGCTTTTCCATAAACGCCGCTATTTGCGAGGGGCCGATAAAGGTGAGGCCATCGGGCTTGTTCATGTCCGACGCTATTTTAGCCACGAACTTATTAATTGATACTCCGGCGGATGCAGTCAATTGCAGCTCGGTTTTAATGGCATCCTTTATCTGTTTGGCTATCTCAATGGCCGAGCCTACTTCCAGCTTATCGGTAGTTACATCCAGGTAGGCTTCATCCAGCGAGAGCGGCTCGATCAGATCAGTATATCGGCGAAATATCTCCCTGATCTTTTGAGATACCTCTTTATAGGCCGCGAACCTTGGCCTTACAAAAATAGCATGGGGGCATAATTGCAGCGCCTGTTTTGAGGGCATGGCCGAGCGTACGCCAAATTTACGCGCCTCATAACTGGCTGTAGCCACTACGCCGCCCCGTCCTTCGGGCAGGCCGCCAACTACCAGGGCTTTGCCTCGATACTCCGGGTTATCCCGCTGCTCAACCGACGCGTAAAAGGCATCCATATCAATATGGATGATCTTTCGGCGGGTATGTTGAGCATCATCGGCCATAATAAATTTATTAAGCTTTTTCTTCCCAGATGGCGCAAAGGTGTAGGATGGTATCAACCGCCTTTTGCATATCCTGTACCGATACCCACTCCTGCTTACTGTGAAAGGCGTGCTCGCCGGCAAAAATATTAGGGCAGGGCAAACCCATAAATGACAGGCGCGAGCCATCCGTACCGCCGCGTATGCTGCAAAGCTTGGCCTCCATGCCTGCACGGCGGATAGCCTCTAACCCATATTCTGTTATTTCGGGATGCTGATCCAGTACCACCTTCATGTTGCGGTATTGTTCGGATATTTTAAGGGAGTAGGAGGATGCCGGGTATTTTTCTAAAACCTCATCGGTAACGCGCTTCAACGTTTCAGCATGGGCATGCAGCTTCTCCTCATCAAAATCGCGCAGTATAAATTCAATGATAGCGGTTTCTACATGGCCTTGTATGCTTACGGGATGAATAAAGCCTTCCATCCCTTCGGTTCCTTCCGGCGAAAGCTCAAAAGGCAGGGCGGCAATCATTTCACCGGCAATTTTAATAGCGCTTTCCATTTTACCTTTGGCAAAACCGGGGTGCGCGCTCACGCCGTTGATGGTCAGCTTAGCGCCATCGGCAGAGAAGGTTTCGTTCTCCAGGTTGCCCGCGCTTTCTCCATCCATGGTATAGGCGGCATAAGCACCTACTTTTTCAATATTTACTTTGTCCACCCCGCGGCCAATTTCTTCATCCGGAGTAAACAATATTTTGATGGTGCCGTGCTTGATCTGCGGGTTGTTCATTATCTGGTAACATGCATCCATTATCTCAGCAACGCCGGCCTTATTATCAGCACCCAGCAGTGTATTGCCACTGGCCGTTATAATGTCATTACCCAATTGATTTTTCAGGTCAGGATGATCAGCCATGCGGATCACCTGCGTATCATCATCAGGCAAAATAATATCGGCGCCGGTATAGTTTTTATGTACTATGGGTTTTACATTGGTCCCGCTGCAATCGGGCGCGGTATCCATGTGCGAGCAGAAGCAGATCACCGGCACATCCTTATCCGTATTGGCGGGGATGGTAGCATATACATAACCATGCTCATCCATATGGGCATCCGTTAGCCCAATTTCAAGCAGTTCGGCAACCAGCACCCGGCCCAAGTCTTTTTGCTTTTCCGTTGAGGGACAAGTGGGCGATTCCGGGTCCGACTGGGTATCGATGGTAACGTAACGCAAAAAGCGTTCGCTAACGGTATATTTTAGAGCTGACAAATTCATAGTTTACAATTATAATTATCCCTTTAACAAATGATACCTAAAAAGGTATTTTTGACAATCAGCATAAAATACCTTTTACCATGAATATTGAAGAACTGCGCGACTATTGCCTTATCAAACCCGCCGCCGATGAAAGTTTTCCGTTTGGTGATGATACGCTGGTATTTAAGGTGGGCGGAAAAATATTCCTGCTTGCCGGGCTTGACGGTAACAGCTTTAACGCTAAGTGCGATCCTGAACTGGCCGTTGAACTGCGCGAGCAACACCCCGAAGTGCAGCCTGGTTTCCACATGAATAAAACACACTGGAACACCGTGCAGATGGATGGCAGCCTCACCATAAAACAACTGCACCAAATGATTGACCACTCATACGACCTGATACTAAAAAGCCTGCCGAAAAAACAGCAGGCCGAAATAGTTTCTAAAAAATAAGCTCGATAAAATATTAATCTTCCATTTTAGGGATGCGGGTTGGCGTATCCTTACCGGCAACAATACTGCGCGAGCTCAGGGCTATGGCACGTATGGTTGAGGTAATGTTATTTACATCAAGCGAGCTGAATTCATCCTTCACGGTGTGATATAATTTGTCGATATCGATCTGATCGGTTGAGATGGTGTGCGCCGGTACGCCATGCCTTGCCAGGGTAGCGTTATCGCTGCGGTAAAACAGTTGCTGCTCCGGGTATGGGTCAGGATGGAACTTAAAGGCGGTGCCTTCCAGATTCTTTTGCAGGATGGTGCCAAAATCAGATCGTTCATATCCCGTAATAAATGCCGAGTTAGTACCGAATTTTGATGCCTTGCCGATCATCTCGATATTAAACATGGCCACCGTTTTATCCGGGTCAACCTTGCCCGAAAAATATTGGGAACCGTAACCGCCAATTTCCTCTGCCGTAAAGGCCACGAAAATCAGGGTGCGGGCGTTGTTATTCAGTTTTTTATAATAGTTAGCTAACGCAATAACCGCCGTTGTGCCCGATGCATCATCATCAGCGCCGTTGGCAATGCTGTCCTTATCAGTTGGTTTGATAATGCCCAGGTGATCATAATGACCGGAGAAAACCACGTACTCATCAGGTTTGGTTTTGCCTTTGATCATACCCGCCACGTTGAACAGCGGCGCAGGCTCGTTCTTTACCTGGTAATTTATTTCGTAGCTTGATGTATTATCAAACTTGCCCAGTACAAATACTAACGACTGGGCGCTGTCAACCTTCAGGCTTACGTTGCCGCCCATAGCGCGGCCACGTAGCCTGCCAAAAATATCAGCGAAAGACGGGTCGACTAAGATCAGCATGTTTTTTCCTGATGACAGGTACTTGCGGTATTCGGTACGAAAATCCTGTCCGGCAGCTAATGTGACTACTTCGGCACCACTGGCGGCAGTCCATTTAAATGACGCGCCTGCCATGGCGAAGGCATTTTCAGTAAGCACCGGTTTGCCGTTGATGCTGGCCTGTATGCTTACCGGGGTGGAGCGTATTACGCTGAACGATTGGCGGAAATCCTTTTCTCCGGTAAGCGGGGTAAGGCCTGCTTTTTTAAATTCGCCCTCAATAAATTTGGCTGCCTTGTCAATACCCGGCGTAAAGCTGCCGCGGCCCTGCATATCATCCGCCGAGAGGGTTTTGATGATCTTGCCCACATCTTCCTGAACGATCAGTTTGTTCACATCCTGCGCGTAGGCTCCCGCCGTCGCGCTGAGCAGTAATCCTGCCGCTAAAAATCTTTTTATCATGGTGTTATTTTACTTTTGATTGTAACCAGTTATTTCTGAATGTTTCCTGCTCCTTGCTCAATGTTTTGCCAGCTTTTTCAAAGCTGATCACATCGTAATATGGGCTTGCCTCAAGCGTTACATTGGCCTCATGCTGGCCGGTGCGGTTGCGGTATTTCACCGCAAGTTTATCCCCCGGTTTTTTTGAGCCGACGATGCCCTCAATATCTTTAGCGGTCTTTACTGTCTGTCCGTCAACGGTCAGTATCACGTCGCCGGCATCAAGCCCTGCTTTATACCATGGCGTGTTTTGTACCGTTGGTATGGCAATCAGAACGCCATCCCCGGCATACGAGGCATGTGCCTGGCCTGATTTAACCCTGCCGCCTCCGGTTGATAACGCGCCTGCCCATGCTTTATCGGCACTTGCTTTACGTACCAAAAAACCCGCGTTGGCTAATAGGGCTTCATAATCGTTCTTCTCGATGCCATAAATGTACTGCCTGAAAAAGTCTGACGCGAAAGCCGGTTCTTTCGTGAACTGCGCCAGCGCTAACTGCAGCATGGGTACGCTGTAGGGCTTTTCGGTTTTGCCATATTTTTTCCATACATAGCGCATATAATCATCCAGCGTCAGGTTAAACTCGGCACGCAGGCGCATGTCAAGCGCCAGTGCGGTAGCCCCGCCATACACGTAGTAGGAGGTGAAAATGTTTGAGTTATTATTCATGTCGATAGACACCCCCGCGTCGGCAAATACTGCATAACGACTCATTTGCACTGGCGGGTATTTTTTAGCACCCGGCGTATTTAACACCGAGTTAACCAGTCCGTCTAATACCTGTGCGTAATCATCAACTGTATAAAAACCTGCTCTTTTAAGCAGCATTTCGCCGTAGTATTGGGTAAAGCCCTCGGCAAACCATAATTCACTGCTTTGGTTGGCATGGGTAAAATCAAACGGTTCTAATGATTTCGGGCGGATGCGCTCCACGTTCCAGCTATGAAAATACTCATGCGAAAATGTGCCCAGCACCTGTACTTCGTTGCCCTCTATCTTATCCAAAGGGTCGGTAATAATGGTGGAGTTGCGGTGCTCCATACCATCGCCGTTAACGGTGGAGTGTACATTGTTGATAAAGGTATATTCGCCGTAATCGTAATCGGGCAGTTCGCCAAATACGGCCTGCTCTTCCAATACCACCTTTTGCACCATTTGGGCAAAGCTGTTTACAAATTGCTGACTATCGTCGGAATACACATTCAGGTTGATCTTCTGTCTTTTACCGGTTGGGTTGGTAACCTCCCAGCTTGCCTGTTTATAGCCGGATAATTCTGTGGGGCTATCCATCATGTACTGTAAATTCGGCGCGCTGTAGGTAGCATTGCCCTCGTATTTTAGTTGTGATGATACCTTCCACTGGTGCTTATCCAGGTCAATGAACTGGATCTTTACCGGGCGGCGGTCAAACCCAACGGCCCACATAAAGGAAGCGGGCATGTTGAGATGTGCCTGCCCGGCATCAATACCGGCATAGGTGCCATCAACCCAGTTGCCAAACAGCGTATAGCTGATGTTTACTACGGATTGATGCGAGGGGATCTCATAAACATCGCCCTCAATTTGCTTGATCGGGATTTCAGAGCCTTTATTGGTGTAGGCCTTTATGTTATAAATATTTTTACCAAACTCGTGGGTGGCATACCTGCCCGGTGACGAGCGGCTCATGCGTACACGCAGCGGGCCTTGTGGTACGGCAGTAAGCGTCATTACAATTTCCGCTTCGTGGTGTACCGCGTTGGGGAACGATACCGTATAATAAACAGGGCTGCTGCTGTAAACCGGGCGAGAACGGTGGCGCTTGCCGCGCTGGCCAAATGTTGCTGACACTGCCAGGCACATCACCGCAATAAGTAATAATTTTTTCATGAAGTGCAGTTAAGTAAACAAGCCCGAAAAATACGAGTTTATAACATAACAAACAGGTAATTTATTAATACCAGGCCTGATAGTTAGTATAACCCGCTATCAATCATAACTATGGCGGCCCAGGTCATATTCAGACTGGCCGGTGATGATGCGCTTTCGCTTGTCCACATCGGCCTCAAGATGATGATCGTACACATTGTCGGTAACGGCAATGTCCCGCTCCTTATCCCGTTCGGCCAGGTGAATATTGGCTTCGGCGGTTTTACTAACGGCTACATCATACGGCCCTTTGGGCGACATCAGCTTAACAAATACCGGCAAACACTCAAACAGGATGAACAGGTAGCCGATAAAGGATATAGCCAGGTAAGTATCCAGGTCGCGTTCGCCTTTGTCGTTATAGGATAGCTGCCCCAGCGCCCAGTTACGGTCGGAGAAACCGGCCACGTTAGCCAGGCTGTCCAGTTGCTTATCCGAAAATAGCTTGGTGCTGTTTAGCCCCTCGTAGTTTTTGCGCGCGCTCAGGTACTCCTCCATATTGGTCATATCGCCGGTAACGGTTTTCAGCCTGTCCTGCTTCTCTTTCAGCACGGCTTCCTTTTGCTTGGCGTAAGTGCCGTAGCCGGTTATACCCGATGTTTGGTTGGTCTTATCGCCAAAAACCTCCTGGTTAAGCTGAAAGCGGGAGCGGTTAATATCTTTTTCTAAGGAGTCCTTTTCTTTTTTCAACTCGGCATTTTTGCCAAGTTCCATGGCGTATTTACCCTGGTAAGTTTTTTGCAGCGTATCTATTTTACGTTGCTGTCCTTTAAGGTATGAGGTTTTGAGCTTACCGCGGATCTCCTTATCAAATATCTTTAACTCCAGCGGGCGCGATATTACCACACCTATCATGATCGCCAATAATATACGCGGCGATGCCTGTAAGATCTGCTGGTTAGTGGAGCCATCCTTATTAATGCTTGATACTATGTAGCGGTCCATATTAAAAATGGCGGTACCCCACAGCAGGCCAAACAGTATGGCGAAACCTACGGCAAAAGCGCTGCCGCTAAACACAAAGTACATGGCATAACCACCGGAGAGGGCGGCGAAAAGCGCGGTGAAAAATATGGTTGCCCCAATACCCACATACTTATTATGTTCGATAGGGTATTTTTTAAGCGTATCAATATGCGCTCCTGAACAAAACCAAAAGAAGCGTGTAATTTTTTTCATCAATAATGTTGTCTACGTAAACTTTATATAAAACGCCCGCGGGTTGCTATTGTTACAGTTAAGGGTAAAACATTTATGCAATGTCGGCAATTATTAACCATGGGCTTAAACCATCAGATGCGTTTAAGCATCAATAGTTTAGCGAAGTTATTAGTTATAATGACAGCATAATGTAAATTATAAGTCCGGGCCTTTATGGTAAACGGTTGCTGTTTACTAAAAAATCATACATTTGAAAACATATTTTAAATACCATGAACGAGATAACCGTACAGGAACTGAAAGAGAAAATTGACCGCGGCGAGGATTTTCAATTGATTGACGTAAGGGAAGATTTTGAGTATCAAACTTCAAACATCGGCGGTCAGCATATTCCGCTGGGCGGCATTTTAATTGAGACGGATAAATTATATACAGATAAACCGGTTGTGGTAATGTGCCGCAGTGGCAAACGCAGCGCGGCAGCCATTATGCAGTTAGAGCAGCAAGGCTTTACCAACTTATACAACCTGCAAGGCGGTATACTGGCATGGCAGGCACAAATTGACCCAACCATAGAGGTATACTAACTATGGGCAAAAAGGTAGCGCTTAATGTGCTGTACAATGTGGGCATTATGGTGTGCCTGTTTATTGCCTACGAGGGTTTTTTACAAAAACACTGGAGCTGGTTATTGGGTGCTGTGTTTGTAGCCGTAATGCTGATCATTTTAAAGGTACGCCTGATAAAGGAAGTACGCCAGCTCACCAAAAAGCCGTAAGGCTATAATAGCCCCAAACCGGGTTGGCTGCTTAATTGCCAGCGCCCGTTGTTAAAGCCGGGCATGGCATACGGGTTATTGGTGGTAAGCAATGGCCCGTCCAGATCAGCCCAGTCGCATTGAGGGGCGAGGGCGGCAGCGGCCAGCGTGGCGCAGCTTGTTTCGCTCATACTGCCTATCAAAACTTTTAGCCCGAGCGATCGGGCTTTTTTGATGATCTGCAAGCCCTCATATATCCCTGCCGATTTCATCAGTTTAATATTGATGCCATGGTAAACCCCGGCGGCCAAAGCCACATCAGGCAGGCGCTGCACGGCCTCATCGCCAATAACGGGGATCGGGCTGTGTTCGGTAAGCCAGGCGTTGCCATCTACATCCAGCTTGTTCATAGGTTGTTCGATCAGTTGTACGCCTTGTTCGTGCAGCCAAAGTATCTTATCCAAAGCCTGTTGCTTGTCAGTCCAGCCCTGGTTGGCATCGGCATATAAGGGTAAATTACTTACCGAGCGGATGGTTTCTATCAGCTCCTTATCGTTCTCCCGCCCCAGTTTTACCTTTAACACCTTTACATCAGGCGCGGTAAGTACTTTTTGGCGTACCACATCGGGCGTATCAATGCCGATGGTGTAACTGGTAGGCGGCATCAGCGCCGGATCGCTGCCCAATAACTGCCAGCAGGGCGTTTGGCGCAGTTTGCCATCCAGGTCATGCAGGGCAATATCAATGGCCGCTTTAACGGCCGGGTTGCCGGGCGCTATCTCATCCAGGTAATTGATGATCGCCACAAAATCAAACGGATAACTGAAACGGCTAACATCAACCTTATTTAAAAACGCGGCGGCTGTTTCGTGGCTCTCGCCCATGTAGGGCACCATGGATGCTTCGCCGTAGCCCACATGGCCCTCATGCGTAATTTCAACCAGCATTACAGGCGTGGCTGTGCGTGTAAATTGGGCAATGGTAAACGGGTGCTTTAATTGCAGGTGGTATGGGCGGTAAGTCAGTTGCATGTTATAAAATCAAAGCTAAAGTTTTGCAATCAAAAACGTGCTTATCTTTGCCGCCATGCCGCAACAACTTTATAACCCGTTCAGCAATTTTAACTTTAGCAACCGTAATTGTTTTTTAACCGGCGAGGTATTAAGCACTTCCAAAGAAAAGATACAGGTTTTTCCGCAATGGCTGATGAGTGCTTTCCAGCTTGAAGACAAACCTTTTAAGCTGCTTGATGAAAGCATGGCTACCTATAAGGATCTAAAGTTGCCTTGCTCGGCTGCCGTGAATGAACAATACCTGGAGCCGCTGGAGCGTGAAATAGCCGCCGCTTTTGAACAGGGTTACGAAGGGGTTAGCCGGTTAGATGATGTAAAGCTGTTTCAATGGGCGGGCAAGCTGTTGTATGGTATTGTATTTAATGAGATACAGGCAGGCATCAGGCAGCAACATGCGCAGGGCGAGGAGTTCAGCATGTCGCAAGCCATTATACACCGGTTTACACAGTTGCACTTAATGTTGCAAAGTATCAATTTGCCGCTGGAGTTTGACGATTTTAAGCCCTTTAGTTTGGTACTGTTCCGCGTTAACAATGCCGACGATGTTTTTGGCTACCGCGATGAGATCAATACGCTTACCTTTTCGTTGCGGATAAAGGATTTTGGTATCATCATTTGCCTGCAGGATAACGGCACAAATGCCAACTATCATAGGGAAGTGCTGGATAAGATAGCCGGCCAGCCCCTGCACCCTATACAGTTTGAAGAGTTGAACGCGCGATTTTTTTACTCGGCCTACTTATTTAACCGCTTGCCGGAGTACAATATTTTACCCGTTAACGATAGCATTTACCTTGAAGCTATGCCCTTGCGCGGCATGAGCAGCAAGCCTTTATTTGACCATTGGGTAACCAAAACCTACGGACAAGTGCTGGAAAACTTCTGGAAAAACTGGGGTTTCCTGCTGTTCGAGATCATCAAGAACCCGGAAGAGCCCATGAGCTTTTTGTTTGATGCGGAGGACGGTAACTTTATACCGGCCGATACTATCCAGCTACCGGCTTAACCGCCGATACCGAATGCCTGCAGAAATATTTTGATCACTTCCGGAAAAACCATTATGGTGAGTACTATTCCGCTTAACGCGCCGTAAAAGTGGGCATCGTGGTTAATACCATCCTGCGCATAGCGTGAGGAGTAAGTGCAGTATATCAGGTAAAGTATCCCGAAGATATATGCCGGTATGCTGATCGGGATCATCATCAGGTACATACCCGCTTTTGGATAGAATAATATAAAGCTGAATATTACCGCGCTGATAGCCCCCGATGCCCCCAGGCTATAATACCACTGGTTATGGCGATGTTTAAATACGGTAGGCAGATCGCTCAAAACCAGGCTCACCAGGTAAACCAGCCCGAATTGCCAGTGCCCTATCGTGGCCTCTAACGTAAACGCGAAAAAGAAGAAAGACAGCATATTGAAGAACAAATGCCCCCAATCCTTGTGGATCAGTCCGCTGGTAATAAGGGTGTAAAGGTATTGCCCTCTGGATACACTGTACGGGTGCAGCGTAAACTTGCGGTATATGGTTTCGTTTGAGAAAGCGTAAAGCGAGGTTACTATCGTAATTAAAAATATCATGCTGGCCACCGGGGCCATTTGTATATATTCCATGGTTTAAAACAAATATTAATGGTGGCAGTTAACCTGCACAAGAACGAAGATATGTTTTTAATACTACTTTTGCCCACATGCCCCAGCCAAAAGCCATAATTGTAGGTGCCGGTATTGCCGGTATAGCAACCGCTGTCCGTTTGGCAGTAAAGGGCTATAAGGTAACGGTATTTGAGGCGAATGCTTACCCCGGCGGCAAGTTATCGGAGTTTGAGCAGCAGGGTTACCGCTTTGACGCGGGGCCAAGCTTGTTCACCATGCCGCAATATGTTGACGAGCTTTTTGCACTGGCCGGTAAAGATCCGCGCCGGTATTTTAATTACCAGCAGCTTGATACCGTTTGTAATTATTTTTATGAGGATGGCACCTGCTTATCAGCCTATGCAGATAGTGATAAACTGACGGCTGAATTAGCTGCCAAAACAGGCGAAGAGCCCGCCCGTATCCGCAAATATGCTGATAATAGCCGGCGGATATATGATATAACCAATCATGTTTTTTTAGAGCGGTCGTTACACCGGTTAAGTACCTATTTACGCTGGCCTACTGTCCGTTCTATTTTTTGTCTGCCGGGTATTGATGCCATGCGGAGTATGCATAAGGCAAATACCGCCTTTTTTAAAGACAGACGGCTGGTTCAGTTTTATGACAGGTATGCCACTTACAACGGCTCAAACCCATACAAGGCACCCGCCACGCTGAATGTTATTCCGTATTTTGAGCAGTATTTCGGCGCTTACTTTCCGGATGATGGTATGTACAGCATCACATCATCCCTGGTTAAACTGGCGGAGGAATTGGGTGTGAGTTTTTATTATAATAGCCCGGTTGAGCAAATTGTGGTTGACGGCAGCAAAGCAAGTGGTGTAAAAGTAGGGACAGATGTGGTTGAAGCGGATGTGGTAATATCCAACATGGATGTATGGTTCACCTACAAAAAGTTGATTAGCCATTTACCTGGCATACATCCTCAAAAAACATTACAGCAGGAGCGGAGCAGTTCGGCGTTGATATTTTACTGGGGTATCAGCAAGCAGTTCACGCAGCTCGACCTGCATAATATATTTTTTAGTGCCGATTACGAAGCAGAGTTCAACAGCATCTGGAAAGATGAAACCATTTGTTCCGACCCAACCGTTTACCTCAACATCAGCTCAAAACTGAAGGCTGACGATGCACCCGAAGGCCATGAAAACTGGTTTGTAATGATCAATGTACCCGCCAACAAAGGGCAGGACTGGGACGCGCTGATCGACCTTGCCCGTACCAACATCATCAATAAACTGACCCGTTTATTGGGTGAGGACATATCCTCACTTATCCAATGCGAAAGTATACTCGATCCACGCAGTATTGAAAGCCGTACCTCATCTTACCAGGGCTCTTTATATGGCACCAGTTCTAATAACCAGTTCGCGGCGTTTTTACGGCACGCCAACCGTTCATCCAAAATAGAAAACCTGTATTTCTGCGGTGGCAGCGTGCATCCGGGTGGTGGAATACCTCTGTGCCTGTTATCAGCAAAAATTGTGAGCGATCTTACCCCGGCTGTATCCTAATAGACTAATTTTCTTCACCCCGTATTTCTTAATCAAGATTAAGATTTTGCTGCCCGTGGCGATGCACCTTTGTATTGTAAACGCCGGCAAAAACATTTAATCACATTTTAAAAATTAAGAAATATCATGGAAACCAGGATCAAAATACACGAGATATTACCGGACGCTTTTAAAGCGATGTATGGCCTTGAAGCTTACGTGCAAAAAAGCGGTTTAGAAAAAAAGCTTCATGAACTGATTAAAATCCGTGCCTCTCAAATAAACGGCTGTGCCTATTGTTTGGATATGCACACCAAAGATGCCCGCAAAGCCGGTGAAAGCGAACAGCGCATTTATGTGCTGCCCGGCTGGCGCGAAACCGACTTTTTTACAGCCGAAGAGCAAGCGGTGCTGGCTTTAACCGAGGAGATAACCAACATACAAGGGCATGTTAAAGAAGCTACATACCAGCAAGCAGTAAATGTATTAGGCGAAGAGAAAACCGGGCAGGTTATTGTGGCTGCTGTTACCATTAACGCCTGGAACCGCATAGCTATAACTACCCACCTGATGCCTGAAAGAGCATAATGGCCAGCATGTATAAAAGCGAAACGGCCTCCAATTTGGAGGCCGTTTCGCTTTCTGTTATTTTTTCCAGACGTTATTGTCCGGGTTGTAATCAGGTAGTTTTTTATCCGGGTCGTAAGTAACTGAAATTACTTCCTCGGTTGATGGGTATTTGTAAACAAATGAGTTGTTACGCTCCCAAATTTCAACAGGCAGGTTTACACGCTCGGTTTTACCGCTTTTTAATTTAATTTCCAGCGGAACAGGCATGGCCATTTTCTCCATATTGGTAAGAGTAATCAGCACGCCTTTTGATGGGTCAACGTCAACATTCTTAACATCGTTAACGGCAACATCAAGCCTCCAGTTGTTGGTAAACCAGCCGCGCCAGAACCATTGCAGGCTTTCGCCGCCTACGTTCTCCATCGTGCGGAAGAAATCATCAGGCGTAGGGTGTTTAAATGCCCAGCGTTCAACGTAGGTACGGAAAGCAAGGTCAAAACGCTCTTTACCTAAAACCTGCTCGCGCAGCATGGTAAGGCCAAAGCCCGGTTTAAAGTACAGCAGCATGCCAATGTTTTTCTCCTTCATGTTGGCAGGGGCGCTCAATACGCTTTCAAGGTCAGGCTTGGTAGCGAATTCACCAACACGCTGCATATCCATCGGGCGTTTGTTGGCGTATTCGCCATTGTTAAAGTCCTCAGTGGTCAGGGTATTGATAAAGGTGTTAAAGCCTTCGTCCATCCAGCCGTAAACACGCTCGTTTGAGCCCACGATCATCGGGAACCAGGTATGGCCGAATTCGTGATCGTTAACACCCCAAAGGCTGCCTTTTTTAGCTTTGTATCCGCAAAAAACAATGCCCGGATATTCCATGCCGCCTACAATACCGGCAACGGCTGTAGCAGCAGGGTAAGGGTATTCAAACCATTTTTTTGAGCTGTATTCAACTGATTTTTTAACGTACTCGGTTGAGCGGCCCCAGGCATCGTTGCCATCACTTTCTTCAGGGTAAGCTGATATAGCGATAGATTTTTTACCGCTTGGCAAATTCATTTTAGCGGCATCAATAATAAATGATGCTGATGAAGCCCATGAAGCATCGCGGGCATTTTTAATGCGGAATTTCCAGGTCAGCTCGGTTTTACCGGCCGGGCGTGATGCCGCGCTGGTAACCTCTTTAGCCGAACGGATAATTACCGTTTGCTCGCTTTGCGCAGCCTGTGCCCAGCGTTTTTGCTGCTCGGCCGTGTAAACCTCAGCAGGGTTAAGCAACTCGCCCGATGCAACTACGATGTGGTTAGCAGGCGCGGTAATGCTCAGATCGAAATCGCCATACTCCAGGTAAAACTCGGCAGGGCCGGTATAGGGCAATACGTTCCATCCCTGTACGTCATCATACACACATACACGTGGGTACCATTGCGCTACGGTGAATACCTTGCCGTTTTTAGTGCTTAGTATACCGGTACGATCTGATCCATAATCGGGGCTGACAAATGAAAATTCAATGCGCAGTTTAACTTGCCCGCCCTCGGCAGTTACTTCTTTAGGCAAAAATACCTGCATGCGGGTATCGTTGATGATGTATTTCAGCTCCGTTTCGCTGCCAACCAGTTTAACTGATTTAATTTTGTGGCCTGCATCAAACACTTGGCCGTGGCCGCCGTTGCGGCTGCCGCTGGTAGGCACAATGGCTGATCCACGCGAATCCTGCTTAAACAGGTTCTGATCCAGATGCATCCAGATAAAGCCCAGCTTTTGCGGACTATTGTTGGTATAAGTAAGTACCTCAGTACCGGTAATTTCGTTGGTTTTGTCGTTCAGTTTGGCGGTTAGCTGGTAGTCGGCACGGTTTTGCCAGTATTTAGGGCCTGGTTCGCCGCTTGCCGCACGGTACTCATTGCCGTTTTTGGTGTAGAAGTTAGGGCCGAAAGCATCATGATAATCATACTTTGATCCGGGTGCTTCCTGGGCTTGTGCCAAACCGGAGTTGGCAATAGCCATTACAGCCAGCATAGCGCCGGCTAAGTACTTAAAGGTCATGTTAATCAGTTTAATAATATTTATAGCAATAATACTATAAATAGCTGTAATCAAAAATGCGGTAAAGCGATTGTTACCGTTTTATTTAAATAATAATAATTTAGGATGCTTATTTACTGCCTGCACAACAAAAAAGCGGCCCGAAAGCCGCTTTGTGTTATTTGTTAAAATGTTCCCGGCAAACATCTTCGTTAAAGCCGAAGTAGAGGTAATCGCCATCTTCAATAACGGGGCGCTTTATCATGCTGGTTTTTTGCTGTAAAAGTTTAAGGGCGTCTACGTTGGTTTTCACGCTTTCCTTAACCTGCGGGTCAAGCTGTTTCCAGGTTAGGCCCTGTTTGTTCAAAAAATTTTCGTAACCTGCCTTTTGGTCCCACTCGATGAGTTTTTCCTGGCTGATGCCCAATTTCTTAAAATCGTGAAACTCGTAATCAACCTTATTTTCTTTGAGCCAGTCCAGAGCCTTTTTTACCGTATTGCAGTTAGTTATTCCGTAAACTTTCATGCGGTAAAATTAACCATTTCCGCCGCCACTTTTACCGCCGCTCTTATCATCATTATTAATGCCGCGCTGGTTCTTTTTGATCTCGCCGCTCAGCTTGCCAAATTTGTAGCTTACGCGTATAGCAAAATGCCGATAGATCTGGTTATTAGTTGAGTTCTGAATAAAATCAGGCGTTATGGTGGTTGAGGTGTTTTTCCAGTAGCGGCCGTAAGGGTTATTAGCCACCAATGATATGCTGGCGTTCTTATCCCAAAACTCCTTGCTCACTACGTACGAGTTAAACATAAAGAACCTCGATTTACCCTGTAAGGTTACCGATCCGCTAAAGTAACCGGCGTTAAGGCCTACACGGTACCCTTTATCAAACTTATAGCCAATGTTGGCAAAGGCGTTGCCAATGTAGCCTGCGTTGTTATAAAGCTGCCCGTTGTAAGTACCCTCCAGCCATATACGCGATACCTGCCCGTTTAAGCTTAATGAGAGCTTTTTGGTGATATCGTAATTGGTATTTACGTTCAGCCCAAGCGTTCTGTTGCTGCCAATGTTCTCGAAATTGGTGGTGGTTATTTTTTGATTTTGATTATTGATGAGTGTATCCCTGAAACTGGTAACGCTTTGTATGGAGTTGTTTGAGAACGCATAACTCAAACCTATATTGATAGATCCTTTTGAAAAATTGCTGTAAGTAAGCTCAAAAGTATTGTTCAACTCTGGTTTAAGGTTAGGGTTACCTGTGCTGATAAACAACGGGTTAGATCTATCTGTAAAAGGGTTAAGCTGATAGATGCCTGGCCTGCGGATACGCTGTGTATACCCTAAATTAACGCTGCTGCTTTTTAGTTTACGCTGTACCGATACCGATGGAATAAGGTTGTTATAGTTCGTATTCAACTCCGGCTGCCCTGCCGCGAAGGTGGCGTTGATGGTAGTGTACTCCAGCCTTAAACCCGCCTTAGCCGACCATTTTTCGCCCTTTAACTGGTAGGAGTTGTAGGCACTGTAAACGTTCTGCTGGTAATCAAATATGTTTGATTGCGGGTCATTACGGTTATAAATGCCGGGACTGGTTAGCGTATCTGTTGTAAAATCACTATAGTTATTACGTAAAATACCTTTGGCACCGGCCTCAATATTTATCTTTTTCAACGGATGCACATAATCCAACTGTACGGTATGCTCTTTTGAGCCCTGGTCGTTGCTCTGTAAAAAGTCGGCCTGGTTGTAGTTTAGCGTTTCGCCGAACGTGTTTTCAGTAGTTTGATCATTAGGGGAGTAGCTGTATTTATACGATAGGGTAAGCAACTGATCCTTACTTCTTTTAAACCCTAACTGGTAGTTCAGCGCCGCGTCAATACCGGTGTAGTGGCTCACGTTGTTGCTTATTTGCCTGTACCGTTGTGTAATGGCATCGGTGTTATTGAACAATTGCGATAACTGATCGTTAGACTGGTTGTTTTTCTCCTTATACATTTCAAACGAACCGGTGATGAGGTTAAGCGTGTCTATTTCATAGCTTAACTCGCCATTGGCATACATGTAGTTGCCATCAAACCGGTTAACACCATTTTGCAGTAACAGGGAATTATCGGCAATACGACGCTGGCTGTTCTCGGATGTATTCTCATTTTCAGGCTGACGGCCGGCACCGATATATCCGGCGAAGCCGAACTTACCTTTTTTAACCGTACCGTTCAGGTTAAGGCCCTGCCCCCACACGGTATTATGCCGCGCGTTGATGCCGATATTGTAGCCTTCGTCGGCATTGGTTTTGGTGATAATGTTGATGATACCCGCCAGGCCTTCAGCATCGTATTTTGCGGGTGGGGTAGTGATCACTTCTATTTTGAGGATGTTGGTGGCAGGCATGGCCTTCAATACATCCGATGGATTTTTAGCCATCAGTGCCGATTCCTTACCGTTCACTAAAATTTTATAAGCGCCGCTGCCTTTTAGCTTGATCGCGTCAGAGGCATCAACACTCAGCAGGGGCACCTTGCGCATCATATCCAGCGCGGTATAGGCTTTGCTTTCGGGGTCGGCCTGTACATCATAGCTCAGGCGGTCAACCTCCTGCCTCATCACTGGTTTAACCGCGCTGATCTGTACCTCGCCCAGTTGTTTTGATGATGCCGAGAACATAATGCGGCCTAAATCAATAACAGGCTTATCATCAAGCGCTATTACTTTATTGTTGTAGCCTACAAAGGCCAGTACCAATTGGTATTGCTTGCCGGTGGGCGCGCTCAATGTAAAGCTGCCATCACCTTTTGACAGGGCGCTTTTTACAGGGGCTTTAGTAGCCGCATCCTGCAAGGCAACGGTAACAAAATCAAGCGGTTTATTGGTGGCCGAATCAATAACCATCCCTTTTACAGTGATGTTACCGGCAGGCGTTTGTGCAAAAAGGCATACCGATAGCATGCAGTATAACACTGTGAGTAAAATATTTTTCATTTTTCAGGCTTTCGTATGGTGGTAGTTCGAGTTTCTGTTTAGGCGCAAGTTACCCATGCCATATTACTTCAAGGGGCTGTTTAACAAACTTTAACTAATTAATAGTTAAAGTTTAACATATCTACTTGTTGTACTTGGTCATGGTTAGTTCGGTGCCAATGGTTGCAAAGCTTTTAATCATGTCAATCGAGCGATCAACAAGGGCAGGCAGTTCCGGTATTTCGTCATGATCAAAGCCACTGAGCACATAATCAACCTGCTGCCCTTTGGGGAAGTTATCACTTATCCCAAATCGCAAGCGCGCATAGTTGTTATGCCCCAGGGTTGCCTCAATATGCCGTAACCCGTTATGCCCCGCCGCGCTGCCTTTGGGTTTTAAACGCAGGGTGCCAAGGGGTAGCGCAAGGTCATCAACAATAACCAATACGTTCTCCAGCGAAACCTTTAATTCGTTCATCCAGTAGCCAAGCGCTTTCCCGCTCAAATTCATATAGGTAGTGGGTTTTATTAAATGCAGCTTACGGCCTTTAAAGGATGTTTCGGCATGATAGGCATGGCGCCCCATGCTAAATCGTACCCCATCCTGGCGGGCCAGCTCATCAAGTACCATAAAACCTATGTTATGTCGTGTATCGGCATACTCAGGGCCTATGTTACCCAACCCAACTATCAAATACTTCATTTAGGGAAAAGACGGTTAATTTTTTTAAACGTTACAGAAAGTCGATTTATTTATTGAAACAACTTCGTGACAAAGATAATATTTAGCTTACACCTGTATCCGCATCTATAGTAAAATTCATGATGCAATTGTTAAAATGTGTTAATGACATTTTTTGTTGAAATAAAAGCATTTACTTGCCGTTAAATTCGCAATTTTAAACGCACGCTTGTCACAACTTAATGAAACCAACCTTTTTATCACTCCTATGCTGTTTGCTGTTTTTTACCGCATCGGCACAAAACAAAGCTTCTTTAAAAGGTACTGTAATTGATTCGGCCGATAACCAGCCGCTCGAACATGCCACTGTTACCGTTATTGATGTTAAGGATTCGTCAATGGTAGCTTATACCCTTAGCCGGGCCAATGGTGGCTTTGAGCTGTCGGGTCTGCCGCTTAACCGCGATGTTAAGTTGCTCGTAACCTTTGTAACTTATAAATCATTCCGCAAAAATTTTAACTTTAAAACCGGCGAAGTTACTGATGCAGGCAAAATTGTGATGGCCGGCAGTATGATGGATGAGGTGGTAATTAAAGGCGAACGGGTGCCCATCGTAATGAAAAAGGATACCATTGAGTTTAATGCCGAGGCCTTTAAAACCCGCCCTAATGCCATGCTGGAGGAACTGCTGAAAAAGATACCTGGTATGCAGGTAAACAAAGATGGCTCATTCACCGTGAATGGTAAAACGGTAAGCAAGCTGCTGATTGACGGCAAAGAGTTTTTTGGCAACGATCCCAAAATAGCCACCAAGAACCTGGATGCGGCTATTGTGGATAAGATACAGGTATATGATGACCGGGAAAATGACCCCGACCACCTGGTAAGCGCCATTAATGTAAACAAGATTGTTAACATCAAACTAAAGCGGGCCATTAAGCGCAGCATATTCGGTAAGGTGTATGGCGGTGGCGGATCGCGCGACAGGTATGAAACCGGCGGACTGTTCAACATGTTCAGGGATACCCTACAGGTAAGCGTAATTGCCATGAGTAATAACCTGAACAAAACGGGTTTTAGCAGCCAGGAGCTATACAGTAACGGTGGTTTTGACCGCAGCGGAGGCGATGCCTTGTGGAATGGCTCGGTACAGCTTGGCGGGCGTGGCTGGGGCGGTATTGAAAAGGTAACCTCGAGCGGCTTTAACCTTAACAGCGATTACGGCAAAAAGCTAAAGCTAAACCTGATGTATTTTTACAACGAAACCCGTAACACCAGCGAGAACAGTAATTTTGTACAACAGTATATAAAGGATACCACCTTATTTAGCCGTACTGCAAGTAGTAATAATAGTGCCAGCTTTGGGCATACTATTAACGGTTTGGTAGAGTGGAAACCTGATAGCCTGAACAGCCTGACATACAGGCCGAACCTGGCATTCAATAATAGCAATAGCGATAATTCATCAAGCGGTAATAGTAACAACAATTTTGACGCGAAGGTTAATGATAGTGAAAGCAGAGGTACTAATGATAATAATTCATCAACCTTTGGGCATAGCGTGGTATATAACCGGCGGGGCAAAAAGCGGCGCGAGGAATCATTCACGCTGATGCATAACCTGAGTTTTAACCCTAATAACGCCGATGGTTTTAATAAAAGCCGTACAACAAGTTATGTTTCAACCGTACCATCCTACCTGCTTGACAGGTATAACACCAGCGACAATAAAAATTCATCGGGCAGCCTGTCATTAAGTTATCGATACCCGCTCTCAAAAAAGCTGATCGTGGATGTAGTGACCTCTGCCGATTACAACAATGCCGACCAAAACCAATTTGTGTATGATCGGGATATGCTTACCAACCGGTACAGCATTTTATTACCCGATCAAAGCGCTGACCTGAACCGCCGTAACTGGACCAAGAATGTAAAACCCGGCATAACCTGGCGCATGTTTAAAAAGGTATCCATAATAGCAGGCGTAACACAACAATGGCAAAATATTACCGATGTTTTTGATGTAGGCACAGTTAAGCGGTCTTATAACTTTTTGTTGCCCTCATTCCGTTTAGATCTGTTTGACCGGATCTCTATATCTATGGAAAGGAACTATAACCTGCCGTCTATATCTGATCTTCGGCCGGTTACTATTGTGTACAGCCCGCAATCATCATTCATAGGCAACCCTGATCTGAAGCCATCGCAGAGTACGCGTTTTACCCTTAACTACTATAACTACAATTTTGAAAAAGGAGTAAATATGTATGCCTGGTTTAATTACTCGACCTCGCAAAATACGGTGATCCATAAAACAACCATTACCAGCGACTATGTACATACCAATATGCCTGTTAATGCCGGGCAAAGTGTGGATATGTATGGATCTTTTTCGTTTGGTAAGGAGTTTAAAAAAAGTAAGATATGGCGTTTTGGCTTACGGAGTAGTATAGGGCCGCAGTATCGTGAGCGGATCAATATGATCAATGATGAAACCGGAAAGGAAAAAAACTGGACGGCATCATTTACCCAAGGCGGAGAGATAGCATGGAATGATAAGATAGAGCTCAATACCAATTTTACTTACTTCCGCAATTGGGCAAGGTATGATTACAGTAGCGGACAAAACCAGAACCTGAAAGGCTTTAACATGCAGAACAACATTAATATACGCTGGCCTAAAAAAGTAGTTTGGGAGGGTAAGCAGGAGTTTACTTACAACTCGCAAATTGCCGATGGTTTCCGTAAGAGCAATAACATTCTGAGCGCGTCAGTAGCGGTGCAGATGTTTAAAAAGGAGCAGGGCGAGATAAAACTGGCGGTGTATGACTTGCTCGATCAAAACATCAATATTTACCGGTTTACCACCACCAACGCGCTTATTGACGGGCAAAATAATACCCTGAAAAGATATTTTTTGCTTACTTATACCTATAAGTTTAATGTGCTGAAAACAAAGTAAGCCCTATAAAACGTGAAAGGCCTTGTTAATTTAACAAGGCCTTTCACGTTTTATATAAACGAGGTAATTACTCTTCAACAACCTCGCTGTTGGTGCTTACCGGTTCCGGCTCTTCATGTTTAAAGTAGCGTTTCTGGAATATCAGTATCATAATAACACCTACAGATATAGCCGCGTCGGCCAGGTTAAATATCGGGCGAAAGAACTCAAAGTCCTCACCACCCCATACCGGAAACCATTGCGGGAAAACTCCTCTTACAAGCGGGAAGTAGAACATATCAACCACCCGGCCATGAAACAGCGGCGCGTAATCAAACACTTTGCCGTAAAAAACACAGTCAATAATATTACCCAATGCGCCGGCCAGTATCAGGGCTACATTCATGATCAAACCACGGTGGTACTTGTGTTTGATGAGATGTACCAGCCCGTAACCTATAGCTACAACCGCAACAATGCGGAAAAGCGTAAGAGCCAGTTTACCCAGTTCGCCACCCAGTTCCATGCCAAATGCCATACCGTTATTTTCGATAAAGCGCAGCATGCCGCGGTCGCCTAAAAAATGGATCTCTTCGCCTATGTACATATTGGTTTTCACCCAAATCTTGATGATCTGGTCCGCCAATACTACTAACGTGGCCACCAAAAATGGCTTAACGTACGATGCCTTCATTTAATTTTGGCGAAGTTTAGCTTCCATACTAAGCGTAGTATGCGGCACGGCACGTAAACGCTCTTTTTGGATCAGTTTACCGGTTTCGCGGCAAACACCGTAAGTTTTATTTTCGATGCGTACCAGAGCGGCATCCAACTGCTCAATAAACTTTTTTTGCCTTGCAGCCAGTTGGTTTATCTGCTCTTTTTCTAATGTAGCCGAGCCATCTTCCAGGGTTTTGTAAGTACCGGCCGTATCATCAGTGCCATTCGCGTTTGGCGAGCTTAATGATGACGCAAGCGCGTTAAGCTCCTGTTTAGCCGTGCGTATTTTCTCTAAAATTATATCTTTAAATTCCTGTAGTTCCGAGTCAGAATATCTGGTCTTTGTGGTTTCGTTTGCCATTATATTTTACTTATAGAAATCAATAATTCGTTTTCGTCAATATTTGTTATTTCACCTTCGGTCAGTTCGTCAATAAATACAACGGTATCAGCAAGTATCTCCGCCTGTATGTAGGCCAAATTCGCGTTTACCGCATCAATAATAGCGGCGCTACCGGTTTTTATATTTACGTTGATCTTATCAGTCACCTCAAAATCTTTGCCTTTGCGCAGGTTTTGAACCCGATTTATCAGCTCGCGCGATAAGCCTTCCTTCTTGAGTTCGTCAGTCACTGTAACATCCAAAGCAACGGTTAGTTTGCCTAAATTTGCAACCTGCCAGCCCGGTACATCCTCCGCTATAATTTCAACGTCGGTTATCGCTATTTCAAAAATTGCGCCATCAACCTCAAAAGTTGTGGTGCCATCCTGTTCAAATTTAGCAAGTGCCTGCTGGTCAAGGTTCACAATAGCGTCGGCAACGGCTTTCATGCTTTTACCTGCCTTAGGGCCTAATGCTTTAAAATTAGGCTTTACCTTCTTTTTAATAAAGCCGGCAGCGTCGGTAATATATTCAATATTTTTGATATTGGTTTCAGAAAGTATTAACTCCTTAACCTGCTCTACCTGGTGCTCAAAATTCCTGTCTAATATCGGTAACAGTATCTTGCTCAGCGGCTGGCGCACATTAATGCTGCTTTTTTTACGTAGCGACAGTACCAGGGATGATACATCCTGCGCTAATTGCATACGCTCTTCCAGTTCCTTGTTCACTACCCCGGTATTGTACTCCGGGAAGTAAGCCAGATGTACCGATTCAAATTGTTCCTTGCCGGTTACTTTATTCAAATCGCTGTATAAACGCTCCGCGAAAAACGGTGCCACGGGCGATATGAGTTTAGCTATAGTAACCAGGCAGGTGTAAAGCGTTTGGTAGGCTGATAGTTTATCCTCCGAGTTTTCTGATTTCCAGAAACGCCTGCGGCTTAAGCGGATGTACCAGTTACTAAAGTGCGCGTCAACAAAATCCTGTATGGCACGTGCCGCGCGGGTTGGCTCAAAATCAGCATAAAACCCGTCAACCTCTTTGGTAAGGGTGTTGAGTAAGGATAATATCCAACGGTCTATCTCCGGCCTTTCGCTTAGTGCTATTTCAGGCTCACTGTAAGTAAACTGATCAATATTGGCATACAGCGCGAAGAAAGAATAGGTATTGTACAGTGTGCCGAAAAATTTACGGCGCACTTCGTCCAGCCCTTCCAAGTTAAACTTCAGGTTATCCCATGGTGATGCGTTGCTGATCATGTACCAGCGGGTAGCATCGGCACTGTATTGCTCAATGGTCTCGAACGGATCGGTAGCATTACCCAAACGTTTCGACATTTTGTTGCCGTTCTTATCAAGCACCAGGCCGTTTGATACCACATTTTTAAAGGCGATACCTTTATTGCCTATGGCTTCGTTTACCACTTTTACCTCGTCGCTGCTTTCGCTTAGCAGTACGGCTAACGCGTGCAGGGTAAAAAACCAGCCACGTGTCTGGTCAACACCTTCGGCTATAAAATCTGCCGGGTAGGCATTTTTAAACTCGTCCTTGTTCTCAAACGGGAAATGCCATTGCGCGTAAGGCATGGCACCGCTGTCAAACCAAACATCGATCAGGTCAGGCTCACGGAACATTTTATTGCCGGTTGATGAGGTTAATACCACATCATCAACATACGGGCGGTGCATATCCTCTAAGGTAAAACCTTCGGGCATGTTACCGGCTGCTATTGATCGTTGTATCTCGGCATTCAATTCTTCGACAGAGCCGATGCATTTTTCTTCGCTGCCGTTCTCCTCGCGCCAAATCGGCAACGGGGTACCCCAGTAGCGTGAACGCGACAAGTTCCAGTCAACCAAATTTTCCAGCCAGTTGCCAAAACGGCCGGTACCGGTTGCCTCGGGTTTCCAGTTAATGGTTTTGTTAAGGGCTACCAGTTTATCCTTAACCGCGGTGGTTTTAATAAACCAGCTATCAAGCGGGTAATACAATATGGGCTCATCGGTACGCCACGAGTGCGGGTAGCTGTGCTCATATTTTTGTACGTTGAACGCCTTGTTATCTTCTTTTAGTTTTATGGAGATAAGCACGTCGGTAGGCCTGAAGCCGGGTTCTTCGCGCTCTTCTTTGCTGTAATATTCTTCTTTTACATAACGTCCGGCAAAATCGGTCACTTCATCAACAAAGCGGCCTTGCTTGTTTACCAGCGGTACTTCCTTGCCTGTTTCGTCAAGCACCATTACTGATGGTACATTGTTCTCTTTACAGGCCCTGAAATCGTCTGCGCCAAATACGGAGGCGGTATGTACAATGCCGGTACCATCGCCCGTAGTTACAAAATCAGCCGGAATAACGCGGAAGGCGTTTTGCTCCAGATCGGCATTAGTAACATAAGGCATTAGTTGATGATAGTGTAAGCCCACCAGGTCAGCCCCCTTAAAAGCGGCTTCTGTTCGCCATGGAATAAGCTTGTCGCCTTCGTTATAGGTATCAAAGGCGGCATTTTCGCCTTCGGGCTTAAAGTATTTGCCTACCAATGCTTTGGCAAGCACCACACTAACCGGTTTAAAAGTATACGGGTTAAATGTGGCTATTTTTACGTATTCAATATCTTCTCCAATGGCAAGGGCACAGTTTGATGGAAGTGTCCATGGGGTAGTGGTCCAGGCTAAAATGGCAGTTTGTTCTTCCGGTTTGCTGAACAGTACCGGCATCAGCGGGTGCTGCTGGTCGTTCTTCAGAAAAAACTGGGCGGTAATGGTAGTATCCTTTACCATTTTGTAGGTACCCGGCTGGTTCAGCTCGTGCGAACTTAAACCGGTACCCGATTTGGGAGAGTACGGCTGTACCGTGTAGCCTTTATACAAAAAGCCTTTATTATACAACTGTTTCAGTATCCACCATAACGATTCGATGTACTCATTTTTATAAGTAATATACGGATCGTCAAGGTCAACCCAGTAGCCCATCTTCTCGGTAAGGTCATTCCATACATCCGTATAGCGCATAACCTCACGGCGGCAGGCATCATTATATTCCTTAACCGAGATCTTTTTACCGATATCATCCTTAGTAATACCCAGTGATTTTTCAACCGCCAGCTCAATAGGCAGGCCGTGGGTATCCCAGCCGCCTTTACGCTTTACGCGGTAGCCCTTCAAGGTTTTGTAGCGGCAAAAAATATCCTTAATAGCACGCGCCATAACGTGGTGTATGCCGGGCATACCGTTGGCCGATGGCGGGCCTTCGTAAAAAGTATATGGATTATCGGCAGGACGGCTGCTGATACTTTTTTCAAATATGTTGTTCGCTTTCCAAAACTCCAGCACCTGTTTACCGGTTTCAGATAAGTTTAACTGTTTATATTCGTTGTACATCAATGTGTTTCACCTCAAATTTTAGAGGTTGCAAAAATACGGATTTTACTTTAGAATATATATATTGGGGGTTAAAAGCCAACTAATAGTTCAATTTTACATGAAAAAGGTTATACGCAGCTTTGGTTACGCTTTTAAAGGGATTGGCTATGCTTATGCAACACAGCTAAACTTCAGGATACATAGCGGCGCTACCCTTGTGGCTATGGCATTAGGCTTGTTTTTTAAAATTACCGCCGCCGAATGGCTTTGGATCATGCTGGCCGTTACGCTGGTTATTATTACCGAGATGCTGAATACCGCCCTGGAGTTACTTACCGATCTGGCTTCGCCGGAGTATAATACCAAAGCCGGGCATGTAAAAGATGTTAGCGCGGGTTGTGTGGTTATTGCCGCCGTGTTCGCTGTTTTTACCGGTAGCGTTATATTTTTGCCTAAAGTTTATTTACTGGCCACACATGCTGCATAAAACCCGGGGCATTATTTTCAGAACTACTGATTACAGCGAAAGCAGCGTGATCGTACAGATATTTACGGAGAAGTTCGGCCTGCAATCCTACATCATCAACGGGGTTAAAAAGCCGCGGGCCAAAATACCGCGCAATATGCTGCAACCATTGCATCTGGTTGATCTGGTGGTGTATCATAAAAATACCGGTAACGTGCAGCGGATATCCGAATTAAAAACATCGCCTGTGCTGCAAAGCATTCCTTATGATGTGATAAAAAGCTGCATCGCTATTTTTTTGAACGAAGTGCTGTATAAGGCCATCAGGCAGCAATCGCCGGATGAGCAGTTGTTTGATTATATTTTTAACGCGATTGAATGGCTCGATCATCAAAAAGAGGGGCTGGCCAACTTCCATTTGCTGTTTTTAACCCAGCTTACGCGATACCTGGGCTTTTATCCTGATAAGGCCAATGCAGCTACGGCTGCCTATTTTGATATGAAGAACGGCGTATTTTCAAACTGGAAGCCTGAAAGCGCTCAGTACTTGTCGGCGCCACATACCCAAAACTTTTATTTGCTGTTGCAAAGTAACCTTACCACGTCAGCCCTATTAAAAATTGATAATAGTGAACGCCGGTACCTGATAGATAAACTGCTGGAGTATTACGCCCTGCATATTGAAAGTTTTGGCCACATACGGTCGCACGAGGTGCTGGAGGAGGTATTAAGCTGATGCCTGATTGTTTAACATCAAGCATCAGCTCATACGTTGTTAGCCGATTACCCGCTTTTTGATATACTCAATAGTTGATGCCGGGATAGGGGCACCTTCGGTTTGTTCTACAGAGCCATCCTTATTGATAACCAGGTCAGAGTGCAATGTTTTGTCGATAGTAACGTGTAAAACATTCTGTTGCTTTTCTACCTCGCATATCAGTTCGCGCTCGGAGTAAGAAATGGTAAATTCATATTTGCCGTCTTTATCGGCGGGTGTGATATCAGTCATAACGATTGGTTTTTTTTATAAGGTAACGCCCATATCAACCGATATGTTTACAATAAATCACAATTTATTGGTGTTTAAACGCGTGAATGTTTTAGGCATAAAAAAAGAGAAAGCAGCAACTTTCTCTTTTATATATTAACTGACCTCATAAAATTTACCATAAAGAACGTGTTGTGTTAGGACGATAAATTGTATGGATCAAACATACATTATAGATATTAAAAAAGCTAATTTTTTTAAGTTTTTTAACGCTTATTTAACATGGATTAATGATTTAGCATTTGATTACATGGCTTTTGTTGCAAAAATGCATATTTATAAGGTCGATTTAAAGTAATTATTTATAAAAACAAATAAAAATTCGCCTTTTCATTGAATTTTTATTAAAAAATAGATAAATATCATTTTTTTAAACATTGTCTTGTTTTTCAAGAATTGCGATTTATGTATTGGCTTATTATATAAATTGAAGATATATTTTCCCGGATAGGCCGTTTAATACTCTCTGTAAATTAGTGCTGAAAAATTAATTTACTGTTAATCAATCACTAAATATTTTTTTAAAATATTTTTTTGAATAATTAAAAAAACGCCCTATGTTTGCAGTCCCAAAACAAAGCAACGCTGCTAAGGCGAAACAAAGTTTTAAAACGGGAGCTTAGCTCAGCTGGTTCAGAGCATCTGCCTTACAAGCAGAGGGTCACTGGTTCGAACCCAGTAGCTCCCACCAAAAAGGTCTTGCAAACGCAAGGCCTTTTTTTGTTTAAATCGGCCTTGACGGTATTAAAAACGCACTAAGCTTACATTATCACAGAATTTAATATGATTGTTACCCAATAAATTTTATAAGTTATCGAGGAAAGTATTAGAAAATTCGGGTTACTTGCGGAATTTGATTACCTTATAGGGATAAGGAATGTATTAATACTGGCTTGCAAACTTGCCTGCGGCTCATATATGGAATAGACCTTGGTTAATGATTGGCAATTGAATGGTGGCTTATCCAAGTAAACTCCTGAATACTGATGTATTCTGTTCGATGCATCGGTCTGTTTGTCCAAGTTAGGTGTTATTATCGCATCATACATATCTGATGCCTGATGTTCGGTGACCAAAACATGTTTGTAGTTGATAAACTTCGCTACTATTTTAGCTATAGATCGGTTGTTTAAATGTTGAAGTACCTGTCTGATTATTAAGAAATCACCGGAGCAGATTTTTCCGTTTGCGGAATCCTTTAACCTGAATTGAACATTGTCTTTACCGAATAGTCTAATATTTTGCGTAATCAATGGTTTGACCACGTCATATCCCATATACTGATATCGCCAACCAAGAATATCAAGATGATTGAGGATTTTTTTCGTAACGCTAAAATCTCCGCAACCAATTTCTACAATCTGAATAGCTTTATTGGAAACAATTAGTTCGGTTGCTATTTTCGCATATTCTGATATAGCTTCATTATGTGAACCGGAGCCGGAATAATATTCTCCTTTCTTTCCACCCCAGATATTATTTTTATAAATATTGGTGAAAATAGTTGACGCATACTTTGATCGATGATCAATCTTGCTGTGATTTTTCTTCATGGTATTAGGTTATTGTCTATGCTTTAAATTTAATGAATACTAACCAAGAAATCATAATTTATTATTATTTCCTACCCATCAGATTTTTAGAGCGGATATTCTCCGTGCCTCAATTTGACGATCATTAATGGCAGTCGTCCAATAAGTGATTTTCAATTTATTATGGAGTTTATAATTGTGATGAACTAATTTGTCAAATGATTGCCAATTATTAATTTAGATTTTTAATGGTTATGTACAAACCAAAAACCTAAGATTAGCCATATTACTTAGCATGAACCGACTCTTGATTTTACTATTTACGATGTTTGCTTCTATTGTTTGTGCACAAAAACGCTCAGCATCAATAAGCGGAACAGTTACAGATGCGCAAGGGGGCCCACTAAAGAGCGCGACGATTTTTATAACCGGATCTACTCATATTACAGCTACCGATGATCTGGGCAATTACTTATTCAGCACCCTTGAGCCTGGTAATTATCTGGTAACAGCCAAAATGTTAGGCCATGCCACCATTACACAAGAGGTAAAGGTTTTGAATGCACCGGTAGTGAAAAATTTTGTGTTAGATGTAAAGCCGACCATACTTAACGAGGTGAAGGTAGGCACTGGTAATATGGATAAATTTTTAAAGGTATTTCAGAAAGAGCTGTTAGGCTCCTCGGTAAATGGCAGAAGCTGCCGGCTGCTTAATCCCGAAGTGGTTAATTTATCAACAGATAAGCAATTCTTGAAAGCCGATGCCGATGAATTTTTGATAGTCGAGAACAAGCGACTGGGGTATAAAATTCGTTATGCGCTCACTTATTTTAACCATGAGGTGGGTACCAACCGAAGCACCCTATCAGGCGAAGCTGTTTTTGAGGAGATGAGCGGTACAGAGAGGGAGAAGCGTGCCTGGAAAAAGAACCGGGCGATTGCTTATGCGGAATCATTCAGGCACTTTTTAACGTCGATTTACTATAACAGGGTTTATGAAGAAGGCTTTATAACACATGAAATGTTGCCTACTCCCGTTGATGCCGTCCGGCCGGACCTGCCATACATAGATGTTCGTCCGATTAAGTTTGATACCCTTGCCAAGCGCATTGATACGGCCTATTTATCATTACACTTTACATCGCTTTATGTTGACCACGATCCATCAAGAGCAAGCAGATTGATGAAGATGAATCAGAAATTCAGGCTGAAGCCAATAGAGCGCTCACCCACAAGCACACTTATCCATTTAGATAACCGAAGGGTGATGATAGACAGGTTGGGTAACTGTATTGATTGCAGTATAACTTTTAATGGCAAATGGGGACTAAGCAGGCTTGGCGATCAGTTGCCGATAAATTACATACCATAACTCTTACCCTGCTAATAATTTCTGACACTAATCACTAATAATTGATTGCGAAAATTTTGAATACATTTTTTCCAGTAATCTGCTTTTCCTTGTAATGATAATAGCCTTTCCGGAAAAACCATCCTGTAATTTCATAAGTTTACCATTTTTTATCAACACACCTGTATCCAACCTGATGGTTGCGAATATCCCGCTGTCAGATGCGATCGAAGATATATAGCTTACTTGACCGGTAAGCGCCCCATATTCATGATAGGGGTATGAGTCTAATCTTATCTGAACTTCCAACCCGGTGTCAATTTTGCCAATATTTACATTCGATAAATTAGCCTCAGCGTAAAATTTGGTATTTGGCGGATTAATGTATCCGATAAGTTTGGATGGCTTAAGCATTTGACCCTGTTTCAACGGTCTGACAAACACAAATCTGCCGTTAATGGGTGCCCGGATTATGTATTTTTGGGACCAATGATCAATTTCGTTTTTCAAACGTTGAAGAGCCTCGTAAAATCTACCGTTATTTTCATCGGAATTGTTCATCCAAGTGAGGTAGAACATCTGAAAAGCCCCCTCAAGTTCCCCTAATTTTCGGTATCGCTCACCAAACAACTCTGTCCGGCTAACATTTTTTCCAGTATTTAAAGCGTTAAGTCCATTGTGAACTTTACGTTCCAAAGCAAGAACTTCCCTATAATCTGCATCGCATTCCAATACAGCGATTACTTCACCTTTTGACACTTGCTGATTAGTGTTTTTGTTGAGAAAAGTTAGTTGACCGCCATTAAGTGAAATGATCGGCTTTGAGGCGTTCTCAGAAATAACCTTTAAGGGTGCTTCAACAGTATCAGGATAGTTGACGAACCAAGCTAAAAAAAAGAGGCCGATGAACAATACAACCAAAAGTGTTATTCCCCATTTCTCTAGCAGATCAGGTTGATGAGATATAATTTCCTGTACCGATTCAGACCGTTGATTAATTTTTGAATGTAATGTACGCTGAGCTGATGGTTGCTGCTCATCTGTTGAAGGTAATTTATCTGCCGGCATATTGATTGATCTGATTAATTTCCTAACTCCAACTGGTTTTTCACAAGCTCAAAGTAATGCCCTTTGAGGTCCGTGAGATAATGGTGATTTCCTTCTTCGACGATTTTGCCATCTTTCAGAACGACAATTTTATCCGCATGTTTTACGGTGCTCAGTCGGTGAGCCACTATTATAACTGTTTTGCCTTTGTAAAATTTCTGCAGGTTTTCAACAATTTCTTTTTCGTTATTTGCATCGAGCGAGTTCGTGGCTTCGTCAAAAAAAAGGTAGTGCGGGTTTTTATAAATCATCCGGGCAATCAAAATTCTTTGTTTTTGACCCTGACTAACGCCGACACCTTCAGAGCCCATTTTAGTATTATAGCCATTTGGGAGGCTTTCTATAAAAGATGTGATATTTGCCGCATCGCAACTTTCGATCAATTTTTCATGATCGATAAATTCTTCGCCAAGTGCAATGTTATGAGCAACCGTATCATTAAATATATAACCGTCCTGTAGTACAGCACCACAGGTTCTGCGCCAGTAAGAAGGACTAAAGAATTTAAATGGTTTGTCACCAACTTTAATATGTCCGTTATAATCCTTGTAGATTTTTAACAGCAATTTGAGTAAAGTTGTTTTGCCGCTACCGCTAATGCCGACAATTGCTGTTACCTTGCCCTGAGCTATTTCCAGATTAATGTCTTTCAAAACCGGTTCATTGCCCGTACCGGGATAAGTAAAGCTCAGGTTTTCAAAATGTATGGTCTTATCCGAGGGCAAGTTGGTTGTAAATGTTTGATCATGCGGCTCTTCATCATCTATTTCGTAAACTTCATTCAAACGTTCCATACTGATCTTCGCATCCTGATAGCTTTGCAATAAACCGATGAACCCATGCACAGGGCCGCTCAGTTGTCCGATGACGTATTGTATAGCAATCATTGAACCCAATGTGAGGTATCCGTCAACCACTAAACCAGCAACAATAAAGCTGATGATAAGATCCTTACTTTGGTTGATTAATAAAGCACCGGTAGACTGCCATTGATTATAGTTGAGCCCTTTTAAATTCAGTTTAAAAATACTGGCTTGTATCGATTCCCATTCCCAGCGTTTTAGATGTTCTGCATTGTTCAATTTAATTTCCTGCATACCTTGAATAAGTTGCAATGTGGAGTTATTCTCCTTTGCAGCAATGCGAAAACTTTCATAATTAAGTTTGCGCCTTATTCCTAAAAACAACCAAACCCATCCAAAATACACCAAATTACCAACTGCGAATACGGCAAACAATTTTAAATTATAACTCATCAAAACAATGGCGTAGATAAGAAAGTTGGCCAGTGAGAACACGGTGCCGAACGCTTGACCTAATATAAAGTTTTGCACATTGCTATTGTCGCCCAGTCGTTGTAGCGTATCTCCGGTATGTCTGGAATCGAAATATGATATAGGCAGACGGGTCAGCTTCATCCAAAAATCAGAAAGTACCGACATGTTAATTATGTTTGAAACTTTCATTTGCAAGCGGCTTCTGATGAAATCTACAACCGTACTCGTAACAGTGAGTATCAATTGTGCAATGAGAATCAACTTGATAAATGAAAAGTTACGGGTGTTGATCCCTGTGTCAACCATAGCTTGTGCCAGAAATGGAAATATCAGCTGAATAACAGAACTAACGATCAGTGATATGAATATTTGCGAAATACGCCAGCTATTAGGCCTGAGATATTGCGTAACCAGGCCCCAGGTGAGTTTACGAGTTTTTTCGCCTTCGTTTTCAAAGAAAGCCGGCGTAGGCTCCAACAATAATACGGTGCCCACGCTACCAATATCCTCCATTTTATTCGAAAGCCAGTAGCTATTAAACTCAATTCTGTTAAGCGTTAAAATTCCTGTCGATGGATCCGCTATTTTAGCCTTGTTTTTTGTTAAAGATATTAGTACAACAAAATGATTTTGGCTCCAATGAAGTATCGCGGGTAGGGGAGCGGTTAATAGCTTCTCAAAATTAATTTGAACACCTCTTGTTCTAAAACCGATTTTTTCAGCAGTTTCACTGATCCCCAGTAAGGATACCCCCAGTTTATTGTAACCTGCTTTCTGTCTGATAGTATCTATGTTATAGTGTATACCATAGTACGTGCTTATCATACGCAAACAGGTCGGACCGCAATCCATCGCATTTAACTGTTTATAGAAACGAAACGACATGTTTCTTTTTTTTATTTAAATCGGTGAGTAGTAACGGTAATGAATTAGATCTAAGCCGTGATTAAGTTGTATTTGAGATATGCCTGTCGAATAGTGGTCAGCCGGTTCGTGCTTTCATAAAACAAACGGCTTATTATCTTGCTGTCTTCCATGTGTAAAGGGGTGACATCTGAATACCCAAAATTAGCTTGGATAGAGATAAAGGGAAAAAGCAACATTTTGTTGCTGGTCATTCGGGAATACAACATATCTGCTATCACATACTTATCGAAAGGCTCATCCAATATTTGCTGAAAAAATTTTTTATATATGACCACAAATTGAGCTGAGAGCGCGTGATTTGTCCAGTATCTATTTTCAGTCAATGGAACTGCGTAGCCAAATTTTCCGGTTCCTCCTGATAAGATGCAGGCACCTTGATGATGAGCTTCCAGAATGTTTGTAATAAGGTATTCTTTGGAATAAGCAGTGGTAAAGCTGTGATCATCCTCACAAATAATGATCACATCATCCTCATTGGCAATAGCGGTTTTAATAACTTTGCGTATACTTTTCCATAAGCCAACGGCTCCTATTTTGTGCTTACATGCTTTAATGATATGAATATCAAATTCATTTCTGCCTTCAAATTCCTTCCGGATGTGTTCAAGTCTATCTTTTCTCTCCGGCAGGTTGATGATATAGGTTGGAATTTTGTAAGTGGATAATAAATTTTCTCCTTTTTCTCCGGTCAGTATTGACGTTTTTGGCAATGACTGGTAAAAAAATCTGACCGATTCCAGTGTTTTGAGGCTATTTTGTGCCCACTTGAATAAATTTTGAACCCTTCCTTTTTCATTATTCCGTTGTGTAGCGTCCGAATATCCGAAATCCTTCTGCGTAGAAATAAATGGGTACATAACCACTTTATTTGAAGTGAGATTTCCCATTCGGGCATCAGCCGGTGATTCGTCCATCACGGAATTTATAAGAAATGTTTTAAAGAATTTTCTGAATATTACAAAAAACTGAGTGCCGGAAAAGTCTTCAAGCCAAAATAAGTTATTTCCGATATTGATGATATTAGAAAACCAGCTAACTCCTCCGAATACCAGATCCATATTGTTGTTTTGGGCTTGTTCAATGCTTTGATAGAGATATTCTTTACTATAATCTTTGGTGAATTTATGGTCATCTTCACATATAATGATATACTCCTCCCGGCCGTTCAATGCTTCGCTAACAATAGCTTTCATCGTATTCCAAAGACCTAGTGCGCCGAATTCGCTGGTTTGAGCATCTACTATTTGCACGGCGAATTCCGGTCGTGAGGAAAATTCCTTAATAATAAACTTTCTTCTGTCTGGCCTTGTTTTTAAATTGACTATGTAGGTTTGAATAGGTTTTTGCATGTTGGTATGTTTAGGTATGCTTCAGAAAAGTATATTTCTCGATGTAGGTAATTGCAGGCCTGGAAATCAGGCCTGCAATTAAATTTAAGGCTTTATGCCACATCTTGCAAGACAATCTGCGGACGACTTGCAACCCACATATTCATTTCCGCAGTAACAATGCGCTGTACCTGTCGGGCATGCACTACCACTGCCGCTTCCACTGCCGCTTCCACTGCCGCTGCCACTACCACTGCCGCTACCGAACGATCCTCCTAATACATTTCTAAGCTGATTTCTGGTAAGCACTTCCATGTTGCTGAATTTGAGTGCTTTTAATTTCAATTTTTTCATAATATGGTTTAAAAAAGTAAGTTACCTTCCGCATTAAGCCCGGAAGGATAGGCTTCCCGGATATACACGTTTTGGTGTATAAGCCTCTCCGGTACTTTCTTTCAAAGGCTATTTAGAAAGAAATATATTTTTAAGACCCGGTGACCGGTTCTGATATAATTGATCATGATTGAGTGTAATTAGTTTTGGAAAGGGCAAACAATTCTGAATAGGCTGTTCGCAGTAAAACGGGTGAGATAATTGGTTAACGATGGATAAAGTTTGGTTTGATGTTAGGCGAAAGTTGCTAAGTTGCCAGGAAATATTTAAGATCCGCAATGGAGTAGTTATCAGGAAGTTGTCTGCCATTGATAAAAACAGTAGGGGTGTAACTTATTGAATTGTCAATGCACCATTTGTTCATTGCATCAATCTTTTGATTTTGATCATCAGTATCGATTTGCATAGGGTGTTTAGCCGAAAAATCCCCATAGTCTTTTTTTTCGGCGAGATACCAGTCATCCATTGCTTGGCGAGTGTAATGTTCATCATTTGATTGAGCTATAGTCATCAAAAGGCTTACCGGTAGTCTCCTGATATCATCCTGATCTGAGCTTGCCGTAAAAATTATCTGGATTTCCAAATCGGGATTGTTTTCAAGAAGATTTTCAAGCGGTTTATGAGCCTGAGCACAGGGGTCGCAGAAGGGATTACATACTTTGATTATTTTAGTCTGCCCGTTAGGATTACCAAGTTTTATCCCCAAATTACCTGGTGTATATTGAACCGGTTTTTGCCGGGCGAGAAGTGCATTGAAAACGTGGGGATTATGTTTTAAACGCTGTAATTCCATATGATTTGCCTTGCCCTTTTTAGCGTCTAATAATGCCGGTAAAATGAGCGTCACAGCGGCAAAAGAAATTATGTAAGATACCATAACTTGTGCCAGTGATGTATATATATCGTTCATATAAACTATCATCTGAGGCCATCCCGCCAATAATACTACAATGGTTTGCACCAACAATATGGCCTGAACCCAAAGGCACAGTAAGCACCATTGTTTCACTATAAGCCATTGATAGGACAAAGAATAAATTATATAGGGAAATGAGAGTAATACAGATACAGAGAGTAAGGAAAGCACACCGGTGTTTGTGAAGCCAGAAACGACAAGCGACATTAAATTTCCGGCAAAAAAAGTAAAGCCGATTTGGCTCCAGCTAATTCCGAATATCTTGGCTTTGTCGGAATGAAGTATCGCAGCACAGTTTACTTTAATATTTCCTGCAGCACATATTTTTTTTAAAATCGGATTGTAGCTATCTAAATCATACCATAGCAGTAATAGTGTCAATATTGTGCCAACTATTGTTACCACGCCAAAACCAAGAGGCAATAATGCAGCGTTACCCATTTGGAAAAGTCTTAGCAAGCCGTATACCACCACGCATAGAAAAAGTAATGCCAGCCCTGTGTATCTAACACTTGCCTGTTGAATTTCGATCTTTCTGGCTTTTTCGAAACCAGGCTCGCCGGCATATTCTTCAGGCTCAGTTAGGAGAGCGATTCCATTGAAACACGATAAAAAGTCCTTTTTTTTCATACTTTCCCATTGGTGGTTACCCGGGTTGAAGTAAGTTACTTGCTGGTCATGAACTTCCTTAACAACTGTAAAAAAGGAATCGGAATTTGTTTTACTTAAGCTGGTTATAAATGGAAGAGGTAATTCATCCAGATCTTCGGGCTTAACTTTAATAGTAAGATTTGCAATGCCATAGTTGTCAAAAACGTCACTCACACTTAATAAACTCGGAAAGTCCGGATGTTTTTCAATTCCTTTTTTTAGAGTAGTCCTGGTAATTCGGACCTTGTTGATAGCTGAAACCTGCCAGGCTGCGTGTACAATATCCGGTGCGGAAAACAACAATTGATACAGTAAATTCAACATAATAATATATATTGGTAGTAAGGTCAGTAAGTAGGTTTATTGCAAACTTAACAAGCGTATGAATATTTGTCACAAAGCTTCAGATAGCATCATTCCGGACTGGACTTTTAGGAAATATCCGGACAATACAATCCATGGCCAGTCATTAACAAAAATGATTTAGCAGTTTACCGCAAATCAACTGATTTGCCAAGTAGCCTTATGCTGTTCTTCCGCAAAAATTAATGCAAAATTCAGAAAGAAAAAAAATACGTGAATTATAGTTTTAACTGGTTTTTCATGATGATAATGTTTTCAGGTTTATGATATAAATTTATAAGTTATTTGGATAAAAACAAATTTATTATTTAATAATAAGTTGAATTTTAACGGTTTGTACCCGTTTTAGGCAATACCTGTTTTTTAGCTATTTGGCAATGTACCACAGGAACTTGTTGAAAGCTTACATCCATGAATGCACCCAATAATGGACCATAGCAACATCTTCCTGTCTTGTGGGCATGATGGACATCTCATCATAATCATAAAGAAATGCTTTTTTAATAGGAACCAGATTTTGACACGACAAAGTATCATTTACATAGTACACGTCGCGCATTCGGTATGGTCCTGAGTATTGGGGTGTTTTCATCATTTCCCGTTGTCCGTTTTCATAAAGCGATGCGATATCTTTGAGCAAAGAATAAAGGTATAACTCACCAGCCAGGCCGCTAAATGCTTCCGCTGCAATAGTGAGGTTTTTTGGATCCTGAATCAGATAACCTTTAGGGTTATTATTACACAAAGTAAGAAATTCACTCACGTTCAGCAGTTCAACATCCCAATCCACATAGTGACCGCCATAATAGTGAATAATAGCATATCTGGCAATATCCGCAGCTTCTGCATGATTACGTGCGTTATCAAAAGGAAGCAGGATAAATGGATAATGTTTACTAAGCAGGTCTCTAATCAAATTGTCGTTCCACACTCTTATTTCAAAATCCGATTGCTTTAGCTGATGCCAGGATTTTAGGCAATGTCTGATCAACTGGGTTTGCTTGGCGCCGACGATTTGGTGAATAATTTTAGGTATCATATATCTTGGTTTGATATTGGGGTTATAAGTTTAGGGCTTTATAAAAATGTTGTTAACTGACACTTGGGGCTTTTAAATAAATATGGCTTTCGATTGAATCATTTTCCAAGCATCCGAAGTTGTTTCGGGCAACACGAACAAATTGACCAATATTGGAGTGTGCGCAGTCTATAAAAAACTCAGATTCGACCAGCATCTGAACATCTGCTAATAATTGGATGATGGCATTTCGCTGGCTTTCTTTCGTCTTGCCATGCAGAAACTCTTCTGGTTTCCATCCGGAGCGATCTGGAAAGTTAAAGTTTAAAATTTCGCGCTTTGGAAAGGCCGCTTTAATTCTATCTAATATTTTATTATCATCCGTTGCGATAAATACCGGGAGATTGGCATCGTTTGTTATTGAATTAACCTGATCAAAGGAAGTTTTGATAGATGATCTGGTATTTATCCAATCTATATTACCACCCATTATGTGAATTCCTACATAAGGCCGGTCTATCTTAAGTGTTTCTAAGATTTTGTTGATCTTATTATGTGTTTGAGGTTTGTAAATCCATATATCTTTTATCAGTTTGCAAGCAATAGCCAAGGGCGTGCCACTCATGTAAGTGGACCGTATATAGTGGTTTGATACATATTTGTATTTGTGCTTTATGTAAGGCCAGATATCCTGTGTAAGAAAGCAATTCGCCAACGTTTTCTTTATTTGAAAAAGTTCATCAACTGTAAACTGATGGGGTAACCTTTCTGAATCAGGCCTCCGATTGTAAAGGAAATGATAAGGATCCGAGGAATGGGATGTAAATGGATTGAAAAAATCCTTCCAGATATCATCACATACCCCGGATTGATCAGAATGTAATTCGAATTTTAATTCGTTTTCAAGGCAATATAACATTGCTGAAATCATATGATTTATTTCATTGAAAAAGCTCACTTCGTGTCCTATCCGGTATATGCATCTTTTTTTGAAAGATTTGTTAGTTATCTGGTATGTGCTCGATTCATTCATAGATTTTAGCCATTATTATTAAAGGGTGTGTACATACTACACGGTTTGCCAGTTTTTGGGTAGGAAAGACAGATCAAAGTTGCCTGTCACCCATTTTTTGGGTGCTATGACAAGTTTTCTCGGGTTTTTATTCAGCCAGGCACTCCACCAACTGAATGAACTATTAGCAATAATATTATGTTTACAATGACTCATCAACACCATATCTTTATAAGAGTTATCTCCGGAATTGCCTGTTACAAATGCGCATTGTTGTTCACCAATCATTCCTTTGGCCCATTCCATATCATCGGAAAAAACGAAGAAATGCGAAACTTGGGTTTGATTCCTAACGATCTCCATTGCTTTTATATAATATTGTTGAGGTAACGGATACAGATCTGACGTATGCAAATAGTCCCCGCGTCTGATGTGGATGCTTACCGAATTGCAACTGTCTATTCGTTTTAGTAATTCGCTGTTTAATGAGTCTTCGGTAGCGAAAGGTTTGAAACAGAAAAGTTTGTGAAGGTGCTTTTTTAATCCATTTAAATAGCTGATATGTTGCCAATAGCCATCAAAGTAGCAGTTATCGCAGTGAAATACTTCCGGATAATATATATGTTCGGATATTCTTTCATCTTTTATAAAGTACCGGTCGCTCCTCAGATGATAGCTGATTGTATCGTCAGTATTCAGATTTTTTTTCAAAAAATAGTAAGCATCTCTTAACGTAGCCCGAGGTAGTTCGATATCAAACAAACGAAATATCTCTAATCCCTGATCCTGACCTCGAACCATGGTTTGCTGGTAGTAAGATACATCTAACTTTACCAATCGGTCTTTTTTCGCGATAGACAGCGCAAATGCATATTGGAACATTTGGTTGCCCAGGCCTCCCTGAATTTTGACTATAACCATTATTGCATAAATTCTACCGCATATTATATGCAAATGATACGCGGGTGAATAAACGGATTGAACTATTTTATGAAGAATTTGATATGCCGGAAATATTGCGAATAGAATACTTCGGCAATGGTAAAATAAGATAAGTTGTTACAACTTTCGAGTTATAACTTTTATGACGCTTTCAGTTTTGTTTTCGAGGTACATACTTATTACTAAACTACCCTGAATAATAAAAAAGCTTTTTTTTGAGAGAGGTGACATTGATCTTGAATTTAGGTTTGTGTGCGATTGGAATCCGCTGTTCTCAAATGTATAAACTTAGGGTTAATAATTGCAAGGCTTTTTAAAAAATAAATAACAAGTCTGAAAAATTATATTCTTGATTTATTTTGTTTTTCTATATTGCGACAACCAAGCCGCCTAAATGAAAATCACAATTTTCTTGATCTTCTCCGCTTTTTATTGCCTGCTTACTAATAATGCATCTGGCCAAGGTTGCTGTTATATAAAGGGTTGCGTTGTTGATACATCAACCAGAACTAAACTGAGTGACGTTACTATTTGCATTTTGAATGCCGGCGACTCCACATTGAAAGCATATACTTATACGAAGAACGGAGATTTTAACATAAAATTAACTCCCGGCAGATTTTTACTATTGGTTAACTACAAATCTTATGCGGATTTTGTTACTGACTTTACACTGGACTCCTTGCATTCAACATTTAATTTTGGACAAATTTCATTAATACTTAGGTCTGAATTATTAGATGAGGTGATCGTAAAAGCAAAAAGGGTTCCGGTCAAGATCAAAGGAGACACCACCGAATTTAATGCTGACGCATTTACAACTCAAAAAAATGCCAAGGTCGACCAGTTATTGCAGCAATTGCCCGGTATGAGGATTGATAAAAATGGTGGAATCATGTTTCAGGGCGAATCTATTGGAAAGGTATTGGTTGATGGTGAAGAATTTTTTTCGGATGATCCAACATTAGTTACGAAGAATGTAAGGGCTGATATGGTAAGTAAGATTCAGGTTTACAATCAAAAAAGCGATCAATCTAAATTAACTGGTATTGATGACGGCATCAAGATCAAAGTGTTGAATGTTCAATTAAGAGAAGACAAAAGCAAAGGCATTTTTGGTAATACCCTTGCTGGGGTCGGTACTCGTCAATCCTATGTAGGGCAGGGTATTATAAATAAGTTTTCTCCGGAAAAAAAAATGGCGATTTACGGCAATATAACTAATACTGCTGAAGATGGTTTCGGTTCCGGTAGCGGCGGATATAACGGCGTTGGATTACCCCAAAAAAAAAATGCCGGGTTACAGTTCAATAGCAAATGGGGTCATAACAAAAAAAGCATAAACGGTAATTACGCTATACGTAGTTTAGATCTTCAAAGAGATATTCTCAAAACGATTCAAAACAATTTGCCGGGCAATTACAATATTTTAAACCAATCGACCACACACAATGACCATAATTTCAACCAGTCGATGGATGCTGTATTTAAGGCCGACCTGGATTCTACAGCGAATCTGGAGGTGTCTGTTAACGGCACTATATCCAACAACAGCAATAACGATAATACTGTTTTTGCCACACGGCATGGAAACGGCTATGAGCTAAACAGGAATAACATCCGGTCTGAAAACGAATCTGAAACTAAAAATGTGGATACTTATGCGATCTTCAGTAAAAAACTCAGTTCCAGGGGAAATATGATCTCGGTTTTTACCTCAATTGCTGTTAACCGTAGCAAATCAAATAGTTATTTAAAAAATACGCTGCAATACTTCAACAGTTCCGGGGGGACTGATTCCATTCAGGCAACAGATCAATACAAACCGGGGCAGTTCAATAACCAAAAAATATCGGCAGGGTTTACATATTCACAACCGTTATCGCCGCATGCTTCTGTTATCGTTGCATACAGTATTAACAGCAAGCTTAAAGATAACTACAACGGTACTTTTGACAAATCGGGAAGCAATAAATATGATGTACCTGATCTGGAATTTAGCAATCATTTTAAGCTGCGAGACATGTCCAACAAATATACTTTGGGATTTTTTCTTTTCCAGGCTAAGCTGACATCAAATATTAGCATCTCCATGATCAAGCAGAACCTCAAGCAAACGGATCTGTTTACTGACACTGCGCTGATCCGGCCTTTCACTAACTGGAATTCCAACGCCAGTTTGACCTACCAAATCAATAAAGCCTCCAGTTTTACATTTACTTACCTGGGAAATACGGTTCAGCCAACCATCGAACAATTGCAGCCCCTCAAACAAAATGCGGATTTATTGAATATTGCCTTGGGAAATCCGGGTTTGAAACCGTCGTTTCAAAATGACATTTCCGTTAATTACAGGTTATACAAAACCAGTACAGATCAGGGGGGCAATTTAAGGGGTTCTTTCAGTAATCAGATCAACAGTATCATAAATAATCGTTACACGGACTCCTCGGGCGTTAACTTTTATCAATGGTCAAATCTAAAAGACCATCAACCTGTTACTTGGAGCGCTTATGCTGAATTTTATTTTCATCTGCCTATAGTTAACGCGGTCTTTACCTCCAGTTTCAATATCAGTAGAAATAGCTATTACGGATATGTGAACGGTCAACTGAATAGCTCATCTAATGTAGTGATCAACCCGGGAATAAGTATTGCAAAGAATAAATCAACCTACAGTTACTATCTTGATTTTGGAATGAATTTTTGGCGAAATAATACGTCATTACAACCAGTGGAAAATAATTCCCGACAATACTTCGCTCACCTCAATTTTAACAGCCGTTTGCCATTCAATTTTTTTGCGGGTTCTGAGAGTAGTTTTGATTTCTATTCAAAGAACCAATTCTTTGATCGTGATCTTTATCGTACACTGGTCAAGGCTTATATCGGCAGGTATTTTCTAAAGGAAGAGAATCTAAAGGTCAGCTTCAGTGCGAATGACCTTCTGAACCAGAATACGGGCTATTCGAGATCCGGGGGCACTGATGGTTTCTCAGAGGTGAGAAATAATACAATCAGACGTTACTTTATGTTATCCGTTGCTTGGGATTTTAACAAATTCGGTAAATCACTTCAACCTTGATCTATGAAATATGTAAGTGCTTTTTTTTTGATGATGCTTTTTGCCTACGGTAATATCGCAGTCTCCCAGATTCTTCATGTGATCCATCATGGGGTTATAGAATATGAAAAGACAGATAATATGTTCGCGTTAATTAAAAAGAAGGTCACCCCATCGTCCATGGAATATAAACCTCATTATGAAGAATATTTAAAGACGGAACCGCAGTTCCTCAAACTAAAAAGTACATTGACGTTTTCCAATAACAAAACCCTTTTTGTACCCACACCTTCTGCGCAGAGTATAAGTTATTGGTACGATTCTCCTATGGCCAATCAAATAAATATCATTTACTCAGATCTGGATAAGAAAGTTAGTGTGATAGAAAAGGATTTTTATGAACGTACCTATCTTGTCAAAGATTCTCTTCGTACGATAAACTGGAAACTGACTGATGAAACCCGTGTGATAGCCGGCTATACTTGCCGCAGAGCCAATGCACTTATACTTGATTCTGTATATGTTGTGGCGTTTTATACGGATGAAATACATGTATCGGGCGGCCCGGAATCATTCAATGGCCTCCCGGGAATGATTCTTGGCGTAGCCCTTCCGCACGAGAATGTAACTTGGTATGCGACCCGTGTTACTGAGCAGATCGTCAATCCGGGAATTATCACACCACCTGTTTCCGGCAAAATTGTTAATAACCGACAACTGAAAGATGATATTATCAAAACTATCAATACTGCCGATAGCTATGGTATGTTTCTGCTAAAAGGGTTAATGCTGTAGACGGAAAGAGTATAATCATTAAATACATCATTTATATGCGCCAAACGGATAAAAAGCACGATGCCAGGGAAATTTTTATTGACCAGTATTTGGCTTTGGTTAAATCTCAAAAGAAGACAAAACAACGATTTGCTTTAAATCAAGACGATCTTTACCCGTGTCTGGCGGATAATACGGCCTACACAGGATTTGATAGGCATTACGTGTACCATCCTGCGTGGGCAGCCAGAATTGTCAGGCAGATCAATCCAAGCAAGCATGTCGATATATCTTCATCCCTGCATTTTTGTTCCATGGTGTCCGCTTTTATACCTGTGGATTTTTATGACTACCGCCCCGCTAACCTGCACCTATCTGATCTGCGATCTCTTAGCGGAAATTTGATGCATCTGCCGTTTCAATCCAATACGATAGAGTCTCTTTCCTGCATGCATACTATAGAGCATATCGGACTCGGAAGATACGGAGATCCGGTAGACTATGACGGAGATGTAAAAGCTATTAAAGAATTGAAACGTGTGTTAGCATCCGGTGGCAATCTCTTGTTTGTCGTGCCACTCGGAGTACAGGATAAGATCTGTTTCAATGCCCACAGGATTTATTCGAAAGAACATGTTCTGAATTTATTTTCTGAGCTTGTCTTGCAGCAATTTGCCTTGATACCGGAAAATGAAATAGATGGTGGGATAGTAATTGATCCTGATAAAACGCTTTTAAATAAGCAAAACTATGGATGCGGATGTTTTTGGTTTAAAAAGTTATAAAAATGATAAGCTCTTAACCCCACTTTTTTTAATTATCCTTTTTTGTATACTAACAGAATACTTGTTAACAAGAATGCCGGATCATTACTATAGTCTCCTGAAGAGACAATCATGAATTTAGCTTTGATTAAGGATGCCGTTGTCCGTTCAGTTACATCAATAAAAAAATTGCAGCAATTCTGAATAGCACAGAATAACGCGATCTTCGAGTTTGCCTGAAACAGAGTTGGTCAAATTCAACATGATCTCCTTTCAAAAGGTTTAACAATTAATGACTTTTGGTAGGTAACCAAAAACCTAACCAAGGAGTTACATTATTATTGTTATAAAAAGGGTATTTATAGCATAAAAAACGCGTAAAAGACAAGTTATTGCAAACGGGTATCTGCCGCTTACAAGCAGCGGGTCACTGGTTCAAACCCAGTAGCTCCCATCAAATCCATATAATCGTCTGCTTTTTTGTTTTTAGTCCTCTCAACTATATCAAGTTTTGTCAAAACTTATTTTTACCTTGTTTTTAAAAATTTAAACCATAGGTAAACCGCAATGATATAAATCGCAGTTAAGGGAAAATTGAAATCAGCTTTTGTACAATTGGTTACTCACTGCGCAAACTGTCTGCAGGTTTTCCTAATGCGGCTCTGATACTTTGATAGCTTACAGTTAGCAAGGTGATTAGGGCAACCGCCACTGCAGCCACCGCAAACACAACCCAGGTCAGGTGTATTCTGTAGGCAAACCCCTGTAGCCATTTGTTCATAAAATACCATGCTGTTGGGGACGCACATACAAACGCGATCAATACCAACTTGAAAAAATCTGATGACAGCAGAACCGCTATGCCGCTAACGCTTGCACCTAATACTTTTCGTATGCCTATTTCTTTTGTACGGCGTTCGGCTGTAAAGGTAGCCAGGCCAAAAAGGCCAAGGCAAGCTACAAAAATGGTAAGACCGGCAAAAACACCCATGATACGGCCAATATTTTGCTCGGCTTTGTAAGTGTTGTTAAAGCGATCATCCAAAAAGGAGTACGAAAAAGGCGAGGCCGGCTTTAGATTATCCCATGATTTTTTCATACCGGCTAACACACCGCTCATATCGGCTGAATTAACCTTTACAATTAAGGAGCCTTCGCCGCCCAAAGTCATCACCAGCGGCGTAATCAGATCATGCAGGGAAGAGAAGTGAAAATCCTTTACTACACCTATTACCGTGTAGGTATTCGTCTGCCCGTTATTATCCGGCCGGGTAACGGTATGCCCAAGCGCGTTGGCACCCCATCCGAAAGCCTTTGCCGCAGTCTCGTTGATGATCATCGCGGATGAATCGCTGCCGTATTGTTTGGAGAAATTGCGCCCCATGCTTAAATGCATCCCTAATGTTGGGATATAGTCCTCGTCCACCTCATACCGGCGCGAGTTGATGAGTTCGGCAGAGCGGGTATCAGGATAGGCCAGGTAATTATTGCTGTTAGAGCTACCTGCCGGCAAATAGCCTGAGGCGCTAACACTTGCTATGCGTGGGTCTTGCTGCAAAAGCTCTTTAAACAAGCCCTGTTGTTTACCAAGTAAATACGTGTCTTGTATCACTATCACCCGGTTTTTCTCGTAACCCAATTTGGCATTATGAATAAACGAAAGCTGCTTATACACTACCGTAGTACTTATAATCAGTAAAATGGAAATAAAAAACTGAAATACAACCAGTGAGCTACGTAATGATTGGTTTTGTTTGCCTGACGTGATTTTGCCTTTTAATACCGTAACAGGATTGAACGATGATAAATAGAAAGCAGGATAGCTGCCGGCCAACACCCCGGTAACCAAACCAAACAACAACAGCAATGGAACAAAGCGCAGATTTGCTAAAAATGAGAAAGCCAGATCTAGGCTGGTGAGCAGGTTAAAGTACGGTAGTGCTATGTAAACAATGGCCACGGCAACCATCAGGGCAACCAAAGTAAGCAGTAGCGATTCTAACAGGAACTGCCATACCAGTTGCAATTTTCCTGAGCCCATTACTTTGCGCACGCCTACTTCCTTAGCCCTTTTTGAGGCGCTGGCTGTGGACAGGTTAATGAAATTTATACAGGCTATTAACAACATAAAAACGGCTACTACGCTAAATATGTACACGTAGGTGATGTTACCTGAAGGTTCAAATTCGCCGCTTAAATTGGAATGCAGGTGGATGTCTGTAATAGGCTGCAACCTAAAGCCAAGATTATTGCCCTGCTGCTTAAATTGAGCGTAAGTTACTCCCATCGCTTTTTGCAACTGTGGGCCCATGTATTTTTCTACCACACCTGGAATTTTTGCTTCGAGTTTTTTAAGGTCATAACCTTTTGGTAAAACCAAGTAGGTATAAAAACCGGACTGCATCCAGCTTGATTCCTTAGCTTCGTTAAGGCCGGACATGGAGGCAAACAACTCAAAATGAAAATGCGAACTGGCCGGAACTTCATCAATTTCACCAGTTACGGTAAGCTGCACATCATTGTCTTTTAATGTCAGTACTTTACCAATAGGGTCATCATTCCCAAAAAACTTTTTGGCAAGCTGCTTTGTGATAACTACGGTATTGGGTTGCAGCAAAGCTGTGCCGGCATTGCCTCTGATTAAAGGAAGTGTAAAAACATTAAAAAAATTACTGTCAACAAAAGCCAATTCATCTTCCCTGAATTGCTTATCGTTATAACTTACACGTGGCTTACCCACAGCGCGGATCCGGGTCGCTTCCTCAACTTCAGGAAAATCTTTCTTTAACGTTTGTGCTACCGGTGGCATCACGTTGGCTTCGTTAATATCATGCCCCTGCATCCGGGCATTAAAAACAACACGCACCATCCTGTCGGCCTTTTCATTATAACGGTCATAAGCCAACTGACTTTGCAGGTATAAAGCGATCAGCAAACAGGTAGCTATACCCAGGGCAAGGCCTAATATATTTATAGCCGTGAAACCTTTGTTTCTTAAAAGGTTTCGTAAAGCGATCTTAAAGTTATTTTTAAACATATTATCACGGTAAAATCAACGTACAATAAATTCCGCTACATTGATGCCATTATTATAAATTGCTGACTTGCAATAAATTATGTAGGAATAATTAAAAACTATGTACGTTTTTGTTACACTTTATGTGCGAAAGTGCACGTACAAACAGTTGGCCTTAATAAGGCGGTTAGGCAGGTGGCATTGAAGGTGCTCTCACAAAAAACCTCTCAGAGCAATTTGAGAGGTTTTTTTTGTGGCTTTATATTTAGGTATTTGAAGTTACATGAAACTCATACTACATCTTCATGTGATGATGGCTCATAGCCGTATCCGCTTTCAGGTTATACTTTTTGATGTAATTGCCTGATTGCTGTAAAAGCGAGCGGTATACACTGTCCAGCCGGATCACTTTTTGTTTTTCGCCTTCAAAATAAGCCACGGCTTCAGCATTGCTTTTACCGCTTTGTTCCGGCTGAAACTTCTGCATCCACTCGCTCATGTGGTTACCGGCGGTATTCAGTGCCCGGCGTAAGCTGTCTGCCTCATGGTGTAAAGCGGCAGTATCCGTTTCGGGGTGGTCCGTTTTTACTTTGAGCAAATAAGCAGGGGTAGCCAGTGTGTCCAGCTTCATTTTATTGTTCATCACCTTTTCGTCATCCGCCATCAGTTTATCGTGCATGGCAATAACTTCATCGCGCACTTGTTTATAACTGACCTCCTGTTTACAGGCTTGCATCAGCAAGCTGGCCACGGTTAGGATCAGGGCAATATATATCCGGTTTTTCATGTATTTAAATTTATGAGTTATTAAAACGCTACCGAAAGGTGTACCATCAGTCTGTTGCCCGCGCTTACCCGGTTGTTGGCTAATTGCTGCGTGGCTACATCCTGGTAGTTGGCACCTGCCGAATAGCGGCCGTAATTGGCTTCGAGCCCGCCAACTAATGAAAGCACATGCCCGCCGGATACATCAACCGTATACTTTTTATCCTCTACATCCTGCTGCGAGGTTTCATATAATACACCGGCGTTAGGGGCAACGGTCAGCTTTTTAAAAAAGCGGAACTTGTAATACAGCAAGCCGTTGGCGGTGAATTTATTGCCGTAACGGTAATCGTACTTATTGGCGGTATTGATTTTGTAATTGGCATTTACGTTTAACCCCAGGTCCATCAGGCGTACATCATAGGCCGCGTTCAGGGTAAAATCAGTACTCGCGGTACCTAACTGAAAATTGTTGGGCGATTCGCTGCCTTGTACGCGCTCGTTAGGTTCATACTTACCTGTAGGAGCTTTTATGCCCGCGCCCACCCACAGCGAGTGTACAATAAGTTGTTCGCCAACCATGCCGCGTTTGCTTAACAGGTTATAATAGCCCATAATAGCTACATCGCCTAAACCATCCTTATAACCATTGCCGGTTTGGGCGGTGCGCTCGTTAAAATTGTAGGGCACAAAAGCCAGCACCCTGAATTTTTTGCCGATGTTCCAGCCGCCCCAAACCTCCATGGTTTGGTAGGTCTCGTCAGACGTGAGGGGCGTGCGTTCGCCCAGCGGGCCAAGGTGTGTCATCAGTAGTTTATGCTGATAGCGCAAGCCTACAAAGCGTTTGTTATACTCAGGCAATATGCCTAAGTAGTAACTGCCCACGCCGCAACCACATATATCGCAGGCTAATGCGGGGAAGGTAAGTACGCTTAAAAGTAAAATGATGAGATATTTTTTCATATGAATCTTTCTTATTGTTCTGACAGGTCTTTACGGTTAATAAATTCCGTATCATCCAGCGTTTTTAAAAAGGCGGTAAGCCTGGCGCGATCATCTGTTGAGAGGGCTATGCCGCGTGTGCCATCGGTATGTTGCAGCAATTGGTCGAGGTTGGGGGTTGCCTGTACCTCGCCCGTGTAATGATCCAGCACGCCGTTCAAGGTTAAAAACCGGCCGTCGTGCATGTAAGGGGCTGTATAGGTAAGGTTACGTAAACTGGGCACCTTAAACTTATAGCGATCCGTTGCCTGCAAGGTCGCGGTGTACAAACCCTGGTCGTTTATAGGACTTGCGCCAAGGCCGTTGTTTCGGAATGATCCGTCGGTAAACAAAGGTTCGCTATGGCAGCTTGCGCATTTGGCTTTAAAAAGTTCATAACCCGCTTGTTCGTCGGCCGTAAAACTCAAGCCACCCTCTTTGCGCATCACCTTATCGTATTTGGAATTAGCGCTGACGCACATCACCATAAATTGCGATAGCGCCTTCATAAACCGGGCGGTAGTGATCTCCTCGGTACCAAAAGCAGCCTTGAACATGGCGGGGTACTTATTAACCAGCCTTAGTTTCGCCATTACATTTTCCACGCTCTCATCCATTTCCTCATGCGTGGTAATGGGGGCTATGGGTTGCAGGTCCAGGTCAAATATACCGCCGCCCCACATAAAGGCTTTGTTCCAGGCCAGGTTCATAATAGGCGGGGAGTTGCGTGTCCCCAGGCGATCGTCAATACCGTGGCTTACATCGTGCCCGTGCTGTGTAAAGGCTGATGACTGAATATGGCATGACCCGCAGGAAATGGTGTTGTTGCGCGATAGGCGGGGCTCGTAAAACAAGGTACGCCCCAATATAAAGCCGGCCTCGGTAACAGGGTTATTGGCCAGCTTATATTCAGGTTCCGGAAAATTCCCGGGCCTTTTAAAGCCTAGGAATTCATTTACCGTATCCTTTATGGCTTCTTCCTTTTTACAGGCATAAAGCATCACCCCGAAACACAGCAGCACTATCCATAATGCTCGTTTTTTCATGGTGATATTAGTTTTCAGTATGATCGTGACGGAACATGCCTGCAAAATTACCGGCAATACTGGTGCTAAAATCGCCAAACATTACGCTTGGATGCGCCGCTATGCTAAAGCTGGTGGTGCCGTTAAATACCTTGATCAAGTCAACCAGCATATGTATGTTGCTTTCGCGGTCTTTACGCACGCGGGCTATACCGCCTGTGGTCAGATCAACAGTAACTGTTTTAATGTTGTTGATGGTTGGAGCCGAATAACCGCCGAAGCCGCCGATATGGTACTTAAACTGTTTTTTACCGGATGGGTCGCCATCCGCGTCATTTGATATAACGTCGGAGTTGCCTTCCATTTTAAAGAAGATGTAACCGGAGTTCCAGCCCCAGTACATGCCATCTTCCATACTGCCTGACGGATCAAGTACACCGGTACGCTTGCTGATGTCCATAGTGCTGCGCAGGCTGTCTACACCTACGGTAAAGGTTAGTTTGGTGTAATCACCCTCAGGTACCTTAACATTGGCAAAACGTGTTGCTTTATCAGCGCCGTTAATTAAAAAATAGCTGCTGTCCTGATTTACAGTATAGGTTGTGCCATCGGCCTTGCCAACCTTAATATTGCTGATGAAGTATTGAACTTTTGATAGCGTGAATTTTTCGCCTGCGGCGTTGGTATAGGGGCTTGCGGTATTGTTTAATACCAGCGTACGCTCGCCCACAATGTTATCAAACTCTACCGAAAGCTGGGCAAGGTTGGCCTCGTTATAACCGGGTTCAATATTATCGTTGTTTTTGCTGCAGGAGGTAAAAAGGGCCGCGGCGGCCAGCACGAATAAAATTTTTTTCATGATATGTAAAATAGCCCGGGCACAGGCGTTGAGCCTTGCCGGTTAAATAAAAATTGATCAATATAATTAATGAAATGTGGCTTTGCCGTTAGCCAAAGGCTATCGCCTGATGCTGATTTATAGGCATAATAAAAATATCGTCAGGCTATTTTGGGCGGTTGGAATATGGTGATTGCCTGGTCAACCGTGCCGGGGGCAGGCAACCGGGGGAACGACTGGCGCTGAACAGGCCTTTTTATTAAAGAGAATAAAGCCGGGGTTGCAGGCAACGCTTCCTGAAATTGGTTGCGCTTGTCTTCACGTTCCTGTTTTTTCTCTTTTTCTTCGGCCTGTTTCAGCTTTTTCATCAGGTAACAGCGGCCATTACAGTTCATCCAAGGGCGTGCCTTATTTTCGCACAGGGTGGACGCGATGTAATTTTGATTTACCTGGAAACCGGCATACACAAAAAACCTGGAGAAGTTGGAACTTACCAAGGCAATGAGCAGCATTATGGCCAAACACCGGTTTAACATGGGTGCAAAGGTAGCTATAAAGCATTCAGTAAAACAAGATGAATGTGCAATTGCTAAAACGTAATTATCATTAGTCAACTAAAAGTAGCGGCCGTAAAAATTTTGATGGAATATATTAATACGGATAATAAGCTTACTGCTGTTTTAAATAAATAGCAGCTAAAATATTGGTTTACAGCTTATAAAATAAACAAGTACGGGCTGGTTGCGTTAGTGTAAATTATGGAAGAGAAAGTGATTGTATGGAAGCGCCTTACAGACTATAATTCGGTTGAGCATTGTTTGGTTACGGCATCAGCTACTGATATAACCATTTCGTCAGCCATTGCCGGTACGGTAAACGGGCAGGCGTTTGGAGTTAACTACTCGCTACTGCTTGATAGCGACTGGAACGGCAAAGAAGTTTACATTGAATATATTAGTGACGGTACTCCGCGAAGCTGGCATTATGTAAATATTGCCGGTGGCTGGCTTGGCGGTACAGATACCCAGCCGCTGCATTGCGATTGCATTGATGTTGATATAGCCGTTACGCCGTTTACCAATAGCCTGCCCATTAATCGCCTCAAATTACAGCCGGGCCAAACAGCGCAAATTGAGGTGCTGTATTTTGATGTAATGGCGCAGGACGTTTTTACAAGCAGGCAAATATACACCTGCATTAATGAGCAAACCTATAAATTTGAAGTGGCTGATGGTAGTTTTACAGCCGAACTTACCATTGACAGCGATGGCATGGTAACCAGTTACCCGGGTTTGTTTGAGCGCATATATAGCTATACTCAATAAGGTAAACTGAATTTACCCATCAATACCGCGGGGTTTTTACCAATGGCTGTTGGTTCTCCCACCAGGGCCTCGTTACCCAATAGGTCGAATAGTATAGCCTCTTTAGCGTCGGGGTTAATGCCCAAGGCGGTAGTGTTGGTTATATTGGCTTGACTTAAATGTTGTTGCAGATAAGCTATAATTACCGGATTGCTTGCACCGCCGCCACTTGCGTAAACAGTTACGTAAGTATTTAAGTAACTGTTTGCAAACCTGACTATACTCTCTGCTGTAAACGCTGTTAGCGTAGCAATCAAATCCACAGGACTCATATCGGTTATACCTTTATCCGCTATAGCTTTCTCAATCATCCCGATATTGAATACCTCCGGGCCAGTAGTTTTAGGTAATTGCTGCTCAAAAAAGGGATGTTGCAGCAGGGCATCCAGCAATTGATTATTTACGGAGCCTGACCGGGCAATTTCACCATCTTTATCAAAAGGCAAATTAAAATACTTTTTACAGGCTGCATCTATCAGGGTATTGCCGGGGCCAATATCGGTACTGAACACTTCGGCCAAATTTTGTGATGCGGGCAGCCAGGTTGCATTTGCAATACCGCCGATGTTCAATAGTAAACGGTTTTCGCCGGGTTTGCTGCCTAATAACACATCGCCATATAAAGCCAGCGGAGCGCCCTCGCCGTCACCGGCAATATGTTTCTGCCTGAAATCGCTGATGGTGATAATGCCTGTTTTTACCGCTATGAGGTCGCCATCACCAATTTGCAGGGTAGCGTTTGGGTAGCCGGGTTGCTGGTGTTGCCTTGCCGGTGCATGGTATACCGTTTGCCCATGGCTGGCAATATAATCAACCTGATCAGGCTTTATTTGCCATTGCTCAAGCGCCTGTAAGATCAGTTCGGCATGGTATTGGCCTATATAGTCATTCAGCAGGCAAAGCTTTTCCATATCTGCCCGGCGTTTGGCAAAAACCTGCCTCACCTCATCCTTAAAATTATCAGGATAGGGGATTGTTATAAAGTTCAGCAACTCAAACCGGGTTTGCATGCCATGCCCTGCAAAACGGCACAGGGCAATATCCAGCCCATCCAACGAGGTGCCCGACATCAGGCCGATGCCCAGCCGTTCATCCTTTTGGGCGATGTTGACCAATTGCTGCAAATTGCGGTTAAGTGCCATTGAACCAAAGTTATTATAATCAGTGTTTTTAAGCGCTATTATTTTTATGTTTGAGAATAAACTATTCAGATGAGCCAGCCTGTTTCAAAACGCCTTTTATCGCTTGATGTTTTTCGTGGCGCTACCGTTGCCGCCATGATACTGGTTAACAACCCCGGCAGTTGGGAATACATTTATCCGCCGCTTGAACATTCCAAATGGAACGGCTGTACGCCTACCGACCTGATCTTTCCTTTCTTTCTATTCATCGTAGGAGTATCTATCGTTTTCGCGATGGAAAGTAAAAAGGCCGATCCGGCTAATCATGGTAAAATGATCCTGACGGCCTTGCGCCGGATGGCGATACTCATTATCATAAGTTTGGGTACGCACTTGCTCTTTCACCCCGGCCTGGCTACCATGCGGATACCGGGCGTATTGCAGCGCATCGCCGTGGTGTTTTTTATCTGCACGGTGCTGTACATCAAAACTTCGCAGCGCACACGCGATTGGGTGTTTGCTCTGGCGTTAATCAGTTATTACATCATCATGTGCTTTATACCGGTACCCGGCCATGGCCCGGCTAATCTGGAGCCCGAAACTAATTTCGGTGCCTGGCTTGACCGTACCGTATTTACCGAAAGCCACTTATGGAGCCAGGCGCGCACCTGGGACCCGGAAGGTTTGCTGGGTACCCTGCCGGCCATAGCCACCGGCCTGTTCGGCATCAGGGTAGGCTCATGGCTTAAACAAAAAGATACCGAAGATAGCGTGAAAGTAACCTGGATGCTTACCTATGGGGTTGCTGCCGTAGTGCTGGCGCTGATATGGGACATGTTCTTTCCGATCAATAAATCGCTGTGGACAAGCTCCTTTGTATTGTACACCGGCGGACTGGCTACCATTGCCCTCGGCATAAGCTACTGGCTGATCGATGTAAATGGCCGTACCCGTTTCACCGGCTTTTTTATACCCTTTGGAGTGAATGCCATTACGGCTTACATACTATCCATGTATATACCGCATTACCTGGGCAAGCTCAACCTTAACAAAATATTGTTCGACCCTTACCTTTCGCCGCTTAATGCCTCGCTGGCTATGGCCCTGTTTTGGGTGTTGCTGATATGGGTAATTATGTGGGTGCTTTACAAACGGAAGATCATCATCAAAGTATAGCAGCAAAAAAGCCACCCGGCAAAGGTGGCTTTGCTGTTTTATTGCTTGGCTGCCCAGGCATCCATTTTGGTTTCGAGTACGCTGAGCGGCATAGCGCCATCTTTGAGTACCTGGTTATGGAACTCGGCAAGGTTAAATTTGCCGCCCATTTGCTTTTCGTATTTGGTACGCAGTTCGCGTATTTTAAGCGCACCGGTTTTATAGCCTAAGGCCTGTGCCGGTATACCCATGTAACGCTCAATTTCTGCCGTGGCACCCTGCTCGCCAATAGCCTCGTTATCCATCATATACTTAATGGCTTGTTCGCGCGTCATGCCTTTGGTGTGTATGGCCACATCAACCACCAGCCTGATGGCGCGGTGCATTTCATCGCCCAAAGCGCCCATGTGCTGATATGGGTCGGTATACAGGCCTAATTCTTTACCTAACGATTCGCAATACAGTGCCCAGCCTTCGGCATAAGCATTCTCAAACACTAAAAAACGACGGAATTTGGGCAAATCCTTATTCTCATACGTAAGCGAGATCTGGTAGTGGTGTCCTGGTATGGCCTCATGCAAAAACAGCGATTCCATGCCCGAGGTTACATTGAAAGTTTTGGCATCCAGTATCGGTACATAAAAAATACCTGGACGTGTGCCGTCTGCCGATCCGGGATTATACTCCGCGCTTGCGGATGCCGCCCGGAATGCCTCTGTTTGCCTGATAACGAAAGGTGTTTTAGGTTCATGGCTAAACATTTTTTTCAGGTTCGGTTTCATGCGCTGATGAATATTCTCAAAAGCGGCCAGCACCTCCTGAGGGGTTTTGTAAGGCACAAATTTAGGGTTGGTTTTCATGTACTCAAAAAAGGCCTTCATGTCGCCTTTAAAGCCAACCAGTGTTTTAATGCTGTCCATTTGCCCTTTAATGCGGGCCACCTCACTCAGGCCGGTTTGGTAGATCTGCTCCGGAGTCCTGTCTGTTGAGGTTTGCTGTTTTACCAGGTAGGCATACTTAGCCGCGCCATCAGTTACCGATGATAAGCCCGATGTGCTGCGGGTGTGCGGCAGGTAATTATTTTTAAGGTACACGGCCAGCTTTTTGTACGCAGGTACGGCCACTTCCATAATCGCTTTTTTATAGTCGGCGGTAAGCTTATCAGCATCAACTTTGGCGATGTTTTTTGGCAGGTTTTTAATAGGATCGTAAAACAGGCTCTTTTCGGGCGAGGTTACCACGAAGCTTTCCATCTGCGGGATCATTTTTACAACCAGCGCCTTTGGTAAAATCACACCGGTTTTTATGCCCTTATCAAAATTGGTAATAGCGGTATCGGCCCAAACAGAAAAAGCGCTGAGCCTTTTCAGCCAGTCATTATAATCTTTAACGGTTTTAAACGGCTGTGCCGCCGCGCCCGAGCCAAATTGCCCCATGGTTAACGGTAGGGCGTACATCTGGTTAAAAGGTAAATACTCCAGATGGTGTTTAAACCCATCCAGCGCGGTTTGAGCCTCGTACACAAAAATGTCGTAGGATAACTTGTCGTTATCGCTTAATTCCTCGCGGTTAAATGTTTTTACACTATCAAGGTAGGCTTTGTAAAAGCTTTCTGATTTTTTTAAATAATCCACAGACAATGTATTCGGCAGCTCGCCGTTGTAGCGCGGGTCGCCAATATAAGTAGCCGTAATCGGGTCCAGCTTTAAATAAGCTTCGTAATAATTATCAAAAAGTTTGGCAAGCTGTTCGTTTTTTCCGGCTGATGAGTTGCCGGCGTCTTTTGTGCCGGGTTGATTGCAGGCGGCAAATACGCCTGCCAGGCAAATGGCAATTATAGTTTTTTTCATGGTGTAAAGAGGTTAGCTTATGGGATAAAGCTAACAAAAAACAAAGACTGAATATTATTCGGCCCTGAACTTAATGCTGAGCTTAACTTTTTTAGGTTTTCCGCTGCTGTCGGCTACCCATTTGGGTCCATCCTTTACCAGGGCGATGGCTTGCTGGTCGGTTTCGTCGCTCAGGCTTTTGGTGATCTCGAAATCGGTTAACGTGCCATCGCTGTTAACGGTGAACGATAGTTTGACCGTGCCTTTTTTGCCATCCGGAGAAATGGCGTTATCTTTCAGATAATCCTTGTAATCATCCCAACCGTTAACCGGGTGAGCTTCATTTATTTTGTGTTTGCTGCCATAGCCAACCACCACAACCTCGTTCAACGACCTTTGATCCGGTTCCATGGCTATCATTAGAGAATCTTGGTTTTTAACTTTAACTTTTTTGTCTTTAAAACCCATAAAGGACAGGTCTAACTCCGTTTTATCAGGAACTACCGGGATATTAAAATAGCCTTGTGCATCGGTTTGTGTAGCGGTGCCTTTTCCTTTAACGGTAACAGCTACCCCGGGTATGGCCTGTTTAAGTTCGTCAGTTACCCTGCCGCTTAATATTTTTTGCTGCGCCCGACCTGGCGTAACAGTAGCAACAGATCCTGTAACGCTCTTTTTTGATTGCGTGGCATAACCCATAACAATAATTTCATCAAGCGATGCCCCTTTCCTGATTCCCGTATCCGTTGTTTGTATGGTGTTTGGTTCAAAGGCCTCGTCAGCCGCAGGAATGCTTCTGTTTGGGTGAGCCGTTTTCTTAGCTCTTGGTAATGCTGCCAAAGCCGGCTGCTGCGCCGGTAAAGGCTTTTTCACGCTAAGTTGTACCGCCGTGTCCTCTTTTAAAGGAGCCGGGCTTATCATAAGCTCTGATGGTTGCGCTATTTCGGCTTTATCAACATTAGCTAAAGCTTTTTCGTTAATAGCGGGCTTATCCTGATATAGCCATAAACTAACAGCGGCTAATACCACAATTACAGAGGCTGCTGCGCCTAATCTCCACATCAGCATGCTCCGTACCTTGCCTTTGGCGGTGCGTTGCTTTAAGCGCCCGGCAATATCGTTAAGGTTAAGCTGATGATTATTACCCACCTTGCCATAGCCCTCTAAAGCATCCATTAAAAACGGATCGTTTTGTGCCTCGCGTTCCAGTTGATGCATGGCGCGGGCATCAAGCTCCCCATTTAGGTACTTTTCAATTTGCTTCGTTATGTCGGCAGGCTTACTCACGGTTTTTCTCTATGCAAATTTTCAGGTTACGTTTTCCGTTCTGTATATGGCTTTTTACCTCGTTCATGGTAAAGCCGGTATCATCAACAATTTCCTTGTAGCATTTTTCCTGCAAAAAAAACAGGTCGACGCTCTGGCGCTGCCCGGCAGGCAATTTATCCATACATCTTTCCAGCACCGTCATGTACTCCTCATTATATCTGTTATCAGGATGCAGATCGGCGGTAAATTCCATAACGTTATCATCAATAGCGGTGGTGGGCATCTTTTTGTCGCTCCGTAACTGCATCAGGCAATAATTGCGCGCCAATACATACAACCACCCCCTAAACTGTTTAACCTCATGCGCTTTAACTTTGGTTACCAGTTGCTCAAAAATACCCATTACGGCATCCTTGGCATCATCCTCACCGGGCAGATATTTTAAGCATACGCCATACACCAGCGGCACATATTTTTCATACAAACGCCCCAGCACCTGCAAGTCGCTATCAGTACGGTAGCGTTCAAGCAAAATATCGTCATCTGCTTCGTCAGGATGTATTGTGCGGCTAAACAGGTTCATTTATGGTGCCGCAAAATAAACTTTTTAAAGGTAGGATGTTAGTTTTTGATGCAAGTAAATGATGATTGAACTATTTATTTAGGTATAGCTATGTGTAAAAGCTGAATTTATTATACAGATCAAAAGCAAATTAATGACAGATTGGGCGGGATGAAATGAACCTATTAGGCATAAAAAAAGCCCCGCGGACATGCGGGGCCTGAGGCTCCTGAGGCTGGGCTCGAACCAGCGACCCTCTGATTAACAGTCAGAAAATGGCGTTTTCCGATATTTGTTTATTTTTATTATTTACTGATATACAGCATTTTAAGTGTTTTGGGTTTGCCGATATTTATCGTTATTTATCGTTATTTTGGTCAAAAATATGCAAATAATATGCAAATTTTTGGAGGCAAAATGTGCCTTAATGATATCAAAAAAGCACATAATTCGTATATTTGAAAAATAAAGTATGCAAATTTTTGTGAAAAAATGGAAAAGATCGAAAAAAAGGCGCTTATTTCACTATATCTCGATACTAGAAGAGAGTTATCTGACGGTACCTACCCTGTGAAAATTCAAGTTTTTTACGGCAGACAAAGGCTATTCAATACAGGCACATATGTTACGGCTGAAGATTTTGAGGATTCATATAAATCGGCTAAGCCAAAGGGGGATCGTTTGAAAGATTTAAAAATCGAACTCAACTCAATCGAAGCAAGGGCTAACGAAGTGGTTGATGATCTGAAAATCTTCACTTTTGAAAAATTCGAGAAAATGTTGTTCGCAACCAAACAATCTCTGACGAACATTATCGATCATTACAATAACTATATTAAGGAACTCGATAAAAATAGCCAAACAGGTACATCTTCCAGTTATCTCTGTAGCATTAATTCTATTAGGGAATTTATTAATGACACCCGTAGAAATCCGATCGAGGTGATAACGTTTGACATGATCACACCCGAATTCCTTAATAAGTATGAAAACTGGATGATCGCCCAGGATAGAAGCAGGACAACTGTTGGAATCTACCTGCGTACCACCCGGAAGATATTTAACCAAGCCATAGAAGATGGTATTATTGACAGGGAAATTTATCCCTTCAAAAAATACAAGATTCCCACCGGTAAAAATACCAAAAAAGCAATTGAAGCTCCAGATCTTAAAAAGCTGTTCAACGCAGATGTAAAAGGCAATATCTTCCAGGAAAAAGCGAAAGCCTTCTGGTTCTTTAGCTATCAGTGCAATGGAATGAATATCCGGGATATTTCTGAATTAAAGTTCAGGGATCTACACGGGACTTACTTCTCATTCCTAAGACATAAAACGATAAGGACGACCAAAGAAGATCCTAAACCGATCATTGTGCCGATTACTGAATATGTAAAAGAGGTATTTGAAAGATACGGAAATAAAAGAGGGAAGCCGAGTGATTATGTTTTTCCAGTTTTTACCCCCGGCATGGACGCTAAAGAACGTCATAAAGCCAATCAAAACTTCGTTCGCTTTATTAACCAGCACATGAAAAAACTGGCCAATGCCAATGGAATGGAAATCAAGGGCACGATGGAAGCCAGGCACTCATTTACCACACAAGTCACCAGACGACAAGGAATGGAGTTTGCCCAGGAAGCATTAGGTCATACTACTCTTGCAACAACTCAAAATTATTGGGCCGGATTTCAAAGTGAGACCAAAAAAGAAATGGCAGATATGCTGATGAATTTTGATGAACCGAAAAGCAGACGAAATGTCAATCCTGCCAAACGTATTGCAAGAAGAGTTCGCGTTTAATATGGATTCTAATTGTGCAAGCGGCGCTTGCACAATTAGAATTTTAAATAAAATCCTTTAAAGTAGCAGCCGGTTTTCCATCCATACCCAGTTGTACTAACTGTGCTACGAATTTTGCAAAAGGTGTAATATCACCGGTTACGCTGGCTGTTTCCAGGCAACTCATATATTCAGCCCGCTTTTCAACCGGAATAACCGTCCAGGGATACCCACCAGAGGACAGCATAACGTTCATCATAAACCTACCCATCCGGCCATTTCCATCCATGTAAGGATGAATGTTTACAAAAACGAAATGTCCCAATACTGTCCTTACTGATGCTTCCGGCTCAACGGCTAAAAGTTCAAACAATAACGGCATTGCATCCCTCAGGGCTGTTACATTTAATGGCACATGCTTAGAGCCGCCGATATAAACCTGGTTTGTCCGGTAACCTGCCAGGTCACCAGCCTTTAATATGCCAGCTGTCACGCTCGGCCCAAACAATTCTCGGTACCAATCCTGGTGTTCTTCGTCGGCAATAGTTCCGGAATTTGCGCCTTCTATTATCTTTCGGATACTTTCTTTAACTACCTGAAATGCCTGCCAGTAACCGCGTGCTGCCATGGCATCTTTTTGCCCGCGGTCTTCTTTGTTGCCTTCGCTGTTCCACTGCCCACTACGGACTTTTTCAATCAGTTCAGGTGTAACCCGATATCTTTCAATGGATAAAGAGTGATAGGCATCAGTGACATATACTTCCTCGACCGATTTAAGATAGGCTTCTTTATCCTTTGGTATACCAAGGGCCTTGGGGAAAACGGCTATTACTGCATCGCGCATGGTATTCCACATCAACCTGATTCTATTCGCATAAGGTGAACGCTCTTTGAACGACAGGTCCACGTCAATCTTGGTTTCAAAAGGGTCGGTTTCCCTGATATCATAGCCAGCGGCTTTCATGGCTTTCAACAGATCGTTTGCGAACCTTTCGCGGCCTATATTCCGGAACGCACCGGCTAATCTCCCGGCAATAGTGGTATGGCCCCCGTTTAACAGAATAGTCAGCACTTCGGAGGAAGCGCCTATTAAAGCCAGGGCTGCACGCGCGTCCGTTGGACTTTGAGTAAATATCGATTGACTACAAAATACCACTGCAGCAGGCAAGGTATATACCATTATACCATTTTGCTTTTCTCTGAGTTCAACTGCCGGCAGTTCGCCTCTCATATGAAATAGAGAGGTATGGTAAGGCAAGTCTGTTTTAAAGTTAGAAGCATCAGGCGCGCGGATCAGTAACTGAGCTGGCACCGTTTGGTTCCCAGAATGAAGTTGCAATGAATAATCAGCGGAAAGGATATATTCATCACCATACTTTTCGCTGATATACCGGCTGCAAAATTCCCAATAATTAGCATACCAGGAAGTGCTGTCACCCTGCATTTCGTCTGGGCTTGATGGAATATACCAGCCTTTGAGTACCTCTTTAAGAAAGCCATTCTTGGTTAATCGCTGCCTGTAAACAGTGCTAATGTCATTGGTATGAATGGTTACCAAACCTTTATTTTGTAGGTCATGCAATACGTCTAATGCATCGGCTAATTTTTCTGCTGGTGTTGCCATCTTTGCTCTATATGGTCATTATGCACCCATCTGTTTAATGATACGTGCTCTTATTATGATTATCAGTAGTGTTTAAATTATAATAATTAAATGTAGTAAAATTATAATAATCAAATGTATTATAATTATAATAATCGAAATCGAGGAGAGATATGGTTATAACTAAGATTTGATTGATTATCCATAGGCTTGAATAAGCGACGGAATCATTTTAAGTTTCAAATTGATGTAACTACAAATTCGTCTTCAAATTTTAAAACTGCCTTACAGCTGACCGCCTTCCTTAATGCGAAGAATAGAGCTCCTGAAAACTTATTTGCAAGAGGCTGGTTAATAATTACTAACCTTTAAAGGGATATTCGCTTTTGGACAGCTGTTAAATAGTACTAATGATACCTCTCTAGTATAATCTCCGTCAGTTAAAACTGATGATCTACCGGATACACAGGCGCACCTCAATGGCCATACGATTATCACACATACTTACAGTATTTTTTTGGACAATGGAGAAAGGGCCGTTCCTGAAAACGTCCAGATCAGCATTTACAATAATTAATAAAAGCCTGTCTCCGCCATCCATGCGCATCATTCTTATCAATTCTGCATGCCGCGCCGCTAACAAGTTTTAGATAGGCAGTTCGAATGCCGAGGGAGTACTTAGATCATTAATCTGCAATTCTCATTTTTTGCAAAAGCAGGAGATTGGTATCAGGGCTACTCTAATCGCTAAGTAAAGAAACGATCTCCTTGCAATACTGAAAGCCTTAGGAAATGTCAAAATGCTAGACGATACCGGGAGGGACATAATTAGTAATAGCGAAATTACCATTTACGACGTCTACTATATCACTGGCTTTGTCTCCATAATATTGCTTTTTGTTGTTCCTGTCAAGTACATGCCGGTAAATGAGTGCTTTATCAAGCCTTAATGTACGATCTACCGCCTCTGGCGTCAACACTAAATTTAAGCCCTTGCCTTCGCTCATGGCACCTGGATAGATCAATCCTTCGATCTCTTTTTTTTCCTTAAAATGATAGTAATGTCTCAAAGAATAAAATAGGGCGGAAAGTGTAAGGTAGACCTCTTTTTTGGAGGTTCTTAAGCGGCTTAGTGCCGCGTAATAAGCGGTAAAATCTTCAATGAACAAATAGATCTCTTCACTAAAATTTTCTTGAATTGTTTTAAAAAAGCCTTCGGTGCCAATTTTTAGTCTGCGGTTGTCAGATAGATGTAAGTCATCGTTGCAAAGATTTATAACGAACAGATCCTTTTCGACAAGCCAACCACCGATCGCCAGATCTTGAGCTATAACTGGGTTTTTAGGATTAGTCAATTCTTTACAGCATTCAAGTGCACATGATAATAGATAATCTTCCTTATCAGAGTCTGTTGGTAATGAACCGTAAAATAGAGGCTCGCCTCTTCGATTGAACCTTCCTAATTTAATTTTATGAGGAGTTACCTTATTGTAAGAAATTTCTCTCTGGTTACTATACAATGGCCATTTATGATCGTAAACTCTTGCCCGCAAGATCCGGCTGCCATAAAGAGGCGTGATCATCATAGGGACAATGCTGATAATATTATAAAAGCAGGCAAATATAGCCTGCAAGTTTCGAGGACTCATCGGGCGGTTTAATATCGCTTTTGTAGCCTCAAAATTTAGCTTAAGATAATTTGCTTGCTTATTAACCCATTCTATATGTCCTGCCTCAAGTTTTGGCATGGTATTCAGTTCCATAAGGGGATAAAATTAACCCATTGAGTAATTTGCTTATCTAGGTGCGTTGATCCATGGCAAATAGTCTTCGCGAAAATCATAAAGAGTGCTTATCCATCTTGGATATACGAATTGCTCACGCTCTTCATTGTCATCTAAATCTTCTGAGTTCGCCGGGATCACCTTATGGATCTTATCTAAATCAAATCGATAGTACCCTGGCTCACCTGAATGCCATCCCCATGCGTAAACAAAGTGATCACCATAAGAGGACTCTGCGGTAAATATCGGTTTAATCGTTGTTGCAGGCTCATCATCACCGCCATACTGAATTGTCACCCATTTTTTCGCTTTTATTGCATTGGTAATTTTATCGTTAGTCATATGAGAAATTGTTTATTGCAATAATACTATTTTCAAAAATCTATAAGTTGTATCGCCTCTGTAAAATATCCACATTTTAAACCAGCTTCGACTGTCAAATTATACGACGGACAGTTGATAATTTATTAGTTTTGAAAGGCCTTATTTTTTACAGGATGGATCTAAATGAACTAAGCAACTTGCTTAACACTTTCAATTTTCAAGATATCGTAAGAAGTGAAGCGGAATCTTATCTTACAGGCGGTGCTCATCACTTTAATTCTTACCTGGAAAGTTCCATCGACAACCAAAAATTTGTTCTTACCGGCTTGAAAAAATTCGGGAATAAGGAAGATAAAATCACGTATTTATTAATAACGATTGACTATCTTAATTTACAGTTGGCATCAGCTATGGAAGAGTTAGCAAAGCCTAAAATGTCTGAGGAGGAAGAAAGATATCACTGGTTAAGTCAAACCAACCGAGACTGGTCAAAGCAAAAACATCGTGCAGAAACACAACTATTTTATGCCGTTCGTGAACTTGAAAAGCTTGGTGTTAAGGGCATTGATAAAAGGGCATTTGATCAAATTGAAGTGAATGAACTAACCAGAAAGATCAATGCTCTTTTGATCAAAATAGACGAGATCACAGTTGGTCAAGAGGTTATTTATGACTTTATATCTGACTTGAAAAGTGATCTCAGTGAACTGAAAACCGACTTTCCACTTGGTAAAAAAAGGTGGTATCAACGTTTTACCGGCATTGTAGCCTCATATGTCGCCAACAAAGGAGCTGACACACTTTTCGATGTGCTGAAACCTGAGATTTCCCGGGTAGTTCAAGAGCAAGGCCATCGATTATTAGGTCTTTAAGTTTTGTTTCTTTGATACTTTCTTAAATCAGCACTTACAGTTAACACTATTTTGATTTAGTGAAGAAGCAATAACCGAAATGGAGCGCCCCGTATTTTAACCAAAAGCCGTAACCATTGCAAAATACGGGGCGTCAAACGGGGCGGGCGTATGCCCGCCCGCCGGAGAGTCCGGCGGCGGTGTCAATCCGCACTATTTTATAAATGTATTAATGCTAATTGACACCAAAGGGCTTAAGCCACTTTTAAAGGCTGTGTTCTGAAATGCTGCAGGTTCAGGAAAAACCCGCGATTAAATAAAATGCCTTCCCTGAACAGTTGCCATAAGAGCGATGCGCCACAATTGGCCAATGCGGAGTTGATAAACAAATCCTGTTTGGTGAGGGCTTCGGCAAGCGAACAGCTTGGCGTGTTATCCGCTTGTTCAGATGCGACGAGCAGTTCCTTAAATTCATCGGTCACCAAGGGCAAAGTTTCTACAGGCTGGTATAGTTCCGAAGCGGGTTGTTTTATTTTCTCCAAGGTAGACAGGATGACCTGACCGCTCGAACGGCTGTTCCCAAAATCCATCCAGTACTGCACACGGTTGCGACCGCCGTATTGAGCGGCTAAATGTTTCAATATATCTGCTATCTCGTAACGGGCGTCTACGGTATCGACGCAGGAAATGGTGATGGTGGCACTTGCCAAATCCTTATCTTTTAAGGATGCTTTATCATAGCGGGTCGTCTCCGCACGCCAGTTCGTACCGAAAAATCGATTGATGCGGTTAATGAGGGCGACCGATTTATGTAAGCCTAATTCAGCGGTGGTGAATAACTGCCTGCCGAGGTTGGCGGTATCTACGGTGTCATTGTCAAATACCCTGACAAATAAACCCGCATGACCTAAAGCGTTTAACGCATGGTTCATTCTTGCTAATGCGGTCAATACCTGACCGCCTGTACCGCCTGCGCCAATGAGATTGACAGTAACGGGATTGTAGGGCTGTAACAATTCCTTTTGTACGATATGTACCGCAGGTTTGCTGATTTTTTGCTTTCTCATTGGATGATGCTTTTAAGGGTCAGACTGGTTTTGATTAACTCGTCCTGCGGGAACGGTTTGCCCTTTCCTGCAAGGGAACGCCACAATTCGGTCGTATTACTTTTGGTGCTGTTATTTCCATTGATAGAGTGGCTGAAATTGCTGTTAAAGAAATACTGCTCCCATATTTTGGTAAAGTCCTCCAAACAGGTGGTTTGATTTATATTAATCTGTACCGTACCCATGCAAACCTGACCGCTCCCGTAGATGTTTAGATACGGCGCATCGCAGAGTTTGGTCTTTTCAGTCGGTTTTGTTTTGCCTGTTAAACCGTAAACCATCAAATGGTCAGCATTGGCTTTCCAAAGCATGGCAGGTATGTGGAACTTTCCCGATGGGATATTCAGGCTATCTACAAAAAACAGGTTCACTTCCTGTGGCGGCGTGTACCAAACGGCATAGCCGTTTGCCTGTTGATTGACGTATAAAATATTGGATGGCAATAGCCCTTTGCTCTTAAGATAACCGCTTTTGGTTTCCTGCGTGGTTTGCAATAAGTCGCTTAGTGCGGTCACTTCCTTTTCGTTCAATGGATGGGCATTGATGGGCTTGCCGTTCCTGCCGATGTCGTAGCTTTCCACATAAATATCCGTCCGCTTTTCTTCCCGTTGGAACTGGTTAATTTCTTCGGCTTTATCATAGCGGTATATGAGCAAGGCTTTGAACGGTTCAAAACCGCTGTTAAACTGTTGGGTGATGTTCTTCATGGTCGTAATCGTTTAATAAGTCCCGTAGCCGTTCGATCAGGTCGAACAGGCGGTTCTCAAATTCAAAATCTCTTTTATCAGGGTCTGGCATGCAATCAAAATAATGGACAGCAGTAGGTTCATCCATGACCGGTCTTTCCTGAAAAGAGCAATTGATCATTTCCATGAGTTCATGCTGAAAGCAATCCTTATCGCTCCAGTAAAAACCCATGTATTCCCAAACTGCAATCCGTTCTTCCTCGTCAGGATATACCAAATCGGGGTGAATGCTGTCGGTTAAGGAGCGCTTAGGGTACTGGCGGTAAAGTTGCAAGAATTCGATAGCCAGTAGTTCCCATTCCAGTTCATGTTTATCCCTGTGGTGGAAGTTCGTAACGATGGTGTACATTCTTTTAAGCCAATCGGGATTTTTTATGATGGGCATGATATGCCCGCCTGCCCGCCTTAATTCATAAAGGGTATCTTCCTGTTGCTGTCGCCATGCCTTATCTTCTTCGTCGGTATTGCTCTCATCTTCGGCTTCGCTTATCCACTGTTCCAAGGTATCATACTGGTAATTCATAAAACTCCCGCTCTCGGCATAAAATGGAATATCGACCACTTGATGCAAATAGGCGAATATGACCGTTACCAGTTCAGTAATGGCGGTATGTTCCGCACTTTGCGACCATTGCCAGTAAGCCCTCACGGGGATATAAAAAAGGCAATGGCTCAAATCAAAGGTCTTAACTACCGATAGCACCGCCTGTTTGCCTTTGTCCTGCAAGATCATGCAATGGTTCTCCCGATTGGTAGCATTTACCTGCTTTTCGACCGCCTGCCATGTGGCATAAATGTTCTGCGGGAACGGGAGATCGGTTTCGGGTGTTTCCAACCCATAAAATTTACAAAGATTGTCAAGGGAGTTAAAATACTCCCTTGCTATCCTGTCCTGGTTACCGCTGAATGACCAAAATGGTAGGAAACTATGATTTAAAAAACCATTTCCGTCATCCCTGCGGGTGCGCTTCGGAGCGGGTTGCGCCTGACCTCGTCTGCATCGGGCAGGCGGTTTAACCGCTCTGCCAGTTCGCCGAATAATTGCTGTAGTTTCCATTGGTCGCCTTTCCTGTTGATTTTAATAATTCTGTTAACTGCCTGCTTTTTCATAATTATCCTTTTGTTCCCATCGTGCTTTCAAAACGGTACTGCGCTTCGTCGTCTTTGATGTCAGGACCGTTAATTTTGGCGTTGGTGAGTATCGGGTAAGTGCCTGCATAGAAGTTCTGCACTTCTGCAATCGTAAACCTGTCATTGGGGTCTGTCAACCGGATTTCCTGCCCGTTCTCCTTGTGCAGGAATATCCTCGGTAATATCATCGTTTTCATTATTCGGGGATTAATCGTTAAAACTTGCGGTTAATTTATCGTAGGCTTCCTTACCCGCCTGCAGGGTTTTGCGCTTGGCTTCGATGGCTTCTGCCTTGTCAAGGTATTCCGACACATCTGGCAATTGCGCTAATGCTTCGGCATACCTGGTGTTTTGTGCCAAATTCTTCACCCGTTCCATTGCCTCGTCATACAGCCGTTTCTTTTCAGCTTTCGCCTGCTTGTCATCCCCGGGCGGGGTAAACAGGGTATTGGCCTCGTCCTGTTCGTCCTCGTCGGGTTCGGTTTCCGCAGGTTTGCCTGCTTTGGCCTTATCAGGCTTGGCGTTCTTTTTGGCTATATCCAGTTCCTTTTGATAGGTTTCCAGATTGCTGATCAACCCTGCGGTTTGCTGTACGGGTTGTGCCAGTTGCTCAAAAAAACCCTCGTCCAGTTCTTCGGCGGTCGCCTTAAAAAGCATAGGTGGCAAACCGTCGATAGCCTTATCTTTTTTGAGTACAACCGATACGGTCTGCACCCCTGTTTCGTCCTGATGGACATTGAGCAGAAAATTGCCGTTGAAGCCTAATCCTGCTATTTGCTGAAAAAAATTCGTTTTCATCATTGTTAATGTTTAAAGTGATTAAATCCTGCTAAGGCGAGTAAAAAGAAGCCTGCCCAAACGCAGAGCGTTGCCATAAAATAGAAGACCTTTTCCACGGCCATGGTCAAAATGAACCTGCCGTACGTGGGGAACTGCTGTAAACCGCCCATCCCCCTGCGGTTAAACCTGCGCCTGCCGATGTGATAACGGATAATCAGACCGATGGCCAGTAAGAGCAGGCCAATGGTCAGGTGATAATTTTGATATGCTTTCATGATTAGTTAAATAAAAGTTCGACTGCGGGTTTAAACTTCGGGTCGCCGTGCCTGCCGTTCGCCACGTATTGCGTTAAAGCATGGGCGGTAAAAATGGCGGTAAAACCACCGAATAACTGGTCTGCAAATACCGCTGAACTTTCATACAGGTCTTTCGGGTATTTAGCCACAACCCGCTGAACTTCTTCGGACAGTCCAAACCAAAAATCCACGCTGAATAACTGGTCTTTCCATTCGGTGGTAATCCGTTCCCTGTCGTTTAAAACCGTTTCGGTCAGTTCGTTCAGATAGCCTAAGAATTGGGGTATCTCGTTACTTAGCAGACTGTGTAAAAGCCTTCCTTTCTGCACGTTGTTTAACATTTGTAATGGTTGCATCGGGCATTCATTAAGGTGAATAAATGCAGGGGGATTGCTCCCCCTGCGTAGGGTTAATTCAGGTTAAGCGCATCCGCTCCAACTTTGGCAAAGTTCCCGCAAAGGTCAAAGGCTACCTGTGCCCGTTGCTTTGCCGTACCGTCCATAATAGATTTGAATTTGGCATCCCCGTCCTTGAAATTGCGAACGTTTTGGTAATACCCTGTGATGGCATTGTAGGCACCGAATACTGTCCCTGCGGTGGTTTCCATCTGTTGGGTCGGGTTACCCATTGCATAGGCATAGGCGTTATCCACGATATTGGTGTAGGTGGTTGATAGCTTATCCAGTAAACCCAATTCGAGGTTTTGGATAACCTCTTTATTAGGTGCTAAAGCAACCTGTATCAGTTTTTTCACCTGCGCATCAGTAATGCGCACCTTTGCCCAATGATTAAACAGTTCCCCTAATTCCTGCGCCACTACGTGAGATATGCCCATTAAGGTATGCGCCTGTTTCAGGCGGTCATTAGCCGATGCGGTGTGCCTAATCTTAATACCACCCGACTGATTGCGCAATGCGGCATTTAAGGTGTTGTTACATACGATACGGGTCGGTGTGAACGCGGCGGTAATACTGCCGAAACCATCGTGCGAAGTGGTCAGGAACAAATACTGTTCTATTAAATCCTGTTTACCGACTTTAATATAATCGGGTAGCTTGGCCGTAATAAAAATGCGCTCACCCTTGCCCAATGCGCCTGCGGTCTCATATTTTATACCATCCCCGCCACCAACGATAGCATCAAAGAACTGGAATGCATCCGCATTTTGTACCACTTCGTAATCTTTACCGACTACGCCCAAAACGTTATCATTATCATTGCGGACGGTGGCAAAGAAACCGGGTACTTCCAGTTTTGAGTTTGCAAAATCGGGGTCGAACCCTGTGAGTTCATTGTTCAGCGCATTGGTAAACAAAGGGCGTTTCTCCACCGTATAATCTAATCCCGCATAGCGTATCGCTTCCGCACTGGTGGGGTAATCTTCTACGATCTGCCCCAAGCCGTGCCATGCCTTTTCCTTTACACTAAAAAAGCTGTGTTTCTCTGTCTGCTCGTTATAAAAAAGATTATGTGCCATTTTCTGAAATTTTAAGGTTAAAAACTTGTGTGTACTCGCTTAATTGAATTGTTCGCTTGGTTTGATCACGCCTTTTTTGTCGCCTGCCTGTTTAAGTGTGGCTGTGTTTTCAACTGCACCATTTTTAGCGGATCTGGTAAGCATGGTGATTTCGTCGGTGCGGAACCGCAGGCTTGCCATTGGCTCGCCGTCACGGCTTACCCACGGTTCGGCGGTCATAAAGCCCGAAAGCTGCACCAACATACCTTTCGTTAAATAAGGGGCGATACCCTCACCCCGCCAGTAGGTGCAATCGATATAGGCCGTTTCCTCTTTTTGTTCCCCCTGTGATCTGTAACGGCGGTTAACTGCCACCCTGAACCCTGTTACATTTTTGTTTTCGTTTACTGCTCTCACGGTAGCGTCTGCTACCAATCTTCCTGTGATTTCCATGACCCTGAACTTTTGATTTTTAAAAATTTGTTAATTAATTAATCCGCTTTCCCTTTACCTGTGCGACCCTCCCGGATAGCTATTTTTCAAAAGAAAAAACGGTAAAAAAGAAAGTCAAAAGAGCGGTCGTAAGGCGGAACGGGAGAACTATAAGTCCCGAAGGGTGGCCGCAGCGCAGCGGAGGCCATTATGCGTTCGTACGTGACGGCTGACCGAGCTTGACGCCTCTTTTGTCCGTTTTCTTTGGGAAATAGCGGAAGCGACAGCTGACTTAAAGCAGTCTGAATCGGGTTTTGCAAATCCGGAGCATCCGGTTTTGCGCCATAAAAGCCGAGGCTCTTGCAGCGCAGCAAAAGTGCCGCCTGCAATGACACCGGATTTTATCCATTACTATTTTACATCGGTCGTGTTCAAACTAACAATGATATGCAGGAAATTTGTGGCCTGTAAAGCCGTGATCAGTCAAAATAAATTTTGGTCAGGGTAGATTGGGTATCTGAGAAAGGTCGGCTGAACGCAGGTGATAGGGTTTTAGTCATCAACGGTGAATCCTGCGAAAAATCGATCTATGCAGGTGGGTTAACGGCGCCCAGAGGAGACTATGAAAGGGTCAGGTACGGTATAAAAATCAAAGAAACGAGAGGGAGCTTATGAATTAGGGAATAATATTGATCAATTGATCGCTGTATGGAAAGCACAATTTGTGACCTGATTTCATTCAGGCAAGACCGTAGAGCACTTGTTGCAGTGTATATTGAATTGGGTTATATCAATTTGTTCGAATTTGGCCAGATTCCGTTTCATCGGGATGCTTTAACAGCATTAATGCACGTATTTGCGTAATTCATTGGTTCGCAATGGCCAGTGTGGGTAGTAAATGCCATCAATTAGAGAATTGATGGCATAATCGCTAATGGGCAGTTTATCTAACGAGAGATTCTTAGCTACGTGACTTTACGGAAAGCAACCTTGAATGCAGCCCTTTTTTCAAGATTAATATAAGTTTGCATCCAAAATCTGCGGTAGCATCCTTCAGTTTATCAGCGGATAAAGCCGGGCTTATCACCATCAGTTCCTTCCTTTTCCATACCGAGGCTCTCACGGATGTGCAGAGATGGATTTTCAATTAGCTTAACGACCATATCTGCAACACTTCTCCGGGATATTTCGGTACCTGTCACCGGTTCCCCTTTTTGGGAGATGATGTATGCTACTTCCTCTTTATTTGTATACCATGTCGGGCGAAGGATCGTATATTCCAGTTCTGAGGTTTCGATCAGCCTGGCCGCTTTCTTATAACGATCCAGTATGTCACCGATCATCTGTTTGTTCCACTTTCCAAATGCGCCGGGGACTTCATCATAAATGCCTATAGCAGCAATAAATATCAGCCGTTTAACAGATGCCTGTCGCATGGCATTAATGGTTTTTTCAGCGATTGTATCTTCCTGTCCATTAATATTCACATAAATGATATCCTGCCCTTGCACAGCACTTTCCAGCTTTACCGTATCCATTATATCGCCTTCTACCAGTTTGATCCGTTCTGACTCCAGCTGCTTCAATCGAGCGGTATTACGTAAGTATAAAGTAAGCGAAATGGCTGGATTTTGAGATAACCTTTCAATTACATGGCCGGCAACCTGTCCGCCGGCTCCCAGTATCAATACGTTTGTCATATTCAATTTTGTCGTTATAGAATTAAGTAAAATAATACCTGTTTATCCATCTGCCATCCGGTGAAAACGCCTGCACGATTCCTTTACCCTGATGGTTATTAATCCCCGCCGGATTCTTCGGTTCATTGGTGCAAGGCTTTTTTGCCTGCACGTGTTTCATTATACCGGTTTTTGAGGATTAACCGGCTTACTGACCAACCAGTGATCCAATGAAAATTTGCCTGCACCGGTAAATGATAAAACAACATAGACCAATAGAAAATGCAAGGCGGGTTCTGCCTTAGCGAATGGTTCATTGCTGTGAACTGCTACCACGGCAACAAGCATGTTCACAGCGAGTATTACAGTAGCGAATCGGGTAATAACACCTGTCATTATCAGCAAAGAACCTACAACCTGCGCAAAGACGGTTAAAGCAAGTGACACCTGGGAACTCATGCCCATTACTGCATAAAACCTTACCTCACCAGAAAAAAGCATTTGTACTTTAGAAAGTCCCTTGGACAGCATCCACGTCCCGATAACGATTCTCAATATCAATAATGCTATATCGGTAGCTGATGAATGCGGTGTATTGCAAAACCCTTCCACCACCTGCGTTCTTCGCCGACTTTTATTTATCACTTTCATGCTTTTATTTCTCCGATGTCAGGCTTTATTTACAATCCGGTCATCTTTTCCGCGGCCTCGGGGTAACGTGCACCTTGTATCGTGATTTCAGAGGCCGCTTCTTCGATCATTTGCAGGTCGGCTGCCATCAGTTCAACACTTGCTGCCCCGACATTTTCTTCCAGCCGGTGAAGCTTGGTGGTACCCGGTATAGGCGTGATCCATGGCTTTTGCGCCAAAAGCCATGCTAAGGCAATTTGTGCGGGGCTGGCATTTTTTTCTGCACCAATTTTCTCTAACAGATCCACTAATGCCCGGTTGGCAATCCTGGCATCCTGCGTAAACCGAGGGGTTGTACTTCTGATATCCACGCTTTCGAAGCTGGTGTGCTCATCGATCTTGCCGGTTAAAAAGCCTTTACCTAACGGGCTGAAGGGCACGAAACCGATCCCTAATTCTTCCAGTGTGGGGATGATTTCCTTTTCAGGCGTTCTGGTCCACAATGAGTATTCACTTTGCAGGGCGGTAACATGCTGTACAGCATGTGCCCGGCGGATCGTCTGTGCACCGGCTTCAGACAAACCAAAGTGCTTGACCTTACCTTCCGCAATCAGGTCTTTCACTGTTCCGGCAACGTCTTCAATAGGCACCTGCGGATCAACGCGATGCTGATACAACAGGTCAATAACCTCGGTACGCAACCTTTTAAGGGAATCTTCAACTACTTTCCTGATATGTTCCGGGCGGCTGCTTAATGCATTCCATCTGCTGTTTGCCTCACTTTCATCAGCCGGCGCAAAACCAAACTTAGTGGCTATTACCACCTGATCCCGAAGCGGCTGCAATGCTTCGCCAACCAGTTCTTCATTAATATAAGGTCCATACACTTCCGCTGTATCGAAGAAGGTCACACCCAATTCTACCGCTTTGCGGATCAGTATGATCATTTCTTTTCTATCCGGGAACGGCGCATAACCAAAGCTCATACCCATACACCCCAATCCTAAAGCGGATACTTCGAGTCCGCTGTTGCCTAATTTTCTAATTTTCATTGTGCGTTAGTATTTACAATCCAGCCTGCTTAGCGCTTCCTATGAGGTTAACATCCACCAGTTCCAGTTTTTTGACCATATGCGCTACAGTGGCCTTGTACTTCTTAAAGTGAGTGGTCGCAATATGCTTTTGGTAGGCTGTAGTATCGGCATATATTTCGAGGATGGTGATCTGAGAAGCATCTTTTTTGTCGGCCACCGCATAATAGGTCAGCACGCCCGGTTCCAGCCTGACAGCGGTATGCATTTGTTCTGAAAGGGCTGTATGATAAGCTTTGAGCTGCGCCGGATCAACTTCGATCTTCGCCAGACGGATCATGCGTTTATCTGATTGTGCTTTCAGACCCTGAACGAAACAAAGTAACATGCCGAAGCATATCAGTGTCCTGATCGATGCCTGCCTTGCTTTTTGGAAATATTGATTAATGGTTTTCATAGCTTATGTAAATTTCTTTATTTCCTTGCTCCCAGCTGTGCCATGACGGACCTCGCTGTATTTGCCTGTTTACTGCTGATACTTGATTCCAATACCGTAAATGCTTGTTCCAGTTGCGATTCGGTGAGCCCAACATTCATCCCCATTCCCAGGTGTGCCAGTAGCTGCGCCTCCAGTCCGGGCAGGCTTGCCAGCACGGTGATCGTTGCCAGTTCGCGTTCCGGATAGGACAGCACACCCCGCCCGAAGATATCAGCAAAAAGATGCTCTTTCAGAAAAGTGTCAATGCCTGGCGCAAAAGCATTAGCGCCGCTGAGCGGCCCGGTCTGCGATTTACCGGTTAACGTTTCCAGCATTTTCCGGCCCTGCTCGTATTTACTTCCATTCGTTCCTTTAACAGCGTCCGGCGCATCACCTTCTGTATCTGTTATACCTTTAGATTTCCTGTCTTCCAGCACGGCCATAAAGGTGTTGATGCCGTTAAGGCTGCGGGGAAAGCCGCAATAGGCATATAACTGGACCAGTTCTTCCCGGATCTGGTTAATGGTCAAACCGGCGTCAAGCCCGGCATTTAGCGCATTTTTCAGCTTCGGAAGGTCACCGGTTGCCGTAAAAGCGGCAATCATTACGATATGCCTTTCTTTTGGGTTTAATTCCTGGTTTTTCTGTGCATTAGCGTTTGTCATAGATAGAAATATTATAATTAACAGGATCAGTGATGTTCGGATGGTCTTCAGGGTTTTCATAAATTGCTTGTTTATGGTTTTCGGGGACGCATGTAAGGAAAGACCCAGTGTTCAACGGCTTTGCCCCCGAGGTAACGGGTCATTTCAACTCCTTCGATCGCAGTTCCGGGGGCAGCAAAATTATAACGCACCCAATCCGCCACGTATTCATGATCGGCAAGTTGCCTGATCAGGTTCATACAGACCGGCTTCATTGTTCTATGGAAATGTGTGATCGAACTTTTTAAACTATCCAGACCACGATGTTCTCCGGTGTGGTTAAAAAATTCTGGCGCTATAATGCCGTCGAGCTCACTTACGTTGCCGGTTCGAAAGGCTTTTAAAAAAACGTTGTCTGCGGCGATAATCGTTTTTGTCAGCGTTGCTTTAGATGGTTGTGCAACAGCAAAGGCCGCAATGGTCATCATACAATGGATCAGGATAGTCATCTTCTTCATTATTTTGCGCATTTACAATTATCGTTTTCTTGCCTTTTTTAGCGCTTTCAACGTGAATGGCTGCCCCGGCGCAAGCACCTGAATGCGTTCGGGATTGACAACCAATTTGGCCAGTCTTGCCGGATCGCCATTAAAAGGCTTAAAATCCGGGGCGTCAACAAAACCCCAGTGGCCCAGTATTACCTGTGCATGAGGATAAGCATTCAGCAGCTTTGCAGACCCCTCGAGGCCGGAATGCCACTCCGCATCTTCAGAGTAATCCAACAGGATCATGTCCGGAGCGGGCAGTTTCAATTGTTCCGGCATCAGGCGCGAATCTCCGGGTGCCCAGATCGTACCATCGGGAGTAAAGAAATAAAAACCGCAGGCATCCTCCGGATTGAAATGTCGCTTGCTAGTGCCCGGATAGGCGTTCTGCCAGGCATGGTCCGCCGGTGTAAGCTTTGCACTGACAACACCGAAACTGAAAGTTTCACCGATTGCATGTCCGCTGGAAGGAAGTCCTTCGTTTTTCATCAATGAGTCCACGTATATCGTGGAATGATACGATTTAGTCACTGCTTTAAGGTCACGGAACGTCTCTACGCTGTAATGGTCGTTGTCGCTATGGGTCGCCATCACGGCATCTACATTTGGAACATCTTTTGGCAGGATCGGAAACTTCATCAGCAGCGGCATATCATAACCTTCCAGCAGCGGATCGATCATAAACACCGTACCCCGGCTGTTGACCATAAATCCGGCCATACCCAGCCACCGAATGGTCGTACTGTTCGATCTTTTAAATGCTTCCCGGCCGAAAGACTGCGTTTCTGGCGCTTTGGCCTGATATTTCTTTATTTTCTTACCGGTAGTATCTCCAGTCTGCGCGAGGAGTTTCGTTTCCCAGCTGAGCAACAGTAAAAATACCAGCAATAATTTTTCAAGTTTCATTTCTTTTTTGTTTAGTACTGCAAAATTGGAAGAAATTTGTTGGTGAATACTTATACGAATTCCTGTAATATCTACCACTATTCCTGATGACGGTGCATGTTGCAGGAGATATCGTATTTTTGATCAAAGTAAAATTAAAGCAAATGGAAGAGATCAGCCGATTAAAGGACGTCACACAGTTCAACAAGGAAAGAGGCCACGATACCCTTCATCCGCTCGTGAGCGTCCTGGATCAATCCCGGTCAATTCAGATCCGGCCTTACCGTTTTACCTCCGACTTGTATATCGTCTTTTTAAAGGATGAGAAATGTGCTGACCTGCTTTACGGAAGGAGCAGGTACGACTACCAGGAAGAAACGCTAATTTTTATTGCGCCGGGTCAGCTCGCCGGTCTGGAAGGTGATGCGCTGATTCAGCCGAACGGCTGGGCTTTAGCTTTTCATCCGGATCTTATTCATGGCACCCACCTCGGCAAACATATTAAAGACTATCATTTTTTCTCCTACGATGTACGCGAAGCGCTGCACGTTTCCAGCCGCGAGAAAGATTTGCTGGTAGAGTGTTTCCAAAAGATCAGTTACGAACTTGCACATCCCATTGATAAACACAGCCGAAAGCTTGTCGTCAATAATATCGAACTGCTGCTTAACTATTGCGAACGGTTCTATGACCGTCAGTTCATTACCCGGGAGCACCACAATAAAGATATTTTAACGCGGTTTGAAGCTTTGCTTGACGATTACTTTGTGTCGGAAAAGCCGGCCCTGATCGGACTGCCAACCGTTGCTTATTGTGCCGAACAGCTTCATTTATCTCCTAAATATTTCGGTGACCTGATCAAAAAAGAAACCGGACAGTCCGCACAGGAGTATATTCAGTCGAAACTCATTGACGTCGCTAAAGAACGAATGAGTGATAGCGGGAAGTTGATCGGTGAGATCGCCCATGATCTGGGCTTTAAGTATCCGCAGCATTTCACGCGGCTTTTTAAGCAGAAGGTGGGGCATTCACCGCAGGATTACCGTTTGCTTAATTAGGGTTCAAAAAGAAATGCTACACGGCATGAATACTTCAACGGCTACAATTGCGAACTCCATTGGGAAAGGATCCCAGTTTACCAAATAGCCATCTTTGGAAGTGATATTAGATATTATTGATGAGCGGTAATACATTATCGCCTAAGCCGCTCATATAAAATGGTTTGAAAGTCTTAAGGAATGGTTTGATTATCATACGGATGGCACGAACTCATAGTAATACCTTAACCTACCGAAAGCCGGATAAAGACAGTACTTGAGTAATGCCCGGCTGCGCAGAATCTGACATAGACAATATATGCTTGCTCCTACATTGAATTTGAACGTCGTTAGAAGCATTGCTTTTGGGTTATAGAAAGGACGAAGTATCAATAATTAATTAAAGCATTCAAGAAGTACTGTCTATTTTGGTTTCCAGGCTTTGGGCGAAAACATTGTTGATTAAGCCCCAGGCTACGAATAAAAGGATCGATAGGATTTTGATTGAGACTGCTTTTGTCATTTTTATTTTTTGGGTGTGTGACGTGTTTTTGATCTATCAGGTTACAGAGAACTGAATTATTAGATGATGTTGAATTTTTTAGAAGTGTCCACTACATCCGACGGTAAACGTTTTATGTAGTGAGTTTACAGTAAGGGCACAGTTGAGCGATATAAACGTGCCCTGGTTTTGTTATGTCTAATTTATAAGGCTTTCTAACCATAACTGATATAGACTGGTGTTGAATAATAATTTAAAAATTTAAAAGTGTTTCAGCCTGAAAATTATTTCCCAAAGAATTCCTTAATCATGTTGTCAAGCTCTTTTTTGTAGCTTCGACCGACAGGAATTTTAAATCTGGAAAGTATTACTTCATTATTGTTTATCGCTTTCACCCAATCTGTATTGACGATGAATGAGCGATGAATCCTCACAAACCCCTTATTAAGCAAACTGGTTGTCAGTTCAGAAATGGCCATTTTTGCAACAGTAACTATTTCATTATCCAGTATGACTTTGATATCGTTTCCATTGCTCTCAAAATATATAATTTCATTTAGTTTTATTTTTCGATTAAATCCTTCGGATTTGAGTATGATAAACCTTTCCTCGCTTTCTTTTATATCATGCCGCAGTACCCGGTCAACAGCTTTAAAAAAACGATGAAAGGTAATAGGCTTTAACAGGTAATCTACCGCCTCTAATTCAAATCCCTCAATGGCGTACTCACGATATGCAGTTGTAAATACGGTTTTAGGTTTTTGATGCAATGACTTTAAAAACTCGATCCCGTTTAAGTCAGGCATCTGAATGTCTAAAAACATTAAATCAATATCGTGATGTTGTAATATGCGATAGGCTTCCATTGCATTTTTCGCGGTGACAATCAGCTTTAAGCCGTTGATTTTTGAAATATGGTCCTCTAAAAGTGTGATAGCCAAAGGCTCATCATCCACTATCATAATATTAATCATTACACCCAGGGGTTATCGCTTCAACTTTAAACCAATTATTTTCCTGTTTGATCGTTAAACTGTAATTGTGCCGGTAATACAATTCAAGTTGTTGCTTTATGTTTTTTAAACCAATGCCGATATGTTCTTCATTGCTTTTTTTATAAAAAGTATTCTCTATTTTAAATGTACATTGTCCCTTACTGGTCGTCACTGAAATGACGATTTCCACATTTTTGCTGGTTTTTTCTGCGCCATGTTTAAACGCATTTTCAACTAATGAAAGATATAATAAAGGTGGAATGGTATGCTGGGAAGATATTTTTTCAGATTTGGTGACCTTCAGCCGCTCGTCATACCTTAATTTTTCAAGCCCAATGTAATCGTCAATGATCCTTAATTCATCTTCAATCGGAACCAGCCTTTTAGGCCCCTTATGAAGGATATAATCCAGTATATCTGAAAGCCTGCTGATCGACTGTGATGTGTACACAGAATTGCTAACAGACTGCGAATAAATATTATTGAGGGTATTAAATAAAAAATGTGGATTTAATTGGGTTTTTAAGGCCTTCAGTTCCAACTCTGATTTTTCCATTTGAAGTTGTGCCACATTTTGCTTTTCATGCCTGTATTGTAACATATACATAAATGCTATAAAAATAAATGATCCGGTTACGATCGGAAAAATATAGTGAAACAACAGATATCTCAGATCTGTGAAAATAGCTACAATTCCATCCTGGGGTTGTGTGATAAAAAATGGCTCTGCAAGGTATACAACAAAAATGCGGTTACATACCCCCAACAAATAAATGCAGCATAGTAAAGACATTGAAAATAAAGCATATTTTTTAGCGTCATAGAATTTCCTTATGAGTACGAATAGAATGAAATTAGCCCCAATCACCTGAAAAAGCACGTGGCATAACTCGTAATAAAAAAAATCCCTGGCGGTAGGCTGTTGATACTCACCGTAGTTTTTAGTTAATCCAAATATGAAAAGCGCCGCCCAAAATACGATCTGATAGCGGATATCTTTTCTTACTTGATGGATCGATTCCATTTTCACCATCTTCAAAATTAATGATTAAATAAATTTAATTGCTGGGATACATGCATAGGACAGCATTTCGGCTGCCAACGGCGTGATTTAGGTTTTAAAACGGTGATGTAGCCACTCGCAATGAAAAGACTGTTGTCTGAATCCAACCGTTCTGAAAAATTTTAAAAAGCTGAACCTTTGAAAAAACAAGTAAATGGAGGGACAGAAATTTTACGGACTGGATCATTTGAGAGCAGTTGCCATTCTTCTGGTGTTGATGTATCATTACAGAGCTTTTAAACATCCCTCCTGGATCGATATCATCGGATCTGTCGGATGGACTGGTGTAGATCTTTTTTTTGTATTAAGCGGTTTTTTGATTTCCAATCAGTTATTTGTAGAGATTAAAAAAAGCAAAACGATTAGACTCGATGTTTTTTTCATAAAACGCTTTTTCAGGATTGTTCCGCCCTATCTTGTTACCTTGTTTCTATATGACTGCGTTCCGGTTTTTAGAGAAAGGGAAACTTTACCACCACTTTGGAAATTCCTGACTTTTACTCAAAACTATGCCTTAGACGTTATTAATCAAGGAACTTTCTCACATGCATGGTCGCTGTGTATTGAAGAGCAGTTTTATCTATTTTTACCCCTGGCACTTATCGCCTTCATTAGAGCAGGTATTTTTTCTTATTTAAAATTCGGCGTTATACTGCTTATTATTATTTCAATTTTGCTTCGGCTTTATTCGTGGCATGAATTTGTAGTTCCCAACCTAAACTCTCCCAACTTTTGGAAAGCGTGGTATATGAACATCTATTATCCGACCTATACCAGGTTTGACGGATTAGCTATCGGTGTATTGATTGGTTATTTTTATCAATACTCTTCCCGTTTTAAGAATATACTTAATAGCAACGGAAATGTATTATTCCTGATGGGAATGGTCGCAACGGCATTATCGTTATGGTTTTGCGAGGATCAAGCCTCTCCAAGGGCTTCTGTTTTTGGATTCTCTTTAGTGGCAATAAGTTACGGTATGATCGTGATGGGAGCTATTTCCAGTTCATGTATTTTTGGAAATAACAAACTCTTTGTCACATCGCAATTAGCCGTTCTTTCTTATTCCTTGTACCTCACGCATAAAGGCATTATACATCTCATACAATTGTTGGTACAAAATTACAACATGGTGGTTTCTTGTAATGTACTGCTGTTATTGTGTTTTATTTCATGCATCATGGTCAGTGTGTTATATCACTTCTCCATTGAAAAAATATCCAACATCATAAAAAATAAATTCTTAACCCTTATAAATCAAGTTCTATGAAAATTGTCGTTTTTATCTTGCTCGTGCATCTTTTCAATCAGTCATTTGCCCAGGATTACCATCAGCAAAAAGTTGAAATCAACAAGGTGGTACAGCAATTCAGGCAAAGTATAATTCAGAAAGATTCTGCAACGTTTTACAGTTTATTTCACGAAAATCCCGTAGTCTGGATCGGATTAGTAAAAGATAGAACCCAGCGCAAGATATTAGAGAAAGACCCTTCCAGTACAAAAAGATTTTTTGCAGATGATTATAAGAGCTTCTTTCAATTTATTCTTAAAGATGGTAAGAAGGAAGAGAAGTTTGAAAACGTTAAAATTGACAACGACGATGTTATTGCCAGTGTTCAGTTTGACTACTCATTTTGGAATGAGAACAATATGACAAATTGGGGAAAAGAAATCTGGCAATTGATTAAGATAAACGGAGAATGGAAGATAACAAGTGTAATTTACTCTTATGAATTGACCGAATATTATCCTAAAGCCAAAAAAGGCAGGTAGAATACACCAATATGAAAGCTAACCCCCTCTCAGATCGGGTGTCTGAAAAGATCTTTAATGGAGTCACAGCGCTTTTCACACCTTCGGCACGCCAAAATGATTTAGTGCCAAAATTCAAGGGTTTCAAATAGAAATGACGGTGGCAAAATATCTTTGTAAATAAAGCTGTGCGCAGTTTTAAACTTAGATCATTTATAGCATTTGCCATTTGGTAGCCGCCATGGAATGTTGAGTAACATTATTGCGCCAAGGTTCTGTATACGGTTCTTTGCAAGCGTGTCAATGGCTCCGATTTTTGGCAATTAAATTATCTCAGAATGTGTGTTCGAATTTAATTATTACGTCGAATCAATTTATAATGAATATCGTCTGTTTTGACCAATTGCCAGCCTGCGGCCAGTTCCAATGTCCAGCCATCGCCAATGAGCTGACGGGCGTTCATGTCAGGAAGGTCGCCAATTGGTACGGTAACGATATGCCAGTCTTTGAGCAGCATGCCGCCACTACTGACCTTCAGGTAACCCCAACTATCCCTTATTTCTCCAGTAGGATAGACCGTGCCGAGGGCGCCTAAATCAAAAAGGGTATTCGGGTTAAACATGACGCTCATTTTAACAAGTTCGATGCTTAATACCGGTCTGCGGGTAAATGTTTCGGAATAGGCAGCGACTTGCTGCAAACGTATCGTTTCTTTTTGCATTTCGGCAGCCCGGATAGCCAAACCCTGATAACGTATTTCGTCCGGCGCACCTGTGGCGCTGACGCCATAATAACGGCTGATCAGTTCCGGGAAGCTGTCACGCGCGTTTAAATGCTGCGTCCATTTTTTTGATCTTTCCTGTAAAAGCAGGCCATACACCGGCCCCGTGAGGTAAGCGCAAGATCTAATGAGAGACCTCCTGTTGCCAGCAGTATCGATCTGCTTGTATAAATGCTGTCTCAAGCTGTAAACTGATCTTTTTGTTATGAGTCTAAAATCACTTAGTACAGGCTCGCCGTCTGTCTTGATCCATAAACGGCCATTATATTTATATGCTGAAAGCATTATCAGGTTATCTCGAATAAATTACTTTTTGCATTTCTTTAAGCAACTATGCATCTAAACCAGGTGCTTTTTAGGCTTACAACTGCTCAAATATACCATACTCATTTAAGTAACCCACGCCTTTATCATTCCGCTTTAGATCATCCATCGGGTGACCTGCTATGGAGGCTATTCATCAGATGGTGGCCGGCATCTTATCTAATAACTTATCTAAGGTAACCGGATAATCCCGCACCCTGACACCTGTCGCGTTGTAGATAGCATTCGCAACTGCTGCCGCAACACCGACAATTCCCAATTCACCAATGCCTTTCGCTTTCATAGGCGACATCGTGGGATCTTCGTCCTCCATCAAAATAACGTCCTGAACCGGGATATCTGCATGGACAGGAACCTCATAACCCGCAAGATCATGATTAACGAAAAAGCCCAGTCGCGTATCAACCGCAAGCTCTTCCATTAACGCCGCACCAACGCCCATGGTCATCGCGCCGATCACCTGGCTTCGGGCCGATTTGGGGTTTAATATCCTCCCGGCATGACAGACCGCCAGCATGCGCCTTACGCGTACCTCTGCCGTGTAGGCGTTTACGGCGACTTCAACGAAATGTGCACCGAATGTATCCTGTGCAAATTCTCTCGACAGTTGACCATAAGTCATTTCGTCCTCCGCAACCAGGTCACCCTTACCGGCGGCTTGCTTCAAAGCTATGACCCGGTCACCGATCCGCACGAACCCATCAGCAAACTGCGCCTTATCCGCTTCAAAGCCGAGAGCCTGACTTACCATTTCGCGAAGTTTTACACATGCCGCATAAACACCTGAGGTGGCAGATGCGGCACCCCATTGCCCGCCTGATCCGGAAGACTCCGGAAAACTCGAATCACCGAGTTTAACAATTACCTTATCAAGGCTCACGCCCATCATCTCTGCCGCCGTTTGGCCAATTATGGTGTAACTGCCCGTACCGATATCTGTCATGTCGGTTTCCACCGTAATGATGCCGTCCCGGTTAAGGCGGACTCTCGCTGCAGATTTTACGATAGGAGCGCCACGGATAGCAGAAGCAACACCCATGCCGATCAGCCATTGGCCGTCACGCCACTGTCCAGGTGAATCTTTCCGTTTCTCCCAGCCGAATTTCTGTGCCCCGGTTTCCAGACATTCCACCAGCATACGGGAAGAAAATTTCCGACTTGGCGCAGAAGGATCTGTTTTCGTATCATTCAGTATGCGAAATTTAATAGGGTCGATTTTTAACTTTTCTGCCATTTCATCCATCGCGATCTCCAAAGCCATCATACCGCTGGCCTCACCTGGTGCACGCATGGCATTCCCTTCAGGTAAATCCAATACACCTAAACGCAAATGTGTTCTCCGGTTTGCACCGGCATACAGCAAGCGCGTCGGGGTGACCGCGAATTCCGGAAATCCTCCACGCAGGTTTCCTGACCAGCTTTCGTGTCCGATCGCTGTGATCACGCCTTCCCGGGTGGAACCTAACTTAATATGCTGTATAGTCGCCGGCCGGTGCGTAGTGTTATTGAAAATGAGCGGCCTCTGCAGTGTTACCTTAACGGCGCGTTCTGCCGCTTTCGCACCAAGGGCCGCAGTGACAATATCGGAAAGAACGGTTCCCTTACCTCCAAACCCACCTCCGATAAAAGGTGAAATAAGCCGGATATTTTCTTTAGGTATACCTAGTACGTTTGCAAGATCCCTGACCCCCCAGTTGATTTGCTGGATGGCGCACCAGCAGGTGAGCTTGTCGCCGTCCCACCTGGCAATCGCGGCATGTGGTTCCATCATGGCGTGCGACTGGTCGGGCGTAGTATAAGTTTCATCCAGCTTTACCTCTGCGGCATTGTAGGCGCCCTCGAAATCACCAACGACCTGAGGCGGGCCGAATTGACTTTGCTCCGGCGCTATTGCCATTGCTTCTTTCAGGTCAAATGCGCCTTTCAATTCCGAATAATCAAATGTTAACAGCGCAGCAGCCGCACGCGCCTGTTCGAATGTGGTAGCAACAACGACGGCAACCGCCTGGTGATAATGATCTACTTCAGGCCCTGCAAAAAGCGTATCTGCATAGAACCTCCCTTTCTTCAATGGCCCGGCATTCGCGGCAGTCACAATGGCGAGGACACCCGGTGAAGACTTCGCGGCCAATTGATGAATGGTATTGATGCGGCCTTTTGCAATAGCAGCGCCAACCACATATCCGTAAGCATGGTCAGGAGCTGCCTCATTTTGCTCATAAGCATATTTTGCCTGGCCGGTTGTTTTCAACGGCCCGTCTATGCGGTCAACTGGTTTACCGATTACTTTTTTTTGATCGGTCGGATTGCTTCCTGCAGGCTTGTCAAATTTCATATCAAACTCTCCCTTCTTTAATTACGGCATCAATGGTATGTTCAACCAGATTAACCTTAAACGTATTTTCTTTTGTGGGACGAGCCCCTGACATCAGCTTAGCTGCGACCGCTTTCGCACCATTGGGCAATAGCTTTTCAGCGGCCTCGCTGCGCCATGGCCGATGGGCCACTCCGCCAACTGCAATTCGCCCTGATCCGTCCTTTTGCAGAATTGCCGCCACCGACACCAACGCAAAAGCATAGGACGCACGGTCACGTACCTTATGGTAAATATGTACGCCCCCTGCAGGCGCGGGAAGAGTAACCGATGTGATGATCTCATTCTTTTGAAGCGCCGTTTCCAGATGAGGCGTGTCACCGGGCAGGCGGTAAAAGTCAGCGATGGGAATCTTACGGGTCGCACCGCCGGGCTTTACGGTTTCGATGACGGCATCCAATACCCGCATGGCTACGGCCATATCACTCGGGTGAGTAGCTATACAAGCGTCGCTGCTTCCGATAACTGCCAGTTGCCGGCTGAATCCATCGATTGCAGCGCAACCGCTTCCGGGGTTCCGCTTATTGCAACGCTGGTTCGTATCATAAAAATATGGGCAGCGCGTGCGCTGTAGTAGGTTTCCACCTGTTGTAGCTTTGTTTCGCAACTGACCTGATGCACCTGCCAGCAATGCGCGGGACAGTATGGCATAATCTTTCCTGACTTTCGGATCAGCAGCGAGATCTGTATTGCTGACCATGGCGCCGATACGCAGCCCGCCGCCGGAAATTCGTTCGATCTTATTCAGTCCGATCCTCCCTATGTCAATCAGGTGGACAGGGGTTTCAATCTGTAACTTCATCAGGTCGAGCAGGTTTGTTCCACCGGCAATAAATTTGCTATCAGGATTACGGGCCGCTGCTGCTGCTGCTTCAGCCGCTGAATGAACACGTTCGTAGGTAAATGCTTTCATTGAAAATTATTAAATGACATATTCAATCAGAATGAAGTGGTACGCTAAAAAGTTCAGGCCTTGCCAGCCACTTCCATAATGGCATCCGCTATGTTGGCATATGCTCCGCAGCGACAGATGTTTCCGCTCATTCGCTCTTTCAATTCGCGGATATCCAGTTCCTGGGTTACTTCAAGGTTGCTGCTCACATGACTGGGAACACCTGCTTTGATCTCCTTTAGTACAGCGACCGCAGAACAGATCTGACCCGGTGTGCAATAGCCGCATTGATACCCATCGTGTTTAATAAAAGCGGCTTGCATAGGATGTAGTTTTTCCGGAGTTCCTAACCCCTCTATTGTGGTTATTGCGTCGCCCTCATGCTGGACGGCAAGTGAAAGACAAGAGTTGATCCGGTGGCCGTTGACCAAAACGGTACAGGCACCGCATTGTCCATGATCGCAGCCTTTTTTGGTGCCGGTCATATGCATATGTTCACGAAGGGCATCTAAAAGTGTCGTGCGGGTATCTAATTGCAGCTCCGTCGGTTTTCCGTTAACTCTGAAAGAGACTTTCATCGTAGATAGCTTGCGTTCAGGAGCAGCCGCTATACCCGGCACCTTTTCAATAGTTGCTGACGTCAGGCTTACGGTTACCGCTGCGGCCGTTCCAACGATCATTTCGCGACGTGTAATGTTAAATTTATTTTTTTCTGTCATGATCTTTCGCTAAAGGTATAATTCAGATAGGTCTTCTTGTTCAACGAATTAGACTTCATTCTTCAATCAGGTAAATATTAAGCTACATTAGAACTATTGAGGTCTTTTTCAATACAAGCATCATTGGAATAATTAAGCTAAAATTCTATTAATCAGAAATCTGCATTACAAATATCGGGAGTACGATCAGCTTTCTTTTTATACAAATCACTGTTTTGTTTACCAATTTTACTGATTTAATATTACCACATTATGCCACAATTTCATTTTAGCTAAATTTGGATATTATGACAGAACTGAGAAGACTGGATAACGTACGTCAATATAACGAGTATGTAGGTGTAGACACTTTGCATCCGTTGGTTAGCGTTGTCAATTTTGATAAAGTGCCAACCATTATTCGGTCCCGTCACTACATGAGTATTTACGCCATATTCTTTAAGAATATTAAATGCGGAAATATGACTTACGGTTGTGATACCTATGACTATGAAGACGGCACACTTGTATTCATATCCCCAGGACAGGTGTATGGCATAGACAGCAATGGAATACCCATTATTCCTTCAGGCTACGCTTTGGTATTTCATCCCGATCTGCTGAAGGGAACTCATTTGGCGAAGACTATCAGGGATTACAACTTTTTTTCTTACGAGGTTAATGAAGCCCTGCATCTTTCAAAAAAGGAAAAGAAGACAATTGTTGATTTGTTCCGGAAGATAGGTGACGAAATAGATCAGAATATTGACAATCACAGTAAGACATTAATTGTGTCAAATATCGAACTGTTTTTAAATTATTGTATGCGGTTCTATGACCGGCAGTTCATAACCCGCGGGCATGCAAATAAAGACATTCTTGTACGTTTCGAAAATCTTTTAACAGAATATTTCAGTTCAGATAAGGCCGCTCAACTGGGTATGCCGACGGTCTCCTATTGTGCTGAAAAATTACATTTATCCCCAAACTATTTTGGTGACCTGATAAAAAAGGAAACCGGAAATACTGCTTTAGACCACATACAGTTGAAAATGATAGAATATGCAAAAATGTATATTTCAGACCATTCAAAGACATTAAATATGATTGCTGCTGATCTGGGCTTTAAATATCAGCAACATTTTTCAAGGATATTTAAACAGAAAACAGGAATGACACCAAATGAATACCGCGGATTGAATTAATTCAATCAAAATGCAAGATGTAACTGCGGTCACATATTTAAGCTATAATTAAACTAAGAAAAGTTGATCGTAATTTTATATTTAAAATTATTCCGACAAGGTAAAGTCGAGCACAATAAGCGCGTACGCGCCGACATCTCCTTTCTTATCGCTACTAGCAATTGAACGACCTGTAAGGCGAGCGGTGAAGTACAACAGGTTATGAGGTTCCCAGGCGATGCAAATCCTAAACATGGAAAACTTAAACGCCTAATATATTCATCATTTCCAATCTTATAGCTTACCGGACATAACTATTTGATTCATTAATACATTTCCGCAAATCGCGTTTTGTGCAGGCTGCCCGGCACATAATTTTCACGCAACAATTGCCCTAAACAATTTCATGTAAGGCTACTCTTTTCTTTGTACAGGTACTATTTCCTTGTTTGTTAACCCTTGATCGATGTTTCAATTTCTTACCTTATAAACATCCATACAAAAACTTTAATAATTATCAATCAGCAAGATCACGGGATGTTTTTTATTAAAAGCAACTTAAGCGATTGTGAATAGCTTTAACGTTATTTTGAAGGGGCATAAGCACCCGTAGATAACCAGGTTAACCAGGCTTTTTTAAATGCAGCATGGCTCATTGGCGGAAGTTTGCGGCCTTCGCCCGGGTTCCAGCCGGCCAGCACCAAACCGTCATCAGCATGTTCAATTAGCTTTTTCATGTCCTTGTGGCCGTTCTGATTGGGGTCAACCAGTTGTTTGGCTAACTGCCTCGGTGTTCTGCCCTGGAAAACCATACGCATATTGGCCGGAGGCAGATGCCAGTTGGGGTTGCCTGGCGGCGTATGAAGCCCCGGTGTGTTAGTAGCCTGGTGACAATTGGAACATTTCATGGCATACACGCCTTTTCCGTCAATCCCCCGCTTAGGCCCCATGGTGTGTAGGTGGCTGTCATCTCCCTGTAAGGGCACGTCTCCAGATGGGTGGCAGTTCATGCAACGGGCACTCATCAATACTGTATACACCTGCTTAAAGGCTTTCACCGAAGCTACGCTATCTTTACGTACCACCATTGGTGAAGCATTATTGTTAGGGTATTCTGTTTTAAAAGACAGGATGATTAAAGACGAAGTGAATAATATGATACTGAAGATGATCAATTTTTTCATGCTTGCTCGGTTAGTTTATGGTTCATAATAGGGAGATTATAAATACGTTTGCCTGTAGCTGCAAAAACAGCATTCGCAATGGCCGGTGCGGTTGGCGGCACGGCGCATTCTCCGGCTCCGCCCATTTTGCCATCACTTTCAACAATGTAAACATTGATCTCGGGCGACTCGTTCATGCGTGCAATCTTGTAGTCATAAAAGTTATTCTGCTGTAATGTGCCGCCCTCCAGGGTAAGTTCACCGTAAAGCGCCATCGTTAAGCCAAAAATGATCCCGCTTTCCGATTGCGCTTTAACGCCCTCGGGGTTAACGGCTAAACCGCAGTCAATGGCGCAATCTATCTTATGCACTTTTACCTGCCCATTCAATATACTCACTTCTGCTATGGTGGCTACAAAGCTTCCAAATGCCTCATTTACGGCTACACCTTTGTAACGCCCTTTGGATAATGTCTTTTTCCAGTTACCTTTTTCTGCTACCAGATTCAAAGCTGCCAGGTGGCGGGGGTGCTCTTTGAAAAAGCCTCTCCGGTATTCAACCGGATCCTGACCGGCATTGTGAGCCAGCTCGTCTATCATGGTTTCCATTACATAAGCCGTATGGGTATGCCCTACTGATCTGAACCACAACACAGGTACAACCTCGTCAGTATTGTGCAGCCCAACAAAATGATCGGGAACGCTGGTGAGATATGGTGAGCCCTTCACACCTTCAACCGAAGTGTCATCAATAGGGCTTCGCGGTGGTCCGAATGCAGGGGTTGCCGCTTTCATGATGGATTGCCCGGCAATATTATGTTTCCATGCTATAGGCATGCCCTGACTATCAACACCCGTAATTACATTATGTACAAAAAATGGTCGGTAGTGTCCGCCTTTCATATCATCTTCGCGGCTCCAAACCATTTTTACAGGTTTACCGCAGGCCTTTGCAATATGTACGGCTTCGGAAACGAAATCGCAAGCGGGAGTTGCCCTGCGGCCAAAGCCCCCACCTAAAAATGGGATATTGATCTTTACCTTTTCGGGTGCCAAGCCCAATATTTTAGCTGCTGCAGCCTGTTCGCCACCCGGCAATTGTGTACCTGTCCATATCTCACAACTGTCTTTATCAATTTTTACCGTACAGTTCAACGGTTCCATAGGCGCATGGGCCAGGTAAGGAAACACATATTCGGCCTTTATTATTTTTGCCGATTTTGAGAGCGCAACTGCTGCATCGCCCTTTTTCTGAGCAGTTAAACCGTCGGTAGCCGCCAGCTTTTTATAGGCTGCCGTTTGTTTAAGTGTAGATAGCTGGGCACCTGCGCCGTCTTCCCAAATTATTTTCAGCGCTTTTTTACCTTGCTGTGCTGCGTAATAGTGGTCGGCAATAACCGCAACCCCGGTTGGTATTTCAATCACTTGCCTTACACCTTTAACCGCTCTGGCTTTAACGGCATCAAACGATTTAACCTTGCCGCCAAAAACCGGCGCATGTGCAACTACGGCTGTCAATAAACCGGGGAAATGGATATCCATACCAAATATGGCCGTCCCATTGGTTTTTACACCGGCATCCAGGCGCTTGGTATTTTTGCCAATATATTTCCACTCGGCCTTGGTACGTAAAGCAACTTTTGCCGGAACCGGTAGTAGCGCAGCATCAGCAGCCAGTTCGCCATAAGTAAATCTCTTTCCTCCGGCTATTACCGCACCCTTTTCGGTTTTGCAGTTTTGCAGGGCAACACCCGAGCGTTTAGCGGCTGCCTGGGTTAGTAATGTTCTTGCTGTTGCACCGGCATTGCGGTAACGGTCAAATTCTGACCAGGTGGTTGATGATCCGCCCGTGATTTGTACGCCGTAAACATTATGATTATATGCTTTGTCTGCACCGCTGTGTTTAACGGTTATCTGCTCAAGGTCAACGTCCAGTTCCTCTGCCAGCAGCATAGGGAGCGTGGTCCATATACCTTGCCCCATCTCTACGTGGCTTAAAACCACGGTAATGGTGTTATCTGTACTGATGTTCAAAAAAGCGTTAGGTGCAAAAGCAACGCCCGCAGCAACCTCATTTGAAGCAGCTAATTTATTGGCAACGGGTATTTTGAATGATATCAGCAATCCGCCGCCCAAGAGGGCACCTGACTGAATAAAATTACGCCTGTTCATGATTTAGCCCCTTCCCGCTGCATTTTAGCAGCCTGATGGATCGCAGCCCTTATTCGCGGATAAGTACCGCACCGGCATATATTGCCAGACATGGCATCATCAATATCCTGATCTGTTGGGTTTGGGTTTTCGCGCAGCAGCACCGCTGCCGACATCAACTGGCCCGATTGGCAATAACCGCACTGGGGTACATCAAATTCGGCCCAAGCCTTTTGCAAAGCATGGTCGTTATTGGCCGAAAGCCCTTCGATGGTGATGATCTGCTGCCCGGCTGCCCGGCTCACTTTAGTTACGCATGACCGAACGGCTTCCCCATTAAGGTGTACAGTACAGGCACCGCACTGGGCAACGCCACAGCCAAACTTGGTTCCTGTCATGCCTAAAATATCACGGATCACCCATAACAGGGGCATATCCGGATCAGCATCAATCTCCCGCTGTTTTCCGTTTATAGTTAAACTTATCATTGCGTCTGGTTTGTTAAACTTTAAAACTAATTGGTAAATATACAAGGTTAATAATCGCCTGAATTATACTAATCAAACCATTACTTAAGAAATTCAAATATATCTGATGTTATACTCATACGTAATGCGTCACTGCACCGCAAGAAAACAGAGAATAGACTAATAATATTGTAAACTTCTTTAGAGCAGGTCAGAAATCTCGACACCATCCATCGAAAGCATATCTTTAAAATCTTCCGGCTTGTACAAAAGTACATTCGGAATTGGTATAAATCTTCAAGGCCCTCAAACAATATCTTAAATTAATCTAATAATTGAATCGAATTATGGGTCATAAGCTACTTAACAAGAATTTGACAAACGCTTATCTGAATTCATTTTTCCTTAATTTGGCATTGTGGAAAGCGGGTAGATACGCCGGGTTTCGGAATTTAACCAGTAATTAAAAGACTTTAGAGTGTTCAGATAAAAGCCGACAGCGGTAAGTAACTCATTTATAGCAAAAATTTCTATAACATATATTCTAACACAGGTTCAGCGCTGAACAATCACCCGCATTTAATTCCGCGCCGGGTATGCGGACAACCTCTCAGCCCATATTAATTATTTGAACCGGACCGCAAAAGAGCATTTTCCCATTGATAACAGCAGACCTGCTCTTTAATTTTTTTAGTTTGAAATTCTTAATTATTGGTTTGTTATTCATACACTTTTTATATGCGCTTCGCCGACCTTTGTGTAATCAAAAATATTATCGCCCCTTGCCCATGGGCAGGGGATTAATTTAGGCCGCCATATAAATTTAAATAAACAACAATTAAAAATACAAAATCATGAAAGATAATATCGAGGGTAAAGTAGTCGTAATCACAGGCGCAAGCAGTGGTTTGGGCGAAGCTGCTGTAAAGCACTTGTCAGCACTTGGCGCAACCGTTGTACTAGGAGCTAGAAGAGCTGAACGTATTGAAAGCTTGGCCAATGAAATCAATAGCACTGGCGGCAAAGCGTTGGCTATCGCTGCCGATGTAACACAGCTAAACCAGGTAAAAAAATTGGTGGATTCAGCAGTTGAAAAATTTGGCCGGGTAGACGTAATAGTGAATAATGCAGGTATCATGCCCTTGTCGCCAATAGATCGTCTTAATGTTGACGAGTGGAATAAAATGATCGATGTGAACATCAAAGGCGTGCTTAATGGCATAGCCGCTGTGCTTCCTTATATGAAAGAGCAAAAATCAGGTCAAATCATCAATACCTCTTCTGTAGCGGGCCATAAAATATTCGCAGGCTCTTCGGTCTATTCTGCTACCAAGTTTGCTGTACGCGCATTGACTGAGGGCTTACGTATGGAGGTAAAACCTTATAATATCCGTACGACGATCGTTTGCCCTGGTGCTGTTAAAACGGAACTGCTGGAGCATATCACTGAGGTGGATATCCAGCAGGCTAACCAGGATTATGTGGGATCGGTTGGTATCAGTCCTGATAGTTTTGCGCGCGTGGTTGCCTTTGCGATCAGCCAGCCTGAGGATGTGGATATCAATGAAGTTATCTTCCGTCCTACATCTCAGGAACTGTAAATTAATTTGCGGCTATCTTGCATAGTCCCGGTTCTTAAACAATCTGCCAGGCAACTGTGATAACGTAAATTATAGTTGCCTGGTATTTAAGTTTCATCTATGAAAAAATTAAAATTTTGGGTGCTGTTAACAATCATTTTTAATATTATAAGCATTAAAACTATGATTGCACAACAAAACAACCAGCAGTTAGGTGTCAAAGAACAAAGCATCATCATCATAGCAGCTTTCACGGCTAATGGCGACATTGAGAAATTAAAACCCGCATTGAACGCTGGGTTGGATGCAGGATTGACCATCAACGAGATCAAAGAAATTTTAATCCAGTTGTATGCTTATTGCGGCTTTCCCAGGAGCCTTAACGGGCTTAGTACCTTTATGGCGATAATTGACGAAAGAAAAGGCAAAGGTATTCAGGACCAGGCAGGAGTTGAAGGCACTCGCGTAAAAGGCGGTGATAAATATGAAAAAGGGAGAAAGACACTTGAGGAACTTTCCGGCATAGCACAATCAGACCCGCTCACCGGCACCAATGCCTTTGCACCGGGGATCGATGTTTTCTTAAAAGAACATTTGTTCGCCGATATCTTTGGCAGAGGGGTTTTAACCTTCCAGCAGCGCGAACTTGCTACTATTACTGTGCTGGCTACCTTGCCAGGCCTGGGAGCGCAGTTGCAATATCATATCGGTGCGGGCATGCACGTAGGCATAACGATAGGTCAACTCCAGGGTTTGCTTACCTTACTGGAAAACTATGTTGGTAAAACGCAGGCAGAGGCAGCTCAAATAGTTTTAAACAGGCTGGTATCTGCAAAAAAATAAAACGCTGTCTTTGAACAGCTAAAAATTAAATTTCAAAATATGGAAAAGCACGAAGAAGTTAAAAACGGCGTTGTATTCCCAATCGGGCAGAAGAATGATGCGTATGCCCAATATTTCATAGGGCAAAGTTATTTGAATGGATTAGTTGGGGGTGACCCAGCGGTAAATGTCAGCGTTGGACTGGTTACTTTCGAACCAGGGTGTCGGAATAACTGGCACATCCATCGTGATGGCTATCAAATTTTGTTAGTGACAGGTGGCGAGGGATGGTATCAGGAAGAGGGTAAAATTGCTCAGTTTTTAAAATCCGGGGATGTAATCGTTACGCATGACGGTGTCAAACACTGGCATGGCGCGGCTCAAGACAGTTGGTTTGAACATATTGCGATCACTGCAGGTAAACCGGAGTGGCTGGAACCGGTAACGGACGAACAATATAAAGCTGTTTGATAAAGATTACCCCAAAATAATTCCTTGATAATTGGTGGACGGGTTGGAGTCTTCCAGGATACGCCCGACCAAAATCGCGGTACGCCGGGGTCCAGCTCAGCAAGTTTCTATACAAAGCGGGAGGCAGGCCTCACAAGGCTGCCATAGCAAATTATAGATGAGTTTTATTCAGGAAAATCAATCCTATGTATGGCGCGATGGTAATATTGGGCTACTTCATTCTTGAAGTTTTTTTAAAGGTCGAGGGTGTTATTCCGACAATGGTTTTAAAAAGCTTGTTAAAATACGATAGGCTTTCGAACCCAACGGCGTAACATGTTTCTATAACGGTATGGTCCTGAATTAGTAGATTTTTGGCTTTTTCCAGCCGGTATTGATTAACGAAGTCAGTGAAGGTCATTTGGGTTTGCCTTTTAAAATACCTGCAAAATGCAGGGGTGGTCATTTTCACCTTCGCGGCTACTACATTGACATCCGGTTTATGATTATATTCGATATCTATATAGGTATAAATATCTCCCATTCTGAGTTTATCTTTCAGTAAAAACGCCTTGCTTTTTAAATCCCCGTTGAGAAGTTGGGCATCGGTAGAATCTGCTAGTAGCTGGAGGATTTGTATGATTTCTAATAATTGTTTTAATGTGTCCATGCCTTTTAACCTTTTAAGTTTTTCGGCAACGGCTACTTTTGTCTTTCCCTCGAAGGCTATCCCATAATCTGCTCTTTTCAGTAGTTGGGAAATAAGCGAAAATTCCGGTGATTTCAAGAGCGCTGTTCCCAAAAAATCAGTCCGAAGCTGTATGACGATCTGGGTATAATCACTTCTCAGTCGATAGTCAAAGTTCAGGTGGGCGAGATTATTGCCGATCAGTACCAGGTCCGTGTTCGTATAGGTTGACACATGCGTTCCAATATGTCTTATCCCCGAGACCGCTTCAATATATACGAGTTCGATTTCCGGATGACAATGCCAGAAAAATTTGTTTCTCATCTCGGGGTAGATAAGCCTAAAGGACTTTCCTTCATCGAATTGAATTTTTTCAAAATGAATATCCTGCATGCTGCATTATATAAAATTGTTGATCAAATATACTTTTTTTATCAATACAGAGGTTTTTTAGGTTAATCGGGATGGAGATTGACCTTGTCTTGACCTTTAAATTTGTCCACGTAGAACCTCAAATACAAGCAAGACTGTTTTAAATATTGGCGACTTGTAGCAAATGAGGAACAGCGATAAACCATTGTAATCATATAATTATCCCCAATGCGCCAGTAAACACATAATAATAGATGAAAAAAAGAGCTTTTTTAAAAATGTCGGCGGCACTATTGACTGGTGCTGCATTTACCCCTTTCTACGGTTGCCTGGCTCCCCGTCGTTCAAGACTAAAAAACTGGGCTGGCAACATAGAATTCAGTACAGAAAATGTCCATTATCCCCAATCCGTTAAAGACATACAGGAAGTGGTAAAGAAATGCAAAAAGATCCGGGCCATAGGTTCGAGACACTCTTTTAACCGTATCGCTGACAGCGATGCCAATCAGATTTCCCTATCTGGTCTAAATAAGGTCATTTCACTGGATAAAACGGCGCGTACGGTTACTGTTCAGGGCGGCATACGGTATAGTGAACTCGCTCCTTATTTGCATGAGCATGGCTTTGCCTTAAATAACCTCGCTTCACTTCCTCACATTACCATTGAAGGCGCGGTGAGCACAGCTACACATGGTTCAGGCGTGAATAACGGAAACCTGGCGACGTGTGTATCTGCAATTGAGTTTATCAATGCCAACGGGGAAATTGTAAACCTGAACAATAAAGATAACGTCGACAGCTTTTATGGAGCTGTTGTTGGCCTGGGTGCTTTGGGAATTGTTACGAAAATAACCCTGGACCTGGTGCCAACCTTCGACATGACGCAAGTAGTATATCTAAACATGCCGATGCAGACGCTGGAGAAAAACATGCTTGCCATTTTATCGTCAGCTTATAGCGTAAGTCTTTTCACCAACTGGGCCAATAAAAATATAAGTGAAATCTGGCTGATTGAGAAAGCGACAGGTAAGACTCCGGCTAAAATCGCTGCTGAATTTTTTGGCGCGAAAGCGGCGAATAAAAATGTTCATCCTGTAATTCACCAATCCGCAGAGAATGTAACTGATCAGATGGGTGTTCCCGGACCGTGGTACGAGCGGATGCCACACTTTAAAATGGGTTTTAAGCCAAGCACCGGGAAAGAATTGCAATCAGAATTTTTTGTTGGTATTGAGCATGCCTATGAGGCCATGAAGGCGATTGAGCAACTTAATGAAAAAATTACACCACATCTTTTCATAACGGAGATCAGAACCATTAAAGCTGACAATTTGTGGATGAGTCCATGCTATCAGCAGGACTGTGTCGCCTTTCATTTTACCTGGAAGCAGGATATCGATGCAGTTAACAGTGTCGTTTCATTGATAGAAGCAAAACTGGCACCTTTTAATGTTCGTCCACACTGGGCGAAAGTATTCACGATTGATCCCAAGATTTTACAATCCAGATTTAACAAACTGCCCGAATTCAAAAAACTTGTTGAAAGCTATGATCCTGAAGGCAAATTCCGTAATGATTTTTTGAGTAAGAATTTATACAGTTAACCAGACAAATTAACCAATTTAAGTGTTCAATCTCCTATCATGGAATATTCGTGAAATAAAGTCAAAGTGTTTCGTTTTAAAGAGTTACGATGAGGTATAGTTGAGATCGGTAAATCAAGTCCGGGAACTGCGCCGGGGGAATGTGACTTAACCTTTAAAAGATGCCTAAGCAGAATTGAAAATAACCAAATAAGTGATAAGATAACGAAGCACTTCATTTGAATCAGCGAACCTCAATAGGTAAACGATTGAGATACGCAAAATTTCCTCCGGGGGGACGGGCATAGTCCCCCCGTTTAGCGTTATATTTAGCGCCAGAAGCATCATCTTTTTAAAATATCAGACATTTCGGAGTACCCTGCTGACATGTTTGCATATCCTAAGATTCCTTAGATCGAATTGTCGCCTTTGAACAAACGGCCAATGAACATATGCGGTTATTTTGCCTTGGCAATCAGGCGTGAACCGCAAGCTGCCATAGCGGCGGGCTACGGATGTGTACAATCATTTGATTTTCTTAATTAATGGTTTGATTTTCTTTAACTTCCCAGTTGATGCCGTCTTAACTTTGCATAAAGATTAAAATCGATGCCGTAGAAACGGATTGCCGCACTTTACAGGTATCCCCGACAACAATGATTTTGACCTCTTCGCTGGCTGAATCTTTTCATACTCTGCTCACGTCGGGATCATCAATCCGCCACCGAATTTAACGAGTAAGCCGCGCTTCAGGTATATGCGTGATCATCTTAATAATGTATGATTAATAACGAGGATAATGACAATGGATTTTAATAAGTGGCTTGATTCGGTAGGCGAAAATGTAAGTAAGAAATGGGCTTCAGGTAAGAATATGACTCCCGTCAATGGGAATCATGAGCTGAAAATCGAGCGATTTCGGGACTTCATGATCTTATCCGCATTGCCGCTGGCAATGGATGCCAATTGGCTGATTTGTAATGTGCTGTTCGATGACCAAGAAGATGCCACTTTTCACATCATCAAGCCCGGAGAAAATGTGATACGGAGAAACTTTTTGCAGGCGAGGTCGGGTCTGACCTTAATAATCGGTCAGGAATTTTTCAGGCCGAATGAGTGCCCGTTAATCGGCTGTGCTTTACAACACATGCGATCTCAGGTGTGCTATCCGCTGACGGCACTACAGAAAGACGACCTTTTACTGATCACGGAAAAGATTGAGGATGTGTCCAGGGGCGGATATCTATTCAAAAATGAATATCTCCAGCAACTGCTGTTGCAGATCATGCATTTTGCTTTAAAGAATTTTAGTTCTTGTAAGCAGTCGGATGCTTCGGAATTACCGTTAAGCAGTGGTATGTGCCCAGTGATTTTTAATGGCCCGGTGATTTTAGCGAATTAGCAAATATGATCGCCTGCCTTATAACTTGCCTGAACTGTCAACTGTCACAGATCAGGAATATTCGAAACATCGGTAGTTCTTTCAAAGATATAGCTGTCTTGTCCCCTGATGCTTGCGCGATAACATACCAGTCATTTATAAAATTTATAGGTAGTTTCTGCTTAAACAGTAAAAATTTAGGATAGATGGCTTATGCTGCCATAGGAAGATAAGGGTTACCTATTGCCTGTCGATCCGGTATAACCTTCCCTGATCTGTAATCGCATACAGTGCCTGATCCGGGCCTTGTATAATATCTCTGAATCTTTGGTTTTCTGCGGTCAGTAACCTTTCTTCTCCAGTGACCCGGTTATTTTGGATAATCAACCGGATAATATGCGTTTGTGTAAGAGAGCACAGAAACAGGTTATTTTGCCATTCCGGTATCCGGGTACCTGCATAAAACGTGATGCCGCTTGGTGATACCACCGGATCCCAGTAATAAACAGGTTGCTCCATACCATTTTGCTGCTGGATGGCCGCACCTACAGCTTGCCCGCTGTACTCTATGCCGTAACTGATCACCGGCCATCCATAATTAGCTCCGGGCTGCAGCCGATTGATCTCATCACCACCGCGCGGTCCGTGTTCGCTTTCCCAAATGTCACCGGTTACCGGGTGAATAGCCAAACCCTGGGGATTACGATGTCCTAAGGTATAAAGCTCCGGCAAGGCGCCTGGTTGATTAAAGGCAGGGTTACCAGCGGCGGCCGTTCCATTGGTCGTTATGCGGATAACCTTACCTATACTACTATTGACCGACTGCGCTTCAATCCGTACTTCATTAGAGGTTCGGTCTCCGAAGGACACAAGCAGGTTTCCCGTGCCGTCAAATATGATCCGTGAGCCGTAATTACTGGTTTGTGAAGAAGGTGTGGTAGAACTGTAGATGACAGTGGGTGACTCTATAACGCTTTCGTTAGCCGATAACCGTCCTCTGCCAACAGCTATCGCATTACCGCCAGTGACAGAACGGACATATGTCCAGTAGATCATTCTGTTCGATTGGAAATTCGGGTCCACGGCCACATCCAGCAAACCGCCTTGCCCCGAACCGTTGACCGCGGGGAACCCGGTTATGGGCGAACTAACCGTACCTGTCGAAGTAACGATCCGCATGTTGCCCGCTTTCTCCGTGATCAGGAAACGACCATCAGGAAGCGTAGCGATTCCCCAGGGAGCAGTCAGTGAAGAAGTAAGGACACTCGTTTGGATAGCCGTTGTTGTCCGTACGCCTGAGATCCTTGTTTGCCCGTCAAAAGCCGGTCTGTAACTGGCATTTGCACGGCCGGTTTCTACAGGATTTACGCTCGTTGTTGGATTGGTTGGGTCAGTTTCATTATCTGATGTGCCGTTATTCTTTGAACAACTTTGCAGTGTAACCAGGTATAGCAGGTTAACGGCAAAAAAAGTGATTATTTTAAGGAAAGAATTGTTTATTACTTTCATGATATGTTTTAATAAATGGCAGTATTTACGCGACTAACCCGTAAGCATTGCGGTATGAATGACATGGATAGGTTTCAGGCTTACGCCAGATGTTCTGCAAATGGCATTTTTCTGTACCGCTTACCGGTTGCAGCAAATAAAGCATTTGCCAGGGCAGGCGCAACCGGGGGAAGGCCAGGTTCACCTAAACCAGTCGGCGCATCCTCACTTTGAACAAATTTTACGTCAATGGCCAAGGGCGCATCGTTTATTCGGAGAAACCGGTAAGCATGAAAATTACTTTCAGCTACCGCCCCGTTAACAAATGTTATTTTGGGAAACATCGCGTGGCAAATACCGTCGACGATGGCACCCTCAACCTGGTTTTCGGCGCCGCTCAGATTGATGACCCTTCCGCAGTTCACTGCACAATACACCTTCATTACTTTTGGTTTTCCATCTACCAGTTTCAGATCAACAACCTGCGCCGCGTAAGAGCCAAAAGAGAACCAGGTCGCGAATCCCCTGTGCATGCCGTCAGAAGTAGTTCCCCAGTCGCTCATTTTGGCTACCAGATCGATTACGCTTTTGTATTTTTCAGGATCATAGCCAAGACGCCCGATGGGTTCTGTTTGGGCCTTTGCTAAAAGCTGGAGACGATAGGCGACCGGATCTTTTTTCAATGCCGAACAAACCTCATCCATAAAACTTTCTGCCGCAAAGGCTAAGGTATTGGCGCCCGGTGCCCTCCACCAGCCTGTTGGCGTGTTACTCTTTAAGCCTTGCCCGTCCGAGCGATAGTTGGCCAGCGCGCCGGCCACATAACTATCTCCACGAGGCCCTCCGCCGATACCGACACCTGACTGATGCCATCCGATAAGACTGTCTTCGGAAAGTGCAGCACGATAGCGGTACATCTCTGCTGGACGATAGAAATCATTTTGCATATCATCTTCACGCGTCCATTGAACCTGAACGGGGCTTTGTGCGGCAGCAGAGATCAACGCTGCTTCAAGGCCGTTATCAGGCATTAATTTACGTCCGAAACCGCCGCCCTGGCGCGGTACACCAACCGTGATGTTTGCTTCAGGAATGTCCAATGCTTTTGATACTTCACTTCGTACCTGCCCCGGAACCTGTGTCGGGCCATACAATTCTGCTTTACCGCTCCGTACATCAGCAAAAAAATTGAGCGGTTCCATCTGCCCATGAGAGAGCGAAGGTAGTTCATACGTTACATCCAGTACTTTACTTGCACTTTGTATAACAGCATTAACATCCCCGTCATTCCTTGCTGCGGATGGCGCGCCTTTGTCGAGCATTTCTTTAAAGGCAGCAAAATGTTCCGCGCTGTTTTCAAGTTTCTCTGCTGTATTCCATTCGATGACCAATGCTGCACGTCCTTTTTTGGCTGCCCAGGTTGAAGTAGCGAGCACGGCCACCGAATTTTTAAGTTTAATAACCTGCTTAACGCCGCTCACTTTGCGGGCGGCAGAATCATCCACCGATACCAGTGTCTTACCGTAGGCCGGTGGCCGGGCTACCATGGCAAATAACATCCCTTCACGGCGTGTGTCAATGCCATAGAGAGGCTTACCTGTGGTAATCTTATGCGCATCCACATCTGTAATGCGGGTGCCAATGAGTTTAAAATTCTTAGTTACCTTCAATGCAGGGTTTGACGGCACGGGCATCGTGGCGGCTTTTGATGCCAGTTTGCCATAGGTTAATTTTTTTCCGCTGCGTTGATGTAGTACTTCTCCGTTATCGGCCGTACATTCTGTAGCCGGCACGTTCCATGTCTGGGCGGCCGCGGCTATGAGCATCTCGCGGGCGGTGGCACCTGCGGTACGCAAGGCAGTGAAACGGCCCCTGACCGATCCGCTTCCTCCGGCTGTTTGCCTGCCAAATTTAGCATCAAGTGGTGCCAGTTCAACTTTTACCTTTTTCCAGTCAACAGCCAGTTCTTCGGCGACAATAACCGGTAAAGATGTCTTTACGCCCTGGCCGATCTCGGGATTCGGTGCAAGTAGTACGATCGAATTGTCGGAACCGATCCTGATGAACATGTTAAGATCAAAAGCGGGTTCTGCATCAATACTTGCTTTTACCGCCTGGCTGAGAAAAGAAAAGCTCAGCAGCATTCCCCCGGTCGATATGCCGGAGACTTTAAGAAAATGTCTTCTGGATATAGCTGGTTTCATGTTACTTTGCTTTATTTTTTTCAGCTGCCAAATGGATCGCTTTTCGTATTCTGGTAAAAGTTCCGCACCTGCATATATTTCCGCCCATGGCATTATCGATGTCTTCGTCACTGGGATTCGGCTTCTCTCTTAATAATACTGCCGCAGACATGATCTGGCCGGATTGGCAATAACCACACTGTGCTACATCCAACTCTTCCCAGGCTTGCTGCAGCGGGTGATCACCTGTGGAACTTAGCCCCTCGATCGTAATGACCTTGCGCTTTCCTACTCCCGAAACCGGGAGTACACAGGAGCGCGCCGCCTGTCCGTCCACATGAACTGTGCAGGCACCGCATTGTGCTATACCGCAACCAAATTTGGTCCCCACCATATTTAAATGGTCGCGAAGTATCCATAGTAAGGGGGTGTCAGCATCTGCGTCTGCTGATAAAACATTTCCGTTGACAGAAAGCGTGTATCTGGGCATGATCGTTTACAATTTAGAAGGTGCGAACCGGGTTAACATCCCGGCTTATGTTTTCTTCTATAAAACTATCATATATGACTCATTTTGTCATTAAGATATTCAAATAAAACGCTGCAATTTTCAAACACAGCTGAAATGCGTGCTGCTTGTATATGTCAGAAGGAATAATATGTACCGAAATACTACTCAGGTATTTTCTTTCCATTGATACGTTTCGTCCTCGAATACTTCTTTGCCCCAGATCGGCAGCTCCTTTTTTATCCGCTCCACCAGTTCGTTACAAGCTTCTATGGCGGGCCGGCGATGCGCCGATGACGTAAAAACGAACAGGCAGATCTCTCCGGCTTTTACAAAGCCAAGGCTGTGGTGAACATGCATACAGGATAAGGGATAACGTTCAAAGATCTCTTCTCTGATCACAGCCATTTTTTGAGTAACCATTTTCTCATAAGCCGTATATGCTATCCCGGAGACCGGTTTCCCATTGATCTCATCCTGCCTGACCTGTCCTAAAAAGATCTGGTGTGCACCGATACTCGTTTTGGTACTGTGTTTGGTAATACTTTCTGCGATAAATAATGGCGCAATTGGTCCGTTACTAAATATGTTTGGTGATTTTTTATTGCTCATGATACTTATAAATAATGGTTCCAACGGGCAAAACCGCCTTTTAGGTTATAAATGGTTTTTTCTGAACCGTATTTGTTCTTCATCAACTTCGCCGCAGCCATGCTCCGTATCCCATATTGACAAATCAGGATAAGGGTTTGCGCGACATCAACCTTGCTATCAGCCGTTTGCAAGACAGACATCGGAATCCTTATATGCGCGATGTCCGGCACGGGGAGTTCATGCGTTTCCCGGACATCGATCACCAACGTAGTGGATACCTGTAAAAGCTCTTTCATTCGCTTGCCGTCTATTTCTGCAATGTCAGGATCGCCATCCGCCGCGCCTTCATCACAGAAGTTCTGCAAAAGCTCACTGTTGTTTTCAGACAGGGTGTAGGAACCGGCTGCTGCGGGAGATATGCGCATGGTGTAAATGCTTTGCTCCAGTAGGTCATAGAGCAGGAACTGGTTGATCAGCGGCTTGCCGGTACCCGTGAGCAATTTGATAGCCTCTGCTGCTTGCATCGTTCCCATGATACCAGGTAATACGCCTAAAACCCCGTTATGCGTACAATTGGGTATTTCATTTGGCCCGGGCTGTACAGGGAACAGGTCCCGGTAGTTAGTCCGCGTTGATGAATCAGCACTTTCGGCGAATAGGGCAAGCTGCCCCTGGTAGCCGGAAATGGCTGCAATGATCAGGGTTTTACCCAGCATTGCACAGGTATCGTTCACCAGGTAACGGGTCTTAAAATTGTCGCTGCAATCCAACACGATGTCATACAGGTCAATGATTCCTGATATATTTTGCGCATCAATAAAGATTGGGTAGCTATTGATCGTAATTTCTGGGTTTGCAGCCTTTAATTTCCCGGATGCGACATCGACCTTCAGCCGGCCGATATCTGCTGTATCATATAACACCTGGCGATGCAGGTTGGTCAGTCCAACATGGTCGCCGTCAGCTATACCCAAAGTGCCTATACCGGCACCGGTCAGATATTGCAAAGCCGGACAGCCCAGCCCCCCGGCACCGATGACCAGGATACTGGCTGCTGACAATTTTTGCTGTGCAGCCTGGCCAAAATCTTTTAATGCAATTTGTCTGCTGTATCGTTCGTTCATCAATTATAATAATTACCCGCCGGAAAAAGGCGGCATGACGGCCACTGTTGCGCCGTCGCTTATTGGTATATTTTGCTGCACCTGAAGGCTATCCACCGCTAAGATGTATCGCATTGTTTTCAATTGAGGATACCTGTCTTCCAGGTAACTTTTGAGCTGGTCCGTGTCTTCAACGCCTTCCAGGTCCTTCTTTTCCCCGGTAATGACTTCGGCTATGCTGCCGAAACTGATAATATTAATTTTCATGTTTTTTAAATGCCTGGTAATCCTTTTCAGTATCGATATCGATAGCTCCCTCTGGGAATGGGATGACAAGCAGATCGTCCTGGTGGGACATTGCTATTTTTTTAGCGCCTTCATCGCATTTCAGCGCTTTCAGGTTCTCAAAATACTGCCTTTTAAAAAGCATCGGTACGCCGATGGTCTCGCTGTATCCGCTGGCGATGATGTTGCGGTCAGATGCTTCCGCTGTATCCGCTACGGACTGCAGGAACCCGGCATTGGCAAACGGTTGATCACAGACCATGAACAGTACGGACTGAATCTGTGTTTCCTTCGATAGTTGGGATATCGCTATCCTTATGGACGATGCAATTCCTTCGGCCCATTCGGCATTATGCAGAATTACCGTTCCGAGATGATCAATGCTACCGGCTATAGCCTCATAATTAGCACCCAGCACAACCACCACATTGTGGCTAACCTTTTGCGCATTAATTACAGCTTGCTGCAGCAAAGTCAGGTTTTTGAATACTAAATTTTGCTTTGGCTTACCCAGCCTGCTGGATGCACCCGCAGCTAATATAACTATAGTTAACATTTCAATTCTCCTGCTTTAGCGATCTTAGGCGCTGTGTCCGTTGATGAACGAGCACCTTTTCTTTTAGTGGCCTTCCGTCACGCTGCTTCATAACGGACTGTATCTCGGCAACAATGGAAAGGGCTATTTCTTCCGCGTTTTCAGAGCCTAAATCTAAACCCGCCGGTCCATGCAGGCTTTCCGGCATTTTTGCGGTTAATGCCGTTAAATTTAATTCTTCAATCATCCGGTCGAGTCGTTTTTTGGGGCCTAATACCCCAATATATGGCGGGTTTAATGGCAGTAATTGTTCCAGCAGTGCCAGATCATAATTATAGTTATGCGTCATCAGCATAAAAACCGTGCGTTCGTCAGGTTGTAACTCCTTTAGTACAGCTTCCGGTTTTGCAATGATCCGATTGTCGGCAAATGGGAATCTTTCTGGGGTATTATAATTGGCCCGGCCGTCTGCAAGTGTAACGGTCCATCCTAAAACCTTGGCTATTTCAACAAGTGGCAAAGCATCGTTTCCGGCACCTGCAATCACCAATGATATCGCAGGTTCCAGCAGTTCAATGAAGCAGGTATAGCCGTTTTGATAAAGGTAAGCTTTATGGTCCCGGTTACCCTGTTGAAAAACGTCTACCGCATCTTTAAAAATTTCTTTGGACATGATCTCATGGGCTAATTCACCTGCGGCGCAACCGTCCTTCTCGATCAGCATGCAGGTTCCGAATTGGGTTTTATGCCTGTCATCCAAATTAAATACCGTGATCAGAACAGCAGGGTCGCGTTTACCAAGAAAAGAGCGGAGTAATATAATAGGGTTTGTAGCCTCACCGTTATTTATAGGTTCTATCAAAATTTGAATGATCCCGTTACAGCCCAGTCCAACACCCAGTTTGGCGTCATCTTCATCAGTAGTATCATAAGTAACCAGCATCGCTTTCTGTTGCGCTATTACAAGACGGGCTTTTCGCAGAGCATCTCCCTCCAGGCAACCTCCGCTGATCGCGCCGGTCATTTGACCATCTTCGGTAACCAGCATACGTGCACCCGCCCTCCGATAGGACGATCCATCGACCATAACAACCGTGGCCAGCGCAGTCTTTTTGCCCAGTGCCTCCGCTTCATCGAAAGCTTTTATAATCGCTTTAAGCTCTTTCATGTTAGGTTATATTTTCGTGAAGTTCTTTTTTTGATTTATCCGCCTAAAGACGACATTGAGGTGTGAATATTTGCTCCGTTCATTGTTTCTGCCTCAAAGCCGTTCTTAGCCCTTTGACTGATGGCAGACAGAATCTGATTCTTTAACCCGGTTTCACCTGTGCCTCCACGGATCAGGTCGCGAAGGTTAGCAACCGGCGGCCCGTACAGGCAGGTTCGCAATTCGCCTGTTGCTGATAGCCGTACACGGTTACAGGTGCCGCAAAAAGTCCTGCTAAAGGATGGGATGATGCCAAACGATCCCTGGTAGCCCTTTACCCGGTAATTGACCGAGGTGGAATGAACAGGGTCAACTAAAGGAATAATGCCAATTCCATGTGAATCGATATGCTCATAGATTCTAAGATGATCCCATAGTTCCCCTCCATTACTTTCCGTACTGCCATTAAATGGCATCTCCTCCAAAAAGCGTACCGACAGCGGATGGTCTTTTGTCAATTCAATAAAAGGCATGATGTCTTCCACGTTCTTATTCTCAGCCACCACGCAATTGAGTTTTATTTCGAACCCGTTATGGAGCAGGTCAAAGATTCCATTATAAACCTGTTGAAACCTATCCCTGCGGGTGATCCTGAAAAAGCGGAGAGGGTCAAGTGAGTCCAGGCTGATATTTATTTTACGGATGCCCATGTCTTTTAAGGCGCTTTGATGCCTGGCCGATAATGTCCCGTTAGAGGTAATGGTGATCTCTTCCAGATCAGTCAAAGCGGATAGGCGGTATAGGAAGGGAATAATTCCATTGCGCACAAAAGGCTCACCGCCGGTAATACGGATCTTGCGAATCCCCATTTCGACAAAGAGGGCAGACAGGTTGTACATTTCATCAAATGACAACAATTCCTTACGCGGTGCAAAGTCAATTCCTTCTTCCGGCATGCAGTAGTAACATCGGAAGTTACAGCGGTCGGTCACGGATAACCTGAGGTAATCCAGCTTCCTTCCATGTTGATCGATCAGTTGATTGGCATCCATTCCAGCTAATTTAATTAAAGTTTGTAGGTTAAGGTGGTATAATACATGCCACCCACCGCAGGGCCCCCGAGAAACGAATTGTAATATTGATTCAGCAGGTTGGTAGCGCCAAGTTTGATATTCAGGTGTTCGCTTAAAAAATCATAGTTGGCCTGTGCATCTACATTGCCATAAGCCTGTACATTGCCGTTTACTAAAAAAGACTGCCAGTAAAAACTGCTCTGGTGTTTGTAAGACACATTAAAGCTCAGGCTGCTGATCACATGTTCACCGCCAAAGGAAACATTGGTGATCCAGTTAGGCGTGTTGAAGCCATCTTCAAATCCATCTGAATTATTTGTACGACTAAGTTTAGCGTAAGCTACGTTACCGCCGATCGTGTACTTGTCCAAAAACAGGTAACTTAAGCCCAGGCTACCACCATAGTTATACACGACACTGCGCGAATTGGTATATATGCGGTAGCGGCTTTGTTGGTTGCGGTTATTCAGGTAATAAGGAATTGAATCCGGACGGGTGGTGCCCGGAACGTTCATCTCGATCTGCGCGATAAAATTGTTGTACTTATTGTAGTAAACGTCAGCATCCACCTTGAGCGTGCGTGCCAGGAATATCCCTTTGTAACCCAGTTCCAGTGACTTGATATGTTCAGGCTGCAGGTAGCTGTAGTAGTTTTTGACCAATAATCCTTTCTCCTGTTCGATAGCCTGAGCCGTCGTTAGCCCGCCATTGTTGAAATCGTTGGTTACAGCGGCCTGGAAGCGGTCTATGGAACTGCGCAGGTACGCGTTTTCAAATACGCCGTTTGACATTACCCTTAGACCGCCAACCCGCCTGACGCCACCGCTGTTCACGTTGGAGTAAGCCTCAAAAATACTGGGAAACCGAGAGCCGCTCTGGTAAGACATGCGGATGCTTTGGTGGTCATCCGGCGTCAACACCGCCGTAAAACGCGGGTTGTATTTAACCTGGAAATAATCGTTCTTATCAGCCCGCAGGGTTGCGGTCAGTTTCAGCATTTCGTGAAACAGGTTCTTGCCCACCTGTATAAATCCGCCGGTCTTGCCGTAGGAAAAGGTCTTGTTGGGATCGCTCCCTACAGGGTTCACGAAGTAGTTGCCGTCCGGCTGGATAAGATAAGCCTGGTAATCCATCCCGGCCAGTAATTCCAGGCCGGTGCGCTGCCTGAAATTCGTGCCAAGCGCCCTGGCAATATCCACCTGTGCTTCGCCATGCACCAGGTCATCTTTTACGCGCAATGCTGCGCCCCGGTCCCAGTTATTAATGTCTGCGAGTTCGTTCAAACTGTGTTGAAAGGCGGTCGTACCTGGTTGTAACCTGCCCTGATCCGCCATTGTCCTTGCCTGGTTAAGCGCTTGTATAGTTGTCGTGCCGGCCACACCCGCTGCGCTGTTAAAGGCGTTCGTGTAATCAGCGTACCAATTGTCGTCAGTTTTAAAACGTCGGTCCAGGTTTTCAGCTGCTGAACGCAGGTTATAGGATTTGCCGGTATTTTCGCTGGTCACAAAAGCACGTGCCTGGAATATATCGTTTATAACCTCTAAGGCATGTTGTTGGAGCACATAATCTTTCAGCGCAAACCGGTTGGCGCGCTGGTAAACATTATCCAGGTCGGCGAAACGATAGGTGTAACTCAGGGTAGTCCTCGGGCTTAACTTGTAATAGAGGCCGAGATCGGCCTTGATGTTCTGGACATTATAATCGGTCAGGTCTTGCTCCGCATAACCCGTCCGGGCAACCACATATCTTCTCCCTTGCAGGGTGATCGTCCGGCGGTTCGAGGACTCGTTGCCATATCCATTGACCGGGTCGTATGCCGGGTTATCGACGCCCCCGGGAATACCGATACTTGCGTTCGCATTAGGATTGAGGTCAGTCCGGTTAGCAGCGATCCAGTCGGATCCTTTGGTGTAATTGGCATTGATTTTAAATGCAAAACGGTTCGACAGCTTTTCAGCGATCCGGAAACTGGTTTCCGAGAAAGGTTTGACACTGGAATTGTTATCGCCTAAATGGTTGATACCTGTTTTTTGCTGTATGGTAATACCTGTACTGGTAAACGGGTTTTTGGTAATGAAGTTAGCCAAACCATTTACAGCGTTCAGTCCATATAAGGCAGATGTGGTTCCCGGGATGATCTCCACCCGTTCGATATCCAGGTCGCTTGGCCCCAGGGCGTTCCCGATTGGTGCACCAAGATGTGGTGCCTGATTATCGATGCCGTCGACTAGTTGTGTAAAGCGGACGTTGGTGGTATTGGCAAAACCCCGGGTGTTGATGATCTTGAAGCCTAAACTTGGGGTAAGCAGTTGTACACCCTTTACATTTTCGAGCGCGTCGAAGAATGAGGGTGACGCCGTGTTTTTAAGAAAATTTGTGTTTACATTCTCTATGCTAACCGGCGACTTCAGGATGCTCTCTGCGGTACGCGAGGCAGATACCACCACCTCCTGTAGAGAACGTGTTTTGATAGAATCCGCTTTCCTGGTACTGTCTTTAGCCGTTTGTACCTGCGCAAACAGGACAAAGGGTAACAAAAGAAATAACAGGAAAAATCCAGGTCTTATAAAAATGGTCATGTGCTGTAATATATTTACAGATTTTTAAATATCGTGATTCCCTGTAGTGAATAACGAATTTTAAAAAAATGTCTTATGGTTTGATCTGAAGACTGTTTGATTTTAAAAATTCATGAAACCTTTCATGGAACGCTTTAAATTCCGCTATGAGCTTCATGCCAAATGGTGTAATAATTGTTTTACCACCACCTTTCCCACCACGTTCTGCAATAACCACCGGCTGTCCGAAATGCGTATTCATATGGTCTATGGATTGCCAGGCTTGCCGGTATGACATTTTCATCTCTTTGGCGGCTGTCCTTATCGATCCTGAAATAATTATTCTTTCCAGCAATTCGACCCTTCCCGGGCCGAACACTCGTTCACCGTTGACCTGCAGGTAAAGTTTGCCGTTGTACTGTAGCTTCATGTCGTATTAGTGTAAACTCACCATGCATGGCTATGCCCATGCATGGTGAGTTATAAAAAAGGGGCTAAAATCTTACTCTTTAGGTCAGCTTCTGCCTGGTGCAACAAGCCATTTACAGTGATATCAATCGTCTTAATATTGCTTCGGCTGGAAAATACTTTACTTCACGTAAAACTAAGTATTAAATAAAGTCACTGATTATGATAATCAAACTAATCTACGGATACTTGGCCTTTAAATAGTGTATTTACTGCTGGTTACAACATTGCTTCTTATTGCTAATTGCATAACTTAACTCGATAGGATAATCCGGCTTATTGTTTTACAGTGACCGACTCAAGCTTTAAAAAACCTAAACAAGCATAATATGATTTGCTGCTTTGCTTACACTGACTGGACATCGATCACGTAACGGTATCGTGCCTTTTTGTTCACAACGGTTTTCCAAGCGTTATCAATTCCATTCATCGGAATTTTTACTATTTCAGGCTTGATTTGGTTGAGCGCACAGAAATTGATCATATCCTGGGTTTCCCTTATGCCCCCGGTATTTGATCCGGCAATAGCATTTCGGTACATGACCAGACTCATCTGGCCTGTTTCGATATCATCGGTAACTTTACCAACTCCGACCCGGCAAAATGTCGCATCACGGTTAAGGAGCGGGATGAAGGGTTTTATGTTATGCTTGTATGGAATGGTATCGAGGGCAAAATCGAATTTATGGTTGTAAGCGGAAAAATCAGCGCCTTCCTTATTGATCACTACATTGGTTGCACCGAACCTTTTGGCATCATCAACCTTGTCGGGAGATGTCGTAAAGACGGTTACTTCCGCACCCATTGCCTTAGCCAGTTTTACCGCCATGTGGCCTAATCCGCCCATCCCTAAAATGGCTACCTTCATTCCTGTTGTCACGCCCCATCTGCGCAGCGGAGAATATACGGTAATACCGGCACACATCAGTGGCCCCGCTTCTTCGAGTGTTATGGCATCCGGAATATTGATAACAAAGTCTTCATCCACAACAACGAAGGTAGAGTAGCCACCCTGGGTGATCGATCCGTCCCTGTCTTTTGAACCATAAGTCTGCACATTGCCGTTCAGGCAATAATTCTCATGGCCGGCTAAACATTCCGTGCAATGCTTGCAGGAGTTGACCATACAACCGACACCTACCCGGGCACCTACCATAAATTTGCTCGCGCTTGAGCCGACTTCGACTACTTCTCCTGCGAGTTCATGGCCTACGATCTGAGGGAACTGAACTTTTCCCCAGTCCTCATGTATCGTATGAATATCAGAATGGCAAACACCGCAAAAGTGCAATTTGATCGCCACGTCTTTCGGACCCAAGGCCCTGCGTTCAAACGTCATTAATTTTAATGGGCCATCTGGTGAATAAGCGGCCATTCCCTTGGCGGAATAGGGCCCAAACTTGCTGCTGTTTTTCGACGCCGCAACAGCTTTCTTACTGGTCTGGGCATCGGCAAGCGGCGCAAGCAAAGTGCTCCCTGCCATTACGCCAGCGGTTGACAAGGCAGACTTTGTCAGGAAATCCCGTCTGTCCATTCCTGTGTTAATCTTGTTTTCTTCGTTGTTTTTATTGTTTTCCATGATAGATAGATGTTTGATATTGTTACCGGGTAGTCGAACATAGTTAGAACCCAATCTTCGCTTCCCGTTTTATAGTTCGTAAGTTATTGTCACCTTGCCTGCACCGAGTGCATCTTCAAGCCCTGACGGGTCATCGATTCGTCCCAGTTGGACATAGCTATAGTGCGTTGAAAAGCTTTTATAAAATAAAACAAGCGTGTTTCCGCTCCAGATCATCAGATCGCCAGCATTGACCCTGCCTGGCTTGTGTGGATTACCGGGTAAGCTCTTCTGAAAATCATATTTTTTTTCGTTGCTGTTAACATCGTCCATGTTCAATGTCAGCGGCAGCATTGCTTTCAATGCTTTTGATGCCTCGCTATCATTCAGTGTAGCTGTGAAGGTCTTTGATCCAATTTTTATTTTCATTTTATTGTTTTGTTGCGGAGCGATCCTGACATGGTCGGCTTTGTGCTGCAAAGTCGTCCTGTTGAACGCAAAGAGGCTGTGGCTCGCTAGCAATGATATCAGTAAAAGACGTTTGCTATTCATACTACTATAATTTGTGATCAACTTATAATTGATAATGCAAATTTATGCCTTTAAGAAAGCCAGATGATAACAATTTTCAAACCGATAGCTAAGAATTTCAAATAAAAATCATTGTTAATGGATTGAACCCGCTATTAATTCTTCTAAATCAAGTAGCTTTTCGTCTTTAAATTATTTGAATTTCTTAGTTTTTGCATTGAATTTCTTTAACCGATTTAGCGGAACAGATGTAATTTTGTATTGTCTGTAAAGGATTCAAAAGTGTATTGATCATTCAGGCTACTGAATAAGAACACCATACTTTGAGGTAAGTTGATCTACCCGAATACTATTCAGCCACTTTAAATAAAAATTTATATGAAAAACTTAAAAATGTTAATAGCAGCAGGTTTTCTGATCCTTTTTGGACAGGCCTGCAATCAAACACAGGATAGCAAGCAAAATAAGGCTAGAGAAGAACCAGCAAAAAAAACAGAGATGAAAGAAATATCACCGAAGAATTATACCACCTTTAAGGTGAGTGATAACGTAACCATGTATGCCGTTACGTTCAACAACCAATATCATATGACTGTGTCCGGCCATTTGTTTGTACCCAAAAATTTAGACAGCAACAGTAAAAGCGCAGCACTTATCGTCGGTCATCCAATGGGTGCTGTCAAAGAACAAAGTGCTAACGTATATGCTTCCAACATGGCCGATCGTGGTTTTATAACCCTGTCAATTGATCTTTCTTTTTGGGGTGAAAGTGCGGGTGAGCCACGAAACGCTGTTGCTCCGGACATTTATGCAGAAGATTTTAGCGCAGCCGTTGATTTTTTGGGAACCCGTCCTTTCGTAGATCGTGAAAAAATTGGCATTATTGGTGTTTGCGGGAGCGGTAGTTTTGTGATCAGTGCCGCCAAGATCGATCCCCGCATGAAAGCTATCGCGACCGTTAGTATGTATGATATGGGGGCGGCCAGCCGTAATGCTTTACACCATTCGCAAACGGTTGAACAACGCAAAAAGATTATCGAAGAGGCGGCAGAGCAACGCTATGTGGAATTTACAGGCGGCAAAGTAAAATATACTGGTGGAACAGTGCACCAATTGGATAAAAATACCGATCCGATCCAGCGTGAATTTTATGCATTCTATCGAACCCAACGTGGCGAGTACACGCCGAAGGGCGGATCTTCAGCGCTTACCACGCACCCTACCTTAAGCAGTAACACTAAATTTATGAACTTTTACCCGTTTAATGATATAGAAACCATCTCTCCCCGCCCGATGCTTTTTATCACTGGTGACCATGCCCACTCCAGAGAGTTTAGTGAGGAAGCTTACCGATTAGCGGGACAACCTAAAGAACTGGTGATTGTTCCTAATGCAGGGCATGTTGACTTATATGATAAAACAGATCTTATCCCCTTTGACAAGTTAGCGTCTTTCTTTAAAGCTAATCTTAAATAGGAACTGCATGTTAAGGTTCCGCTACAACGCCGAATATAAACAGAAGAAAGCCCGCTGCCATATTTGACAGCGGGCTTTTGAACAAAATATGTACGGATATCACACCTGCCTTCAGATAGGAATGTTACGCTTATTCCTGCTTATAAAACAAACTATACCGTAAGATTCAAACCGGGAAATATCGATTTTAAAATAAAGCTGTTGCAAAGCAGTGACATGCAAATGTCCGGTCCAGCTATAGCCAAACCGGATATTTATCTCTCTCTTTTTATTACTTAAGCTACAATAATCCTCTTAGTCAAGGTATAACCATCTGTATTATTTCCGGTAATTGAATCAGCCATATTTCTGTTCAGGCTGTCGGCAAAGATACTGTCCTGGGTGTTGGAGGTATCCGGCACTCCGTTATAACCGTTTGTAGAATAAACAGACGTGTAAGCGGTAGCCGGAAAAGCGATTTGCGTGACTAAAAGTGAGTTTCCGGAAGGTGTTAATACTTCTACATGAATATGGGGCGCTCTGCCCGGATACCACCCCGGGAATATACTGATGAACGACACCTGCCCGTTATTATCCGTGGTTTGTCTTCCACGCAAGTAATTGGCTCCCGTTTGTGTGGTATATTGAGAGTATAACCCGTCTTTGTCACATTGCCACACGTCCACTAATACATTAGCAAGCGGACTGCAACCATTACTTTGATCTTGTATTGTTAATGTCATGAGAAGTGGAACGCCCGTCCTGTCTCCAATAATACTTGCACGTACATATTGAGCCGGTGTTCGTATTGGGAAAGGGCCTTGCGTTTCGGCTGGTGAAACCGCACAATTGCCACTATTGGCTTCATCTATAGTGCCCGAGCTATTGCCCTCACTGCCTTTGGAACAGGAAGAGGTGGCTATTGGCAAAATTGCTATAGCACCCAAGCCTAAGAGGCTTTTCTTTAAAAAATAGTTTCTATCCATATTTGTTTTTTTATCTGTAAAGCCTGCGTTAGGAAACATGACCAATGGTTCGGACTCGTCTGTCTGATTGTGATCAGCTATAAAATATTTTATAAGATGACCTTAAGGGACTGCCGTGAATGTGATCGTAATATTCCCGGCGCCTAAAGCTGCTTCAAGCGCAGATGGATTATCAACCCGTCCAATCCTGGTGTAACTAAAAGAAGTTGATAGCCCTTTATAAAACAGCACCAAGGTATTTGAGCCGTAAAGCATGATATCTCCATTATTGATTGACCCGGGATTTGAGGCATTTGTGGGAAGGCTTTGGGCAAGATCAAAAAACTTCTCGTTATGATTTAGATCCTGCATATCGAGTGTTAACGGAAGCCGGCTGAGAAATGCTCTGGCTGTGGCGTTATTAGCTAATGTAGCGTTGAATGTTTGGCCACCTGCAGTGATGGTGATCCTACCCGTAGCGACGTTAGGTTCGGTATTGCTATTTTCCGTATCGTTGCTGCCATTCATATCATCACCGTTTTTGCTGCATGAGGTAAATGCGCTGTTAAGCATAACCGCTGAAAAAAGTAGTAGTATTATCTTTCTCATGATACAAAAATAACTGATCACGGGCGGTAGCTATAAAGATAATCAAACATAAGCTTAATGGTTTCAAACAATACGAAGTCACTTCGCAATAATTGTTGTTAAATAAGCTACATCAAATTTTTACCGGAAGTGTACAAGTTCTATATCATTAGGACTATTATTTGGTATCCTGAAATATTTATGCGCTATGATGTTGTCGGAAATCATTGATGACAGATTCCGGTTAATAAAATCCCGTTATAAATTGTAATCGTGAGCGTTATTAAGCGTTGTTAGTGCTCTTCAATAATTTTTAAATCCCACGGACCGATTTTAAGATTGTCATTCATTTTGATTTCGTTACCGGTCAACAATTCCTTACCTGCTTTCCTGGAATACGTTATCACTTTTGGTAAGGCTGAATAGTTAAAATAATAATGTATCTGCTTACCTTTTTCATTTGTACCGGATTTACTGATAAGCGGAAATCTCAGCTCACTATCTTTGCTGATCTGTGCTTTTTTCACCGCGTCACCAATGATTTCACTCACTAAGTTCTGTGATGGCATAAATCCTATGTAGGTCGCCTGCCCCTTACCAAATTGATTTTCTGTGATGGCCGCATATTTACCCCACACCGGATGATCGTAATAGGCTAAAACCTTCGCGGTTGTAGGCGTGACCAGTTCCATCCACTGCCTGGCTTGCGCATCTGCCCCCGAAATTTTAAAAATGCTGCTTCGCACCCCCACATTCTTTGGTACCGTGAACTGGTCGTAACCTATACCACACGCCTCGGCAATGACACCCGGTTGCCGCGAATAACGGACTTTAACATTCTCATCTGAAAAACCACTGCGAAAAGAGTAAATAATATGGCCACCGTTTTTTACATAATTATTGAGCCTGCGAAGTAAACTATCCGGCGCGGCATATAAAGCCGGTACCACGATCAGCTTATAGCTTTCGAGATTGTTACTCGTTGGATCAACCAGGTCAGTACCTACATTCATGTTATAAAAGGCATCGTAAAAAGACCTTAGAATGTCGTTATAGGACATCCCCTGACTGAAGTTAGAAAAGGCAGTCAGCGCTTCGTTGCTATAAAGAATCGCGACCTCGTTCTTTTTCTTCAGATTGACCAGTTTCGGGCTGAGCCGTTCAAATTCTTTCCCGATGATCTTCGCTTCGTTGTACGTTGCGTTGGGCGAAAAATCATGACTTAATAACCCTTTCCAGTAAGTCTCCGCTGAATTATGAATTGAGTGCCAGTGCCAGTACTCAACCATATTAGCCCCGGAAGCTAAATGACTGAAAGCCTGTAAACGCAATTGCCCCGGATAAGGAACCCACTGCGGAAAACCCTGCGCCTCGGTTTCGAGTACGAAATAGTTTTTACCGCCTTTCATCGAACGTGTCATATCTCCTCCGAATGATATTTCCACGCCAGTCAACTCATCCTGCGATGGGTGATAAATGTCTATTCCGGCTACATCCAGTGACGCGGCTGCTGCAAAGTGGTCGACCTCCGGTTGAATGCCAAATGAATAGCCTTTCCAGCCCAGGTCAAAGTTTTGAGTGGTAAACTGTTCCGGTCGTTTATACTCCCGGACGATACTGTTCTGCCAGGCTAAAAAATCAGTAACCAGTTTCCGCTGGAACTTTGCGAACTCTGCCGCCATACTGGCATTGATGGTACCATTCGCCGATGGGAACTCTTCCCAGGTATTGATCCTGTTGCTCCAATAATCAAGGCCCCATAGCTTGTTCAGTGTATCAAGTGAGTGAAATTTCTGTTTGCAATACGTTACAAACAAATGCTGAACGTTAGGCCCTGCCGTTCCATAGGCTTTGGTTTCGTTATCCAGTTGATAGCCTATTACTGCGGGATGCCCGTTAACATGTGCCAGTAATTTACGAATCACCCGCTCAGCGGCTTTTAAGTAATGCTCGTTTGTAATATCCATATTCTGCCTCGTTCCAAAGCCAACCTGTCCGCGCGAAGTAGTAACCAGTACATCCGGATACTTTGCGGCCAGCCAGGCAGGGATGGCATAGGTTGGTGTACCGATAATCACTTGTATACCGGCACCGTGCATAGCCTGCAAAACACGGTCGATATGAGTGAAATCAAATTCCCCTTCCCGTGGTTCCAGCGTGCTCCAGGTCGATTCAGCTATCCTGACCACATTAATTCCGGCAGCTTTCATCATCGCGACGTCTTTATCCAGGCGTTCAACAGGCATATACTCATCATAGTAAGCTACGCCGTACAATAATTTGCCGCTTTTAAATTGTTGTGCTGCTGCCGGCTTAATAATAAAGACTGTAAACAAATAAATACAGGCAAATAATTTAAAGTTATTCATTGGCTTTAATTTTTTGAGATAACATACACAAATGATCTTTTTCTATAAACACATTCGTCAAACCATGCAGTCATATCACTTATTTTATACGGATATCATAATCACCAGGTGATAATTCAAAAGCAAATTTCGCGTGCTGCAAACCTAAATATCGCACGCCCTTTGCTCTGTAAAGCGGCTTATTGTTTAGCTGTATGGCCTTCAGCGCCGGCGCATCCAAGTAGAGTGTTGCCGAAGTGTTTGAAGGGACACGGAGATGATAGTAACATGCCCCGTTTTTTATTGTCCAGCTGGCCTCAATCCTGCCGTACATGGAATCAAAATATCCCTTTGCATGCGTCATTTCGCTGCCGGGGTCAGGTTCTGGTGCCAAAACAAAATGCTTAAATCCAGGACTTGCTTCATCTCTTTGAATACCCAATGAATGACTGATCATCCATGCACCAACTGCTCCAAAGGAGTAGTGGTTAAATGAATTCATGTTATTGTTGCCTCCAAATCCATCACTATGGGTATAAGAATTGAGTCGCTCCCAGATAGTTGTAGCCCCTTGATCCACCGGGTATAACCAGGAAGGGTATTTAGTTTGCTGAAGCTGCTGGTACGCCATTTTGCTTTGACCATTATCGGACAGTGCTGTAGACACCCATGCTGTTCCTATAAACCCCGTCATTAAGGAAAATGGGGGCAGTAACTTTCCGCGGTCATCCACATTTCCCCGGCTGATAGTAGACGCAAAATGGTTTACAGCTACCTGTATGTTATCGAACAGGTTAAAAGCAAGCGGGACCGCATAGGATGTCTGTGTATCGATTTCCTTACCTCTGAAGGCTGTTTTACCGGTGTTACTGTCAACATAGGTTTCATTAAAAAATGTCTTTCTCTGAGCATAAAGCTTATTGAACCAACTGGCATCGCTATCTTTTTTTAGTACTGCCGCAATTTTCGTCATAAGTTTCAGGTCGTACAGGAAGTAAGCTTCCCACAGCAGGGCCTTCTCTGTTTTGTCATATTCGGGGCTTAACCAGTCGCCCAAACTCGACCAGTTGCTCCTGTTTTTATCATACAGTACATTTGATTCAGGATCAATCTTTTTAACTAAAAATGCCACGTAATTCTTCATCGCATCATAATGCTCGGACAGCAACGCTTCATCACCGTATTGCTGAAAGCTTTCCCAGGCCACTGTGATCCCTGCACTTCCCCACAATACATCTCCAAAACCGCCGCCCAAGGGGGCAACATCTGTAAACCTCCCGTCGCTACGCTGCACATCCCGCATAGCCAGCATGTGTCTGCGCAGAAACTGCGGCATTTCTGCCAGGTAAGTAGCGGTACGGCTAAACACCGATATGTCCCCGCTCCAGCCAAGGCGTTCGTTTCGTTGCGGACAGTCGGTTGGAATTGACATAAAATTGGCAGCTGTAGACCAGGTAATATTTTCCCAAAGCTTATTAATTCTGGTATTGGATGTCTCATAATCTGCCGTAAACCGGTGAACAGAACTCAATACTGCACCCCGCACAGCCTGTAGCGGCAATGCGTGGTCAATTCCGGTGATCTCAATGTAACGGAAACCATGATAAGTAAACCTCGGGCTGAAGACTTCATTACCGCCATGTGTAATGTATATATCCTGCGCCATAGCTGCACGGATATTTTCCAGCATAATCATGCCCTTATTTGCCTGGTATTCGGGCAGGTCAGGGTACTTGACCTCAGCGAAGCGTAGTGTTATTTTGCGACCCCGTGGCATTCCCCTTAATGAAATAATTGGAACTCCGGCCATGTTTTGCCCAAGATCATATACGAAAACGCCCGGCCGTACCTCTTTAACTGAGATTGCCGGTAACTCCTTTATTTTTTTGATCGTTTGACCAAACTGCCCCATCAAAGACAGGTTCTGGTAATTATCTACAGCCGGAATATTCAGAAGGGTATCTCGGTAGTCGGTACTTACATGCCTTTCAAGACTAACTTCGGATGCCATTTTCCACTTGGAATCATCGTAACGGGCAGTTGACCAGTTTTCAATCGCACCTGCTTTAGTGGCATCATATACTTCACCCTGGAAGATGCTTCCGTAAACGACCGGGCCGTTATTGAAATAGCGCCACATTTGAGGTTTGGTAACTATGGTTTCTTCTTTACCATTAGCGTAGGTGATGACCAGTTTGGCTAATAGGGATTGCCGGTCGCCGAAAAAATTCCAAAAATTTCCTGAATAAGTACTTCCTCCGCTCCACCATCCTTCACCTAAAACAGCACCTAAGGCATTAGGTCCGGGAACCATATTTTTAGTTACATCAAAAGTCTGGTAGAGGTGAGTTTTGTTATATTGGGTTAACCCCGGATTGAAGTAGTCATTGCCTATACGCTTTCCGTTAAGATAAACATCGTAAATGCCGCGTGAAGTGATATATAAGCGGGCTTTTGCGATGGAGCCCTTTGAAGCAGAAAAAGTTGTTCGAAGCATTGGTGTGGAATGCTGACCTGGATCATAGATCTTCAGGATCGGCTTATTGGTGCCGCTTACTATAACAGGCAAGGAATAAGCCTTATATAAAATACTGGACGGGCTTCTGAAATTGTGAACCTGCAGGTTAGAAAAATAGGCGCTTTGACCTGCCGGAACCCGGAACCCGATATCACCCAATACCGGGAAGGCAATGTAATCGCCGCCCTGTCCCAAAGGGTTCAGGCCTATTTTACCGATCAGATTTGCCGGATGCTCGCCATCAAGATATAACTCTGTAGCGCCCATTACAGAAGAGATATAAATGGTATGCGGCATATATTGGTTTTGAGCTTTAAGCAACGAAGCAGGGATATCGAAAGATTGAAGCGGCTTGTCACTCCGATCGCCCGGCTTGTACCCAACCCGGTAGATACACAGCCTGGCAAATTTGCCTGAATCCAGCGGGGCAAAATCAAGTTCGGCAAGAATATAAGAACTATCCGACTTGTTCTGCAGGCCATAGTTGTTCTTGTTTTTGTCTTGAAGACGACTATCATTGCCACCATACACCAATCCTGCCCTTTTGCTGTGAGATGCCTGGTCAAACCGGATAGTGACATTTAATTTAAAAACCGGCAGATACTGGGCATGAAGTGGCAAATCTTCATCGCCACCACCAATCCAACGGGCATCGCTCCAGGCAGTAAATCGGCTACTGGTATCCATTAACCCCGTTTCAAACCATGAACTGTTTTGATACTGATTTTGCTGCTGATCCCAGACGCGCAAATGCCATTGATAACGCATACGCGACTTCAGGCTTTTTCCGGAATAGGTAATATTCAGCGATACGCCTTGCCTCCTTTTCCGAGAGTTCCATACTTCTGCGCCGGTTTCATCGGTTACTTGTATCTGATAGGCCGATTGATAGGAGCCGCGTTGTGCGGATTGCATCTGCCAGCTAAACCTTGGTCTTTTAACATCTATACCCAGCGGTGTAGACGCGTATTCTGTTTTGAGACTTACTACACGCGTTTTCGCAGATTGCCCAAGTGTAAATAAGGGAAGTGAAAACAGCGTTAAGAACAATAACTTTATTTGAGCGTGCTTCATTAGCCTGTATGCATTGTGATGAATGTGTAAGATCGTAGTTTTTACCATCGGGCAAAATACTGGGGTTTTAATGGCGTGCAAAAAAAGTTCAGGCAGTGTCTCTCATATTTGTTACTAATAATGCTTTAAGCTTGCTACAGAAAGATACTTATGTTAAGACACCTGACATAACGCTTTTCAAATCTTTCTTAAAAAAGGGCAAAATTTAATTACCAATAGCTATCGTGGAATATGTTGACCATCGAATGCAAAACCAGTTATACCTTAGTCGGATGCATGGATTCAAATAATTAATCTTAAACAATGTTTTTCGCCCATAAGAGCTACGTAATAATGCAAATTACAAAAATACTGTGCATTCAAACTTAATAAGTTATTATTACACTTTAAGCACTTCGTTATTCTAAAGCTTGAATATTGGCAGCAAATTAAATATAGATACATGTACGACAATTTCTTCCAAAAGCTATCAAAGGGAATACTACTTACAGAAGCAGATAAAGCAATTTTTAGCCAGCATATTATTATAAAAAAATTAAGGAAGCGACAGTATCTTTTGCAGGAACACGAAATTTGCAAATACGTTGCATTTGTTAGTACAGGCCTGCTGCGTTCCTACTTGGTGGATGAAAAAAACAACGAACAAATTATTCAATTCGCTCCGGAGGGCTGGTTTATTTCGGATATCGCAAGTTTTGTCAACGAAGATAAATCGCATCTAAACATTGATGCATTAGAAGATTCTGAATTAATATTGATAAGCAAAGAAGCACATGTCTATCTGGAGGCTGCGGTTCCCGATTTTTTTAAGTTTAATTATATGCAGTATCGCGGTGCATATATCGCACTGCAAAAAAGGTTAATTGATATGTTGACGCTGTCTACTGAAGAAAAATACACCAAACTTTTAAGTATATATCCAGATATCATGCAGCGCGTTCCACAGCATATGATCGCTTCTTATCTCGGTTTAACACCTGAAACACTAAGCCGCGTCAGAAAAAAACTCTTTGTAAAAAAGGACTGAAGCATTGATTGAAATCAATATTATTTCTTGATCCATGTCAAGATGTTGAATGGAGTTTCACTCTATTTTTACCCAGAATCTTCCTGTCGTCAAATGAAGCATTGAAATGCGGGTTTGTCAGCAGGGAAATTATTCGATTAATTACAAAAACCAATTATTTAACATGAAGAAATTATTACTATTTGCAGTAATCCTGCTTTTACAAACCTCATTATTTGCCCAAACGACCACGTGGAAAAATGATAAAATGCATTCCAAGCTCAAGTTTACCGTTACCCATCATTTGCTTTCGGATGTTGATGGCTTGTTCAAAAATTTTGATGTGACCATCACTGCAACCAAACCTGATTTCAGTGATGCATTTTTTGAACTTTCAGCAGATGTGTCGTCGATCAATACAGAAGTTGAAATGCGTGACAATGATCTGAGAAGTGCTAACTTTTTTGATGCTGCGAAATACCCGGCTATCATTTTCAAAAGTTCATCAATAAAGGCAGACGGAACAAACAAGTATAAGCTTACCGGCAACCTGACCATGCACGCTGTTACAAAACCCGTAACGATGGATCTTTGGTACCGCGGCACAAAAGAGAACCTCAACAGCAAGAAAAGCGATGCAGGTTTTAAATTGCGGGGCACGTTAAAGCGTTCAGACTTTAATATTGGCTCAGGCACTCCTAAGGTACTTGTAAGCGACGAGGTTGAAATTGCAGCTGACGGCGAATTTGCAAAAGCCAATTGATTATTCTATGTCCACAACCATGTCAAGCAGAAGAAAATTTTTAGGGCAGTTGTCGGTTGTTACCGCTGCAATTACCCTCCCCAAATTTGCCAGGTCCTCTGTTCTGGCTGAAGACGACTTCATAATAGCTGAAGTCGCTGAGGGCAAGCTTAAGGGAATCAAAAAAGATGGGGTATGTTTATTCAAGGGCGTTCCCTACGCCGGACGCCTCTCGGGTGACAGGCGGTTTAAAAGGCCTGCAAAACTAGAGCCGTGGCAGGGTGTCAGGGATGCATTGGAATTCGGGCCACCCGCCATTCAGGGCGATACTTTCAATCCTGCCTCAAGGGAGGACTGTTTGTTCCTTAACATCTGGACACCGGCCAATGACGGCAAAAGGCGGCCTGTAATGGTCTATAACCATGGCGGCGGCTTTGCCAACGGCTCCGGCGCGGCACCAGGCCAGGACGGAACGAACCTTGCAAAAAACTTTGATGTGGTCGTCGTGGAAACAAACCATCGATTAGGGCTGATGGCGTTTCTGTATCTGGAACATATTGCAGGCCCGGAATATGCCGGTTCGGGTAATAACGGCCTTCTGGATATTGTCGATGGCTTAAAATGGGTAAAGAAGAATATAGCAGCTTTTGGAGGCGACCCGGATAATGTGATGATCTTTGGGGAATCCGGCGGCGGCGCCAAAACGAGCTGTTTATATGCTATGCCGGCAGCAGCACCCTATTTTAATAAGGCCTCTATCGAAAGCGGCCCCGGCCTTAAAATGTTGCCGAAAGAAGCCGCCATCGAGATGACAAAACTGGTATTTCAGGAACTCAACATCGATCCGAAAAACTGGGAAAAAATACTAGATGTTCCCGTGAAGGATCTGATCGATGTTCAAAATAAAGTTCCCGGCCTGATGGCTAATAGTGACTATGTACGCAAGCATGGTGTGGTAGGATTCGTTCCAAACAATTTTGCGCCGGTAGTGGATGGCGTTGCACTACCGCATGACCCCTTTGATCCTGTTGCTCCGAGCATATCAAAAGATAAGCCACTGATGACCGGATGGAACGAGGATGAATGGGCGTTTTTTGCCATGTTTTCACATGATACGAACGCGCTGAAAGACGATTTCACCTTCGATGCATTAAGGGCTAAAATCGAACCGGAGTTTGGCGCCGATACTAAGAAAATCATAGCAACTTACAGGCGAACCAGGCCGAAAGCATCTGCAAGTGATATCTGTATGGCTGTCAAATCCATTAATATGATGGGGTTAGGCACAATCGCGATTGCAGAAAGGAAATGTGAACAACATGGGGCATCGGTGTATCTGTACAATTTTGGTTATAAATCTGAAGCGAAGGTTCCTGATACTGATTACCCATTCGGCACGCCGCACGCCATGGATATCACATTTAAATTTAATAACGAATTGCCAGGTTCAAAGCCGGGTTTTTTGAGTGGGAACAATCCTGAACGCTTTATCGCATCGCATCAGATGGCGGAATTATGGACGACATTTGCAAGGACGGGCAAACCTTCGGCGAAGGATGTCCCTGAATGGCCTGCTTATAATTTGACAAGTCGGCCTACCATGCGTATTGACACTAAATGTGAAGTCATAAAAGACCGGTATAAGGAAGAACTAGCCATGTGGCGTTCTATCGGGAGAATTGGCTATCATTCCCTTAATTCAAGGTAATGGATATTTCGCTTAAATAGTTAAACGATTAAGATTACAGGCCTAATCGAATCTTATATGCAAAGTGCTAGCTTCTAAAAGCCGTCGGCGTTGTTGCGGTTAGTTTTTTAAAGTAATTATTAAAATAGGTGGGGTATTCAAAGCCGAGGCTGAAAGCAATTTCAGCTGTACTCCAATCCGTATGTTTTAATAAGGCCTTTGCTTCCGTGATAATTCGCTCGGCGATGTGTGCCGTAGTAGGCCTTCCTGTCACTTCTTTTACAGACCTGTTAAGGTGATTCACATGGATGGCCAGGCTTTCAGCAAAATCCGTAGCGTTTCGAAGTTTTAGTGGATTGTGCGGAGATTCGACCGGAAACTGACGCTCCAGTAGCTCCAGGAAAAGTGCAGTTACCCTTGAGGATGCATTTTTGTGTTTGGTATAAGTAGCAGATGGCTCCATCTGCAGCGCTTCATGGATAATTAAATTGATATGACTGCGGATCAGATCACTTTTATAAATGTAATCTGTATGGTAAGCACTAATGATTTTTTCAAAGATATCTGTGATCGATTTTCCCTGTTCCTCATTCAGTTTAAAGATCGGGGTACCTCCGATCTTAAAGAGCGGGGATTGCTGCAAACTTTCCGAGTTATTATTGGTCTTTAAGAATTCTTCCGTAAAAAGCGCTGAATAAGCTTTCTCTTTATCGATATCTTCCCAAGAATAGGGAATATGTGGTGTTCCGAAAAATAAAAAGAGGCCATCCAGTTCAATACCGCGGTCGGCATATTCAATTACGCATTTACCACGGTAAAGGCAGACTTTGTAAAAATCTTTTCTGCTGTATGTTCTAACGACACCATCCGTTTCATCAGAACAGGATGCATTGAACCCATAACTTTTGGTAATGTGCTCTTTTTTAATCGCTTGTTCGGTTGTTTTTATTTGGTCTGTCATAACTCAAAGCTAAGAAAATCAAATAACATTTTTTTAATCCGTAGCAGCTAATTAAACCCATAATTTGAATTAAAAGGAAACTACAGCCATTTATTAGCAGACGACAGTGGTCATACAAATTGTGCTTATCCGATAATTCGTTTGAATATTATATTCATTCGCTTGATTATCATTAAAACGTGAAATGGCATCGAACTAATTTTGCAATTCACCTTGTATCCTGAGGTAGATGTTAATCGTGTATATAAATCGATCATCATGCTTCACCTATAGGATTAGGCTTTATAGAATTTAATTATGATCATAACTGAAAGCTCCATTTCGAAAAACGAGGATAAAGAAACCATTAAACCTGCCTGGATGGCGATTTACGCACTTGCATTGGGCGTAGCCGGACTCATTACTTCTGAATTTCTCCCGGTTAGTTTACTGACACCGATGGCCACTGACCTTCATGTTACAGAGGGAATAGCCGGACAGGCCATATCTATTACAGCCGTTATAGCTATGATCGCGAGCCTGTCCATAACAATTGTAACTAAAAACCTGGATAGAAGATGGGTGATGCTTTCATTTTCTTTGCTTCAGATTTTTTCCAATATTTTGGTTGCCTTTGCGCCCAATTTCATGGTGCTCGTTACCGGGCGTATATTATTGGGTATCGCCATCGGCGGATTCTGGGCCATGTCAGCGGCCATTGCTATGCGTTTGGTTCCAGGCCGGTTTATCGCCAAGGCTTTATCACTTATCTTCGGCGCTGTTTCGGTGGCTACAGTGGTGGCTGCACCTCTTGGCAGCTATCTGGGTGGCGTCATGAGCTGGCGCTACGTGTTTCTCTTTGCGGCGGCCCTGGGCGTACTTTCCCTCATCATGCAAGCGCTCACTCTGCCGTCGATGCCTTCTGAAAAACCCACTAACCTGCAAACGCTTCTCCTGGTGTTAAAACGCCCAAGAGTTAAGTCGGGGATGTTATCCACTTTGCTCATTTTCGCCGGCTATGCCACGTTCTTTACTTATCTCAGGCCATTCCTGGAGAAAACATCAGGTGCTAATGTGAATGTACTGTCAACCGTTTTGTTGGGTTTTGGAGCCGCTAATCTGGCAGGCACTTCAATGGCACGTCATGTTTTGGAAAAAAGCCTGAAAATATCTTTGATCTTAGCCCCGCTTGTAATGGGAGTTACTGTAGCGCTGCTGGTGCTTTTTGGGGAGCATCTCGCCGTTGCAGCCGGTTTGGTAGCTTTATGGGGAATGACTTTTGGCGTTGTGCAGGTCGGATGGCCAACCTGGCTAACGAAAACCATTCCTGATGAAGCAGAAAGCGGCGGCGGCATTCAGGTAGCCGTGGTCCAATTGGCGATTACAGTTGGTGCTGCAACAGGTGGCTTGATCTTCGATCTTTCCAATGCCAACGGGGTTTTTGTTTTAAGCAGTATTATATCCGTTATTGCAGCCCTGGCTGCTGCGTTTTCATTTCGCAGTGGCAGCGGGGGCACAAGATCTGGGATAAAAGTTGGCATTTAACTCGGTGACATTAACCGGGAAGTATTGCATTTCCCTTATTAAAATTTAAAAAGCACGGCTGTTAAAAGCAATGCCAGGCGGCAGCCCATTGCTGTAAAAAAGAAGGTGATCAGCGGGTCACCTTGGCCGGATGTATTGTATTTGATAACTATTTCCGCTTTTAGCACTTAATAGTGCAAGGCAATCTTAATTAGGGGCCGTAGGACAATTTTGCGGATGGGTTCGCATCAAAATGACCAATCAACTACTTTACCTAATGCCTTCCGGTAATTTATTTTTTTTTGAGCGTCCATAAACACAAGGCCGGGGAATGACATAAGACTTGTCCACCCTGGTCAGGTTGCTATTAATAACCAACGCCGGCTTGATCGAAATAAAAACTTTGTTAAAAAGTCACATGCATCGCCACGGGCTACTAATTTGATCGTTCAGACACAAGTTTGATTTATTGCTTTTTGAAAATCTGAAATTCAACAATTTTGTAATATCTCAGAAAGTTCTTAAAAAATGATGAACTACTTGCCGAGTGCTAATTATTTATATTTTTACAATCTGTAAGTAACAATTTGTTGACAAAGCCTTTTAAATCATTCTGAATCAGTGATGCTATTTTCCCCTGATGTATGCGTATAGACACCGAAAGTTACCGTAAAACAAACGATGGGGAGTTAGTACAACTGCTTTGCAAAGGGGACTATACTGCTTTCAGGGAATTATATGAGCGTTATAATTCCTTACTGCTTATTTACGCCTATCGAAAAGTTCAGGACCAAGAAACGGCAAAAGATATCGTACAGGATGTCTTTTTGAATGTTTGGTGTAACCGGGAAGAATTTGTCCTGAAGACCCATATCGCCGGATATCTTTATAAAGCGGTACTACATAAAGTACTCAACGTCATGAAACATAAGGGCATTTCCGAGCGATATGTATCTGATTTACAACACCTGATTGTCACCCAGTCAGATGATACCGACTATCGTGTCAGGGAAAAAGATATTGCTGAACTTATTGATAAAGAGATCGCATTGCTGCCTTTTCGTATGAGAGAGGTTTTTGAACTTCGTCTGAAAGAACATTTGTCTAATAAGGAAATAGCAGCACGTTTAAATATATCTGACCATACTGTAGCCACCCATATCAAGAAAGTACTGCGAATTCTTAAAGGTAAATTTGGTGCACATGCGGTGCTTATTTATTTATTAATGAGGTAGATATTCCGGCTTCATCTTTCCTGTTAAATTAAAATATTTTTTTATTAAAAAAAGTAACGACCGGATACCCGATAGGGCTGTTTGAGTTGTCTTTGTATATAATTGCCGTAAACCAGCGGAGCTATAAACCAGTAAGTTGCTACTTATACCGTATTCATGAAAAATAAAAATGCAGTTGAACTTTTGGAAAAATACAATTCGGATGACTGCACACAAGCTGAACGAAATCTTATTGAATACTGGGGCCATCATTTAAATGAAGATGGTAGTCATGGACTGACCGAGAGTGACCTGAAGGAAGCTGAAGTAAATATGTGGTTGAAGATCAACGGCGCCAATGAAGCAGGAACCAGATCTGTCAACTGGAGGTTGTATGTTGCAGCGCTCTTGTTATTTGCTGCACTTACCGTATTCTTTAAATTATATATTTTAAATAAAGACACGAACGCAGTTGCCACGGAAAAAAGGTTGGCCAATACGGTTAGGGTTGGTGGTAACAAGGCTATCCTTACCCTTGCCGATGGCAAGAAAATACTTCTCGATGATCTGTCCAGCTCGCAATTTACTGACGAGGGCGTAAGAATCAGCAAAACTGCTGCCGGCCAATTGATCTATACTGTTACGAGTAGTAAAATCAGTCCAGATAATCAATTTGCCTATAATACAATCAGCACCCCCAGGGGCGGACAGTACCAAATAAACCTACCGGATGGCAGTAAAGTCTGGTTAAATTCGGCAAGTACTTTACGCTTTCCACTCAGTTTTCAAAGAAAAACCAGAATGGTAGAGCTGACTGGCGAGGGATATTTTGAGGTGAAGCACCTCAGCCCGGTAGATGGCAGCAAAGTAAAATTCATGGTCAAGACCACAGGCAAATCGGCTCAGATGGTCGAAGTTCTGGGTACGCATTTTAATGTCAGTGCTTATAATAATGAGGACGTTATAAAAACCACTTTACTGGAGGGTAGCGTCCGAGTGAGCCCTATCATCCATGATAAATTGTCACCTGATAATACGGTATTAAAACCCGGCGAGCAATCTGTTTTAACCCAAAGCCATATGGCTGTTTTGAAAGTGGATACAGAAGATGCCGTTGCCTGGAAGAACGGCTATTTCAGGTTTAACGACGAAAGTCTGGAAAGTATCATGCGCAAAGTGGAACGCTGGTATGATGTAGATGTACAGTATCAGAACGATGCGTTAAAGAAAATAAAATTTGCTGGTGTAACAACGCGCTTTGCCAACGTGGCGGAGTTGCTGAAAATGCTTGAATTAACCGGAGAAGTAAAATTCAGGATAGATAAAAACAGCATTGTTGTGCTCGGTAAAAATTAACCAATAGTAATAACCCTAAAAAATTAAAAATCATGATCAATTCTACTTGAGCACGCATTCCGCCTGCCTTATATCGTAGCGAAATTCAAGAATCTTAGTTACTGATATACAGCAATAAACCACTTAATGTTTAACTAAATTTAACCAATTTAAATGCAAATAATATTTACAAATATTTTTTATAATTCTGCTAAACGCAATTGGAAACCCCTGATAATTATGAAACTTATTACAATTTTAATCATGGCTACCCTGTTACAGGTACAAGCCAGAAGTTTTGCTCAGCAGATAACCTTCAGCCAAAATAATGCTACTTTGAAACAGGTTTTTAATGAGATCAATAAACAAACAGGTTATAACATCCTTTGGGCTTCAAAAAACATCACTAACAACCGCCTGGTAAGTGTTGATCTAAGGCAGGCTACCATAACGGAAGCTTTAAGCCAGTGTTTAAAAGGTTTTCCGCTTACTTATACCATCACAGGTAAAAATATTGTGATAAGGGAAATTTCGGTTCCCCAGTTTAAAGAAGGTATTGGATCAAACTTCATTAGAATAACCGGCACAGTTACTGACGAACAAGGGCTGCCTTTACCAGGCGCAACAGTAAAGGTCAAGGGAAGTAATAAAACAGGTATCTGTAACGAAAAAGGCGCTTACTACATTGATGCTACCAGCGGCGACGTTTTGGTATTTACCTTTATCGGCTATGTACCAGCCGAGATGCCGGTTGGCACAAAAACGGAGATTAATATTTCTCTGAAAGAAATCAAAAACGAACTTGGGGGCGTAGTAATTACTGCATTAGGTATTAAAAAGCAAACACGTACGCTATCTTATAACGTACAGGAGTTAAACAACAGCGAACTTACCAAAGTCAAGGATGCGAATTTCGTAAACTCACTTACGGGTAAAATAGCAGGTGCAACGATCAACAGCAGTTCTGCAGGTCCCGGTGCAAGCACCAGAGTCATATTACGCGGTACCAAATCTATATTCGGCAATAACAATGCCTTATATGTAGTTGACGGCATCCCGCTACAGGACTTAAGTTCCGCACAGCCCGGTGACATCTTCTCAGGTGCCGGGCAAACAGGTGACGGTATTTCGAACATTAACCCGGAAGATATTGAATCGTTAACTGTATTAACTGGCCCTTCAGCAACTGCTTTATATGGTAATAAAGGCGCGAATGGGGTCGTGGTAATTACGACAAAAAAAGGCTCGGCCAATGGGTTTAGCGCAACGATATCAAACAGCACAACTTTTTCGAGCCCCTTCGTATTACCAAAGTTTCAGAATACTTATGGTTCTGAAGAGGGAAATTTTGCCAGCTGGGGTGAAAAACTGAAGACACCATCAACCTATAACCCTAAAGATTTTTTCCAGACAGGTGTAAACAGTACAACCGCTTTCACGCTATCTACAGGTAACGAAAAAAACCAAACTTATTTTTCGGCAGCATCTGTAAACGCCAACGGAATTATTCACAACAACGATTTAACACGTTATAATTTTAATGTGCGCAATACCAGTAAGTTGTTAAATGACAAACTTACGCTGGACCTAAGCGCAATGTACACCAGTACGAAAGAGCAGAATATGCTGGCGCAGGGTCAATATTTTAATCCGCTAGTGCCTATTTATCTATTTCCGAGGGGAGACGATATCCGCAAATACCAGGCATTTGAAAGATATAACCCCGATCGGAATTTTAAGACGCAGTACTGGCCTTTTGGCGATCAGGGCTTTCAGATACAGAACCCCTACTGGATCACCGAGCGCGATCTGTTTCAGAATAATAAAGACCGTTACATGTTAACGGCAAACGTAGGATATCGCATTAATAGCTGGATGAATATTACCGCAAGGGTTAAGTCTGACCGCTCTACGGCTTTAAACGAGCGTAAATATTACGCCTCAACTTCAGGTTTATTTGCCAGTGCTACAGGCGCATACCATCGCTACAACATTACATCAAACCAAACCTATGCGGATGTTTTGTTAAATATCAATAAAACATTAGGTAATTTCTCCATATCTGCCAACATAGGGGGAAGTTTGCAGGATGATAAGTACAGCGATGCTTCCATAGCGGGCAACCTGGCCTCTGTGCCTAATTTGTTCAGCTATAATAATATAGATTTTACACAGATAAAGCCCCTGCAGAATGACTATCATACCCAGGTACAATCTGTTTTTGCAACGGCACAGATTGGTTACAATAACATGGTTTATCTGGACGCAACCCTTCGTAACGATAACCCATCGCAACTTGTAAATACCCCTAAATCTTCGATATTATACCCGTCCGTAGGTTTATCAAGTGTGGTTACGGATATCTTTAAGATCAAATCTGATGTGCTGTCATTTATGAAGGTGCGGGTTTCTTATGGTGAGGTCGGTAATCCGCCGCCGCCATTGTTAACCATTCCAACCTATCCGATACTGGGAACCGGCGGGCTACCGAATTTATTAAGTTCAGCCGCCATTGATCTTCGCCCGGAACGTACCAAATCTTATGAAGCAGGATTAAACCTGATATTATGGAACGGCAAGGTCAAAATTGATGGTACGGTTTACAAGTCTTCTACCTTTAATCAATTATTCAATGTCAAAGTTTCAGAAACCACCAATTATGATAACATTTTTGTTAACGGCGGGCGTATAGACAATAAAGGTATAGAGATCTCCGTAGCTTTAAAGCAAGATCTTGGTGCCGTTAAATGGACGTCAAACCTGGTATATTCCCTAAACCGTAACAAAGTCGCCCAAATGCTTCCAAAAAGTACAATTGGGCAGATAGGCATCAGCGTTTCACAGGATACGCTGGATCTTGGCGGTGCAACCAGTTACAAAATGCTGCTTACCAAAGGCGGATCTATGGGTGATATTTACGTGAACACCCTACAGGTTGATGAGCATGGTCAGATCTATGTAAATCCAACAAACTATACCGTTTCTGCCAATCAGAACAGGTACGTCAAAGCCGGTAATGCTAATCCGGATTTTTCGCTCGGCTGGCGTAACAGCTTTTCTTACAAAGGTATAGATGTTGGTTTTTTAGTTGCAGCCAGGATTGGCGGTGTCGGCGTATCAGTTACACAAGCTATTATGGATGGTTTTGGTGTGTCACAAAATTCGGCTACGGCCAGGGATAATGGCGGCGCAGTAGTTAATGGCTTTAAAGTTCCGGCGCAGGCTTACTATAGCGTTGTGGGCGGCGGCTCTTCGGGTATAGGCTCAATGTATGTTTACAGCGCAACCAATGTAAGGCTTGGTGAAGCATCAATAGGCTATGATATTCCCCTGTCTAAATACTATAAATGGATCAAAGGCTTCAATGTGTCATTAATAGGGCGCAATTTATTTATGTTTTACAACAAAGCGCCTTATGACCCGGAAAGCACCGCCAATACCGGTACTTACTATCAGGGTATAGATTACTTTATGCAGCCAAGTTTACGAAGTGTAGGTTTCTCTGCCCGTTTAAAGTTTTAATATATAGCACCAATCATTATGATCAAAATATTCAATGCTTTAAAAAGCAAAAAAATGTACATCAGCTGCGCAGCGCTGCTCACGCTTATAAGTTCGTGTACAAAAAACTTCGAGAAATTCAATACCGATCCCAATAAGGCTACGGCAGAAATGCTACAGACCGATAATCTGTCTACCGGTTCGCTTATCGTACAAATGGAAAAGAATGTATTCCCGATTGCGCAGCAGCCTGCTTTCGGCGACGAAGTATACCAGGTCATGCTAAACCTTGCAGGTGACGCTTATTCCGGTTACCTGGGTACGACTAACAATTTTCTGTCAGGTGCCAACAATACCACTTATGCTTTAATTCCCGGCTGGTACGGCCAGGCATTTTCCCGCTCCTATGTGGGCGTTATGCCCGCATGGCAGCGTATCGTAACCACTGCAAAAACACAAACCCCCGAAGTGTATGCCATTGCAACTATTATCAAGGTTGAGGCGCTACACCGTACCACGGATATGTACGGACCTTTACCTTACGTCAGCTTTGGCAACGGCGACGTTGCTTCCCAGGGTAAATATGACAGCCAGAAAGATGTTTACTATAAGTTCTTTGATGAACTGAATGAATCCATACAGATCCTTACAGATTTTAATGCGAAGTTTCCTTCGGCCAAAACACTTGCTGCCTATGACTACATTTATGGCGGCAATATTCCCAACTGGATCAAATTTGCAAATTCACTTAAATTAAGATTGGCCGTAAGATTAGCGTACGCCGATGCAAGCAAGGCCAAAACAGAAGCTGAATCGGCTGTTTCGCAAAAATTCGGCGTCATGACAAGTGGTTCAGATATTGCGGCACTACAGCATTCTTCAGCTTTAGTTTACAACCACCCGCTGTACATCATTTCAAACAATTTTGACGACACCCGAATGGGCGCGGTAATGGATTCTTACCTGAATGGTTACAAAGATCCTCGGGTTGCCAAATATTTTGTGGCAGCTAATGATGGTAAGTTTCGCGGGATCAGAAGCGGGATCAATATTAACAACAAAGCTACCTATACCAGCGGTTCATTTTCTGAACTGAATATTCAGCCTTCTACCAATATTACGTGGTTTAACCCGGCTGAAGCGTACTTTCTACGTGCCGAAGGTGCTTTACGGGGATGGACCATGGGCGGTACTGCACAAAATCTTTACGAGCAGGGCATTCGTACCTCGTTTGATCTGAACGGCGTATCCGGCAATGCAGACCAATACATTGCTGATGACGTAAGCACACCGGCTGATTACAGCGATCCGGGGAACGGCGCTAATAGTACATCTGCGGGCAGTGCAATTACAATTAAATGGAGCGACGCCAGTTCATTTGAGGATAAGCTGGAACGCATTATTACCCAGAAATGGCTGGCCATATACCCGGATGGTCAGGAAGCCTGGACAGAGTTCAGGCGTACAGGTTACCCAAAAGTTTTCCCGGTGGTAGTGAACAACAGCCAGGGAACAATAAATACCAGCGTACAAATCCGTCGTTTGCCTTTTCCTGCTAATGAATATCAAAATAACCGGGCGGGTGTAAACCAAGGCATTTCCTTACTTGGCGGAAGCGACAATGGCGGCACTAAATTATGGTGGGATAAAAAATAAGAATGATATGAAAAAGAACTTATATACGAAAAGCATATTCCTATACGCCGTGCTGTTTGCTATGGTGATCCTATATGCAAGCTGTAAAAAGCAGAATGAGGCCGCGGCTATAACTATTCAGAAACCTTATACGTACGATGATCAATATTATAAAAACCTGCGTGCTTACAAAGCATCCCCTCACCAGGTTTTTTATGGCTGGTTTGCCGGGTACGGTAACAAGGAGGGCGTAATAGCCGATTATAAACAATCAGCATCATGGGGCGAGCATTTTGCCGGCCTTCCGGACAGTCTTGATTTTTGCAGTTTATGGGGGGGCATCCCTTCGTTAAAGAAAAATGACTCCGTATCAACCTACAATCCGATAGCCTATGCGGAAATGCGAAAAGCAATGGAAGTGCGCGGTATTAAGATGGTTGCTGTGGAGATTACCAGGATCCAAAAGCCACAATTTAAAGGCAGATACCCCTTAAACGATGATGGGATAAGGATGTATGCACAATGGCTTATTAACCAGGTAAAGGACAATGACCTCGATGGTCTTGACCTGGATTACGAACCGGAGGGTGATTGGTTACAAAATGACAATTTCACCAAATTCATTAAAATTTTGGGTGCAGAGTTTGGCCCTCAATCCAGCAACCCTAAGAAATACCTTATTGTAGATTATTACAATCAGGCACCTCCGTCGGAAGTTGAACCTTACATCAACCTGGTGGTAAACCAGGCTTATGGTATTGGCTCGGCGTCTGGCTTACAGGGCAGGTTTGATGGCGTGAGTAACTGGTGCCCGCCAGGCAAGTACATTGTTACCGAAACCTTTGGTGATTACTGGCAGACAGGTGGCGTGGCATTTACCGAGGCTGATGGCAATACGCTTTCACCAAACGGAAAACGCATGATGTCATTAGAAGGCATGGCGCGCTGGAATCCAAAGCAAGGGCAAAAGGCTGGCTGGGGCGCCTTCTTTTTTGATAGAGATTACAACAACGGGCCTTTCCCTTTTGTAAGGGCCAGCATTCAGGCTGCAAATCCTGCTGTACGTTAACAACCTCTTAAATTAAATTTGATATGAAAACATTTAACATAAAATTAAAGACAGCCTTTATCAGCTGTTTTTGCCTGGCCGTAGTACTTATTGCCGGATGCAAAAAATCGTTAGACTTTCACGACGTTATTTTAATAACCGGCACCGAAAGTGGTAAATTAGTACCCTTTACGGTAGAAACAGCTCCCGCCACCTATGCCGTGACTGCTACCGCAACAGGTAAAGTAACCGGCGATGTGACCATAAACTTCGCGGTTGATACCACGATGGTTGCAGGATACAATTCGGAAGTGTCCGGTAAGTATTTTGCCGCGCCTGCAGGCAGCTATGAATTATCGGGTAACACGAGTGTAATTAAATCAGGCACGAACGTATCCGACGCGGTGAACGTGAAAATACTCTCTCTTGATAAGCTGGTATCGGGCCGTACCTACCTCATTCCGGTAACGATCAAAAATATATCTGGTGGGAATGAGGTCTTGGAAGCTTCGCGAACAGTATTTTTAAAAATTTCGCGGGTGATTGATTTCAATTCCATCGATATATCCAGCCCTAATTATTATGCAACCTATAAGTTCCCCGAGCCTTATAAAAACATCAGCCAGTTCACGTACGAAATCAAATGTTACATTAACAGTTTTCATGATGGCATCAACCGTTTAACCAATTGGGGGCCGGCAGATGAAGCCTATCCCAACCTGTTACGCTTTGGTGAATTTGGCAGTGATCAGAATCAGCTGCAATGGGTGGCGCCTGGGGGGAGTTCTTTTTCCAGCGCCAGGTTCGCCACCAAAACATGGTATACCGTATCCTGCGTTTTTGATGGATCCAAATATATGATGTATGTTAATGGTAAACTCGATTCTTCCTTTGATGGATCACCACGCAGCTTCGAACTTGGCGCTCTTGAATTAGGTATGTCTTACGGTGGCTACCAGTTCAGCCAAAGGATTGATGCCCGGATCTCCGAGATCCGATTGTGGAACAAAGCCCTGTCGAGAACAGAAATATCAAGCGGCATATGCGGTGTGGATGCTAAATCAGACGGGCTGATCGCATATTATAAAATGAACGAAGGTTCCGGCAACGTTTTTTACGATCGTACAGGTAATGGCAGGGATATGACCTGGCCTAACCAAACAATTTGGATCCAGGATAACAATAACAAATGTGTTCAATAACGAGAAACATGAAAAAAATAAATTATATATATACCGGTCTTTGTACGCTGCTGTTGATAGCAACTGTAACATCCTGTAAAAAGGAAACCAAATACGATATTACCGGTGATAAGGTGAACCGGGTTTATGTCGCAACAGGAAATAATACGGTCAAGAGCGCTAATAGTCTAAGGTTCTCCATTGTGAATACGGTAATTGGCTCTGTTGGCAACGTAGATGCGGCACTGCCTGTCCGTACTACCATGCCCGTTGCGCAAGGCTTAAAAGTTAGTTTTAGTATAGATAATTCTATGGTAGATAGCTATAACGCAGCTAACAACACGAATTATATCGCCTTACCGAACGGGGTCTTTGAGTTAAGCGCCGCCTCTGTAATTATTCAACAGGGACAGCAAGTATCGGCAGATTCTTTAAAAGTTGCTATTCCAAAAGATAAGTTAGCGCAACTTACGGAGAATACGTACCTGGTGCCTGTAAAAATTGCCGGTGTTTCCGGTGATGCAGCTACGCAGATAAGCACGAACTTAAACGTAGTTTATGTTATTGTAAAGGTAAGTGTATCCACTTCCCAATTGTATGAGTCGCCGGGAGCTGCGGACATGACAGGAAGCGTCATTGCCGACCGTTCTAAATGGACCGGAACGTTAGACCAGTCCTTATTACAAGGGTCTGTTTCAGACCTTTTCGATGGAGACGTTCAGACATTTTTTTACTACTTGTCTTCTACCAGTACTTTGATTACAGATCTAGGTGAATCGGTAACGGGCATCAGCGGAATCCGGATAAAAAATTATTTTGGATTTTACGGGCTTACCACGACCAAGGTACTTTCCAGCAATGATGGCGTGAACTGGACCGATTACGGTACCGCGAATCTTGCCGGCGGGGAGACCCAATACATTAAACCTTATAAACCTTTCAATGCCCGCTATATCAGATTAGACATTACCGGATGGCAAAATAATTTAATTGCATTAACCGAATTTGATCTATATAAATAGTCAATACGTGAAGGTCCCATTTGTCCGGGACAGATTCAGTGAGTTCAGTGTTTAGTTGAGACACTCCGGGGTGAGATCCGGAGTGTTTTTTCGTTCTCGGAGCTGGTCATTCTACTTTAGATAACGCACAGTTAATGTCCATAATTTCCAGATCATCCTCGTTTAAAAGCCTTAATCACGAAAACATCGTTGATTGATCTGAACTACCCTTCAATCTCTATAGTGAAGACATGAAACATCCGGGCGGGACCTGTTCCATCTTTTCACCTCAAATTTTTGCTTATGTCATTTACTTTTTCGCCACAGCTGCTATTGCGGATGCCTGCTATGACTGCACACCGCGAAAGCCCTTGCCCTGACCAGTTCCTCGGGGATTCCTTCTTCCGGTCCGCGCTCTATCTCGCGAGCCCGGTATTTTACAGCCGTTTGGCCACCAAGGGTTTCGATCCGGCCCAACTGACCCGAAAAGAACTGGACACCTTGCAGAAGTATATTAACCGGATATGTTACCGTCCGACGCCTTTCGGGCTGTTCGCCTCCGTATCGCTCATTCATTGGGGAGCGGATCTTCTGAAAGATCCGGATGAAGCGTTACTTCCCCGGATCTTTCTCAGCCAGGAATGCCTGGTCAGTTATGAACAGGAACAGTTGCAGCATGGTCCGGACGAAAGATTCACGGTCAACCCGACCCTATACCGGTTAATGGACGAGTACCGGTTTATCCGAACCGATGTGACCGGCGGCAAGCGTGAATATTTGTTGCAAAGCACCGGCTATACGTCGATCCTGCAGGCGCTGTTTACGCCTGTCCAGACCCCCAGGAGCGGACTGGAGTTTATCGCCCAGATCGAACTTAAAGCGGGTTGTACGAACGAGGAAGCCGTTTCTTATTTTAATTTCCTGGTCAACGCTCAGTTACTGCTGCCGGTGAAGCGTTCGGGGATTACCAATTCGCCGGCATTCGAGCCCGCCGGTGACGGCGACCCGTTGCTTCAAGCCTCATCGCAGCAGGTACTGTCATCGATCAGCGCTAAAAGCGCTCTTAACCCGGCCGACCTGATCAAGGCCACCGAGGCCGTCAACAGCCAGATCGCTTCGCAACCGGCCTACGAGGCTCCGTTCAATGTGATCCTCATCGGGGAACGGAGGAAAGAAACCATTCCCCTGAAATGGCAAACAGACCTATCCGACGGGCTGTCTGCTATCGGGGCACTTTCGGCCAGCCGAACGCCACCCGCGATGGCCGAATTCGCAAATGCCTTCAGACGTTTATTCGAAGATGAGGAAGTGTCCTTGCTCAAAGCCCTTGACCCGGAGGCGGGAATCGCTTACGGGCCACCGATCAGGGAATTAACAAACCCGCTTTTAGAAACCGTGGATATCCGCCAGATAGGCCCTCCTGCCGACGGGGTAAAGTGGACGGACGCGCACGCCTTTTTACTGGAGCAATGGCATCAAACCATCAGGGAAGGTGCGACTGTCATGAACCTGGATGCGCAGGGTATCGAAAAATTGCGCTTGGCGGCAGGAAATGAACCCATCATGGGGATGTCCGTTCTTTTCCGGGCAGTGGACGAACAGCTCTGGCTGGAAACGGCCGGCGGTGTAAACACGGCGGCACTGGCCGGCCGGTTCACCCCCGCAGACCCCCGTATTTATGAAGCGGTTAAAAGGACAGCGCAAGAAACCGAAGCCCTTTATCCGCATGTTCTTTTCGCGGAATTGCTTCATGTTACCGATCCGCATACCGATAATGTCAACGTCCGGGAAAGTATCTGGCGTTATGAGATCCCGTTAACAACAGGCTCACACCTGCCCTTCTCACAACAGTTGCCGCTTGCTGACCTCACCTTACGGCTTGAAGGCGACAAGCTCTTACTGTGGTCCGTCAGGCATCGTAAAATGGTCATGCCACGGCTGAGTACCGCTTACAATCACAGCCTGAACAAATTGCCGCTTTTCCGGTTCCTCGCTGACCTGCCTTACCAGTTTGCCCGGTCAACCTTCGGTTTCGACCTGAAAGATTTCTTCCCGGGAGTGTCGCACTATCCGCGCGTAACCTACCGGAATACCATTCTCCAGCCTGCGACCTGGGTCCTCAAAAAGGCAGACCTTGATGTCCTGTTCCATACCCCTGAAAATGGGCTTGACCTGCAGTTCAACGAACTCATGGATGGGCTGGACATCCCGGATGCTTTCTATACCGGTGAGGGTGACCAGCAAATGGTCATCTTCCGGCGGAAGGAAAATGAGGGACGGTTTTTCCTGTCCCTGGTCAAAAGCAAAAAAGAGGTGGTGATCCGGGAAGTGTTCCTTGACCGTTCGTCCGCAAACCTTGATGCGCAAAATCCGGCATCCGTTGCGGTCAGGCAGTATAATGCTTTTATCCCGCCGTCGGACCCGCAGCTTTTCCCTTATGCTTACCGTCCTTTCCACGGTAAGCCTGCAGAACGGAAGTTCGTACCGGGCTCCGAATGGCTGTACCTGAAAATCTATGTGCCGCGGTCACTGACCAACCGGCTGTTGCTAAAAGTGCTGCCGCTGCTCCGGCAAAAGTATCCTACAGGGAGCATCAGGAAATGGTTCTTTATCCGCTATGAAGACCATGCACCCCATATCCGCCTCCGCCTTCATCTTGATCCTGCGATGATCAGCGATGTACTGCAGGCCCTGAAGCGAAAACTGGAAGGGAACATTCACGAGCGCGTGATCCGGGAGTACCAGGTAGACACCTATACGCGGGAAAACGAGCGTTACCAGGCCGGAGGTTACCCGGAAACCGAGCATCTATTCTGGAAAAGCAGTGAACTGGTTATCCGTTTCCTGAAGCTGCAATCGAACGGATCTGACTTGCCCGCCTATCATTTCGCCATGATCACGACGAACGCCCTTGCGGAATGTCTCACCGCCGACCCGGGAAGCCTGCTCCGGTTTTACGAAGACAGCTACCTGTCGTTTTTTACGGAGTTTGAAGGGCCCGAACTCCGGGCAGACCTGGACAGAAAGTACAGGGAGGTCAGCCGTGTGATCAGCGGCAAGCTACAGACCGGGTACCTGATGCAGTTCCAGGGCCTGAAGTCAGCAATGCTGGAATTCATCAAAGCTGCCGGAAGATTTAATTTGAATCAGGCAAGTCCGGAGTTTGCAGGTTCGTTCTTCAGAAGCCTGATCCATATGCACCTGAACCGGCTTTTTCCCGACCAGTCGCGGCAACAGGAGATGATGACCTATTACCTGCTTTACAAAGCTCTCCGGTCAGCCATCGCCAGGCGGAAACAGGCTAGCTAGCTTTCCCGGGATTCAGCAAGCGGTCGTCCATCATTTGCAGGAACCGTTGTTTATAGTGATCGCCCAGCATCAATTCATGCCCGTTATAGAGTATGATCCGGTTACGTTCAATCACCCTCACGTAAGATACATTGACGATAAATGAGCGATGGATCCTGACAAACAGATCCGGCGGCAGGCTATTTTCTATATTCTTGATCGGGATATACGTCATATGCCTGTCGCCGGTGGTATGGATATAGATGTAGTTCTGTGCACCTTCTATATACATGACTTCGTTCGTCCTGATCCGTACCATTCTGCCTTTGACCTCGCTTTTGATGTTAAAAAAGCTTTCAGCCGGCAAACCTTTAACGGCCTCTTTTACCAGGCGCTTTCTTGCCCGTTGAATTGACCAGAGAAAATCTTCGTAACCGATCGGTTTGAGCAGGTAATCCCATGCCTCTTTCTGAAAGGCCTGAATCGCGAACTGCGGATAGGCGGTCGTAAAAACGACCGATGTGTATTGATTGACCATCCCGGCAAGTTCCAGACCAGAGAGTTGCCGCATATCCACATCGATAAAGGTCAGATCAGGTGCAAAGTGACTGGTCAGGTGATCGATGGCCACCAGCGGGTCGCGGGAGGAGCCTGCCAGTTCCAGCCCGGCTGTCCGCTCGATATACCGCTTCAGCAGCATGATGGCATCTGTTTCGTCGTCAATAATATAGCATCGGATATTCATAGGTCAATGGTTAAGGTTACAGTAAAAATGTCGGCATGGTCTTCGATCTGCAGTACGTACCGCCCGGGGTAAAAGTTTTGAAGCCTTTTCTCCAGGTTTTTCAAGCCAATGCCCGTTTTCAGATAGGGCGCTGCAGGGCGCTTTTTGTTCCGGGTCCGGAACTGCAGGGAACAAACGTTGATCCTGAGATCAAGGATCGCTGGAAATGTACGTTCGCCCAGGTCACCATGCTTCAGCATATTTTCGACGAGGGTGACCAGCAGGAGCGGCATGACCGTTTGGTCAGTGATCCCGCCGGTCTTCGTGAAGTCCAGGTACAGTTCCTCCCCGAACCGAAGGCGGCTTAACGCGATGAGGTGGTCAATCTGCCTGACTTCAGCAGCCAGGAGAACTTTTTGCTGGTCACCTGTACTAACCAGGGAATAACGCATCAGTTCGGACAAATACTTGATTCCCTTAGCAGCCTTATCGGAAACGTCTTCTACGGAAGCGTATACAAAATTCAGCGTGTTAAACAGCAGATGCGGGCTGATCTGGTTTTGCAGGTAAGCATTTTCTACGGAGATATACCTGTTTTCCAGTTCCAGTTGAGCCGTTGTGGCTTTAAGCCTTTCTGTCTCCACCTGGTGGTTCCTGTCTTTGAAACGGATCATATAGATGGTGGAAAAGTAAGCGATGCTCAATCCGATGAAGTTGATACCCCGCCACAAGTTGGCCATGAAGTAAACTTTGCCCCAACAGATTACCTGCGCAACGGATACAGCTGGTTCAGACAGCAGCACGTCTAATATCACTTTGATGCCCAGGTACAGGGAAATTTCCGGAATAAGCAGCAACAGATAGATCGTGTAGGGCCTGTGCGTTTTGAAAAATGCATAATTCAATACCACCAGGGAATTGATATAGAACAGGCCGATATTAAGTAGGTAATAGATCAGAAAGTGCGTGAACGAAGCCATGGCGTCCACGGTGATATGCAGGTATTCCACTTCGAAACCGATATATAGGACCCACAAAAATAGATGACGTAATATGATGCTCCTGTTACCCATGTTCTAATTTTTTTTAATTTAATACATTAACCAAAACGGTATCTACATAGCGCAAGGGGCTCTTCGTCAGATAAACTTTATCGTCGCTTTAGTGAAAATAACTTTAATGAAAAATTAAAGACATGAAAACTACCAAAGCAAAACGACTTGTAAAAAAGATCAATACCGTTTGTGATTTTAATCATTTATCTCAAAACCCGTTTCCGACAGAAACTACACTGGGCACCGATCCAACCAATACCATGATCACGACAATCACGACGGTGAATACGCATATCGGCAGGTAAATGCTAAGTTTTAGTTATAAAATTAATAACAAATCATTAAAATTTACCTAAAGGTTATATTATTATTTGCCGATTGATAACAGTTTAATAATTCTGCAATGCTCCGGTCCGAACTTCATACGATTGAGATCCTTGTTCATGAGGTGCTGAACTCAGGCAGCAGTGCCGCAAGCGTCCGGTATGATCGAAAGCCTACGGAGTTCGTCCGCCTGATCGCCCTGGAATGCGACAGGCTCCGGAGTAAGTGGACACATCATCTGTTCAGTCGGATGAAAGAACAGGTCATCTTTCGTTACGTGCGGTTTCACCAGTCCGGTTTGACCCACCTGTCGGATCAGCTGAGTGAGCGGGCCATGCGATCGGGCACGCCGTCCGATGCAGATCCGCACCTGATGAAAATTCTGCAATTGTTTGACGACTTGCTTCAATTTCTGCAGCGTTCGTTAAACGGCTTTTTTGAAACCGGTATGCCCGAGAGCCGCTTCAGGCGGGAACAGGAACAGAAAGTATACCTGCAAATGGTCAGCGAGCTGGAGGCCGATCTGCAACGGTTATTGCCGGCAAGTTCCCTGCCAAAAGTTATTATCAGTTCGCTGAGCGACCAGTTACTTGACTTTCCGAACGAGCGGATCTCTTACCGGCAAAGCTCGGTGATCGGTCAGTTCATAAGCTCCCTCCGGTATTTCCTGACCGGCGTGGAATCCGTTGACGAAAAAAGACTGTTTCTTTTGGTGTATAAAATGAACCTGAATTCCAAACGGCTGGTGAAATGGTTCAAGCAGGCAATCAACAACCCGGGCTTTTACACCCTTGAGGAAGCCCATGCTGTTACCAATGAACAAAGAAGCTCATCGCATCCGCCTGTTGACGCTCATGAGCTTGCCATCACCGAGGCCTTATTTCCCTTGCTGCATGAGCCGGCAGAGACACCGGAAGAAAAGGCACTGCCTTTACCAGGCTTCCTGCAGCTGCCGCTGAATTTATCTGTGGCCCAGTTCGCGCTGTTTTGCCGGGTATGTTACCGGGCCGGTTGTTTTTCGCTGAATAATGCTGCAGAGATCATCCGGTTCTTCACGGCGCATTTTACGACCAAACGGCAGGGTAATATCTCTGTAAAAAGTTTCACCAAAGGATTCTACGCGATGGATCAGACTTCGGCGGCCGTGGTCCGTGATTTTCTGCAGCGCATGATCACTTTTATCAATAAAACCTATTTCCCCTGAATGAAGACCTGCTTATGAAAAAACACTACCAAAGGGAATTGTTAGTTACACCCGCTTAGCCGGGCGGGTGGCAAGACCCGGTCACTTAATGTAAGAACCATGCTTGTCAAATTTAGTGAGCGGCTATATGCCGACCTTAACAAGGATCTGAACGCCTTGTTACTGGATGATGAACAGGTCATCAAGAGGCTTGAGAAATCCATTCATACCAGCCTCAAATACCTGAGGAAGCTAAAGGATTACTTTAAACTTAATGATCCTTCGGCACCAGAGGAGGAGATCCGCTTCTTTAAATGTATCAAACCGAAGTTCAAGTCCCAGTTGATCTTTCACCAGGCCCTGCTGAACATCGAGCTCAGGAAACCGATCGGAGATGGTCAGATCGTCAGCGAGTATTACCGGAATGAGATCCGCATCCTCCGGCATTTTTTTGATAGCAACCTTACCTTTTATCAATATGTCCGTACAGAAGCGACCTACCTCGATGAGTATTACTTTGTTCGCGGCAACTATGACGTGCACCTGAACCCGGACGAATGCGTGATTGATTTCGACCCGGCCTTCAGTACGACGCATGACCATAAACTGGCGCAGGTCCTCGCCAGCGAATTGCTGCAGGAGCACCTGGAACAGGCTATTCAGCGCATCAGCCAACGGGATGCGATTACCCAGGTCGATCCGGAGTTCAAGGATTTCGACTGGAAACAGACCAAATGCGCCCTGATCGAACTGATTTACAGCTGGCATGCCACCGAGGCTTTCGGAAAAAAAAACCTGAAAAGCATCGTTAAGTTCATTGAACGCACGTTCAATATTTCGTTAGGCAATTTTTATGATACTTATGACTGGCTCTGCGGCAGGCCCAGCCCCACCACCTACCTGGATGAGATGCGGGAAGCCTTCCTGCTCCGGATCGAAAAAAAGCTGCGATAGCAGCATTCAAAGCGGCTTTTGCCGCTTTTTTTTGATCAAAATGAAATTAGTTGCACTCCGAGTCGGACAAACTCGGAGTAATTCGGTCAGGCTTCTTACCAATTTTGCTTTACCGAAAGCAATGAAGCTCAAGGATTAAAACAGAATCATTATGCTTGAATCCATTTCGTGGCCTACCTACCTGGTCAGCATTCTTATCATTACCCTGATCTACTATGGCTGGGTATCGCTCACTTTTTACAGAACAGAACTGGCCGGAGCCTTCAAAAGGCATTCTGCTGGCAACGGTTTTACCGGCAAGGCCCAGACCGATCCCGGCTTTGAGGTCATCGGGCAGACGGCACCGGAGGATGAAACGGTAGCCGGTGACCAGGAACTGCAGTTCGGCCCGGCAGATGCGGATGAGCCCGCCACACCGGAATTAACGGTTCCATCTGCGCCACAGCAGGTCAGTGAATTTTCGGAGATGGTGGGAGAAGTCAAAACACTGATCCGCGTGGTCGCGGAATCTTCCGAAAGCCGGGAAAATTTTGAAATGCTTTTCGGACTCATCATCCAAAAGTACCCTGGTCTGTCGGAAACGCCTTACCGCAGCAAGATCATCGGCTACCTGCTGGCCGAAAGCCAGGGCACCTTTCCTTTCGCTTTGAGCGATAAAGATCTAAATCAACTATGGGATGAACAATTAAATCATTAAAGACATGAAGACCTCAGCAATTGTAACCAAAGCACAGGCACTGCGCCTTACTGTTAAACGCTATTTCATCATTCTGATCATTTTACTGCTTACCGGTATCGAGTCGTTCGCGCAGGACGGCAATGCCGGGATCACCGAGGCGACGACCCGGGTACGCGGCTATTTCGATGACGGGTCAAAACTGGTTTATGCCATCTGCGCCATCGTCGGGCTCGTCGGGGCAATCAAGGTCTATAAAAAATGGAACGACGGGGACCATGACACGGCCAAGGTAGCCACCAGCTGGTTCGGGAGCTGCATTTTCGTAGCCATCGTAACTACCGTATTGAAGTCCTTTTTCGGTGTATAAAATAAAACACTATATGGCTATTTATCAAATCAATAAAGGCATTAATAAGCCCATCGAATTTAAGGGATTGAAAGCCCAGTATATCAGCTTTCTGGCCATCGGACTGGTGATCCTCCTGCTGTTGTTCACGCTGATGTACCTGTTCGGCCTGCCCGTCATCTGCTGCCTGCTGGTGACAGGCGGCCTCGGAGGCATCCTCTTTCGGCAGGTATACCGGCTAAGCAACCGCTATGGTGCGTTCGGGCTGATGAAAAAGTCGGCTAAACGTTACCTGCCGGGTTACCTGAAGTTCCGTTCCCGGCATTTGTTCACCTCTAAAAAGACAACAACATGAGCGCATACACCTTAGCAGAGCAAATTTTCCCGGTGTTCAAAGTAGAGCATGGCTGCATGGTATCAAACTCCGGAGACCTGACCATCGCTTACCGCCTTGGCCTGGCAGAGCTGTTTACCCTATCTGACGCAGATTATGAAACGATCCACCAGTCCTGGGTCAAAGCGGTCAAGGTGCTTCCGAAGGAAAGTATTTTGCACAAGCAGGATATTTACCATAAGCGACCCTACCGGGCGGATGAAGGTGAACTTCCGGATTCGTTTTTAAATAAGGCAGCAAAGGCGCATTTCAATGGCCGTGATTACCTGGATCACACCTGTTACGTGATGCTTACCCAAAAAGCTGCGGACAGGAAGCAGGCCAGCAGCGCGTTGTCCGGCATCATGCGTAAATCGGTTGTTCCCCGCCAGACCATAGATGATGGCGCTTATCACAGTTTTATCGAAAAGGCCGGGCAGTTCGAGCGAATCCTGGGTGACAGCGGGCTGATCAGCCTGCAGCGGCTTAATGATCAGGAGCTGACCGGAACCCAGACCGTGCCGGGCATTATGGAACAGTACTGTTTTCTTTTAAGGCCTGAAGAACGGCCGGTCATCAAGGACGTGCATTTACGGGACAGGCTGGCTGTCGGAGACCAACCCGTATTACTGTTTTCACTCGGGGACGCGGAACACCTGCCCGCCCTTTGCGGCAGCCGGATCAACTACGATGCTTTCAGCACGGACAAGACCAGTTTCCCGGTAGGCTTTGCGGCGCATCTTAACCTGCTCCTGAACTGCGACCATATCTATAATCAGTACCTGTTTATCGGTGATCCGGCCAAGACGATGAAGGAGATGGAGACCAAGAAGCTGCGGCTGCAGTCCTTATCCGCATACAGCCGGGAAAACGCGATCGGCCGGGATGCGACGGATGATTTCCTGAACGAAGCCATCAGCCAGCAGCGACTTCCGGTCAAGGCCCATTTCAATGTGATGGCCTGGCCCTCGGAGGGACGCGCTTTGCAGGACCTGAAAAACCGGGTCAGTGCGGCCATCGCGCAGATCGGCGCGAGCAGTAAACTGGAAACGGATGGCGCCGCTCAGATCTGGTGGGCAGGTATTCCGGGCAATGCCGCAGATTTCCCGTTAAATGACACCTTTGATACCTTTGCTGAGCAAGCGGCCTGCTTCATCAACCATGACAGCAATTTCCGGAGCGACCCGCCGGCAGCAGGCATCCGCTTCTGCGACCGGGTCTCCGGCAGGCCGGTGTACCTCGATCTTTTCGACAAGCCGAGGGCCAGGGGCATTACCTCCAATATGGGCATGCTGGTCTGCGGGACATCAGGCGGTGGAAAAAGCATGACCGTCAACCATATCCTCCGCACGCTGTATGACCAGGGCGCACATTGCGTGACGGTTGACATCGGTGGCAGCTATAAAGGGTTGTGTGAATTGGTAGGCGGTTATTATTTTACGTATGAAGAAGAAAAACCGATCAGGTTCAACCCATTTTACCTGCCGGCGGACCAGGTATTGGACACGGAGAAAAAAGAGAGTTTAAAAGCCCTGCTGGTTACCCTCTGGAAGCAGGAAAACGAATCCTTTAATAGGAGCGAATATGTGGCCCTTTCCAATGCCCTGCAGGGCTACTACCAGGCCATAGCCGCCAATAGGAAGCTCAAACCGTCTTTTAATACCTTTTATGAATACCTGGAACGTGATTATGTCAAAGTATTGCAGGAGCATAGGGTCAAAGACAAGGATTTCGACATGGACAATTTCCTGTATGTGCTCCGTCCTTATTACCGCGGCGGTGAATTTGATTACCTGCTGAATGCCACGGAAAACCTCGACCTGCTGGCGCAGCGTTTCGTGGTGATCGAACTGGATTCGATCAAGGACCACCCGATCCTCTTCCCGGTGGTCACCCTAATCGTAATGGAAATGTTCCTTTCCAAAATGCGCAAACTTAAAGGCGTACGTAAAGTACTCACGATCGACGAAGCCTGGAAAGCTATTGCGAATTCCGGAATGGCCGGCTTTATTCAGTACGCCTTTAAGACCATGCGGAAATTTAACGGTGTTCCTAATGTTGTCACCCAGGAACTGGATGACCTGATCAGTTCGCCGATCGTCAAAGACGCGATCATTAACAATGCGGACATCAAGATCCTCATGGATATGCGGGGGTACATGAATAAGTTCGACAAATTGCAGGAAACGCTCGGCTTATCTGAAAAGGCGAAAGCGCAGGTGTTATCGGTCAATAAGGACCAGCGTGATATTTATATCGGGCTTGGCGGGCAGGTGGCCAAGGTGGTCCGCAACGAGCTGAGTGCGGAGGAATATTACGCTTATACAACGGAAGGCAGGGAACGGGTCATGGTGCAGGACTACGCCCGTAAGTACGGCAGTATGGAAAAAGGCATACGAGCCCTGGTGGCCGATCAAAAACAAAATCGTTTAATCTAATCAACTCGTTATGAAAAAGTTTAGCATCGTACTTTTGGTTTCTTTATTGTTCGCTATGTTCCTGTCCTGCCACCAACCGGAAAGCCGCATCGAAGGCATCTATGTGAATCAGCATGCAGGAGAATACAGTGTAGCATGGGACACACTGGTTATCTCAAAAATTCCCGAATTAAAGTCATCATATAAAGTTGAGAACCACACAGGATTTCAGCGAATCCGTGACAGTAAAAAGCAATCTAAGGAGTACAAAACTAAAACATGGTTTGCTGACTGGGACGACAAAGCCAACGCTTTTACCGGGTCGCTGTACTACCCGCCGATCCGGCTGACGCCGGATGGCCTGCTCCTGAAAAGCACGGCTTACCGCAAGATCCGGTAATTTAAATCCACATCATTTAACAATTGACTCCCGCCTGCAAGCGGGGGAAAGGAGGCTTATTATGAAAATTTTTAAAGTGACCCTGCCGGTCAGTCTCGCATTTGTGCTGATCTCGGTAAACGCAGAAAAGGCCAATGCACAGTTCGTCGTGGCAGAGGTCGTTAAGATGACGGTCAAGAAAGTGATCAAAGCGATCGACCTGAAGGTGCAGCGCATGCAAAACAAAACCATCTGGCTGCAAAATGCGCAGAAAGCGCTGGAAAACCAACTGTCGAAGCTCAGGTTAACGGAAATCTCCGACTGGACGGACAAGCAGCGAAAGCTGTATGGTAACTATTATGATGAACTATGGAAGATCAAGTCGGTCATCAGCTATTACCAGCGGATCAGGGACCTTACCATTCGCCAGGCGCAACTGGTGGGCGAATATCAAAAGGCCTGGGGCCTTTTCAATTCTGACAAACATTTCAGTGCGGACGAACTCGGTCATATGCAGGAAGTCTATTCAGGCATCCTGAAATCCAGTGTCCGGAACCTTGACCAGATCATGCTGGTGATCAATAGCTTCAAGACCCAGATGACGGACGAGCAGCGTCTCGAACTGATCAATGCGGCAGGAAACCGTTTGGACGAGAACTTCACTGATCTTAAACAATTCAATAACCAAAACCTGATACTTACGCTCGAGAGAGGCCAGCAACAGGGTGATGTAAACCAAATCAAAGCGCTTTATGGCATCCATTAGCACCGCATGGTACGAAGCCGGTCAGATCGGCAAGCATACCAAAAAACTGTTGCTTTATGCTTTCGTTACCGCCATTGTCTCCGGAATGAGCACTGCGGTCCATGGCCAAACCTTTTCTGAATGGTTCTTCCAGAAGAAGACACAAAAAAAATACCTGCTGGAGCAGCTTGCTGCCCTTCGGGTTTACAGCGGTTATCTTCAAAAAGGCTATGCGGTTGCCCGAAAAGGTTTAGGCGCTGTGAGCAGTTACCTCAACGAGGAGTACGGAAGCCATTCCGTTTATTATAATCGTCTACTCCAGGCGGGACCGGCCGTCAGGGACGACCCGCAGATCCGGGAGATCCTCCGTCGCCAGGCGGATATCGAACAGCTGTTCGTGCCATTGGAACGACCGGAAGGGCTATCCCAAGCAGAGCTACAATACCTTGGAAAGGTCAGAGGTGCGGTGTTACATGACTGTGAACTCCAACTTCAGGACCTGGAACGGGTCATCAGTGACGGTAAACTAAAAGCCGGTGACCGGGAAAGAATGGAACAGCTTAACCAGGTGCACGCGGCCATGACGGTGAATTACCGCTTCAGTTCCGAATTCGTGGTGCAGGTCATGAGCCTCATCAAAGGACGCCAGCAACAAGAGAAAGAGGCAAAGGCCAGCAGGTTGATGCGCGGTATCCAGTAATCCCCCAAAAATGAAAAACATGAAAAGCAAAGCCATTATTGTTACGCTCAGCCTGATTGTCTGGATGGGCACCGTGAAAGGTTATAGTCAGGGAACAGAAATGCAGCAGCTCCTGCTCAATATAGAGAAACTTACCCAGCTTAAAAGTATCCTTTCGGACATGAAAACCGGCTACCAGATATACCAGCAGGGCTATGGGATGATCTCTAACCTGAGCAAGGGCAATTTCAACCTGCACGATATTTACCTGAACGGGCTTTTAGCGGTGAGCCCGGCCGTCCGGAATTACCAGCGGATCCCGGAGATTATTTCCATGCAGGCCAGCCTCGTGAAGGAATACAAAATTGCGACCGGCCGTTTCCGTCAGAGCGGAACTTTTTCTGCCGCGGAGCTGGGTTATCTTTCTAAGGTCTATCAAAAGCTGATCGGGGAGAGTTTACAGGGGATCGAGGAATTGGTTCAGGTGACCACTGCCGGTAAACTCCGCATGTCAGACGCAGAGCGCCTGCAGGCCATCGACCGCATTTACAAGGGGGCAACTGATAAGCTAAACTTTCTGCGCGCCTTCAACCGGCAGGGCATCCTCCTGTCGCTAAGGCGTACCCGGGACCTCGAAAATACGCGTCAGCTGAAACGCCTTTACGGTTTAACTAATTGAAAATGCTATGAAAAAGTCTATTGTTATAAGCGGCATCCTGGTCATTATGGCCGGAATGATGCCATCACTGACCTATGCGGAGGGTCTTGCCGGTGATATTCACGGGTTGCAGGGAACGCTGGACACGGTGTATGAGGACATGTTACCCCTATTCGGTCAGCTGATCGGTGTTGGCCGTGCTATCGCGGGCTTTGGCGCGCTATGGTATATCGCGGCGAGGGTCTGGCGGCAGATCGCTAATGCCGAAGCCATTGATTTTTATCCCTTGCTCCGGCCCTTCGCTCTGGGTATGGCCATCATGATGTTCCCGGTAGTGATCGCTGTGATCAACGGCATCATGAAACCGACCGTTACTGCAACCGCCGGGATGGTCAAAGACTCCGATGCGGCCATAGCACGGTTGTTGAAAGCCAAGGAGGATGCCGTCAAGCAAACCAGCTCCTGGCAGATGTATGAAGGTGACGACGGGCAGGGCGACCGGGACAAATGGTATAAATATACCCATCCAGATAATAAGACCGGAGATTCAGAAGGCGTTTTCGAAGGCATTGGAAACGATATGAAATTCGCGATGGCCAAGGCCAGCTACCAGTTTCGCAACACGGTCAAAAAATGGATGTCCGAAGTTTTACAGGTAGCCTATGAAGCCGCTTCGCTATGCATCAATACCATCCGTACCTTTTACCTCATTGTACTGGCTATCCTCGGCCCCATTGTTTTCGGGCTGGCGGTTTTCGACGGCTTCCAGCATACCCTGACGGTCTGGCTCGCCAAGTACCTCAACGTATTCCTTTGGCTGCCGGTCGCCAATATCTTCGGGGCGATCATCGGCAAAGTCCAGGAAAACATGCTCAAAATCGATATCGGACAGGTACAACAGTCCGGCGATACCTTTTTCAGCTCTACGGATACGGCTTATCTTGTTTTCCTGATCATCGGCACCATCGGTTATTTTACCGTTCCCAGTGTTGCGGGGTACATCGTTAATGCAGGTGGCATGAACGGCCTTTTAAGTAAAGTGAACACCATCGTCAGTTCTTCCGGCAATACCGCAGCGGCTGCAGGTACCGCGATCGGCAGCAGGGCATTGAGCGGTGCCAAAAACACCATCAATGCACCTGGACAGATCATGGAAGGTTACCGAGGTGCCCAGGCCGGAAGCGGACAAACTACCGATGATTATCAAAAGAAGAAACTTACGGGTAACTGATTTATTCACCTTTAATTTTTACACCTATGTTTACGCATCTCAAAAATATCGACACCGCCTTCCGGCACATTAAGTTATTCAGCCTGGTACTGATCGCAGCCTGTACCCTGATCTCCTGCTTTGCCCTGTATAAAAGCTACGAAAGTTCGAACAACGCAGGCAAGCATATCTATATCCTGGCCAATGGAAAGGCCATGGAAGCGGTTTCTGCTGAAAGAAAAGACAATGTTCCGGTAGAGGCCCGCGACCACATCAGCATGTTTCACCATTATTTCTTTACGCTGGACCCGGACGAAAAGGTTATCAGGGCCAATTTGGGCAAAGCACTTTACCTGGCCGATGAAAGTGCGCGGAACCAGTATAACAATCTTAAGGAGAAGAGCTACTACAATAACCTGATCTCGGGAAATATCAGCCAGCAGATCGAAATAGACAGCATTTCACTCGACCTGAACCAGCGACCGTACTATTTCAAATGTTATGCCCGGGAAAAGCTGATCCGATCCTCTTCTACCATTAACCGGGTGCTGGTGACACAGGGTTACCTGCGCGATGTCGCCAGATCGGATAATAACCCGCATGGATTCCTGATCCAGCGCTGGGAAACGCTGGTTAACAAAGACACTACCCTTAACGCCAACACCAACAATTATGCTGTTCAGTAAACATTCATCCAAAAGCCGGGAAGCCAGTGACCGACTGGCACAGTGGATCGCCGGGTTTCTCATCCGTTGGATGCGGCGCACCGCGCTATGGCTGAACAAACGGGTTAATCAGTTCCCCAGGAAGACACAGCTTCGCTTCTTTTGGGCTTTTGTAGCGCTCATCAGCCTGCTGATCGGTGTGACTTCCTTCAAGTTCCGGACGATGGCCAACGCTAAAATCACCGGCTATCGTCCGACCACTATCGGACAGCCCTCGCCGGCGGTCCCCAACCTTATCCAGGAGCAAGTAACCGATTCATTAACTAAAAAACAATGAACATGAACATCATCATCGACAGCCCTTCTGTGGCAGCGCTACCTGAAGCGCAAAAAAAGAAACGGAAATTTTATGTGGCCCTGCCCATCCTGATCCTGCCGTTTATGACCATTGCCTTTTGGGCACTGGGCGGCGGAAAAAAGGGAAGCCAGCCGGACCCCGTGCCGAACGCCCCAGCAGGACTGAACGCCACCTTACCCGATGCCAGTTTTAAGGATGAGAAAAAGCAGGATAAACTGGCCCTTTACCAGCAGGCGGCGAAGGATTCCTCCACGGCAAGTATCGTAAGCGGCAGCTTCCTTGCCGAAATGGGTGGCGAAAGATCGCCGCAATCTGTCAATAACGGAGGGATCGCCGACCCCGCAGCGCCGAACGAGGCGGATGTGCAATCTGCACAGATCGAGCAGAAGATCGCCCAGATCAACCGGCAGATCACCACGCAACCGGCCAGCGCGCCGGTACATACGGCAGCCCCCCGGGAGGATGACCGGAGCATCCGCAAACTGCGTTCGATGATGAACGCTGCGGGTGAGGGCAAGGCAGCAGATCCGGAGATGCAGCAGATCAGTAAGGTACTGTCCCAGATCCAGGCCATACAGAATCCCGGCACGGCCAATTCCGGCAGCAGCAAAACCGTACCGGAAAATGCCTTCCAGGCTATTCCGGCGACTATCGATGGCAAACAAAAAGTTGCCGACGGCGCTGCCGTAAGGATCAGATTAACGGACAGCATTACCCTTATGAAGCAAGTTCTGCCTAAAGGACAACTGTTGTTTGGTATTGGCCAGGTCACTAACCAGCGCCTGCTGGTACAGGTAAAGAATATCCGCCTGCGTGATAAGATCATCCCGGTCGACCTGACGGTTTACAGCATGGACGGTATGCCGGGTATACCGGCACCGGAAGCGGAACTGGCCGGCGCTGCGGGTGAAGGGGCCGAAAATGCCCTGGCTAACATGCAGCTCCTGTCTATGGACCAATCGATTGGCGCACAGGCCGCAACCTCCGGGATCAACGCGGCTAAAGGGTTGTTCAATAAAAAGGTCAAAAAAATTAAGGTCCGGCTGAAAGACGAAACGCCTTTGCTGCTGCGCGACAACCAGCAAAAGGCAGCCTTATAGACCTACCTGTTCGCACTAACACTCAATCAACAAATTAATTAATCAATAACCGAAAATGTTATGAATACGCAGAATGTAGAATTTTTAAAAAAGAGCTTATTGAACCTTGGATTTGGCGAAAAGCTGAATACCGACCTCGAAAAGCAAATTGAAGCCAGGTCACCCGAATTCAAGTTGAACACTTCTCATGAGTTCAACCAGAAGAAAACAGATTATACCCTGCATTTCAAAGCAGGTGAAAACCAGGAAATGTATTTTTTCAATAAGTACGATGCCACCATTAAGAATGACAAAGGCGAGGACAACAAGCAGTCGTTCTATATTAATAAGGGAAATGGCGTAACGGCAAAAGAAGCCTTTAACCTGATGGAAGGCCGCGCTGTGCATAAGCAGCTCTTCAGCCAGGAAGGCGAGAAATATACTGCCTGGTTAAAACTGGATAATGAAAACCTGACCGAAGGCGGCAACAAGAAATTCCGCTCCTATAACGAAAATTACGGGTATAAACCGGAAGAGGTGCTGGCTGGTAAGGGTATCAAGGAAATGAAAACGGATGAAGGCCGTGAAAACCTGCTTAGATCTTTGAAAAAAGGGAATGCCCAGCAGATCACCGTTGAAAAGGACGGCAAGGAACAGAAGTACTATGTTACGGCCAATCCCCAGTTCAAAACCATTGACCTGTACGATCCGCAGATGAAAAAGCTGAAACGCGAAGAACTGCTCACACCAGCGGTCAACACAGAAAAGACCCAGCAACAGGGTAAGCAGCAAAAGGAGGTGCTGCCGGAAAAAAAGCCGGCCCAAAAAAGTAAGCTAAAAGTTTAAAACGAAAAAAGCAGACCTGGTGGTCTGCTTTTTTTTATAGGTCATGTTAATCATCTCCTTAACGCCATTTAATCATCTTCATCCTCATGTTCCTCATTATCGCCCTGTACCGCATCTTCCAGCATTTGTTCAAGTGTATAGTGATACGCATTAATGTAACGTTGCTTTTCCGGGTTGTCCTGCCTGACCAGGAGGGCGCTGTACCAATCCTGATCACCATAATCGATATGTGACTGATGGCGTTCATAATCATTTTTCATTTCCCGGAACCACCGGCCGAAGGTAACGCGGCGATTGCGGGCCATGCCGTCGGTATTGAGGCAGATATATAAGAAAGCATCCTCCCCGTGTTCATCAAAGAAATCCTTTAGAATATTTAGTATAGTGGCTTTGGTACCGGCATCAAAACGGTGCTTCTTTTCAGGATGGGCCCTGCGGCAATCAAACCCAAAGGAATAAGTTTCGATGTAGTTACCCTCATCTTCCGGATCGAGCAGAAAGAACTCTGTAAAATAAACGAAGTAAACATCACCGGAGGTAGTGGTAAACTCATACCCACCAGGAACAGAAGTAAGATTATATAGGCTTGACAAATTTAATATGCTTAAGCGTGGAAAGCGGTTTTCCCTCCTTGACAGCATCGGCAATCTTCATCTTATCCTCGATCAACTTAATGAAAGGATTGACAAAAGGTCCCTTTTGCTTCTTAAAAGTCATATGCGATTTTGTGTGATTCACAATCAAATATAAGCAAATTTTGGTTCATACCAAAATCAACATCAGGAGCATAACAATAACTGTTCCAGTCAGTACCGACAACAGGAGGGGTTTCAATCCGATAAAGAGCCTGGTCAGGTTTATAGGCAAAAGGCACCTGATCGGCACCATCCCGATCAAAGCTATCAGTATCACATTATCCCTAATTAAATTAGTTCAGCTCTTAATAAGAGCTAATCACGTCTATCCATCAATCTCAAACATTGAACCATTACGAAGTACCGGCTTTTTATCTTTTAGATAATTAACTCGGCTATCCAGATAATCGTCTTTAAGCAACATGTCATACCATAGATTATGAATCATACAATAATCAGTAAAGAAATGTCTTTGACTATCTTCCCATGGGCCACCAAAACCGGATAACCAATTATAGAATAACATAATCTGTTCATGGTTGGAAAGCTGGGCACGCAGGATTTTCAAATAATGCATTTTCGCATCATAATCAAGAAACCCCGGTTCCTGATTAACAACAAACTTTACGGTAAAATATAAATGTCTGAAATAGTGGCCTAAAAAACCGGAGTGGCCTTCAAAGGCGTACAGGTCAGTATCCAGTTTGCTCGAAATGGACTTATCCTTCGCAAACTGGGCGTTTTTCTTTTTCAATAGAATGTTCAGCAAACTTTTATCATCCTCAAAGATTTCCTGTATGCTCCTGTTTTCTTCCGTTGCATAAGGATTGTTAATGCCCCAAAAAAAATGACCGTAAGCAATTTCAAAAGTGTTCTTATTGATATCTTTAAGATCACTTTCCCGAACGGATCTTAATATCTCTTCAAATTCTTTTTTAAACTCTACAAAAACGGATCGTTTGGTAATCGTGTAGGCTTCATAGTGGAATAAATTGTTTTGTTCAGTTCTACGTTGGCCCGATACCTCCATTTCATTAACATTTTCTTTGTGAAGCCGCAACATTTCGTAAAACTGATCTTGAAATCTTTGATGTCTTATCTCTAATGCCTGTGCATTAAATTGCTTCTCAAAATGCTCGGTAGTTTGCCTTGTTTGACTTTCAAACTGATCTTTTTCCTTCTGAATCTGTTCATCGAAAAGTTTTCTTTGCAGCAAATTTGCCCGGTATTGCATGTAAAATGCCAGGCCGGTTACAATCACCCCTCCCAGTGCAATGAAAGGATTCATTAAACCGCCAATTGTATCGCCGATGGGTCCCGCCTTTGAAAAATCGAAATCGCCGGTTACTGCGGGGCGCGTTAAAATAAAAGGAGAAATCAGTGAGCAAACAACCAAAAAGAGCGCAATAAGGAGTGCGAAAATTGTTTGCCAATTTAAATGCTCCATGGAAGGCTTTTTGTTCGCCGATAAAAAGTACTTGTTGTATACCCAACGGATGAAGAAAGCGGAACCAATAAATAAGCCTAAGCTTATTAAGGTGCTAAAAATGATAACGAAGGTGGTCATATGTTGATAAGGTCTTTTCAGGCTCCAAAATTCAATCAGCGCCAATCGAAAACTGTAAGTTAACATGGACGATGATCTGCAAATTATAAGTCGATGCTAAGGTAATAAAATAAAGCAGCAACGATTCTGATCTGACAAAGCTTACACCTGGATCAAATCCAACACTTTGACCGTGTTCCATAAGCGTTATCAAGGAACTCCATTTGATAATTAATCGCATTGATGGCAGACGAAGCAGGTATTACCTAAATAAAAAAAAGATCTTAAATACTTGTAATCAATTATTTAAGTCGTTAAATTTATCTTCAACTATTTAACCCTCAATCTTTTTCACATGCCAGATATCCAACCTGATACCCCCTTCGCGTCCCGCCTGGCGGTAAGTTTCTATGTTAACTGTGATGATGTGCAACTTTGCTGGAGAACGCTTGACGATTCCGGTATAGACGCACCGGTCGAAAATTGTGTCGGTTTTATGATTGAGCGGCAACGAAAGAAAGGGAATACCTGGCTTCCTTCCGAAATCCTCCGGAACCGGGTAGGGTTTGGGGTTAAGAAAATCAACAAGAACGATCCGAAAGAACTCACCCGGCCAAGCAATATCTGGCCTTTCCAACGTTATGACTGGACAGAGCACGGGGCAAATAATAATGAATTTGTGCGCTACAGGGTCTCAGCTGTCGGAAAAACAGCGACAACTATATTTGATGAAAGCGAACTCCCGGTGCTTTTGTCCTCCGCATGGACGGACGATATTACGGTAAGTGCTCAAGTCGATGAAGACACGGAGGTGTATTTTAACCGTGGAGCTATGATGTCCCAATATGTTGCCAGGATCGCGCGGGAAAAGAACTGGAGCGCAGTTGCGATAAAAGATCATGTCAAGGAACTTAAGGAACCATTGAGGATTTTTTTATCCGGTGAATTGCGAATTGCCATGGTCAAATTACTGGAAGAAGTGGCGGGCAACCCGTTCCTGAGCATTTATGCGGCGCTGTTTGAATTAGGCGACCCGGAACTGATCGCAAAACTTTCGGTGATCAGCGTACGCGCCAGTGTGATCCTGTCGGATGGTGCCAACACCAAAAAAGCGGAAGGGAAGCCTGTGGAATACTATGATGAAAACAAAGCTTCCCGTAAAACTTTACGTGATGCGGGCGTCCAGGTATTTGACCGGATCCTTGGTAAAGACGGATTAGGCCATAATAAGATCCTGATTGTAGTAGATAACCGCACAAATGAGCCCAAAACCGTTCTGACCGGGAGCACAAACTGGACCTCTAGTGGGTTATGTACACAACTTAATAATGCGATCGTCTTTAAAAAACGAGAAATCGTGCAGGTCTATTTAGATTATTGGAAGAAACTTAAACAGGCAGGTAATGGATTCAATACTGAACTGATGGACTTCAACAGTAACAAACCCCATGTTACCGGCAATGCCGCCGTTTGGTTCACACGCACAGAAAAGACACCTAAAAAAGAACTTCCACCGGATATCAAGTACATTAAATCGCTGATCGACCAGGCCCAAAGCTCTGTTTTGTACGTAATGTTCCAGCCAGGCAGCGAACCGTTGAGGTCCATCCTGCAGAAACGGGCAGATCCTAACATTTATATCCGCGGAGTGGTCAGCACCGTGATCAAATCCAATAAAGAACAGTTCGAAATATTGGATGAATCGATGGGTAAAACCTATAAAACAGACCTGATCCAACCGGACGGTATTGCACAGGATTTCTCCTATTGGGTAGAAGAGGTAACCAGAAAAGGTTTTATTCCCAAGGTGGGTTTTGCGATCACGCATACCAAGATGATCGTAATCGATGCCTTCGGACCTAACCCGGTGGTGATTACGGGTTCACATAATTTTTCGGGGGGTGCCAGTCAAAAGAATGATGAGAACTTTGTCGTGATTTCGGGTAACCAAAAACTTGCGGAACATTATGCCGTGGCCTGCATAGCCACTTATGGACATTACCGCTACCGTGGTTATGTGATGGATCAGCTTAGGGTTAAAAAGAAAGTATGGGACCACCTCGACATAGATCCTAAATGGCAAAATGAGCGGTTGACAAATCCGCGGACTTTAAATCATTTAAATTTCTGGTGTCTTACTCCCGCATAAAGACCTTCAAAAGCGATTCTCCTTGCTAATTTGGATCTGATGTTTTCTAATTGGTACATTTGATACAGATGAACAGCGACGTGGTCGATCAAATACCCCATTTATCTTTGTCACAGTTGGCAGGCGAAGTAGGCCGGACGGTGGAACAAGCTTTCCATAAAAAGTTGTTTTGGGTGATCGCCGACGTTGCGAATCACAGTTTTAAAGCGCAATCAAATCATCATTACTTTGATCTGGTAGAAAAAGACAAGGATACCTCGTCATTGGTTGCCAAAATCGCTACCCGTTCCTGGTCTGAAGGCAGCCGTTACATAGCAAGTTTTGAAGCAGAGACGGGTCAGCAGTTCACAAATAACCTTAATGTCCTGGTGCAGGCAAGCGTATCCTTTAACGCTGTATATGGCCTTCAACTAACGTTGATAAATATTGATCCTAACTTTACGTTAGGAGCATTGGAAAAAGAAAAACGTTCGACCTTAATAAAACTGGTCAGGGATAATGCGGCATTTATCCGCATGGAAAAGGATTCTTACGTCACGTTCAACCAGGAGTTACCCCTGCCGCTGGTAATCCAGCGCGTGGCGGTGATCTCATCAAGTACATCGGCCGGGCTGGAGGATTTCACGCATACATTGCAAAGCAATAATTACCACTACCAGTTTAGGATTGATCCGTACTATAGTGTTGTACAGGGCGAACTTAACGCACAGTATGTAGTAGACCAACTGATCGCGATCTATAATAGCGGAATAACCTATGACGTAGTTGTGGTGATCCGTGGCGGCGGTTCACAAACCGACTTGCTGTTATTCGAACAATATGCGATCGGGCGTGCCATCGCCCGGTTTCCAGTTCCGGTGATCACCGGTATAGGGCACCACAAAAATGAAACCGTCGCTGACCTGATGGCACATACTGCTTTAAAGACGCCAACCAAAGCCGGAGAGTTCATTGTTGCTCATAACAAATCGTTTGCTGATGAACTGGAGTCAATCGAAAAAAACATTATTATCCGTACCCAGCGCTTATTAGCCAAGCAGCATGCACTTTTGTCAACACTTAACCAGCAACTGACCAAATCAGTCAGCCAGTTCCTAAATGCTAAGCAACAACGCCTTCATCTCCGAGCGTCAGCATTCCTCCGAAAGCCGGGACTGATCCTGTATGAAAAGCAACGGGACATCGAAACACAACAAAGTAAGATCAAGCTTAGCAGCAGTTATTACCTGAAGGGCCAGCAAAGCAAACTTGAAAATTATACTTCCCTGATGAAGTTGATGTCACCGGAGAATGTCCTGAGGAAAGGCTTTGCTCTGGTGAAGCACCAGCAGAAGATCGTCAACAATGCGGAAGGCATTGACAAAAACAGCGAGATAGCCATTATTTTATCGAAGCATGAAATAACAGCTACTGTAACCAATAAAAAAGAATATGACGGAAACGACTTTAACATATGAGCAGGCTTATACAGAACTTGCTGAGATCGCAGAAGCCCTCGAATCAGAAACCATTACAGTAGATGAACTTGCTGAAAAGGTCAAAAGGGGCGCTGTCCTGATCAATTATTGTAAAGCTAAATTGCAATCGACGGAATCAGATGTCAACGCCATTATCGCGCAAATGGAGCCAAAGATTAAAGAATAAAAACCTGCAAATAGCGCTCTTAGGTGTTAAATAAAACAAGGAAATGGATCGAATCAACATTCATGCGTCATCGCAGGAAAGGAATAAAACTCCAACCGGATAAGAAGTCTATTCCAGGCGTACCCTGTCACTGTTACATGATCACATCCGAAGGCTGTTTTCAAGGATATTTATCAAAGCAAACGAATGGAAATTATAAGGCCATAGAAACATTATTTTATAAAATTGAAGAGATAAGCATGCTGGGTAAGCTTATCGACAAAGCAATTATTCTACATAAACCCGCTAGTAACAGATAATAAATGGTTATCTGTTGTTGATAACTACTTTCCCTTGTATCATTAATTTAGAGGGGTTAAAAATCTGAATTTTATAAAAGGCCATTAGTCAAGAGCACGTGTAAATGCAGAACAAAGTTGAAACAATCATTAAGACGAATGTCCGGCAAGCCGTTTTTAAATGACAAAGAGTGGCTTACATTATGATAATTGGGAATTAATCAAAATTAGCCAATAATGATAATCATGTAAAATAGTTATCGTTAGTTTCGATGATGTAATCGCCTTGGTAATTTAGGATAATAAAGAACTGCACCGAAATGATCCCAAATGATGGCCTGATTGTTTGCCCCATGCAAAATCTGACCGCTGACCTGAAAATGTTGAAAATCATTCAACCCTAAATGAAATATTTTTATATTGCACCTTAATTAATACCTTATCCATGAGAACACTTATCAAAAGATTGAACAATCCGGAAACAGGAGCTGAAACCGGCTGCATCCTGACTGCCATGCCGCCGTTCGGCGTTACGCCCGAAGCAAAGCAAAAACTGGTCGACGCATTACGGCATTATGCCGCAAGCGTTATTTATCCGAAAGAAGGATTAAATATTTACGCCAGTGTCCATGATGATACGCCGTCAATCGTGGTGATCCGGGACATCAATAACATTTCGGATAGCGAACAAGATCTGGACCTGGCTTTATAACCCAGCATATGCCACTTAAAACGCCACGTGAACAAAAGATCGACGAGTTTTGCGCTCAAGGTAAGCTGGAACCATATCGCACATTAGTCACCCGCGTATTGGATGACCTGCAGGCAGAAGGCGTGAATATCTCTGCACGTTATGATGTTGAGTTTTCTAATTTTGAAGCCTACGACAATAACCCTGAGCATATCCGCATCAGCCTCAAAAATGTGAAAGTGCCCCTAAACGTGTTATGGATTCTGTTTCATGAGTTCGGCCATTTTCAGTCACCGAAAATAAGGCCCGGAGATAACAAGGTCGCCAGGGAAGAACTCGCCTGGGAATTCGCAGAAAGAACGATGGCCAAATATCCGGAGCTTGCCTCAGAAAAAGAAAGTTATGAAGCCTGTAAAAAGTGGTGCCTGAATTCGTATTACCACAAATACGGTCTACCGGAAAATTAAGCGCCTTTAGATCCGAGCGGGGTCAAGCACGATCGAGCCGCCCCATTGGTCAATCACGGCGCCAACAGCTGAAAACACTTCTTTAAACAACAGTACCAGCACAAATACCTGGTCCTCTGCAACCTTGAAAAAAGTTAGGAGATCTGCTTGCCGGTATATGGTGAAATCCCCGCTATCCATCACCACACCTTTCTCCTGATCGATCGTTTTCAGCAAAAGAAATTTGCCCGGTTTATTACCTGCTTCTATAGCCGTGCCTTCAATCGTCCGGAACCTGCTAATGGTTTTTTCTGTTTTCCGGAACAGCTCCCGGCGGTTCGCCAGGTTCTCGTTCAACAGGTGAAGTGCGTTGCCCAGTTTGATCAGTGCGGCGACTTTATCATCATCAATTTGCTTGGCAAAGATCGGGTTATTAACGATGGCCTGAAAGCTATCCTGTAAACTTTCAGTGTTTTTGAATAATTGGAAGCCCATAAAGTCACCGGCACTCAATAGTTCCGATAATTCTTGTTCTGTTAGATCAACTAAATTAAAAAGGTCACGCGGCGTAATAAAACCCTTATAGCCGTAAAATAGCTTATACCCAAGATTAGCGATTGCCATCAAATGCTGATCGACCTGTAGTTTGATGTTCTCATAGATGACATCTTTGCTGTGCTGCTTATCCAAAACCGCCTGAAGTGATTTTTGAAGCGCGGCTGCTAGCAGGTTTCGCTCAGCGGCTTTCGGCCCGGCTTTACTGATCTTGTATTGCAGTGGCCGGCGGAAACGCAAATCAAATGGCAATTCTTCAGGCTGACCGTATTCCGTATTATAAACACAGATGATATTCTCCCAGCCAACGCATTTGGCTGCGTAACCAAGTTCCAAAAGTACATTCGGATTAGGTGTGCGCTTGCCTTCGGTATTGATCAGGCTAACGTCCGCAACAAAAACCTGGCATTTGTCTATCTTTTCAAAAAGCGTATTTACAATATCAGGGGTCCCGCTGCTGTGCTGGGTATCACGGTCGATCGCCACCTCGAGATGTACTTCCTGGCGGTTTATCCCCTTGATCGCCTTCTCAAGGCTGTCCTCAATAAACCCCCGGTTAGTATTACTGGCCAGATCAGACTGCCAAGAATAGAAGATCGTTTTTTTCATAATCAAATTTAATGAGCATTCAATTGCCGTCGTTCCTAATATTTGCGGTTATAGATACCAACCAGGGGAAAATCGGTTGCGGCGTCCTTCGTCAGTTCCTGTAACATCACATACCCAGTTCCGTACTCAATTCCCAATATTTCAAATTTAGCGTGCCGACGGAAAAGCACCTCCCGCTCAAACTCGTTATTCGTAAGTTTGGAAATATCCTTCCCAAAACTATCGGCAGTCAGTGTCTGGATTTTCCAGACGACGGGCGTATTATGGTAATCCTCCTGCGCAGTTGAAAGATAATAAGGAACTTCGAACTTTGCTCCTACATGTTGATGGAACCAGCTTCTAGTCTCTTCGTCATCGTTAGGTGGGATATCCATCCGGTAGACGATTTGATTATTGAATGAGGTAAGCTTACGAAGCACCTGATCTAAAGATTCCGCGAATGTTTGCTTGCAGCGGCTTGATAGTTCCTCACCGTTCCGAAGATCGCTGTTGATCCAGCTGGAGTGTGTACCGGTATAAGCTAAAATAAAGAAAGCTTCCTCTTTCGGAATGTCAAGTTCGCGCATGTAAGCAAGACGCAGGTCAAATTCATCGCTGCTGTTTTCAAAGGCCGCAAACCATGCTTTGAAGCCCTCATAGCTCCGGGCAAGTGTCAGCCCGTGGTGATTGCGCTCGCCATCGCATAACCGAAGTGTGTCTTCTAAACTTAAACTCATTCCTCAAAAGTGCGCAAAGAAATTAGGAACCGCGATTCAGTCAAATCCGGCTGAAAAATAAAAAAATCATAGATCAGTGAAAAATAAACACATAACACTGATTGTCAGGCGAATTACTTTTAATAAAGGCAAAATTTCCTGCGAATTATCCTTCAAAAACAGCTTTTTGCCTCCATTTTAGACCGTTTTTTCACGACGGGGATACTATAATTTATCTTAATGATGGGCGGTATAAATTTTTTTCGCCGCTTAGTGAAACTTCCGGCGCTGCCTGAGTACTATATGCGCAATTTAAGACCCGTCTTTCCGCGGGGGGTGAAGTACTTGACACCGCGCCAATCCTGTGCTATGCTGTCCAGGAAGCTCAAATCATTAACGTAACATAATATATAATGTATGGAGACCTTATTAAAATTATTGCCTTTTATCACCGTTGCCATCGGCCTGCTGACCGCCTTGCTCAACCTGAAAATTAATTTATTAAAAAACCATAAAAACAACGCCATGTCTGAAACTTCTTTCGCCCTGATCGCTATAGTAGTGGTCTGCCTGATCGTAATCGCCGCCATCTGCTACCTGGCTAAAAAGTGATGGCGGCAAATCAGGAAAGTAACGGTTTAACTAACCCTAAAAACTGCTTAATGACGTGGAATCGCGGTTTGAAATTACATCAATACACATAATCCCATATTATGATCGGTAGTATCAAAAATATTTCTCAGCAGAAAAGCCTACATTCATTTGCTCAAAGGGCGGAGGAAAAAGAGATTAATCCAAAGGAACTACAGAAAATGTACAGGCACGAAAGCATCTTAACGACAAATGCAATGCCAATCTAACTTTCCTTTAAAAAGGTGGACGAGGCGATCGACGCGGTGCTGGACTTTTGAGTTGAGAGAAAAGAATGGAATCTATTCGGACACCGCGATTACTTGACTTTTCGGTCGTCCTGTGATGTCGATGTAAATACTACTTCGTTGATTACGAATGTATTATCATCAATTGGCTCCCTTTTATACTCATTAATATCGGAGCCTGATCCGACCCGCCAAATATCTATATCAGGAAATTTGACTGATAGTAACATAGAGATAAACGTAAATGGTTTCGGACCAAGAGGCGCGATAATAATACTGTAATCTTCCCTAAGCAAGTAGTATAATGAGGTTAGCTGCCGCTCCAAGTAAAGCAGATCGTCGAATGGATATGTAATAATATTGGTATAATGATCTAATATATTTTTGTTATTTGCCTTGACCGTAGAAACAAATTTGGAATCTAGGGCAGGCTCTGTGTAAAAAACATAACAGATCTTTGGATCTAAGTGATCAATTATTCCCTCCGCCTTATTCTGCTCGTAGCCTAAACAGACAATTAAAGCTTTGGGCTTATTTGTCGGCACAACATATTTTCCCGGCAATGGGGCTATTTCTGTATTGTGCTTCGGCTTCTGGGGTGCAGAATATTTAGATGGTGTATAAAAAAACAATGCAATTACTTTCGATATCGCAAGATCTCTTTTGGTTAGGTACAGAATTATTGAATAATACCAAGATTTAGTCATACAGGAATAATCGACAACTATATTAATCTCGTCATTACCATATTTAGCAAATTCTAAATCGAGGATATCGTAAATTTCTACATGACTTTTAAGGTGAATTAACTCAATTGCACCTTTCTTTTTCTTTGTTAACGGTTTATAAGAAAACCCAATTGATTTGATAACTGTGTTACTATTTTGGATTTTGTTATGGGCACATAAAATCCTTTTTTCATGATTACAAGCAAATAGGAACAGTTGAATGGTCTTATTCTGTACTTCGCTTAATTGAATTTGTCGTCCGTATTCCAGTTTCATAATCTTAAAATAATGAAGTTTGTCCTGCCCGTTCAATCTGCAGCCCGCGCAAACATTCGCTCAACTTTATATCCGTGTATTTCCTAAGAGGGATATCATATAATGGAGCAAATAAATACGACAATTTTAGACGTTTACCCCGTAGTTCGAAATCAAACGACTGACCATCGCTGTCTACCAGAATAAGTGCGCCTTGCGCTATACCCTTTTCTAATAAATTTATAATCTCGCCTGACACCTGGTGATGATTTTCATCAACCACAAATGTCCCTTTAGGGTCAAGGTTAAAATTTGGCCCCAGAACCTGATATTTAAAAAACTGACCAACCCTTTCAATGATTTCCGTTAAAGGCGTGGAAATTGTTGCCCCCGTTGGGATATTTGCAATTACATTTTGGAAGCGTTTGGCCGCACTGATGATCTCATCATATTGCAATTTTTCAGACATTCCCCGCGTGGCAGCTTTTGATAAAATTGAAGTCACGATTGCTATTAACCAACGTGGATTACCGTCACAGATTTTTGTCAACACTTCTATTCCCGAATAAAGCTCACCCGTTTTCCTGCTACGATAGCCAGTTTTAAACTTGTTGCCATCCACTTTTCTATTTTCAGACAAATAGTAATTCCTGAAAGCAACAACTGGCTTAATCTTTCTGAATAAGACGTCTTTTTGATTATCGACCGGAATAGGTCGGCTAACGTCCACATTCTTATCAACCATAAACTCTCTAAAAGCATCGTCTTTTTTCAAAAGCTCGATCATCTCTTTATAAAATTCGCTGCCTTCGTTATAGCTATCCTGGCTTTTATTATAGATCTCGTTTGAACCAAAATAGGTTTTGACATCGCGAATGTTAAGTTTTCTGGCTAAATAAGATTCTATTATTTTTTTAGAAAAGTTGTCCGCCTCCGACGAACCCCACATTTTAATGAGGGACACATCGTTTCCGATTGTCGCGCTATATTCGTCGGATAACGATCTCGCTAGTGCTAAAGGAAGTATCGGACTAGAACTTAGTTTATAAAGTATATATTGGGTCCTGCTACGCAATGACCTAAATAACTTTTCCTGAAGCCATAATGGCGCGAATTCAAGTTCATCAAAACATAAAGCCCATTGCCTTTTGTTTTGCAAACCATATATCCTCTCAAAGATCGGTATTACATATTCTAACGAAGTTTCGAACGACAGATTGAAAAAATCAGGCGTAACAACCTCTTGATTTTTTTTATGGTTAAAGATTACATCCTGGATGAACTGGTTCACGAAATCAACCCTTTCATTTAAAGCTTCTTTAACATATTCAATCTTCGGAACCGTAGCGTTCAACTTCCAGGCCTTGATCAAAACCTTACATAACTCTAGCTCCTTTGCTTCGTCATCGCACTGAATGTCGATTTCCAAAATGTTTTTGAAAGTGTCGCACAGTGATGAAAATACATTACTTGTAACTGAGAACTGTGATATTCGTTCGGAAAAGTTACCAAACGATTCCAGCTCTGAACTGTATGTTTGGTTTTTAACATCCCAGTAAATGTCTGTCGAGATATAAACTGCATGAAATGGCAGACCCGTACGGATATCAGCAGCCCTTGCATGGTCCCAATGGTAAAGCGCAGGCAGCGTCAACATTTTCATTAATGTAGTTTTACCACACCCCCGTGCACCCAATATTACGGAATGGTCATTTTGGATCAGCTTTTCAAAACTGTTTGAAAAGATAAAGCTCTCGGCAACCTCGGATGGCTTTAAATGCCGCGCATTGTAAGTATTGTAGAAATTGTCAATCTCTTTCATAATATACGTGCTTCGGTTTTACGCCGATCTTCGATGTTAATAACATTTGTTCCGCCAACAATTGTGCCTCCAGCTCGTCCATTTTATCGGGTGTGAGGTAGCGAATTTCCGGAATATCTTCTACGACAGCGTCCCATTTCAGCATGCCAGTAGCTGACGCTTCTAGCTTTGTTTTAATCTTTTCTACGATTAATTTTAGATTATCTAAATATCCAAACCCCGCATAAGGGTAAAAGCCATCTTCACGGTCTTTTTTCCATCCGATTCTATTTTTGAAGGTAAGGGTTTCCAACATACCAGTGGCGGGTGTGTCTTCATCCTTAGTAATTTCAATCAAGTGGAAATAGTTAAACTTGTTGATCCAAGAAATCTGGTTTGTTGCGGAAAAACTACCTGACGAGAGTATTGGTATCTCAAATCCGTTTTCTGTGATATTATATCTCAGCCATGGATCATGTTTATGCCCGTGGATCAATAGGTCGTAGCGGTATGTTCCCAAAACATTTAAAAAAGCTTCACCGTTCTCGATGAAATCGTACTCGCCTAATTGTTGTCGGGCATGTTTGATAGGATGATGATGTACCAGTGCAATCTTGATTTTTTTCGGATCGTTGTGTTCCTTCAGATACTTCTCTATTTGTTCAATCTGCGCCGTGTCCATTTTGCCTTTAACAACCGGGTTGTCGATCGGGTTGTCCTTGTCAGAATGTGTATGAAAATGGGTGCTGTTGACTACGAGAATTTGAAAATCAGGTTCTTCGATGAATGCAAAACCGGTATCCCAAAACTGCGCAAGCCTTGTCTTATCCAGCGGGAAATCTTGGCTGATCTTTTTCGGTATATCGAAACTATAGTTTGAGTAGGTATGTCGTGAATCAATATCATGATTGCCAATAGTAGCAATTACCTCATCCGCCTTCAAGGCACGGGCGATTTCTTTTACATATGACCAACCTGAAAAAAAACCTTGCTTATGCGATTGGTGAGTAAAGTCGCCCGGGCTTAGTACCAAATCCACTTTGATCTTTTCATCTTCAATAATATCCAGCAAATTTTCTACCGGATGCTCGTTGGTGGGCAGTCGTAATTTATCACTGAATAAAAGCGTATTATTTTTCGCGTATTCCTTTTCCTCCGGGTGGCAATGCAGATCGCTAATTACAGCTATTTTAAGTTTCTTTATCGCCATATTACCTGCAGATATTTGAGATAACTAATTCATTATACATCCGCCTAGTCTTGTTTCTGCCGCCGACCTGGCTATTCCGTGACAACTTTTTCATCGTGCCGATATTTTTATAAAGTTCGGCTATCGATGTATGGCTGGCATTAGTTAGAATAAAGTATGCGCCCAAATCCATCAGATTTTCAATTAAACGCCTTAATCTTTCCTGATCCTCCCAGGCGAAGAGATGTTGATTATATTCAATAAAACCATTGTTTTCGTGTGCAACTGTATAGGGTGGATCCAAGAAGACGAGGTCTCCAGCTTTCACGTCCTGAATGCAGCATTCGAACCCTTGTGTCCGAAGATGCACGCCCTGTAGACGATCACTGACATTCAGTAACAATTGTTCCGTCACATAGTCTACTTTTGCACGGTTACCATACGGTACATTGTACAGGCCGTTACTGTTCACCCTATAAATACCGTTAAAAGAAGTCCGATTCAGATAGATAAAACGCGCCGCGCGTTCATGTGCGCAATCGAGGCTCAAACTTCTAACATGGTAGTAGTCTTCTTTAGTATTTTTAAAAGATTTCAAACTATGAATCACCTCATTTGGGTTATCTCGTAACTGCAAATAAGCGTTCGTTAAATCTTCGTTGGAGTCTGAAAGAAAAAATTGTTTCCCGCTTGAAACTTTATTCATCAAATGAAAAAATACTGCTCCAGCACCTAAAAAAGGCTCATGATAGTCGCCAAATTCTTCCGGCAAAAAATCTTTTATATGGCTTTTTGTGAACCATCGCTTAGATCCTGTCCAGCGCAGGAAGGGTATTACAGATCTATTTTCTACTTCAGGCTCCATTTAAAAACGAATATAGAACTTTTAAAATGGCCCAATCCCCCCCCGCCATAAATTAGTAGACAAGCTGTCCGAGCGAGGGATTAGAAGTGATTTTTGTGATAATAAATTCAAATCGAAAAGATTTAGACGCTGAATTTACAACAAAAAGGGCTTTCAATTATCATTGTTAACTTTTTTATCAATAGCAAAGATTCTCGTCAGGTAAACAGTGGCTCTTGCTAAGTCCCCCAACATAAGTTAAATGCGCAAAGCGTAATGGTCATTTTTGCAGGTCGACATTAATGTTTTTTTCAATTTCACGGATGTCGTTTTTGATTTCTTCCAATAAGTTTGGGTAGTCGTTCAGCGAACTGCGCAGATCAATCTGTGGTTTTAATTTTAAAACGCCGTCAAACTTGCCATACACATTTACCGCACCGTGTGCTGCACCTGATCTGACCTGGTAGTCCAACGAGATCACAGTGGGGGCTATCGTATAGAGCGGTGACCCGTCCGAGTTATATTGTCGTTCCCTTATCGCAGCTAGTTCTGCATTTATCCTTTCGATGATGTCGCTTCTGTTTTTCATTTCATGTTATGATTTCTTGCCGTACTTTCTGAAAGCGACTACGAATTGGAAAATGATGTAACCAACAAATAGTTTAGTGACATAGTCCAGTGTTAGCGATAAGGCATTCAGGCCACCGTGCTTTTCTTTTAGAAAGTCGATCTTGTGCGTCAGGTCTATAAAAGAAAAATAGTAACCGATCAGGTCCGGATCAAATTTCGTCGGTTGAAACAGCAAACCTGCGCACAGGAGATAAAGCAGGTAGCCAGGTATGGTGATTCGCAGAAACCAGATAAACGGTTTTCTGATCGATAAACCATGATCGTTGGACACGCGGTTTGTCCACAAAATAAACTTATCCCCGCCGCCAATGGTGGTGATCTTATGCAGCGCCATCTGCGATATCGCTTGCAGCTTAAGGGCTTCATAGATATTGCCTGTAGCCTCTAAAGCCTTTTTCAACTGTAGGAAGATCTCGTATTGGTCCTTGTGGTGATTAGCTGTTTGTTTTTCCGGGTAGTGTATATTTTCTATCGGCAAAAATTTTTCATAGGCTGCGTAGTCCTCGGGAAAGCTGCAGGAAGTGAAAATGGCATTCGAGAATTTGGATCTATAGAACGATAACCGGTCAAACTCACCAAAGTAAACGTTGTCAAACCATACCTTGTCCAGGTTACAACGGTGGATGCCAATCTTCGTTTCTTCATTATGCGGCTTCCTGGGATCGATGTTATAAAAACTTGCCCCGTCCTTGGGGGAAAATTCAGACAGGTACCAATTTCCGACGTGCACATTTTCGATCGTCACCTTGCCGCCCGGGTTGCCGACCAGCGCCAGCGAGTGCAGACTGACATTTTCGATTTGTGTATTTTTGTCCGTTTCGTCCGTAGGGAACTCGATATGGATGGAAACTTTCAATAAAGCGTCTTCTTCATTTGAAAGCTTGTACCCGAATTTATATTCCGGCAAAGTATTATTGGGAAACCGGTAAAAACCCGGCTTGTCTGTATCCTTTCTTGATGACCGAATAAGCACTTGCCCGATATTGTGTAATTGATAACGCTCTTCCTCCATTAAAAATGATTTCAGATCTTTAATGTTCAGCTGGTAAAATAGCTGCTTCCACCAATACGGGAAGATATTTTCAGTCGTGTAGGATAGCTCGACTTTCTGGAGATTTAATAAGGTTATTCCATATTTTAACAGACAATTGTTTAGACTTACCACCATCAATTCGGGTGCACTAATTCTCCCCGCGAATACACAGGCATGTAAGCGCAGGGATATGTTTTTTGACTTGATATTTTCAACTTTCAGGTTCATGACAAAGCAATTTTGAAAGCTGAGGGAAACTTCCTCAAAATCGATATCGTCGTCATTTTCAATAAAAAGATCGGGAAAAAAGCAAAATTGAAAAGATACCGCCATTTGACCGGGAACGACCGCCACACCCTTAAAATCGGCCGCACGTAGTTTGATCGTCACCGGCTCTTTGAAGAACTGGGCATTGATCGGCACGTATGGTTGCGGATGGATGATCCTCATGATAGGTTATTAATTAGGTAATCACGCCGTCTGAAAAAAGCGTGTTAAAGGCTTTGTTTAAAATTACTGCTTTTTTGGAAAACAAGCAATTTTACTTGTATGCATCTTCCCGATAGCCAATATAAATTTACTTCGCGCAGGTTTTTTGACCACCAAATGTGCCTTCGCCGGATCCCCCAAGCAGCCGTTCCTAACCATTTCAATGATATCCTCCACATCTTGTTTGATCTGCAAGTAATTGCGCTGGATGGCGCCCGTGTTGATCATGCTCAGCATCGGCAGCTCCACATAAGCGGCGATCTCTTTTTCAGGGCCTTATGGTCATTCTGGATTACGCAGTCAAAGGCTTTCAGTTAGAAAAATTCGACATAATTGAATTCCCATTTTATTTATTTATAAAACCAACAAAGGATAACTGAACATTATCTCTTATCGTTATCTATACGAAACTCCATCTGTAACTATATATGAGAGACTTCAAAGAAAGTCTATATTCTAACAATTAAAGTTCTTTCTAAGTAATGCGTTAAGGATTGAAGTGTAAAGCCCACAGCGTAGCGAGGACTTGCAGCGGAAAGCCTGGCCGCAGGCAACGCCAGATTAAAAGGTTAAAAGATCTTTAGCTTCTAAATTAAAAGCTGTAGCAATTTTCAACAAAGTGGAGATACGAATGTCGACCCGCCCCTTTTCAATATTAATTAGTTGATGATGCTCAATGTCTGCTATTTTAGCTAATTCGCGCACACCATAATTGAGAGCAATCCTCTTTCTTTCAATCTCTTGACCCAATAATACTTTGAAATTCTGTTGTTTCATAGACATTATGGGAATATCAATCATGTTTTTAAAAAAAGTGGTACATTATTTTGTACCATAGGTATTTTTTATCTACTTTTATTAAAATAATAGATAGAAACATTTATTAGCGTTTAATTACTTTTGCGATAGACTTCAAAATATTGATGCATCGTACTTAAAATCTCGCTTTAGAAACCTAGGAAATTTCAAAGGGAAACGAGACAATAAGTTACAGTGCTCGCGCCATAGGCGTGGGCCTGGCTTATTCGTTTCCAGGCTTCCTAGGGCCTCTAAAGCGGTAAGTTGGGTACCACGCCTTGCTTTTTTTAATCACAGCGTGTTCCCAGCAAAATTTATTGCTAGGTATGGCCAAAGTCAGAACACTCAATTCCTCAACACTCATTACCCCGGAGCAGGCGCTGGAGCGGATCTTCAGCAGCATTACCTCTGAAGAAGTGAAAGCGGAATTAAAAAAATGGCATGCCTTTGGCCTTACCGGAAACGGCCGCGACCTGCATAAGCTCCCTCCGGAGCAACTCGGCCTTTTCATCCGCAAACTCCAGGATCTTTCGCTCGCGCTATATGCCCAACAACAAGAAGTTCAGAAAGGAGAAGACCATGAACCATAACAAACTCCATCCCTGGTTCTTTGTCCTATGTCCGCCTGATTAAGTCATAGGATCACGGCAACCGATCCAGTTAATAGTTGATTTTCGGTTGCCGTTTTCTTCACCGATCCTTAACTTCTAAACAAAACCACCATGAAAAAATTGATACGCTTTCGTATCGTGGCCATGCTTTGCCTTTTTTTCCGGCAGATCCGACAGGGCAGGACCGGTAAAATGCGGGTCTTCTACCTGCGCAGGGAGGACAGGCGGTTCCAAGGCGCATTGTCGACCTTCTTCCAACACCATCCACCGGAACTGTTCCGTTATTTCACCCTGGTCATTTTCCAATGCTGGGCGATCAACGATTGCAAGTTCAAGGCAGAAATCCCGGACGAAGACTTTGCGACATTCCTGGACCAGCTTAATGATTTTATCGCTTCGGCGCACCGCTTTCACCAGCGGCAGCTAAACAGCTTTAACCTCGATTTTAAAGATGCAGCAAACCCAAAATAAAGACAAATCCATTAACACCAACGGCTGACCATTCTGAACGAACGGTAAAGCCTTAATTATTTAAAAAAAATGAAAAAATTAACGATACTGATCGTAGCGGTACTCCTTTGCCTCAATTTTCCGTCACGGGCACAGGACAAAACATCCTTTCAGGTTCCCGAGATCGGCCAACAGGTTCCGGATGTAACGATCACTAACCTCTCCAATTACCCAACCCCCACGGCCAGGCTGAGCGATTTCCGGGGCAAGCTCCTGATCATTGATTTCTGGGCAACGTGGTGTTCACCCTGTATCGCGATGATCCCTAAGATGGATTCGTTACAGCAACAGTTTGGCAGTCAAATACAATTCCTTTCCGTGAGCGACCAGCCAACAGCCCTGGTGACCGGGTTTATGAAAAAGCTGGAAGACAGCCGCAAAGTCCGTTATGCCGTACCGCAGGTGAGCAATGATACGGTCCTTTCCAAACTCTTTCCACATCGTTTCCTCCCGCATTATGTATGGATAGACCAGGATGGCAAATTAAGGGCGATCACGGAATTTCAGGCAGTTAATGCGGCAACAATCAAACAATTGCTGCTCAGGAAAGCACCGGACATCGTTATAAAGCAAGATGCGCCGATGATCCCGTATAATGATTCGGTCCCTTTACTGGTTAACGGAAACGGCGGCGACGGTACGGACCTGATATACCATTCCGTATTGACCAACTATAAAGCCGGCCTGCCTCTTCAGATGCTGATACAGCCGGAAAAGGACGGCGCTTTGCGCATTCTCTGTAAAAATCTCAACCCGCTCCAGCTTTTTGCGGTGGCACATTCTGACAAAGGAAGAGATTTCCTTACCTACCTGGACAGTATCAAACTGCAGGTACGGGATACCAGCAAGTTAACCTCCTATGCCGTTGGTATGGAATACGATCATTGGCTGGCCAACGGTCACGGATTCTGTTACGAATTAAAAGTACCGGCGGCCATGAGAAAAATGGCATTTGGTATAATGCGTGAAGAAATCGGCCGTTTCTTTCCGGACTATGTCCCAAGCCTCATCGCCAGGGAGGAGCAATGTTTTGTATTGAAAAGTACAGGGCAAAACGGCAAACTCAAAACAAAGGGTGGTACGACGATGATGACCGTAGATCAGTTCGGGACATCCATTCGTAACCAACCTTTACGTTACTGGGTGGCAAGCGTGAATGCCCATGGGTTATTGAAACTGCCTTTGGTCAACGCAACGGGGTTCACCGGAAACATAGACCTGACCCTCAAAAATGGGTTCAATGACCTCAAACTACTAAATGATGAATTGAGGGCCTATGGGCTGGAAATAGCACCCGGCACGCAAAAGGTCAATCAGCTCGTTATCAGCGACCGTCCACCCTTAAACCCTAACTAAATCACTTATGAAAAAAACAATCACCCTTATCCTATGCTGTATCGCTGGTTTTACAGCCTTTGCCCAAAACACAATCAGCGGAAAAGTGCTGTCCGTTACTGATAACAGCCCTCTGGCCGGGGCGACGGTCAGGATCAGAAATACCAGTATAGCGACCCAAACTTTAGAAGACGGCTATTTTACGCTGAGTGCCGGTGGCAAGGTCGTCTTAGAGATCAGCTATACCGGTTTTGTTGCACAGGAAATTTCCGTCTCTACACCATTGGACCACCAGTTGCTGATCAAACTACAATTGACCGCGAACCAGTTACAGGAAGTTGTCGTTTCGACCGGTTACCAGGAATTACCCAGGGAGCGGGCAACCGGTTCCTTTGCAATGGTGGACAAACAGTTATTGAACCGGAGCGTCAGTACCGATGTGCTGAGCAGGCTTGCCGACGTGGTCCCGGGCCTTACCTTCAACAAGGTTGGGACGCGGGCAGCCGAGCAATCTGCGATCTCCATCCGAGGGCAAAGCACGATCTTTGCCAGGACCTCGCCCTTGATCGTGATCGACAATTATCCCTATGAAGGAGATGTCAATAACATCAATCCGAACGATGTGGAAAGCGTGACGGTACTGAAAGACGCGGCGGCAGCTTCCATCTGGGGTAGCCGTGCGGGAAACGGCGTGATCGTGATCACGACGAAAAAAGGGCGTTATAACGAGGATACCAAAGTTTCCTTTAACAGTAACGTGACCATCGCGGCCAGGCCCGACCTTTTTTACACCCCGGTCATGTCCACGGCTGATTTTATAGCAACAGAACGCTCCCTTTTTGCCAAAGACTATTATAATAACCAGGAGAACAGCAGCAATAAAATCGCCCTTACACCGGTTGTCGAATTACTGATCGCTGCCCGTGATCAGAAGATCAGCGCGGCAGCGGCCGAAAAGCAGATCGCCCTACTGAACCAGGCGGACAGCCGCAAAGATGTCAGCCGTTACCTGTACCGGAACGCTGTGAACCAGCAATATAATTTAAACCTGAGCGGCGGCGGCAGCCATCAAAAGTTTTACATTTCTGCCGGCTATGATGAGAACCGCGCGGCAGCTGTTGGCAACGGGTACCAGCGATTATCCCTTGATGCGCAAAACACGTACACGCTGCTCAATAAGCGGCTAACGATCGGGACCGGTATTTTTACGACCTTTAGCAGGACACCTCAAAACGCGCTGCCGGTCACTTCCCTGAATTATGCCACCGGTAAGTCGCTTTATCCCTATGCCAGGCTGGCCGATGATCAGGGCAACCCCTTGGCCATTACCCATACCTATCGAAACAGCCTGCTTTCAACTGCGCAGGGACAAGGCCTGCTGAACTGGCAATTTGTGCCGCTTCATGAATTGCGGTCGGCAGATCAGCAATCAACATCAGCTGATCACCGATATAATATTGATATAAAATACCAGGTCATCCCCGGATTAAATGCCAGTATCCTCTATCAGTATAACCGGACGACGAATAACTACCGGAACGACCAAAGCACCGAAACGTGGTATACACGTGACCAGATCAACAGGCTGACAACGGTCAACCCTGACGGATCATTGAACCGTCCGGTTCCGCTCGGTAGCATACTGGATATGCGGAACACGGTATCCAATACCCATAACGTCCGCACCCAGTTAAGCTATGACCGCGGCTGGGGCGAAAATCACCAACTAAATCTCATCGGCGGGGCAGAGTTGCGTGATATCCACAGTACGGGCAACAGTACCCGTTTTTACGGTTATGATGAAGAACATGCCGCCAGTCAGCCGGTCGATTATATCAGTGCGTTTGGCTCCTATCTTTTCCCATCTACGCGCAGTAACAAGGTGCAGAACAACGATGGCCTTTCCGACCTGACAAACAGGTTTATATCCTACTATGCTAACGCAGGCTATACTTATAAAAGCCGCTATATCCTGTCGGCCAGTGCCCGACTGGACCAAAGCAACCTTTTCGGGGTATCGACCAATCAAAAAGGCGTGCCCCTGTATTCCGGGGGCTTCAGCTGGAAGCTTTCCGAAGAAGGTTTTTATAAGGTCGGCTGGCTGCCAACGTTGCAACTCCGTATTACGCACGGCAGTACCGGCAATATCGACAACACGCTTTCTGCCTATACGACGGCCCTCTATTATGCTGCCTCCAGTTCATTTTTAGGATTGCCTTATGCGGTGATCCAAAATCCGCCCAACCCGTCACTCCGCTGGGAACGAATCAATATTTCCAATTTTGCACTGGATTTCAGTGCTTTTAAGGACAGGTTATCCGGTTCATTGGAATACTATGTTAAAAACGGAACAGACCTGATCGGGAATGCACCCCTTGCTCCGCAGACCGGTCTGGCCCAATTCCGGGGTAATACAGCCGGTATCAAAGGGAGCGGCGTAGACATCACCTTAAACAGTAAGAACACCATCGGGCAGCTGCAATGGTCAACTACCTTATTGTTCTCCCGGAACACGGAAAAGGTCACCAAGTATGAACTGGCCTCCTCCAATGCAGCACGCGATTACCTGACCGGTGCTTATAGTATCGTGCCGGCGATAGGGAAACCACTTTACGGGATCTACAGTTACGCCTCGGCGGGGCTTGACCCGTTGACAGGTGACCCGCAGGGATACCTGAATGGCGCTGTCAGTAAGGATTATGCAGCTATCATTAATGGTGCTACGCTGGACAATGTGACCTATAATGGTCCTGCCCGTCCAACTGTTTATGGTGCCCTGCGCAATACATTCCGCTACAGGCAGTTTTCCTTATCAGCCAATATCAGTTACCGACTGGGCTATTATACCCGCAGGTCATCTGTACAATATAATACGGTGCTGTCCGGGCTTGGCGGTCATGGGGATTATGCACAGCGCTGGCAAAACCCCGGTGACGAATTGCACACCCAGGTCCCGTCACTACCTTCTGCCGTCAACAACAACCGGGATAACTTTTATACGTATTCCGCCGTTCTGGTTCAAAAAGCGGATAACATCCGCCTGCAGGATATCAGCATGAGTTACGACCTCAGCGGAAAAGCATTAAAAAACCTTCCATTTAAAGGATTGCACCTGTATGCCTATGCCAATAACATCGGCATCCTGTGGAAGGCCGCCAACAACAAACTGGACCCGGACGCCGTGAACGGTGACCTGTTACCCCTGTCCAGAACCATTGCCTTAGGACTTAAAGCAGACTTTTAAACACAACATCATGAAAAAATATTTGATCATCATTACGGCTATCCTGTGGCTAAGCACAAGCTGTACCAAAGAGTACCTGGACAAAAGGAATGACAAATCCCTGCTGGTTCCGACCAGCCCGGATGATTTCCAGCGGCTATTGGATGCGACATTTAATTCGAACCTGAACACGGTTGCAGGATTGAACGAGATCGCGTCCGATAACTTCAGTGCAGATGACGCAACCCTGCTTTCGCTGGACGCGACGGAAAGGAATGCCTATCTCTGGGAAAAAGACATATATCAGGGCGCTACGGTCAATGACTGGAACTATTTATATAACGCCGTTTTTGTTTGTAACGTCGTGCTGGATGGCTTGGAAAAACTCCATGACGACGCTAACTCACAGGTCGACCAACTCAAAGGTACGGCCCTGTACTACCGGGCGAACGCCTATTTCTCCTTAGCGCAGCAATTCGCGGAACCGTATGATGCGGCGACAGCTGCGCAGACGAAAGGTATCCCCATCAGGAACACCGCTAACGTTAACGAGATCAGCGGCCGGGGTACACTGCAGGCAACGTATGAGCAGGTTGTGCGCGATTTCCGATCTGCCAGTTTGTTGCTGGGCGAAACCACTACCGTTAAGACACGCCCGACCAAAGCTGCCGCGCTTGCGATGCTGGGCAGGGTATTTTTGATCATGGGCGACTACCCGCAAGCGTTGAGTTCCGCTTCAGCGGCATTAAGCGGCTCGGCCAGGCTGATCAATTATAATGACCTGGCACCATCAGGATACGACAGCCCCTTTCCGTTTATCCTGCCAAATGGGAATGATGAGGTGTTGTGTTATGAGAACCTGGTTGGTTATTCCTTTTTCGTGGAACCTGGTGTCTTCGTCAGCGGCGAACTGTTAAACACCTATGCAGAACATGACCTTCGAAAAACCTGCTTTTTTGCAGACCAGGGTAACGGCGGCTATAACTATGTCGGTTCCTATACCGGTGATTTCAGCACTTTATTCGGAGGCCCCGCAACGGACGAACTTTTCCTGATCCGTGCAGAATGCTATGCCAGGCGGGGAAACACGGCAGATGCCTTAAAGGAACTTAACGGATTACTGGTAACCAGGTGGGAAACCGGAACCTTTCAACCTTATGCCGCTCCCGATGAAGCAACCGCGTTGGCTCTTGTTTTACAGGAAAGAAGGAAAGAGCTGGTCGGGCGCGGGTTGCGCTGGTCTGATCTGCGACGGTTGAACAAGGAGGATAAGTTTAAGAAAACCTTGAACAGGCTCTATGACGGAGTGACGGTCACTTTAGCACCAGATGACAAGCGTTATACTTTCCCGATCCCGGATGAAGAGATACGGAGAAGCGGGATCGAACAGAACGACAGATAGCCAAATAATAAGGCCGCCTCTCAAGAGACGGCCTTATTAGCTTAATTGGTACGGTAGCCCAATGTTTTGCCAACCGCATTAGCATCATTTTCAGCGTAAGTATGCATGTTCGGATCGTAACCATCTGCGAAGGATGCACTACAGATCCTGGTAGCGCTTAAACAACTACCTCCCGGCGCGCCTTGTACCCAGGTGTTGCTGGACTCTTTAGTCGCGGAGGTCGCCGTTCTGCGCCACACCGACGCGAACTTTTTGGTTTCGGGGGTTTTAAATGCAAAGGCAGTTGAAATGCCCATCAGAACGGCCAGTAAAGCCAGGTTGATTTTAACTCTTTTCATGGTTTTGAACGCTTTGTTAGATCAAAAAGCATCCGGAAAAACTTTAATTACTTAAAATAACGTTGCCTACTCTATTGAACGGTTTTCAGCACCCCCCGGACATTTTCTCCAACCTGGTCGAAGAACCTGCAGACTGATTATTCATCGCTTGCCGGTCATCCTCCTTTCCCTGTTGGTCGCCCATATTCCTGATAAACTTAACAGCAAAAAAAAGAGATTGAAAAAGAAATGAGCCGTCCAGCCCATCGACTTGAGTACCCCGCCGCAGGAGCATGGAGCCTCACCCAGAAAGCCGGATAAGACCAGTGCGATATACCCGGTAAACATACCCATCAGGATCAGGGCGCACCAGAAGCCGATCAGTCGCGACCGTTTAAAATAAAGCAGTACTACGGTTCCTAGTTCTACCGGTGGCAGGGTCCAGATCAGCAGGGCAGCCATCCAATAAGGAACAGCCTGATTGTGCATCGCCTCTTTAAATGTTTCGAAGGATATCAATTTACTGATCGCCGTATGGATGAACAGAATGATCAGCAGGCATGTTGAGGCCCCGGCTAACGATTTTAAATATTTTGGGTGGAAAGTCCCTGGTAGCTGCAAAATCATGAGGTAATTGTTTAACCTCTAATTTCGGTGCCCGGGCAATACTCAAACAGTTCATAAACGGTTAGTACCAATCCTGCACTTATTATTGTCCGAACGCTAACCACTGCCCGGAGAATGTAGATCAAGCCCGTTATCTACCCACTTTACGCTGTGATATCAGGAATTAAATCAATCCCCGTTACCCCCCCCCCTTAATTGTAGGTCAGGATCGCGACTGTCCGATCAACTGATCAATAATCGTGGCGATATCTTTTTTGATTCGCAGATAATTGGCATTCAGCATTTCTTCCGAGACCGTCCTGACTGCCGGAATCTCCTGATAAGCATCCTCCTCCGCTTTGATAACCTGGTGGTCATTGATGATGGCATTGTGAAAAACTTTTAGATCGATCCTGTCATCCGGGTCATCGGCAACCGTACCCACAAATTCACCGGAAGACAGGGCCGCTATTTTGGAGGCCGGTACTGCAAAATCAAGCTGGGTCGATTTATTGACCGAGGTGTCCTGGCTGTTTACCGTGATGCTTTGCCGCTCCTGAACGATCTTGCCGATGCGTTCGCTTAATTGTTTAGCGGTATTGCCGGTAACCTGACCCGAGATCACGTTCCCTACGATATTCATGATCACTTCCGCCTGTTCAGGTCCATAATCTTTTTTGAGCTGGCTATAGTCCTGGACCGCCAAAGTTGTGGCAACCTTGTTTGACCTCGCTGTGGCGATGAGGTTATCGATCCCATTAAAATAAATGGTAGGAAACTCATCAAAGATCAGACTACATTTTAACTGGTTCTTCCGGTTGACCAGCTTATTGATCCGGTTAACGTATAGCGAAAGTACAGCCCCGAAGATCTGGGACTTTTGCGGATTATTGGCCAGGCAGACAATCTTAGGTGCCCCGGGATCATTAATGTCGAGTGAAAAGTCACTGGAGGAAAGCACGTAGTAAAGTGTTGGTGAAACCAACCGGGCCATGCTGATCTTAGCACTGGCGATCTGTCCTTCCAACTGATCGGTCGCTTCATTTTCCCAGGCCGAAATAAAGGGATTGATCAATACTTCGATCTCCGGCTCTGTTTTAAGTAAGGCGAACAGGTATTTATAATCTACCTGTGCAAGTTCAATGGTATGCGGCAACGTGCAGAATTTTCCGCCTTCATATTTCCGGAGAAACCATATCAGTGCCGTAACAAAATTGATGGGAGATTCGACAAAAAAGTCACCGGTTTTTTTGATCCACTCCCGGTTCAGGCCGAGCATGATCGTTCTGGCTGCATCCATGGCATCCGTAATATCAATCATGGTTTCCGGTTCAAGGGGATTATTACGGTGCATTACTTTTTCTAAGTTAATGACATATTGTCCCGGCTTCACTTTATACCGGTGCGAGAATTTACGCAGGGTATTGTAGGCGATCTTAGACAGGTCATCATATTTAAAATCATAGATCAGCATGGCGAAACCCTTGCGAATATGTTGGGTAATGATGTGACGGATCACAAAGTAAGACTTGCCTGCACCGGGTGTGCCCAGCACCAGTGTACCCCGGAAAGGATTGATAATATTGATCCAGCTCTTTCTCACCTTATCTTTATAGTGATATTCTGCCGGCAGGTTAATGGAATACTCATTTTCCAGCAAACGCTCTTCCTGCGGAAAGGATTCATTTAATCGGTTAAAGATGTCTTTTGACAGATCGATCCGGAGCCGCCTGAAAAACAGGGATCCGGATCGAATGATCATCAGAAACCCCGTTGTCGTCATTGCCATATAGATCACCTGAGCGGTGACCGATCGCTGCATGTTGAAATAGAGACAACCACTCCCCAAAAAGGTGATCAAACCGGTGATGCCGAAAGCAGCAATCTCCCTCCAGCTGATCTTTTCCTCCTTTCTACCCTTGCTGCCTAACAGGGAAATAAGCAGCAACAACAAAATGCTGCCCTTTATATACGTCATCGTACTGAAAATCTTGAAACGCGAGATGGGCAGGACAACTTTGTTGACCAGCCTATGGGTGAGGTGCCATTCACTAAAGGCATCGTAACAGCATAAATAAAAGTGAATGATCAGGATCGCGATGCTTAACAGTCTGGTAAAATCAATGACCTTTCTTAGGGCCTGTTCGTTTTCTCCGGTTTGCATAATGCTGCGTTTAAATATGTTTACGTTTCCGTTTTTTCTTTCTTTGAATCAGCAGTTCAGCAGGAACATTGTCCTGGTTTTCCTGCGCCAACAGGACCTCCAGGACGGACTGTCCCTGCTTTTGAAAAGTGTTGTGCGGCTCAGTTACGCCCATGGGCCGGGTACCTGATAAAGCCTTGTTTTCTTTATCGCTGCCCTTAGATCCCAGTGCGGCAGACAGGTTGGCCGCACTGTAGGTTTTTCCGATATCACTCCCATTGAACACCACCCTTAGCCGGTGGTCTATAAAGCTTAGCCCGTACAACTTTCCGTCCTGGTTTACCCGCCTGACTAGGTCGATATCATTTTTGCGCAGGTTATTTTCGAGGTCTCTGAAACCAATGCTTTTCCTGATCGCCAGGTCAATCCGGGCACGAAGGTTGTCCCGGAGCGGCTTTCTCAAGACCTCGTTTAATTGAAAATACCTGAACAATGTGTTCATGGTCGGTTTACCATAGATGCTGCTGGCTTTAATCGGGACGCCAAGCTTCGTTCCGCTCTGGTCGGTGATGTAGTACCGTAATCCATTTTTAGCATACATCACAGAGGCCGGGTTACCCCGGTCCGCAAGGACATTGAACCGGGTCAATACCGCATTAAACTCTGCCAGGCTGGTGAATTTATAAGTACGGCTAACTTCATTGACCAGGTTGGAAATAGCCCGTTTCGTGTCGGTCTTTCCATAAACGACCGGAGCCGGTTTGATCCTTTGCTGATCTTCATTTTTTTGACCTTCGGCCTTTACGAGTCCGTAGCGTTCTTCGATCGATCTCCTGGCCTGTTCGGACTGGTATTTACCCAGGTTATGCATGCTGATCCGAAGACCGTCCCGGTCAATATTGGTAGCGACGATATGCACATGCGGATGACCAGCATCGGTATGTTTATATACTAAAAATGGCTGCCTGCCAAAACCTATCCCGTCCATGTAATCCCTGGTAATTTCTGCTAACCGCTCATCGTCAAGGCATTCGGTAGCATCAAAATTCAAAGACGTGTGAAAGGTATTGGTTCTGACCCTTTGGTTCCCTGCAGCAAGATTTGTAAGTCGGGACAACTTGTCGGTATAGGTCAGATCCTGCGCATCTTTTTGAAATCCCGGTGCGGCGATCAAAAAAGCAAGCCCCTTACTTACTTTATGCTCATTGTAATTCAAAGCGCCTTTCAGGCTCTTTCCGCTTCTGATCTTCGCAACCATAGGTCAGCATATTGGTTCATCTTCTCTTTGATCTGCCATATGGAAGGTTCCAGCTTTCCACTGATTACACTTAATAAGCCCATCCACAACCGGTTATCGGCATAGCCGTGTGCGCTGTTAATATTCCGAACGGCCTGGTTCAGGTTATTGCCGATGCTGTTTAATTCCCTTCTTAGCATCGTCAGTTCCTCCAGTACGTCGTCCATTGACCTGTCCCTGGTCACGATGGTCACCGGTTCGCCTAATAACATCGCTCTTCCGAATTCACTTAAGCTTTGAAATGTGGTTTTTTTATACTGCTTTTCCATGGCCTGCAATTCACTTGGCTTGAACCTTACCTTCAGCCATACCGACCTGTTTTCCTTTGTTAAGTCCATTGTTTTCCATTTTGATCAAACCGACTCCGGAGCGTCTGATGCCATACCCCGGCCGACTGCGGAGGAAAGGGCAAGATTCGTTTGTGGTACAAACGTACATCTTGCTAACTGCAAAAAGACAGCAGTTTAATTCCTTTTCGATTGCCATGACATCCTTTGCGATTTGAATTATTGAACTTCATTTTCCCTCAAAAAATTCTGTAATGCCTGAATCGTAATATCTTTCTGTGACATATCATGCTGCACTCCGTAAGCCTTTATACTTCTTTTAAGCCCTTTCGGAATCCAGTTGTTGAAACGCGCCTCTTCCTCCTCCGAAGGCGCTGTCAATGCCTTTACAGGTTGCACCTGCTGTATCGGCGTTTGCGGCGTTTCGTTTTTAATCTTGCTGGCCAGGTTGTCCAGCTTTTTTTTATAATCATCCATGGCGGTTAAGCTTTATCTGCATTTGAATAATGCTACAAGTGCAGCAATGAACATTTGAATATTTATCTCAATGAATAATTGAACAGAACTACATTTATAACTTTAGACAAATGCACATTTGAACAAATCTTCATTTGTACCATTACAGGTTTATTCCAATGAACATTTATTCAAATGTTCCTAACACATTTATACACTGATCAGGTCAACGATCTCTTCGGCAAGAAAGGTAACTTCCCGGATGGCCTTTTGATCCGTACCTTTCAGGATACCGGAAGTCATGGATGACCTCGCCAGACTCACCCGGTCATATATCCGTGCATTCAATAAAGGAGTACCCAGTGAGCTAATTAATTCGACCACCTCCGCTGTAATCCCAGACCTGGGCTTTAACATATTGAGGACTATGCCCGCCTTTAGATTTTGATTTTGTGCCTGGGCGAATTTGATCAGGGCAAGGGTCGACTTGATGGCCATTACATCAAAAAAGCCTGCCTTTGTCGGTACCAGTATATAATCCGAATAGCCGAACAATTCGTTTAAGCGGTTGGATAGGTAGGGCGGCGTGTCGACGATGATCAGTTCGTAATCCAGGTTAGGGATTTCCGCTATCACGTCCGGGGATAAAATATCCAGTTCCGGAAAATCTTCTTTCAAATGATAGATACTACCCTGCAGATCGGAATCGATCAGGGCAACCCTTACCTGATCTTGAAAGCATAAAGCCAGGTTTAGGGCCAGTGTGCTTTTACCTACGCCACCTTTTTGGTGTGCTAATGTGATTATCTTTGCCATGACATTTTTTTTAGCTGCAACCGAATAATTGTTCAAATGCAGAAATGAATAATTGTTAACCAAATCTCCATATCCGGGCAGGAAAATCACTCCGATATTGTCCGAGTCGGAGCGTCAAAAAATCAAAGCATCCAAAGTCAGCAATGTATCATACAGCGAGCATCTAAAGTAGCGCAAGCGATAACGGAATGTAGCGGACCGTAGAGGTAAAACAGTCGAATCAAAAGGTATCAGTATACTTACCAATCCCGAAACGTTTGCTTTTGACCGCTTCAATCAGCACTTTATTGATGTCCTCCATATTCAATAAATGATCTCTCCGACCGTTGTAACCGCTAAGGTTTCGTTCTCTGAGTGTGTACAAAGTATTATCTGAAAGCTTGAGCAGTTTTTTTACCGGGTTAGCTTTAGTCCATTTTTTCAGGTTTCTCAATGGCCTGTCTGAGCAGGCCCCTGATTTGGTTCATTAATTTCCCCCGAACTATAGTTGGTCTTCTTTCGTGATGACCTTTGATGCCATAACGGTGTGTTTAAATGTTTAACATGACCAAATTTGCTACAAATGGCAGTCATATTTATTCGAGTTTATCCGAGTCGGACACCAGCTTTTATTAAACTGACTCAACTCATTTTCTCAAATCAATGGCTGGGGTAATGAAAAAGAGGTGTTGTTATTCCGGGATAAGCGCTCAATGGTTCCAGAAGAATGAACGGGATAGCTTATCTTAGGTTCTTTTTATTGAAATCAGCTGAAATGAACTGATGCTAAAGTTTAGATTTCGAATGCTTAATGCATCACAGTTACTTTATAATATACCCAGCGTGATACTAAGATCCCTTTAGACGTTCTGTATAAATTTTAGGCAAGCACCCTGCAACCCTGCCCTTATACGCATGTGCATTGAATAAGTGAGGGCATTGGCTTATTGAAACTTTTTGTTCGACGCGTTATTAATAAAATCGTGATTGCTTATCAAATGAAATATTTGAGCAGAGGGTACATCGCTCGAGCCGGCTGGCGTTAAAGAAATCAGGTAGGTAAGAACCAAATGCCCTGTTGCGTTTCTGATTCTTTTAAGAGCCTTGTTAATTTGATTTTCTACGGTAGACTCAGAAAGATTTAAGCAAGCAGCGATTTCCTTATTTGATTTTAGTTCTTCTCTACTAAGTTTAAATACCTGTTTACATCTTTCAGGAAGGTTTTCTATTTCTGAATTTACGATATCTAACAAGTACCTGAAATATAATCTATCTTCTATGGATTGCGCATTATCCTGCCTCGATTCGTGAAACAATATAATATTATGTTCATCCTTTATCGTTTTTTTAATATGTTGGATAGTAAGGTAGCGACATGACGTATACAGGTATGCAGATAGAGAACTGATCGCTACAAGCCTCTCCCTGTTATTCCATAAACTCAGGAATAAGTTATGCAATATATCCTCAGCCACCGTTAAATCACCAACTTTCGAAGTAGTATGTTTTAGAAGTGGCGGATAAAATATCTCATAAACCTGGGCAAAGGATTTTTGATCTCCAGACGATATCTTAATTAGTAAATCGGTATAATCACGATCTTCATCCTGTTTCATCAGACCAGAGTTGTAATATTCAAGCAAGTTAAAGAAAAATTGCACTTCTTTTTAATAAAATAACATTAAAAGCACCCTAAAAATTACAATAGTTATAATCAACCAATAACTTGTACCTGTCACCGACCTTAAAAAGGCGTTTCGGTGATTTTTTAACACAAATTTTAAATTAATTTAAAATTGGCATGGGTGCTACCCTTGTTTTTGATCACTTATATGTAAATATCGATTATAACTCCCAATAAAAGGGGAATTACGTAACATGGCCATAACTAATAAAATCAGAGAGCTCATTTCCAAATATATTCTGTTAAAGGAAACAGATAATGAAAGAAAGGAACTTTATACCTGGTACAATAACTTAAAAACCGGCAAGGAAATAACTTCTTCGGAAATCAGAAATTCTTTCCTGAAAAGTAAGAAAAGGTTATTTAATGAAATACAACCGATACAAAAAAGGTTCAGATATAAAATGATCCTGTGGCAATCGGCTGCTGCTATATTAATTGTCTCTATCTCCGGTTATCTGTATTACAATCATTTCAAACGAGATGCCGATCAGCTTTTGAAAAATTCGGAAATTGACGCAATTATGCCACAACCGCAAAAAGTAATATTAAGCTTTTCAAACGGTAAAATAATTAACCCAGACACGATGGTCCCTCTTAGGCCGGTAGTGGTTGGTAAAAATCTCATGGTTAGAAAAAATGACTCCGGCACCATCATATTTGACGCCGCTGGCAAAAATGACGAGATGAAAATTTTCGGCACTTTAAAAACATTAAAAGCTTCGCAACAAACAGTGATATTATCGGATGGTACTAAAGTTTATCTCAATGCTAATTCACAGTTAACATTTCCCGGAAAATTTGCCAATGCCGACAGAGAAGTGAAGTTACAGGGTGAAGGTTATTTTGAAGTGATAAAAACGCTGCGTCACACCAAATTTTACGTTAGGACGGATGAAGAGACTGTTAAAGTTTTGGGTACTAAATTTAATATAAAAATAGCTGAAAACAAGTTTGTAAAGACCAGTCTGATTGAAGGCTCTGTAAGCATTACTCCGAAAGATGAATCTTTTCATCCTGTTGTTATCAAACCTAATCAGCAGGCGATTTTGCAAAGCAGCGGCATACAGGTGTCAAAAACGGATGCCGTAAAAGCTGTGGGCTGGAAAGAAGGTTTCTTTGTTTTTAACGGAGATAATACGGCAGAGATGCTCATAGAAATCGCGAAATGGTATGATTTAGAATTAGATACACAAAATATTGATCACCTGAAAGAACATACCGGTAGAATCCCGTCAACTGTAAGCCTGGGTCAGTTGGTGGATTTACTCAACTATACTGGAATTAACGTAAAGGTTTATAAAAAAGAAAATGGAAAACTTAAACTGACTATCCTATGATATAACTCTACGAATGCCGATTAATCCCCCAATAAAATTCTTAGAAAATAACCGAGCTGTGTGACAGCACAACCCGGTTTGATTGCCTAGATGACTTCATTTATTCACTGTAAACGCATTGCCCCTAAAACGCAACAAAACTAATGATTTTAAATTCACATCACTTCCTTGACTGGAGGCGAAAAATAATATTTATTGTAACTTTTTTATGGCATAATACGAAACTTCCATTCTCGGGATTTTTCACAATTTTTAAAATATCAGATTCTGGTTTGTCAAAACTCAGAATCGCGTTATTAACTATAACTATATCTTTCTGTGCAAACCAAGTTTGTTCTGCACAAAATATAACGCTAAAGAAAGAAAACGCGTCGCTTCAAAGTATTCTGAAAGCGATAGAAAAGCAAACGCCATATGAGTTTTTTAGCGACAAAAATGAAGTAGAACCTATTCGATTAAGTGTCGATTTTAAAGTTACCCCTTTAAAAGAAGTTTTAGAGTTTATACTGATTAAACAAGGTTTTCAGTATAAATTCTTTGATAAGACTATCGCCGTTAAAAAAATTTCCGGTGAAGCGCTTAATGAAAATCAAAATGACCAAACAGGAAATTCTGTCCCGGTTGATACACCCGCTGTAAGAGGACAGGTTGTGGACGAGAATGACCTGCCCTTAAAAAATATTGTTGTTCAATCATCGCAAACGGCAACACGAACCATAACTAACAAGAATGGTGAATTTAAACTTTCCGGGTTAAGTAAAACGGGCATACTTAGCTTTTCCGGAGAGGGTTTTTTAAACCAAACCGCTGAATATGCCGACTCTTCACTAGTGCGCGTTAGATTAAAAAAAGGCAGGGAACGCGTCCTGGAGTTATCAGAAGTGGTAGTTAATTCTACAAGTAATCCTAAATCTACCCCAAACCGGTTTATTGACCTGGACAACAGGGGTTATATGAATCTTTCTCAAATATTGCAAGGCACCGTTCCCGGCCTTACATTGCAAACAGCAACTGTAACCAGTAAGGAAGTGGTCAGTTTAGATGTCTATGTGAAATATTTAAACGGACAAAATTACATGACTTTTGTCCGGATGTCCGTGGATGAGTTCTTAAACTATAAAGGCCAGGCTGCAGGCCAGCAAATTATAGATGTGCTTTTAAGCGGACGAAACGTACCCCAAAATTTCCGGAATCTATATCATCTTAATACCATCACCAAAAGCACCAGTGTGCTGGTTCCACAGGTTAGAGGTTCAAACAGTTTTGCCGGATCGACAGCGGGGATGCTCGTGGTGATAGACGGTTTCCCCCAGGATGGGTTTCCAGCGAACTACCCCATGTCTAACGTGGAATCAGTAGAAGTCATAAAAGACCCCAGGGAGCTGGTTAAATGGGGGGTAAAAGCCAATAATGGATTAATTCTCATTAAAACGAAAGCTGCAAGAAAGGGCCAGATCCAGATCAATTACAGTGCAAATTTTTACTATGAAAAAGCCCCCAAATTTGACAGGAAAAAAATGCGGCTGACTAATACATCTGATTATTTGGATTATGTAAAAGATCTGGATTCCATATTCACACCAAATTACACCAATCAATCATTTTATTACACGCCCGCACAACGGTTGTTCGCGCAACAACGACTCGGCATGCTGTCAGCTGGTTCTTATAACAAGAGCCTGGATTCTTTAAGAGGCCTGAATAATGATGCACAATTAAATTCGCTGCAACAAGACCGGTTCAGTCAGAACCACACTCTGAACATAAATGGAGGCAGTAAGATCTATAAGTTCAGTTTGCTAACCAATTACCTGTACGACCAACCTCATGATTTAGGGAGTTATAACAAAACCCTTACACTAAATTTGAATAACTCATTTAACCTTTTTCATAATAATCTAAAAATTAATTGGCTTATTAATTATACCAATGGTTTTAGCAGAAGAGGATATAGCTTCCAGCCTAACTCCTTTACTGAACCATACCAATTAATTTCCGACCACCAGGGCAATTATGTTTACGATTACAGTGGTAACTCCTCTCCTTACACAAATGCGTTAATGGAGGCAAACGGCTATCGTAATCAGGGAATTAACGTATTGGAAGATGCCAGAAGTAATAGGATACTGGAAAGACTGGTACAAAAAAGAACCAATTTTAACATCAACTGGAACATTCTCCCCAACCTGACCTTTGGTGCTTCTTTATATTATGACGGCTCTACAAACTCGTCAAACAACATTTACGGTAAACAATCCAGTTACACCAGGCAGCTGGTAAACACGTATGGCGAGTACACACCTGGTGGCGTAAATTTTTACGCGCCATGGGGGGATGTTTTGCAGTTTGGCAGGAGAAACAATGACCTGTGGAACGTGCGCTCAGGACTTAGCTATTCCAAATCATTTGGCAAGCATCATTTTGACGTTTCAGTTGGCGCGGGCGGATCAAGCACAAGCAGTGTAAGACCTAACAGCACGAACATCTACGGTTATGATCCTCAAACCGGAACCAGTGCGCCCATATTTCTTCCAACACCAGATCCTTACGCGGCAATCACCAACTATAATTACCTGCTATCTAATAACCTGTCTCCGAGTGCCTATCCATATCAGCTGACAAGACCCAATGGCGGAGACACATCCCGTAACAGGAATTTAAATGCGAATGCTGTTGTCGCTTACAACTATGGTAAAAGGATAACGCTATCAGGTACATTTAACAAGGTCTTATCACCTGTTTATGGTCAGGCTAATTCCTATGCTACCTTATCAACTTCCAGCTTTACTGCAGACGGCTTGATATTTAAACGTTTAAGCAGATTTTTGGGTAATGTGCATATTTCTACCGGGGTAGACCAGTTCAAATTGCCGGATTTACCGGAAAGCTATGCTAACGTGCGGTATCAGCAGCCTGTCTGGAACAATTATGCGATATGGGTTAACGGCTTGCAACCTACGCAACAAAAAGGACAGTCCTCAATCAACTGGTATCAAAAGCTCACATTTAACCTGTTGGATAGTCTTTTAACAGTTAACGTAGCCTACAACACGTTAACTAAAAGTGGTAACCTGAACACCTCCAGTACGGACCCATCTTCGTTAGGCACGGGATCTTCCGATAACAGTGTGCTCCATTACCTAAGTGCAGGTATTAACGGCGCATTCAGGCGCGGATTGCTTAGATTTCAGGCTGCTTATGCCAAATCACCGGAAGGCACAACAACGTTTAACGGAGGATTGAATTACGATATCGGGCACGAGAAATATTTTCATGCCACTTGGATCAGTGCGTTCGACATTGGAGTAAAGATGGAAAATATCAGTCCTTATCAGGGGTTGGGAATTATTATGAGTACCAATGTTGGCAGTAATGGCTCTTTTAGCCAAGCCGTCAACAGTAACTATTCATTATTGCCTCCAAATAACACCAACTTAGAAGCTTATACCCGGATAGCTATTAAAGACGACGTATACAGTCTTGATCTCCGGTATTATGACCATAAAACTGCCGGCTTAAATAATTTTACACCTACGCTAACTGATCCTACCACCGGCATCAATGCTAAAACTACCTACAGCACAATTACTAACAAAGGTGTTGAGCTTTATTTTAGGGTGAGGGCTATAAAAACAGACAGCTGGGAATATGGGATCACGTTAAACGGAGCCTACAATTTAAATATTGTAAAAGATGTGCCTGACCCTGTATTTTATGGTTCTACAGATTACACCACCATGTACCGTAGCGGCTATGATGTGTCCAGCATCTTTAGTGTAAAATCGGCTGGTTTAAACCACAACGGCGATCCTCAGATCTATGATAAACAAGGTAAGGCCACTGCAATATTAGACAGTGCAATGATCGTCAGTGCATTACAATACAGCGGCAAAACAAGAGCACCGTGGACAGGTGGATTTATACATGATATCAGGTATAAGAATTTCTTCGCAAGGGCATCCATCGTTTTCAATCTCGGCCATGTAATGCGCACCTACATACCATACCCATCTAATATCGTAAATGAAACAAGTGGTCTGATAAAAGACAGGTGGCGCAAGCCCGGTGACGAACAATTCACCAATGTTCCCAGGATAGACAATGATAACAACAGTAATGCTACTTATCGGGCGTTCGTTACCCAGAATGGTACTAACAGCATCACTACTGCTGATAACATCAGATTGCAGGAGGTGATGATAGGATGTTCGCTTAACCCGGGATTTATAAGAAAGATCGGCGTAAAATCCTGCACGCTTACGCTTACCGGCCAAAACATTGCTTCGTGGAGCAGAAATCCTTACCACATAGATCCGGTGACGGTTGATGCGGCAGGGCGTATAGGACTGCCTATCCCCACACAATATTCGTTTAACATAAATGCCAGTTTTTAAATCATGAGCATATTTAAAAAGACCAGTACTTTTTTATTATTACTATCCGCCGGGCTGTTAGCCGGTAGTTGTAAAAAATTCTTAGATATTACACCATCCAGCCAAAGTGTAAACCCTGTTACCATTAAGGATTTCCAGGAGATCTTAAATAGCGATTCGTTAAGCCGGATACAGTTTTTTCCGCTTGACCTGATGACGGATGACGTTGCTTTAAACGACAACCAATATAATACCGGTGATAATTTCTACCGCAGGGCTTATACTTGGGAAAGCACCATTTGGTATCCTGCCCAAGCGGATTTTATGTATAACTACACCTATGGTAAAATACTGCAAATGAACGTGATTTTAAGCCGCATCGATGCTGCTGTTAAAGATGCCCTGAATACACCCCAAACAAAAAATCTAGTTACTGCACAGGCGTTGATCAACAGGGCATCTTATTATTTACAATTGGTAAATACTTATGGTAAAGCTTACGATGCGGCCTCTGCAAAAACAGATCCTGGCGTGCCGCTTGTACTGACGCCGGATGCTTATGCGTTGCCTGCGCGTGCTTCAGTAGAACAGGTTTATGAAGCCATCATTGCCGACCTGAACAAAGCGGTTAGTTATCCTGCTATGCCCGCAAAGGGTGTGGATATTATTCACCCAGGTAAGGCGGCGGCCTATGGGTTACTTGCCAGAACATATCTCTATAAAGGCGATTTTGAATCAGCTTCGAGTTCTGCAGATTCAGCCCTCTTGCTTGAGAACAGGCTCCTGGATCTGACAAAAGTCAATTATTCACCTAATCAATTACAGGATCTGACAGTCAATCCTGAGATTTTATTGGGGAGGATCAGTTCTGATGACGGTTTTTATCAGGCCTACAAAAGCACCTTCGTTATCGGTGGTTCATTGTTAGACAGTTTAGGTGGTTTTTTCACCCAGGACAGGCGCTTTACGAGCAGATTTTCAACCAGCCGGTTCTCTCCAGGGCTTTATAATCAAAATCAATTAAATGCTGAAACAATGGTATTTGACAATAGTATTTCCGTTCCGGAGATCATGTTAATCAAGGCCGAGTGCCTCGCACGGAAAGGAGATTTTGCAACTGCCGGAAACTTACTGGATGATTTAAGAAGTAAGCGGATCCTTAATTATTCTGCTTCCAGCAGAACTTACACCGCCGGCAATATCTTAAATTATGTATTGGGTGAAAGACGACGTGAGTTATTTCTCCACGGCGGTCTGCGTTTATTTGATTTAAAACGACTGAATAAGGATCAGCAATTTCAGCAGCGTCTTGTTCGTATGAACTATTCCGGCGAAATTCAGGCGCAACTGCTGCCGGGTTCCGTACGCTATATCTTTCCCTACTCACCAGCAGTGCTGGCCGCTAATCCTAATATTATTCAAAACCCAAGGTAAAAACTTATGCTGATTCGAAAAACACAACATGGTTCAACCGTAAGCCATAGCCATTTCAAATTATCTTTTCATTCAATAGCCATGATCATCATGATCTGTGGGATTACGCTATTATCAGCCTGTTCAAAAGAAGGAAGACTCGATCAGCAACTGTTATCGAATACAGTCAATCAAAATCCTGTTTCTTATATAGAAAAAGGAGATCTAATTGTGTTAAACGGTATAAATTATACCCGGACATCAAGTTTTATCGGTATTCCTGTTCAATTAGCAGTCAAATCAAAAGTTGCCGATATAATCGTTGCAACCATAGATCCATCATTGATCAGTGCTTATAACACCCAGCATGGCGAGCATAATTTGGTGTTTCCGGATAGCGCATTTGCGCTGTCTAATAAGGGCATATTTCCCGTTTCAGCCGGAGAGGCCCAGTCAAAGGATTCTTTGTTTGTTATCCTGAAAAACGGAACGAACCTTAAAGGCCAAACAGTTTACCTCATTCCTGTAAAGATCGCCTCGAAAAACAATAATAAAGTTATTAATGAAGTGATCTATTTCAAAATGATGCTATCATCAGGAAATCTTACTGCATGGATGGAAAGCGGATCGAATGGAAACGGATCGAATGCGTCCAGGTTGAACGGAGGGGCCCTTAGTTTATTGTTTTTTGATTACTATCCCGATTCTTTACGATTTAATGTTTCGCTGAGTAAGGCGTTACCTGGTCACGATGTAATCGTAGAAAGCACATTATTGTCAGAAACGCAAATGGATTCTGTTATTAATGCCCAATATCTTTACGCTGTTCCTTTACCGTCGAGTTGTTCCAGATTAACAAAGAGATTAACAACAATTCCTCAAGACCAGCTATCAGGAAATGATAGTCTGACGGTAAGTTTAACCAATAAGGACAAACTCGAAAAATATCAATACTATATCATGGGCGTAAAGCTTAAGCAATATACGGAGTCTAAGTTCGGTGCGCCACCCATGCCCGGCGACTCATCGGTTGCCTACGTCAGGTTCTTTTTGAATTAATAATCGAAAATATACAAATCAATTCTAATACTATAAAATGAAGTTAAAACTTGTATTATCTGGTTTAATCAGCGTGGCTTTTGCCCTGGACTCAAACGCCCAATCATCCAGCCAGCCCGTGGCCCCTGATATCTATAAACATGTATTTATTGACAACGCTAATAAACAGCACTCCCTAAAAGAATATGCAGGTAAGTATGTTTATCTGGATATGTGGGCATCCTGGTGTTCCCCTTGCAGGAAAGAATACCCTTTTTTAGAATCAATGATCGCTAAACTTGACACGTCGAAAGTGAAAGTTGTCAGCATTTCCATTGATCATGAGTCCAAAGGTATGTCCGGGCCATCCTGGCGATGGATGGGCGCTTTAAAAGGTTATATGATGAAAGGTACGCAATGGTGTGTAATCGATACTGCGTTCGAAAAAGCCTTTAATATTGATCGTATACCAAGATTCATCTTGTTAAATCCTGATGGTACGGTGAAAGAGATGGATACTACCAGGCCATCTGATCCGGCGACCTTAACCAAATTAAATAAACTGTTTACAAATAAAGAAACAAACCGAAATGAAAACTAAATTAATCGTGCTCGCCCTATTATCGGCACTGTCATTCCCTGTTGTAGCACAACAAAAAACTAACGATTTTAAATACACTATTACCGGAAACTTAAAAGGTATTAAGGAACCGGCGAAAGCTTATATGTATTACCAATACCAGGGTTTTCACAAAGATTCAGCCGTGGTAAGCAATGGCCATTTCACCATGAACGGAACTGTACCGTTGCCAATGAAGGCTTTCATATTATTAGCACAAGCCGGCCAGAATGTTTATAGTCATCCATCGATGGATCAGGTCGCCGTTTACTTAGAAAACGGAAACATTACCATTGACTCACCGGACTCCTTAAAACATGCAAAAGTTGGCGGTACGCAATTAAACCGTGACCAGCAGGATTACATTAACGCACTTGGAAATATAAGGGAACTACAGGCAGCCCTAAACTCAAAAATGCAGGTTTCAAATAACCAGAATACCCAGGATTCCATAAGAAAAGATTTTGCACAACTTGATGTAATGCTACAGACGAGTTTGGCAAATTTTATTCAAAGCCACCCAAATTCGTCCGTAGCACTTAATGTTTTAAGGGCGAATTTCAAACCATCCGACAACATTGAACTTGCCAGAACTTTGTTTAACACACTTTCAGATTCTGTTAGAAAAACACCACCGGCAGAAATATACGCTTTGTCTATGGAAGATGTCACTAAAGTTGGCGTCGGTAAAGTTGCACCGGATTTTGCTGCACAAAGGTTAGATGGCAAGGAAGTGCATTTGTCAGAATTAAAGGGTCAGTATGTGTTATTGGATTTTTGGGCCAGCTGGTGCGGGCCTTGCCGGAGGGAAAGCCCAAACCTGGTAAAAAGTTATGAAAAATTCAAAACTAAAAACTTTACCATTCTTAGTTTTTCTTTAGACGAGGACAGCAATGCCTGGAAGAAGGCGATCACCGAGGACAAATATATCTGGAATAATGTGTTAGGGGTACCCGGCCAAATTGGTTTTGTGGCTAAACTGTACAGTGTGGATGGAATCCCCGCAAATTTTTTAATAGATCCTTCAGGAAAGATCATTGCCACCAATCTGAGAGGAGATATGCTGGAAAAGAAATTGGCGGAAGTAATCAATTAGTACCGCACGGACTCTATTAATTTTTAACCGCTGTACCGACAACTGGCTATTTATAATTCCGCTAATGATATTTACGATAAAGAAAAAAAGGATATTGTTTGTCCTTGCGTTTGCTACACAACTATTAAATTACACCAAAACGGAGGCTCAATATATTAACGGAGACAAAGAAATCAAGTCACGGGTAATAGCAATAGCTGATTCTCTTCTGAGAGGGCACCTGATAAAATATTCGCCTGCCGACGCGGGCGAATATTTACAAAATGCTGCCAAGTCTACGCTAAGTGCTAAAATTACATTACCTGCAAGCAGTAAGTCAAAAGCAGATGCTGAAAATATCTATGTGAAAAGTAAGGATGGCGTAGGTTGGGTTGCCATGTGCTATCGTAAACGTATGTCGGCACCTTTAGAAGTTAATCCGGCATCAGCATTTGTTATTACACCAGGGGGTGTATGCCTTACTAATTATCATGTTCTGTACGCATATGCCAGTGATAAGGGGATAGATGGTTCTGGTGCCTTCATGGTAAGGCTGGGTAATGGTAAAATTTACCAGCTGAAGAACGTCCTGGCAGCATCAATAGAAGACGATATCGCTATACTTCAATTAGAGGTAAAACCAGGAGAACGCCTGCCATGCTTAGCTATTGAAAGGGAGACGCCAAAGATAGGAGAAGATATTTTTATGCTTGGAAACCCCCAGGGCATGTATTACTCATTCACTAAAGGAATCGTGTCAAATCTATACAATGATGGTATTGGATGGCCAGATGGAAAAGGCGGCAGCATGCGTGATCTGATAGCGATTACTGCAGATTTTGCAGTCGGTGCAAGCGGCAGTCCGGTGATTAATACGAAAGGTAATGTAATTGGCATGGTTTCCACCACCCACACAATAGAGCAGCAAAGAAATGGTTACCAGCTTACGCAAATGGTCATCAAAAATATCATACCTAACCGGTCTTTACTCAGGCTGTTAAAGTCAGTTAACCTGGAGTGATTGATTGTAATTTTTCACCGGCGAATTTAATCAACCCGAATACCTTTTTTAATGTATTTCGGCGGCCTTTTATCGGCTTTATTATTAATCTAAAACCCTATATGTTCAGTCTTAAATCAGTTTTTACATTTGTTATAATCAATTTTACGACGGTGTATACATTCGCGCAGGTTAAACAAAGCGCATCTTCAGATTCTACCTTTCGTCAGCAGCAATTTCTTTATCAGGGCTTAGCCGGGCTGATTTCCCAATATCATTATGCACCACCTAAATTCAATGATTCCTTGTCGTCGAAGATTTATGACAATTACCTGGATAAATTAGATCCCAATAAAGCTGTTTTTTTGAAGGCTGATATTCTTGGTTTGGATTCTTTCCGATATAAACTGGATGATGAACTAACCGGAAAAGTTCCCCCATTACTATTCTTCACTACGGCCAGGAAAATATATTTGCGTCGTTTAAGAGAACTGGAAAAGATGCCGTTCCTTGGTGCAGGAACCTGGCAACCTGGTTATGAAAACGAATTACTGTCTTCTAAAGATAGCCAGGCTTGGTGTAATGATTTAGATGCAAGGCAGAAACGCTGGGATAAATTAATTTCTTATCAATTTTTTGTTAAAGAGGCTGACTTATCTGTTGGTTTTAAAGATATAAAAGAAAGAGATAAGCGCGCCATGTCCGCTGTACGTAATAAATACAGACATTGGTTCACTAATGAACTAAAATCTGACGACTCCTATAAATATTTCGCGGACTATATCAATGTGATCGCTTACATATTGGATCCTCATTCCGAGTATCAGCCCCCTGTCAGCAAAGCCAAGTACGATCAGCAAATGAGCAACGTGTACTTTGGGGTTGGCCTCAGCCTCGGAGCTTCAGATCAGGGAGATATTAAAGTGTTGGCTGTAACCAATGGTATGCCTGCATGGAAAAGCAAAAAAATAAACACTGGTGATATTTTGGTTTCGATATCACAGGGCATTACCGGTAACTGGGAAGATATTGACGGTTGGGAAATCCCCGAAGTTGTAGATCGTATCCGAGGTAAGCAAGGGACTTTAGTTAAACTGAAGATCAAAGATGCAAAAACCGGGGCTATCAACGAGCTGACACTAATACGGGAGAAGGTAAGCGTTCAGGAATCAGGTGCAAAAAGCACTGTTATTTTAAGCAATACAGGCAAAAAAATTGGTGTTATCCAATTGCCCGAGTTTTATAATGATTACGCCCATTGGGATGGCGCGAAGAGTGCGAATGACATCGCCCGGGAACTCAAGTTATTAAACAATGAAAAAATTGACGCCCTGATCGTAGATCTGAGGTATAATGGCGGGGGGTCGTTGGACGATGTCTTAAAAATAAGCGGATACTTTATCAAATATGGGCCTATTGTACAAGTTAAAGATCATAATGGAGAACTTAAGATCTTATCTGATGAAGATGGGACAACACTTTATGATGGCCCGATGGCTGTTCTGGTGAACGGCTACAGTGCTTCCGCATCAGAAATATTCACAGCTGCGATGCAGGACTATAAAAGAGCGATTATCATGGGTACAGAAACCTTTGGTAAAGGAACTGTTCAGCATCAGCTTCCATTGGGGCCCCCAGACAGCTTTGGTGAACCAAAATACGGGGCGATGAAATTGACAATGGAAAAATTCTACCGGATCAATGGGTCGACCACTCAAAAGATCGGGGTACATCCTGATGTTTATTTGCCCGATCTGACTTCTTATGCCCATCCTAAAGAAAAGGATGCCTTTTCTGTACTGTCTGCAGATTCTATTGGTAAAGTATCTTACAGCGGAGAAATATATCCATTGGCCGGCATGAAAAAGAATTTTGAGACCTATTCAAACGATCATGCAAAATCTTTGAAGGAAATGGATGCTCTCGCCCGTTTTTTAAGTGCAAAACCCGTCCGGGAGATTGGTTTTAATTACGCGCTAAATCAAACAAAGGCAAAGAAGGCCGCAATGGCTAAGTATACGAAACTGGAAAAAACAACAGACGGTACTTTAAAAACAATTGGGATCGGAGAATTTCAAGCGACCGAATGGTATAAAACCTGGGTTAAAACCACGGTTTCAAACTCATGGATCATGGCAGCTATTGAAACTATAACTAATCAAAAGCAGCCATCGGGGAACACAGGCATTATAAATGGTAAATAAGTCTGTTAAAATCCTTACGATAATCTTTGAATCGTTGTGTAATCACGCAATATTTTTTCATCGTTATCATCACAAGCTTCATTCGTTCTTTATAAGTTAATATAAGTTTTAGTTAATCAGGCATCATCTTGAAGGGTGGTGCCATTTTACGGATTGACATCAATTTAGTTTGAGACTATAAGAATGTTTTTAAGCCTGCAAGCCATTTAGCCGAACCGTTTTAACTATTCAAAATTACAAACATACTCTAAATATTATGAGACAGCTTTTTATTTTATCGTTTTTATTATTGAGTTTCTTTACGGAGGATTTGCTCGGCCAGGTGCGCCTAACAGGTGATATACGGGCGCTTGGAGATGCTGATCTGATTATTGAATATTTTGAGGGTAATGTTCAGAAAAGCAACACGGTGAAAGTAATTGATGGAAAGTTCGATTGGTCAGCCCCAATAACGGAAGTTCAGAAGATTACAATGATCTTTCCGGGAAGGGCCGTGTGGGTATTTGTGGAGCCCGGGCGTATGAAGATGACAGGCACCAGAGATTCCATTGATAACCTTAAAATAACCGGATCCGTCACAAATGATGAGGCAATCGCTTACGCCAAAACAATACGGATTTTAGAAGAATCGGAAAAGGCTTTATATCAACAGCATAATCAACTTAGCCCCGAAGAGGAAATGGTGAAAGAGACAAAGCTCAGTTTGATTGCTGATCAAAAGAAAGCGCTGATTTACGATTACATCACCCAACATAATACAAGTGCCCTGAGTTTAAACCTGGTGACGGAATATTCGCGGCTGGGTGTGTATGAGGATGTATCAAGGATGTATGATACTTTGAGTCCAATAATGAAATCAACGTGGGAAGGTAAACGACTAGCAAGTCGTTTAGAGATATTAAACCATAGTGCCATTGGGCAGAAGATGATCGCATTTACGACAAAAAATGAAAAAGGCGCACCAATTACTTCATCCGATTTTAAGGGAAAGTATATATTAATCGATTTCTGGGCAAGTTGGTGTGCACCCTGTCGTAAAGAAATCCCTGGTCTCATAGAAGCCTACCGTCACTTCAGTACAAAGAACTTTACAATTGTGAGCGTATCCTTAGATGATAATAAGGAAAGTTGGCTGCGGGCTATTTCCAGATATAATATGCCATGGACTCAGGTATCTGATTTAAACGGTTGGAATAATGAATTATGTGTTTATTTTGGAATCCAGGGTATCCCAAGTACTTTACTAATCGACCCCAAAGGAGTGATTATTGCCAAGAATCTCATGGGCATGCAGCTGAAGAAAAAATTAGAGGTGTTATTAAATCAAGATTGAAATCACGATGGTTTATGCACCGTATCAAATAACTGAATACATCATTAGCTATCGCTGACTTCTAAGTTTAGATTTAGTGGGCACACTTGACTAACCGTCCTGTAAAAGTTAACAAATCACTATCCTTCGGTTAGTCTTTAAAAATTTTCCGATTACCCTAAAAAGCAACCTAATTACCTGACCTTAAATGAAAAAAACGTTTTTCCTTTTTTTAACTATATTTTTACTGTCGATAAGTTACATAAATGCGCAGGACACGGTTAGTACCAACGATGTCATTTTTACTGAAATGGATTCGGCTGCTGCCAAACCCGCGACAATAGTAACTAAAGAAAGCAGCGAAACCCCCACAGTAAAAAGTCATAAGATCTTAACTGGTCATCCAGATGGAAATGGCCAGCCAACTCTTTGGGCCATATTTTTAGCGGGATTGGCAGGCGGATTTGCCGCCCTGTTAATGCCGTGCATATTCCCAATGCTACCTTTAACAGTAAGCTATTTCACTAAAACGGCCGGAAATAAAGTTTCTGCCATAAAACGAGCGCTATTATATGGAGCATCTATTATAGTAATATATGTGGTTATAGGCCTCGCTGTTACGCTTATATTTGGTGCTGATGCGCTGAACAGTTTATCAACTAATGGACTATTTAATTTTGCGTTTTTCTTATTGATCGTCATTTTTGCTGCGTCGTTCCTGGGTGCTTTTGAACTTAACCTGCCCAATTCATGGGTAAATAAAATGGATCAGCGTTCTGACAGAGGAGGCATTTCAGGCTTGTTCTTTATGGCCGCTACCCTTGCCCTGGTTTCTTTTTCATGTACGGGTCCAATTATCGGCTATTTGCTTGTACAAACGGCTACCAGTGGCGCGCTATTAGGGCCAGCCATTGGCATGCTGGGGTTTTCATTTGCTTTGGCCGTTCCCTTTGCGCTTTTCGCTATGTTTCCGCAATGGCTGAATTCCCTTCCCAAATCCGGAGGCTGGTTGAATAGTGTGAAGGTAACGCTGGGCTTTTTAGAACTGGCGCTGGCACTCAAATTTTTATCAAATGTCGATCTTGCCTACCATTGGCAATGGTTTGATAGGGAGATTTTCCTTGCGTTGTGGATCGTTATATTTGGTATGATGGGTTTCTATCTGCTTGGTAAATTAACTTTCAGTCATGATTCACCTTTATCATTTATCTCTGTGCCCAGGCTATTTATTGCAATTGTGGTATTATCGTTTACTGTTTATATGGTGCCGGGGCTTTGGGGGGCACCACTAAAGTCTATCAGTGCATTCCTGCCGCCGATGTCAACTCAGGATTTCGATCTTTCAGCGGTTTCAGGGTCCGAAAGTTCAGCCGTTTCCAATAGCGGGCCGCGTAAGTACTCGGACCTTTTTGAAAAACCAAAAGGATTTTACCCGTTTTTTGATTATGATGAGGGAGTAGCCTATGCGAAAAAAATGAAAAAACCGGTCATGATAGATTTTACAGGGCATGCCTGCGTAAATTGCCGTAAAATGGAAGCCAATATCTGGTCGGAAAAAGATGTCTCGCAACTGATTAATGACGAATATGTATTGATACAACTATATGTTGATGATAAGACCGACCTTGATGTAAAAGAACAGACTGTCTCTTCTACAGGAAAAAGCATTAAAACTATCGGAAAAAAATGGAGCAATTTACAAATAACACGTTTTCAGGCAAATTCACAGCCTTTTTACGTGTTATTAAATCCATATACTGAAAAAATACTGGTAGCTCCACAAGGTGCGATATTTAACACCCGGGAGTATCAAAAATTTTTGAACAGCGGTGTTGAAGCTTTTAACAAAATAAAATAAACCTTTTAACAATTAGCGCTGCGAGATCGTCTGTTACCTAGATTAAGAACAGCGGGCGCAATTGCTAAAGCCAAAGGCATAATGAAATAAGTTGGAAAGTACTTTTTTCATTAATTCAATAATCGAATTAATCATTGCCCACTGTACCAAAAACAAATTATGAAATTTATTATGGAAGAATTGAATGATGAGCTGGAAAAAACTTTCAGTAATCTATGGCACATGGTAGGGAATACCCCGATGATTGCCATTAATTACATCTACAAAGGAATATCAGGAGTCATTTACGCAAAGTGTGAGCATTACAATCTGACAGGTAGCATTAAAGATCGGATGGCTCTTTTTGTCCTTTATGAAGCTTACAAAAATAAACTAATCAAGAAAGGTGATACAATCGTTGAGGCGACTTCCGGAAATACAGGAATTGCCTTTGCGGCAATCGGTAAAGCGCTGGGGCACCCTGTTAAGATTATAATGCCCGATTGGTTGAGCCAGGAACGGGTTGACATCATAAAAAGTATGGGGGCAGAAGTTATCTCCATAAGTAAAGCCCAAGGGGGATTTTTAGGAAGTATTGAACAGGCAGAGAAAATGGCAGCCGAAGACAATGATGTTTTTTTACCACGCCAGTTTGAAAACAAAGCCAATGTTGAAGCTCATCAAAGAACTACGGGCAGGGAGATCTGGTGCCAACTGGCTTCCAACGGTTTGATTCCTGACGCATTTGTGGCGGGGGTTGGTACCGGTGGGACTGTAATGGGCGTGGGCAAGCATTTAAAAACGCTCAATCCAAAGGTACTGATACATCCGCTTGAGCCTTCGGAATCACCTACGTTAACAACGGGTCATAAAGTTGGCAGTCATCGTATCCAAGGTATTTCTGACGAATTTATTCCGGCCATTGTTAATTTACAACAATTAGACAAGGTGATTCAGGCGAGTGACGGAGACGCTATAATTATGGCTCAAAAATTAAGTAGTCAGCTCGGGCTTGCGGTAGGGATTTCATCAGGGGCTAATATAATTGGTGCGATAAAACTTAGAGAAGCGTTGGGAGTAGAATCTGTAGTCGTCACTATTTTATGCGATAGCAATAAAAAATACTTGAGTACTGACCTTGTTCGTGCAGAACCGGTAAAATCAGGTTATTATTCGACCGACACCTCCTTTATGGACTATACACCTATTCCCCGTTTAGATGAGGCTTTTTACAAAAGTATTGACTGATGGGAACTGTGTTCCTTTCTTATATAACCTAAAAACCCCGGGCATTTTTTGACCGGGGTTTACCCAAAACAACCTATGGTGATTATTTTACTTCTTTTTTCTTTTCTGTAACTTCTTTGCGAATCTCCGTTGCGGTAACTTTGACTTGTTGCATAGCATTGCGCAAACGTGTACCGGCGGCTTTATTGCCTTTCTCAAAAAATGCGGAGTAATCGTCCTCTGCGCCTGCGATTAGTTCTTTAAGGGCTGTAAATTTTTCCATTTGTTATAGTTTAATTTGCACCGAAAGTGGCGTCTTTTTATAAATGCTGAATAACAGATATTAAAGGCAAAAATATAAAAATATGCTATATAGCTTGGTTTATGGTGAGCAAGTTATGACTTTGCGGAAAAAAACCTAAGTTATATCGATAAGGCTTCCGATCAAGTGGTTGCTGGATCTGCCAATTGTGGCTATTGTCGGAGACAGCCAGCTTAACTATGTATTTTGCCTCTTTATTAAAAAAAAATGTAATTGCACATCTTTAATTAAATAAGTGCTAGACCCGACGATTTTTTATTTTTAACGTAAAGTCACTTTGAATTTCTGCAATTGTTTTCTTTCTACCAGACTTAATCCATTCCAGTAGTTCAATTTTATTGAAGTAAAGTTTCTTCCCTTGTTTACTTACCGGAATTTCACGGCGGCAAACTTTTCCATAGATGGTAGAGATGGACAAATTCAGGAATGCAGACGCTTGCTTAATAGAGAACAAATTATCTGCAGTCTTTTCCTCAAGATGATCGTGACTTAAGATATCTTCAATTTTAGATACTTTCTCCAGAAGTTCGCTCACTGCCTTTGGCAGTTGATCAAATGTTAATAATTCCATAGCAGTTTATAGGATTCGTTATGGAGGCAAAATTATTAAAGCTGATGCGTGCAACACTCCGATATTGTCCGAGTCGGATAGCAATTAATTAAAGTACTATTCGGAATTAATCAATTTAATTAAAGCCTAAGAAGAGTAGTTAAAAGAACATTTACCGTGTTAACCAAACTTTGAATGAGGATATCAAGGAACGAAAGTTTGGATAATTCATAATATTTAAGATTAACCTTGCCAATTTAAATCGACGTTCTGTGTTTTAGTCCATTAGTATTTAAAATCTCTTTCAGTTTCGGGTAAAGTACCACACTTTTGCCGATATTAATTTCATTATTAGCTACAATATTGAAAATACTCGCAGTCTGCTAGTAACACATTGTCAGATTCGATGCATAGTATGGCAATTCGAATAGCACAAAAATTATTTATTTTATTATGACATATTTAATAATAACTGCAGCTAAAAAAAGCGTTAAAAAGGGTCATATTCTCTAAAATTTCACTTTCTTCATACAGAAGTCTACCGACGCCATTATATGAAATACCATTTATTTCCTGATTTGCCAAGTCAGTGCTTAACTCAATATAATTCGGAAACACTTCGTAGATAATATCTTTTAATTGCTTGTATACATGATCTAATTCTGTCGGAATAAGCCGAGATGGAGAACCGATGCTTGATTTGTAAATAAAGTAAAGCGGAGTTATAAAACTAATGTTAAATACTAAAACTTTCGGTATTAAAGGACCATCTTCTTTTCTTAAAACCAACCGACCTATAAAACAATGATCAACCGTTGCCGTTTCAACCCAATTTTCTAACTCGTATAAATTGTAATGGGATTTAATTTTAAGAAGAAGATTATCCCAATCCGGTAGAAGGATATCAAACTTCAACCTGCTTTTTTTTAATCTTTTATATTCCCTGGTATCGTAATAGGCATTGGTGCCATCATCTGCTATATTGTAGGGATAATATTTATACGCTAATTCCATCAATTGCTTTTTCATTTCAATTTCTTCCATATTTTAATCAAAATATATCAATTCTATGCAGTTCCACGCAAACGGGTGATAAGTCCAAGAAACGAAAATATTTTTGATAATGTAGGATTACATTATCTTCATTTTCAGCTTCACAAAACTGGTCGAAACTTAAATGACTCAACCAAGGTAACGCGAACAATTAGTATCAATAGCTAATTTAGGTTTTGACGCGGTGGCGAATTTAAAGAATAAGCGACTGCACAACTTTTCGCTGCGAACGGCTAAGCGGCAGGCGATGTTCACCAATTAAGACTTCCCCCTGCCTAATAGTATCAATATGACTGACCGCCGCCAGGTAAGACCGGTGGGTCATAACAAAAGCATCCGCCGGTAGTTGCGCTTCCAAACCCTTTAAACTGGAATAGACGGTGAACTTTTGGTCCGCTAAAACGATATGCACATAGTTGGCCATCGCTTCTATGAACAGGATATCGGCAATGCGGATCTTCTGCAGGTGCTGATTACATCTGACGTAGAAATAACCAGGCTGCTGCTTTAATAAATTCACGGAACCCTGGCCGCTGACGTTGGCCAAAGCCCGTTCACAGGCCTTGGCGAAACGCTCGAAAGTTACCGGCTTCAATAGATAATCGGTGACTGCCAGCTCAAAACCCTCGATCGCGTATTCCGGAAAAGCCGTGACCAGGATGACTTGTTGCACGATCTCCTGACTTTTTAAAAACTCAATTCTGCTCATTTGCGGCATCTGGATATCCAAAAAGATCAGGTCGACCGGCGTGCTGTGCAGAATACCGTTTGCCGCTAACGCGTTACGTGCTACCCCCGCTAATTGCAGGAAGGGCAGGCGGCTGACATAGGCTTCGAGTTGTTGCCGCGCCAGCGGTTCATCATCAACGATCAGGACTTTAAGCATAACGATAATTCTACCTCGTAAATATTCTTCTCTTCTTTGATCTGTAATCGCTGACACTCACCATAGATCAGCGACAAGCGCTTACGCACATTGTCCAGGCCAATGCCCTTGCCTGTAGCCCTTGCTTCATAGCTATTCCGGCAATTGAGATAGAATTGACCTTCATTGATGCGAACATGGATATCAATAAAATTTTCAGTCAAATTATCGGAAACGTGCTTGAACGCATTTTCTACAAAGGTGATCAACAGCAGCGGCGCTATTTGCTGACTTTCGATGTCACCATCTACCACATATTTGACCGTGCAATTATCGAGGCGCAGCTTTTGCAACGCGATATAGTCGGCTAAATAAGCCAGCTCCTTTTTTAAAGAGGCCATATCCTGGCCCGAATCATACAACTGGTATCGCAACATATCGGCCAGTGCCGACAAGGTCTGCTTCGGATCACCCGTTCCCAATTCCAGTTGGCTGTACAGGCTATTAAGTGAATTGAACAAAAAATGCGGGTTTAGCTGGGCTTTTAAATAGGTCAGTTCCGCCGCGCTGCGTTCCTTTTCCAGCGCCGCTAAATTTCGGCGCAACTCAAAACGATCCAGTGCAAGTTTAATAAATATGCCGGCCAGCACACCCAACAGGGCCATGAATAGCCGATTGTATTGCATGTCCTTGTACGTCCAACTAAAATCAAAATGGATAGGCACGATCATGTTTTGCAGCAGCAATCCCATGATCCACGCAGCCAGGCCTGCCAATACCAATACCAGCAAAACTGACAGCATGATCAACCTGGTCAGGCTTTTTCGCCGAAAATAATCGGGCATAATATAGGCATACAGCGCATAAAATGCCAGCAGGATAAGGCCAGTATCCAAGGCGGAAAAGTACAGCCGGTTCCATTCGTTATCAACATAAAAATACAGCAGCCGGTCCCACATCAAAAAGAACACTAACCAGAAGCCCGCATGCACCAAAAATTTACGCATACTCTAAAGTACACATCATCAGCCAAAGCCTTATTACCGCTTGTATAAAATTTAAGACCATTGGTATAATAGCCCGGCACCCGCTCATGAAAAGCCTTTATTTTGGTGCTATGAAAAAGTTATGGATCTGCTTATTATTTCTCACCGGTACCGCTGGCGCACAGGTACCTTTGGCTGCGTCATATTTCAAAGAAGCTGAGGCTGCCTGCAGAAAACAACAGCTATGGAAAACACCGCTCTACGGCCCAATGCTTTTTGTTGATCAGCAAAGCCGGCTCACTTATGCCAATATTCCCGATAGCGCGGGAATACTGAAACCCGAAGGAGGGATATACACAGGCTCGCTGCCGAACGACGTGATGGTGGCCAATACGGCGATTCGTTGGGGGGGCCGCACCTGGTCGGTTCTGTTATGGCCTTTGCCTGAGGATAGCAATGAACGGGTTAACTTGCTATTGCATGAATCTTTTCACCGCATCCAGCAACAGACCGGCTTCCCCGCTAAAAGCCCGACCGCTGATCATTTGAGTACCATGGAGGGCCGCATATTTTTCTTTTTGGAGTTGCGGGCGCTTAAAGGGGCGCTGCAAAAACCGATCAATCGCAGAAAAACAGACCTGGCTAATGCCTTAGCTTTCCGTCAAAAACGAGAACGATTGTTTCCGAAGACGTTTGCCAATGAACGTATGCTGGAAATGAACGAAGGGTTGGCCGAATATACGGGTGCATCGCTTGGCCGCAGCGATCTGCGCCCGCACCTTTACGCGCAAATCGATACGGCCGGTAACCGAAAATCGCTGATCCGTTCCTTTGCTTATTTAACCGGGCCGATCTACGGCCAACTCTTACAGGAAAAAGCGAAGCACTGGACGCAGAAGATCGACTCCAATGCTAATTTCCCGGACCTAATCAGCCACTACTACCAGATCAAAGCCAGCATCGCGCCGGACGAATCGATTTATAGTGGGGCTGACATCCGATCATCCGAACAAAAAAAAGAAAATATTCGTCTTCAAACTGCCGCCGCATATACCGAAATTTTTACCCAAAGGCCTGTGCTGCGCATTACACTGGCCAAAATGAGCGTGCTCTTTAACCCCAACACACTTTTCGACCTGGGCACTTACGGCACAATCTACCCGACGGGTGAGGTTAAAGATAACTGGGGCCATCTCAAAGTAAACAAAGGCGGGATGTTGCTAAAAGACTGGCACATTGTAAGCGTACCGGTGAGTGGCCAGTTGGGCATGGCAGCCCGGCATTTGGAGGGAGATGGCTGGACGCTTGATCTGGCGGACGGCTGGCATGTGGTTAAAAATGACGATTTACATTATACGCTCAGTCCAAACTGATATAAGCTGCGGGGATTTCGTAAACATAGGCCCGGCTACCTGTTTTGCTTTGACGATGTATCGGATCAGCGAATCAACACCTTGCCGCTGGTATCCGAATTAGCTGAAATGCGCCGTTATATTGGCGATCAGGACGTAAGCTGCCTTGAGCCTGTAGCACGGGGCCGACATTTATTATAAAAAATGTCGGCCTACTAAATACCTGGATTATTGAACTCAATTTCTTTTGGAATTATTTGTTAGATCATTCATCTCTATTGACTTTAATTAATGATAAGCAGCCTGTTTTATCGAAGACCCTGATCAACCAGTTTCCTGAGTTCGGTATACTTTCCCTGCCTTCCGTCCGATCTCAGGTAGAAAGCCATTAAAAAAGCGCAATACTTTTTCTCCTTGTCCACCCAGGGGAAACTGCCGAACAGATCAGGGCTGCTCACAATACCATTGCCTGTTATCCATTCGCCGTAGCCATAACCGAGGCCTGCAGCCTCGGCCGGAGTATAAGCTATTTTAACATCGGCTGATATCCTGTTGACCTGCATTTGTGCAACACTGCTTTCCGACAACACCCGCCTGCCATGAAACTCCCCTTTGTTCAGGATCATGACCAGGAAATTTAGGTAATCATCAGCGGTACTAATGGCGCCACCAGCTGGTAAGGCTACTTTTCCTTTACCAAAATCGGTATGCTTCATCTCCAGCGGACTTGCTATCCGCTCGGCAAACAGCGTTTCAAAGCTTTTGCCGCTGATCTTTTCGATCACCGCACCGGCGATCTGCAAACCGGTATTGCTATAACGGAATACCTTGCCCGGCTGGCCTTCTATCGGGTAAGCCGCGATCTTACCGATCTCTTCTTCCATGCCGCTCACCTGCCTCATTTCCGCCAGGTTTTCCCGCAGATCGGGAGACCGTATTCCGGTCATATGGGACAGGCATTGGCTGATGGTGATCGACCCTTTTTTGTTTTGAGATAATATGGGAAAGAACTGACCCACCGTATCAGTCAGCTTTAATTTACCTTCATCTACAAAAGTCATCACCAGGGCTGCACTCAGCCATTTGCTGCAACTGGCAATTGGTTGCCGGGTGCTTGAGGTATAACCGCTGAGATCGGCCGGTTTACCGTGTTTTTTTGCGATCAGCCTGACCAGCATCTTGTCCTTGCCACTCATATTGTTTACCGCATGGCTGTAAACGATCTTTCCATCCTTGCTTACCACCAGCATGAGGCGGCCGCCCATGCCGGAAGCCTGGTCGGCAAGCCATTGATCTACTTTGCTAAATGGCTGTTGGGCGCTGGCAATGTTAAAACCGGCAAGAATTAGTAATAGCACTATTATTTTCTTCATCGTATCGGGGTTGATCAATTACAATTAGCGATCCGGGGATTGTCCGCGCTATTGCAGGGAAACAGGTATTTGCCTGGATCGTATTTGGGACTTGGGGTATCGGTGACCTCGAGAGGGGCCATGAACTGCCCGTTATACCCGGGCATAGTCACTTGCTCGGAAGAGCCATTACCCAGGGCAATATTCTTACCTGCCTGGCTACCATTAAAGCTGTAGTCCATCAGCGCGTCCAGTAAACGGTAAACCCCGTAATAGTCGTAAGCATCGTAAGCAGAGCGGCTGTTGGGCAGGTTATGCTCCGTTGTATATTTATAGCCTGCCACCGTTGAGGGCTTCAGGTAATAGTAGTCTTTTTCCGAATTAGGAATATTGATATTCTTAAAGATGTCAATGGCCAGGCGGTGGTCATTATAAACATCTTCATCATAGACCTGCGTGATCATCCTGGTGTTTGCAGGGAAGTTTCCGAGTTGCGCGGGCGTGATCTGGTAACTGTACCAGGGTGCCATCGTGAAAAGGAAACGCCCGTCCTGTCCCCATCCTTTTTCGGTAAAAGCTTTGTAGGACAACCCGATAGATGCGCCACCGCCAAATGAATGTCCCATAAAGCCCACTTTTCTGGTATCTATGATATTGGGGTAATCAGCGGCAGCTTTAGTGAAACCGGTCCATAAGGTTAAATAGCGATGGTCAATGCTGACGTCCGTTGTCGGATAAGGCACAAAAACAACAACACAACCCTTTTTAGCGATAAACTCGAACAGGCCCCGGTTATATTCCTTGTTCTCACCGCCATAGGGGTGGGAATAAAAGATCGTCGGCCTTGCTGAAGTAATTCCCGCAGGATAAAAAATGGTTACCTGGGTACCTGGATATTCGGTGTTTGGGAAATTGATCTCCGCAACCTTATAGGTACCATCGGAGCCGTAGCCGGATGAAGGACGGGAGATCGGCCCTGCAAGGTCATCATCAACGGGAGGTTGATCCGTGCTGCTGTCGCTATTTTTGGAACAACCGGATAACAGCAGCAATAAAAAGCACATTTTAATAAGAATAGATTTCATGGGATGTTTGTTAGAATATAAGTATCGAATAAAGCGTAGCGCTATTATTACTGACCCATTTTCGCTTTCATTTTTTCCTTTATCTCTGTTTCAAATGCCTGGTATTGCTTATACTGCTCGGCTGTAAAGATCTTTTTCAGCTCCCCGTCCTTTTCCTTCTGCAGAGCCTTGAGCTGTTTAAACTTGGAGAATTTGCTAATATCGCTTTTGATAATAGGGTCATTTTTTAAGGCGTATTTCAGGTTGATCGCCTGTACCCGGGTAAGCTGCCCTGAATCCAGGCTGAGTTTGGTCTTCATCAGGCCGGTCTGGAATTGTGACCTTTCTTCCGGTGTTTTGTCCTTCATCCCGGTTGTATTTTGTGCTGTGCCCAATTGGGTGAACAGCATCATTAACAGGCTTAGCGCAAGGGTAAGCCTAAAGTTGTTCTTTTGATTTTTCATATTTTATTTGATTAATGTTTAAGGGTGGTTAAGCTATTTAATAAATGGACAGGGAGTTAATGAACAACGACGACACGCCTGCGAACAACCGGACGGACAACAACAGCCCTGGCGGGTACGACCACAACGGGCCTGATGACCGGTCTGCGTACGACCACCACTTTGCGGGCAGGTGTTCTTCTTACAACGACACGCGTTTGGGCATTCACGGATAAAGCGCTTATAAATGCCAGGGCGATAACTACAAGGATTTTTTTCATGGTATTTTAAATTAAATTATTTGTTTTCAGGTAGGACTTTAAAATGAGGTGCCGGTTATTGCTTTTCCGGCGAAGCTTCCAAAACAGGGGTTGAGTTCACTATTGCTTTGGTTGGACTGACTGGTTTAAACCAATTGAGAAACCCCTGCATGACCAACCGGAATGGATTATAGCTTAAAAACCCTGTAGTTAAGCCATAATTAACCCGTTCGGTTTCGGGCTGGTAAGTACCAAATAGCCGGTCCCAGATGATCAATACGCCACCAAAATTCTTATCAATATAAATGGGATTGCTGCCATGATGGACGCGGTGTGACGATGGGGTGTCCATCACTTTTTCAACCGGGCCCAGCGTGCCTATGGCTTCGGTATGCAGGAAGAACTGGTAAGCCAGGTTAAGCGCGTAGGAGATCACAATAAAGTCAGTCGGCATGCCCAGCAGCGCTACGGGGATAAAGAAAAGCGGGCTAACGATGGCCGAGAACCAGTTGAGCCGGTAAGCAGTAGTCAGGTTCATGTGCATCGCCGAATGGTGTACGAGGTGGAAAGCCCATAAAGGTTTCCAGTAATGCGATGCCCGGTGAAACCAGTAATAAATAAAATCAGCCGTCAGGAACGTAAGTAAAAATATCCAGACGGTATGCGGCAGATGAATGGGTGATAAACCGGAAAAGAAACTAAGTATACTTAACTGGTAACCGGCAAACAGGTATTTAGAGAACTGGAATCCGGCAAAGACGGAAAGGTTGGCCAATGTTTCCTTAACTTCATAAACGTATTTGTCTTTTTTCCAGCTCCAGATGATCTCCGCTGTGATCAGGAGCAGCAGGAACAATAAAATGTAAACGCGATACGGGCCGATCTGATGTTTCATTTACTTCGTTTTTTTATTCACGATGTAATTTGGCCAGGAAAACCGGAAGAAAGCAGGCCAAATCAGGTGAGGCTGAAAAATCAGGGGGCGAAGTGTTTAGCTGTTCATCCAGCTTTTAAATTCCGGTACACGCGCTTTACTTATCAGGATGCGTTCTGGTGGCTCCGGGTTCACTTTTACAGACAGCCGGCCATTGAAATAAAAATCAACTTCCGAGATAGCCATCCGGTTAATGATAAATTGCCGGTTGGCCCGGAAAAACAATTGTGGATCCAGCTGCTGTTCCAGTTGCTCCATTGTATACTCCAGGATATACTGTTTTCCCTCCGATGTATGACCATAAACAATTTCGCTTTCGGTATAGAACCAGGCGATCTTTGCCGTTTCGACAGGCACCAGCTTATCCCGGTAATGCACCAGGAAGGATTTTTTGTAGGACTTGACGCTGGCCTGGAACTGTTCCAGCAACCGGTTAAACGTTGAGCTGTCTGGTACCCGCTCTGCTGGCCTGACCAAGGTTTCAAACTTTTGCAGTGCCCGATCCACCTCCTGCTCATTAAAGGGCTTCAGGATGTAGTCGATACCATTGTTTTTAAAGGCCTCAATTGCGTAATCGTTATAAGCCGTCACAAATATTACCGGCCGGTTAACCGGAGCCTGTTTGAAGATCTCAAAGGATAATCCGTCGGTCAGCCGGATGTCCATAAAAACCAGGTCATAACTACCCGGATGGGTATTAAACCAGGCTCCCGCCTCACTCACTCCGGTAAGTACGCAGATCACACTGATGTTTTCGTCAAGATGCTGTAATATATGCGCCAGGTTACGGGCTGTAACCGGTTCATCTTCGATCAATACAATGCGCAGCGCTTTCATCGGCTCAAAGGTAATTTAACGATAAACATTTCGTTTGTTCTTTCGATCTCAATTTCCCGGTTCACCAGCAGGCGGAAGCGCTCGTTCAGGTTGACCAGCCCAATGCCGGTGCTGCTTTCCGGCAGGGCTATTTCCTGGAGGTTGTTGCTGACGACCAGGCAGTCATTTTCTGTAAAAACCCGTACGATCAAAGGGTTTTCAAGGGTAGCCGAATTATGTTTGGCCGCATTCTCTAACAAGGGTTGTAAGGACAGGTGCGGGATTCGGGCAGCGAGATCATGCTGTTCGACCTCAATGTCCAGGCGAAAAGCCTTTTCAAAGCGCATATTTAAAAGCTGCGCATAAGATCTGAGTACTTGGAGCTCCGCCGCAACTGTTACCAGCGCTGTTCCTGAACGTGTCAGCGCATGGCGGAATACTTTAGACAAATGAAAAATATAGAACTGCGCCAGCTTCGGGTCTTCCCTGACAATACCGGAAAGACTACTAAGCGAGTTGAAAAGTAAATGCGGGTTCAGCTGCTCTTTCAGCAGTTCCAGCTGCGCTTCCAGGTATGCGCTCTTTAATTGCTCATGGGCCTTGTCTTTTTGCTTACTTTCCCTGAGCAGCAGGATGATCCTGATGGTGATACCGATCAGGATGGCACTCAACCCGAAACGGGGAAAATACCCCATCCGGTAAATGCCCGCTAAGTGGTTGCCTGCAAACAGGGTATATTGGAGGAAATTCCCTGTCCCCATAAGCAAAAAGATCAGCATCCCGTTAGCCGCGATATAAATGCCATACCGTTTTTGTTTCCGGTAGCCAGCGAAACCCGCACCTTTTTCCAGGTTCAGGTAAAATAGTAATGCACAAAATACCAGGTTAAAAACGAACTGAAAAGTCAGTTCCCCCAGGTCGAACTGCCAGTAGCGCGCCATGACCCCATTTGTCCGTAAAGCCAGCAAACGGGCAGAATTCACCATTAGGGAGATCAGCAGGGAGCTGTATACGCAAATACGGAGTTCGTTCTTGTCCATATGTGAAATTAGCTATTATATTTCCATTGCCTATATGCGGGTAAGGTGAAGCTGATAAAACAGCAGCTTAAGTGTTAAAAAGAAGGCGCGAAAAATAAACACCTTGATTGGACATTTGAACAATCCACAAGACCACCCCGTATATTGTATGAGCAAATACTGTATTATCAATTTTCCGACTATGCGAATCAAATAGGACGGCGTTCCTATATGGGGTCTGTCGATGATTTCCGCAAAAGGTAAACTAGAGTAGTTGAGTAGATATTAGCATGCAAACTATAAAAAGTATGCAAATTTTATGCAAATAAAAAAACCCCACTCGCCAGAGTGGGGTTAAATCATTGATTTTGAGGCTCCTGAGGCTGGGCTCGAACCAGCGACCCTCTGATTAACAGTCAGATGCTCTAACCGGCTGAGCTACTCAGGAATGCTTTTCCCTGATTGGGTGTGCAAAAGTATATTTTCTGCTTTAATTTCACAATATTTGCTGAAAAAAAATTTAAAATATTTTCACATGAGTTTGGTTGTTATTGGCACCGTAGCGTTTGACGCTATTGAGACACCCTTTGGTAAAACCGATAAAATTGTCGGTGGTTCAGCATCTTACGCCGGCCTGGCCGCTTCTTATTTATACAATAAAGTTAAAATTGTTGCCGTTGTTGGCGATGATTTTCACCAAAGCGAAATAGACGATTTTAACGCGCATGGCATCAACACCGAAGGCTTGCAGATAAAAAAGGGTGAAAAATCTTTCTTTTGGGCAGGCAAATATCATAATGATATGAATAGTCGCGACACTTTGGTAACAGATCTGAATGTTTTGGCCGACTTTGACCCGATCATTCCGGATAGCTACCAGGATTGCGAATACCTGATGCTGGGTAACCTTACGCCACAAGTGCAGCAAACGGTTATTAACCGTTTAACCAAACGCCCAAAGCTGATTGTGATGGACACCATGAACTTTTGGATGAACATCGCCCTTGATGACCTGCTTGATACCCTGAAAATGGTAGATGTACTGACCATTAATGATGAAGAGGCACGACAGCTTTCAGGCGAATATTCGTTGGTTAAAGCAGCCGCTAAAATATTAACCATGGGCCCCAAATATCTTGTTATAAAAAAGGGAGAGCATGGTGCTTTGTTATTTGATCAAAACTCGGTTTTTGCTACACCGGCATTGCCGCTTGCCGAGGTGTTTGACCCAACCGGCGCCGGAGATACCTTTGCCGGGGGCTTTATCGGTTATTTGGCAAAGGTTGGCAGCATCAACTTTAATAACATGAAAAACGCGTTGATCTACGGCTCAGCCCTGGCATCTTTCTGCGTAGAAAAATTCGGTCCTGAACGTATAAAAAACCTTACCCAGGAAGAAATAGCGGAACGTGTACAGCAATTCGTGAAGCTGTCGAAGTTTGAGTTGTAAGCCCAAACAGCTCCGGCCCCCTAACCCCCTAAAGGGGGAATGATATTTAAACAAGCTGAGTTTAAGCTCCCCTTAGGGGGCAGGGGTCTTGGCTTAGGGCTTAACTTAGTTTTCCTACTTTCTCGAACTTCTCAAAAACAGTTTGTGTGTGCGGTGCGTCGGCCAGTTCTTCGGTGAGGTCCTGCCCGGCCCAGTGCTCATAATGCTTGCCATTGCGCCACAAGCGACTATCGGTTACATCATAAATAATGCCCTGGTAGGCCACCCATATCTGCGGTTTGTCCTGCCCGTTGCGCAGGGCCAGTTGGAAGCGGGTGTATTGTGGCAGATCATCCATTTGCTTTGCGATGCTTAAAATATTCAAAAAAGCCAACATTCATCAGCAGCAGGGCCATCGAGTAAAAATGATCCTCAAACGGTATGGTGCCGGCGCGTATACCTATGTTTTCAGCATCGTTATACAACACAACCGGTATAGAGGTAAGCAAGCCGTTAACAATGTAAAACGGAATAAGCGATACCACAAAGGCCATATAAAAGCGGCCAAGCCATTCAACCTGTTTTATAAATTGCAGGTAAACAAGCAATGCGAATAGTAAACCAAAGGTAACGGCGGTGTATATCCTGTCATAATAAAGGATCAGTAACAGTGCTGATAGGATCAGGATCAGGTTTGATAGTATACGCGTAAGCCTGATGTTAGGCTGCCACTTTACATAGTAATTGAGGCAGGCATAAATAAAGATACAGGCAAAAGGGACGGTTAAAAAAAAGAGTATCTCCTCAAGCGGTAAGCCAAAAAAGTTGATGCCGATAATTCGTTCCTGGCTAAACCACCACACGCCTTTAATGGTAAACAGCACATCCCAAAATAAAAATACCAGGCCGGTTATAGCCATGCCCGGCCATATATGCCGCCAGCTTTTGCCAAACTGTACCCTTTTATCAAACGAGAGTACAACCGGGAAGAATATGGTAAGAAAATTGATGATGAGGTAAGTGTATTTCACTTTAGTGCGGCTAATTGTTTGTTAAGGTACTCACTCTCGGCCGGAGTGCATCTTTTTGAATCGATCAGGAATTTTACGGTTGTTCTGATCAGGTCTTTATCCTCGTCTTTGTAATTCTTTTTTTTTAGTTGTTCGATGATGGTTTTGCGGTCGTTATCCAGGTTTTTATGGTAGCCTAAAAAGCCGGGTACATTATGCTCAACCGAAAAACGCATAAACCTTATTTCGATGTTATGCGGGTCGGCAGTTACCGCCTCGGCGTAGGTTTTTTCGGCAGCATTAAGGTATTTTAACTTGCTGATGGGGTTCCAGGCGTGTATGGCCTTGAGGGCTTGCAGGGTGCCGATGTAGCCGGTTATAAGCGCGCTTTTGTGTTTTACGGCATTCAGCGAGTTATAGAGCGAATCGGTAGTTTTGCTGTTTTTAAGGGCTGTTAAAAGTTGTTTACGTATAGTTTCAGGATCGTGGTCGTAAGCCTTTGTTGGCGTAAAACCAATGGTGAAAAATATAAAACAACTTATTACAAGGGCCTTCATTAAATAACGTTAAGTTTTTGCTGCATCACTGCTTGTGCAAATAACGCTAATTTTCGCGTGTCTGATACACGGATCCTTTTTTGCAATATGCTGTCAACCGGCATACGGCTTATTTTTTTAAACAATTGCTTGTAATAAGTATAAGCGATGTATACACCAAGCTTACTGCCAACAGGCAGCTTTTTTATGCCTTCAAAGGCATCGTCAAAATCTTTTTGTATGTCAAGCTCAATGACTTGTTTATCGCGCTCGGTAAACGCATCAAAATTTACATTAGGGAAATAGGTGCGGCCGCGTTCCTCACGGTCGGCCTTTACATCACGCAAAAAATTAATTTTTTGAAATGCCGATCCCAGGCTGCAGGCACTGGGCAGCAAAGCCTGGTACTGCTGGGTGTTACCCTCGCAAAATACGCGCAGGCACATCAGGCCGATTACTTCGGCCGAGCCGTATATGTAGGCTTTATAGCCATCCTCGTCATATTTTTGTGTGTATAGATCCATTTCCATCGAGGTTAAAAAGGCATCGATCAGGTCAGCCTCTATGCCGTAATGGTTCACCACGATCTGGAAGGCATGTAAAACCGGGTTCAGGCTGATGCGCTCCTCAATGGCCCTAAAGGTATCAGCACGAAAAGTGGCTATCAGTTTGGCCTTATCATGATCATGAAAGGTATCTACAATTTCATCAGCATACCTTACAAAGCCATAAATGGCATAAATAGGATCTCTGAACTTTTTTGCGAAAGCCTTTATGCCTAAGCTGAACGAGGTGCTGTAATTATTGGTAATTAGCCTACTGCAATCAAAACAGGTGCTATCGTAAAGCTGCATCATAAATTTTGGAACTACCTCAAATGTACAAATTAACACACACTTTGTTTTTTATGTGCTCAAACAATTTCAGTACTTTGGGTTATTAGTGTTATCAGATGCTCAAAAGTAAAATAGCCGTTATCGGATCGGGCTTTGCAGGGTTAAGCGCCGCCTGCGTGTTAGCCAAACAAGGTTATGATGTAACCATTTATGAAAAGAACAGCCAGCCCGGCGGCCGCGCGCAGGTTTGGGAAACACAGGGCTTCCGTTTTGATATGGGGCCAAGCTGGTATTGGATGCCCGATGTTTTCGAGGATTTCTTTGCCCTGTTTGGAAAAAAACCGTCAGACTATTACCAGCTTAAACGTCTTGACCCCGGTTACCGGGTATATTTTGGCGCGGGCGACTTAATAAATGTACCCGCGGCAATGGATGACCTTGAGGCTTTGTTTGAAAAAACGGAGCCCGGCAGCAGCCAGGGGTTGCGTGAGTTTTTAAGGCAAGCCGAATATAAATACCGGGTAGGTATGGGCGAGTACGTGTTTAAGCCTTCGCATTCGGTTACCGAGTATTTTGATCTTAGCCTGATCAAAAAAAGCATGGGCATACAGTTACTCACCAGCATGAGTAAGCATGTGCGCAAGTACTTTAAAAACACCAAACTGATCAAGTTGCTTGAGTTTCCCGTGTTATTTTTAGGGGCTACCCCGCAAAATACGCCGGCCATGTATAGTATGATGAACTATGCCGACCTGGCACTGGGCACCTGGTACCCCATGGGTGGGATGAATGAAATTGTAAAAGCCATGGTAAGCGTTGCCCGTGAATTGGGCGTTACCATTAAGCTTGATACAGAGGTAAAGCATCTGGAAGTAGCCAATGGCAAAGTAGCCGCTATTAAAACCAGCCAGGGCGATTATATGGCTGATTTCGTTATTGCCGGTGCCGATTACGCGCATGTAGACCAGCAACTGATTGATAAACCCTTTAGAAACTATACCGAAAAATACTGGGATAACCGCACCATGTCACCATCGAGTTTGCTGTTTTACATCGGCCTGAATAAAAAGGTGGGTGATATCAAACACCACAACCTGTTTTTTGATGAGGATTTTGACCAGCATGCTCACGAGATCTATACCCAACCCCAATGGCCCTCCAAGCCGCTGTTCTATGCCTCGTGCCCCTCAAAAACGGATAGCAGCGTAGCGCCCGAAGGGTGTGAAAACATGTTCTTTTTAATGCCGCTGGCACCCGGGTTAGAGGATAGCGAAGCCATGCGCGAAAAGTATTTTGATGTAATGGTGAGCCGCTTTGAAGCAATAACAGGTGAAACTATCCGGGATGCCATCGTTGTAAAGCGCAGCTACGCCATAAATGATTTTAAGGCCGATTATCACTCTTACAAAGGCAATGCCTATGGTTTGGCGAATACCTTGCAGCAAACCGCGTTTTTAAAACCGGCCATGCGTGCAAAACACATCAGTAACCTGTTATATACCGGGCAGCTTACAGTGCCGGGGCCGGGTGTGCCGCCCGCCATAATATCGGGCAGGGTAGTGGCTGCCGAGGTACAAAAGCTGATAAAGCCTGCCGGCGGACAGCCATAACACATTGTATTTGCTACCTTTGTGCCTATGGTTGATGTTATATTAAAGAAAGGCAAAGAAAAAGCTGTACTGCAACGCCATCCCTGGGTGTTCTCGGGCGCTATTGAGCGTGTTAAGGGTAAGCCGGTAAACGGCGAGGTAGTAAAGCTGGTATCTGCCCAGGGCTTGTTTATGGCCTATGGCTTTTATAACGATAAATCGCGCGTGGCGGTGAGGCTGCTGGAATGGAATGAAGAAGCGGCTATTGATGAAGCCTGGTTTCGTAGCAAAGTGGCGGATGCCGTTAATGCCCGCCGCCATGTACTGGCTGATGGCAGCACTAATACCTGCCGATTGATATTCAGCGAAGCTGATTACCTGCCGGGACTCATCGTTGACAAATACGCCGACCACCTGGCCGTGCAGGTGCTCACCTCGGGTATTGAAAACAACCTGCCGGTTATTATTGACGAACTACAAAAACTGCTCAAACCCAAAAGCATTTTTGATAAAAGCGATGCCTCATCGCGGCAGCATGAGGGCCTTACAACTGATAATAAACTGCTTTGGGGTACACAACCACCCGAATTGGTTGAAGTTAAAGAGAACGGCATTACTTACGGCATCAACATCGCCGAAGGACAAAAATCAGGCTTTTACTGCGACCAGCGGGATAACCGCCGCATACTGGCATCATATGCTAAAGGCAAAAAGGTGTTGGATTGCTTTTCGTACACCGGCGGCTTTACGCTCAATAGTTTAAAAAGCGAGGCGGCTTCGGTTACCAGCGTAGATAGCTCTGCCCTGGCTGTTGAAACGCTGAATGAAAATATAAGGCTGAATGGGTTTGACGCTGAAAAAAACCAGGCCATTAAGGCTGATGTGAATAGCCAGTTGCGTCGCTTTAAGGATGAAGGCGAAAAGTTTGATGTAATTGTGCTCGATCCGCCTAAATACGCGCCATCACGTTCCGCGTTGAATAAGGCATCGCGCGCTTACAAGGATCTGAACCGTATGGCTATGTTGCTGCTTAACAATGGCGGCCTGCTGGCTACCTTTTCTTGCTCCGGCGCTATGGATCTGGAAACTTTTAAGCAGGTATTGGCCTGGGCCGCGCTCGATGCGGGCAAGCAGGTGCAATTTATCCACCAGTTTTGCCAGCCCGAAGACCATCCCGTTCGCTCATCATTCCCCGAAGGCGAGTATTTAAAGGGATTACTCTGCAGGGTGTTTTAATATTCACCCCTCCTGTTTGTGAGGGGTGAATGCCATCTAATCTGTTATAAGTTAACCCGGCTATGCTGCGCGGGGATTTCAACATCCTTAAAGCCTTTTTCTCTCAGCTTTTCGGCAAAGGTTTGCTGTACATCATATTCGCCGTGTACCAAAAATAGTTTTTTAACAAGTGCCGGGTCCTGGCAGGATACAAAGTGTAGTAAGTCCTCATAATCGCCATGGGCGCTCATTGATTTAATTACCTCCACATCCGCGTTTACCTGGTATTGCTCACCAAAAATGTACACTTCACGGTCGCCGTGCATCAGGTGGCCGCCCAGTGAGTTAGGCTCACAGTACCCTACAATCAAAATAGTGTTCTTTTTATTGTTGATGTTGTTTTTAATATGATGCTTTACCCTGCCTGCTTCGGCCATGCCGGATGAGGAGATGATCACACACGGCCGCGGATCATTGTTCAGGGCGATAGATTCCTCTGTCGACTCGATAAACCGCAGGCCTTTGAACGCGAAGGGGTCATCATCAACCTTCATCACTTCCTTAACGTCGTTATTGTATACTTCCGGGTGATCTTTTAGTACTTGCGTAGCTTGCAGCGACAGTGGGCTATCCACATAATAAGGCACATCAGGTAATACGCCGCGCAGTTCAAGCGCGTTAAGGGCATACAGCAGTTCCTGCGTGCGGCCAACGCTAAACGCCGGGATAATTACCTTGCCGTTTTTACGCTCGCAGGTATTACGTATTACTTCCAGCAGGGCATCCTCGATAGGGCCAATATCCTTGTGCAGTGAATCGCCGTAGGTTGATTCCAGCAAAATATACTCAGCCTGCGGAAAAGGCTGCGGGCTTTTAAGCAGCAGATCGCCGTAACGGCCTACATCACCACTAAAGGTTATTCGGGTTTCTTTGGCTTCTTCCAATATGGTCAGGTGCACGGCCGCGCTGCCCACCACGTGCCCGGCATCGGTAAGGGTGAATTTTATGCGTGGCGATATCTCATACTCCTCATCGTATTCAACCACCTTAAACTGGCGCATGGCGGCCATGGCATCTTCCTCATTATATAAAGGCTCTATTAACTTTTGCCCTTTGCTTTGGCGATGGCGGTTGCTGTATTCCGCATCCTGTGTTTGTATACGTGCCGAATCCATCAATAGAATACGCGCGAGGTTCATGGTTGGCGGGGTGCAAAATATCGGGCCGCTAAAACCTTCGGCTATCAGGCGGGGTATTAAACCGCAATGGTCAATATGCGCGTGCGATAGTATCATGTAATCAACCTTTTGGGGGTTAAAGCCAAAATGCTCGTTCATGTCTTCGGTATGCTCGCCTAAACCCTGAAACATGCCGCAATCAAGCAGCAGGCTGGTGCCATCATTTAATTCTATAATGTGTTTGCTGCCGGTTACATTACGTGCAGCTCCGTGAAATACAATATGCATTATGCAGGTATAAATAGTGTGTGAGTAAAACGGCGGCGGGGTTAAAATGTTTAATTATAAAAAATAACTAAAAAATTAGTTGCAAATATGAATAACAACTAATATCTTAGTTTTAAATTAATCAGCGGATGAAATTTTTCATATACATAGTTTTAATGCTTGCCCCGGTATTTTTAAATGCTCAACCCAAAGCGATGACTTTTGAGGATGCCGCCGCGCAGGGGCTAACTGTTGAAAAGCTGGACAAGCAGTATACCAGCGCCGTGCATACCGATACCACCAAAGCCACTTTCAATGGCCAACGACAGCGCGATTTTTACAACGCTTATGTTGCCATGCTTACTGAACTGGCTGCTTACTTAAAGGATAATGGTTTTGCCTGGGGGCAACCAACAAAAGTAATACACCGCATTTATTTTGAGCCGGATGGCAAAATAGATTACTACCTTGTAAATGTAAAGGCGCTTGATAACGACCCGGTTAAAAAGGAAAAGTTTATCGCCTTGTTAAATAAGTTTGTACAATACCACAAAATAAATATAACCGCTGATAACAAGTTCGCGCAATGCGGACCGGCCATTTATCAGGATAAGCAATAGGAAAAAGATATGGAATTTAAAGAGTTAACACGAGCCGAAGAACAGATAATGCAAGTATTGTGGCAGTTGAAAAAGGGATATGTAAAGGATGTGATAGAACTGTTGCCTGAGCCAAAACCGGCATACAATACAGTGTCAACCATCATCAGGATACTGGAAACCAAGGGCTTTGTGGGGCATACCGCTTATGGCAAAAGCCACGAGTACCACCCGGTGATCAGCAAGGAGCAGTACCAGGATTTCGCGTCGGACAAGTTGCTGAGCGGTTACTTTAACAACTCGGTTAACAGCATGCTCTCATTTTTTGTAAAAAAGGAAAAGATAAACCTCAAAGAGGCAGACGAGATAATGAAACTGATTGAAAAACTAAAAAAATAAACGTTATGAACTGGTGGCAATATTTAATACTGGCAAACCTGTATTTAGGGTTGTTTTATGGGTTTTATGCACTGTTGCTTCGTAAAGAAACATTTTTTCAGCTTAACCGTGTGTACCTGGTTACATCGGCAGCCATATCATTCCTGCTGCCGCTGATACAGGCCGACTGGGTGCAAAATTTGTTTATTACCCGGCAGGTAAAGCAGGTTATTTATGAAGCGCCGGTTATTGCGCTCCAGTACTCGGGTAAAACCGAAACCGATTTTTTGAGCATCGGGCATTTGATAGCCTACGCTTACCTCGCAGGGTTGCTTGCATTCGCCATCAGGTTTACCTGGCAACTGGCCAGCCTGCAAAGGCTTATCAGCAAACATACGACGGGTGCGTACTCCTTCTTCAAAAAAGTACAGGTAAGCGGCGAACTGTCAGAACATGAGGTGGTATCGGCACATGAGCATGTGCATGCCCGCCAATGGCACTCGGCAGACGTTATGCTGATCGAGATCATCAGTATCATCAACTGGTTTAACCCGGTTGTTTACCTGTACCGCAAGGCTGTTAAACATACACACGAGTTTATTGCCGACAGGCAGGTAATTGATGCAGGTGCGGATAAGGCCGGTTACGCCATGCTGCTGCTCAATCAAACCTTTAATGCCCCGGTACACAATTTAGTTAACCCCTTTTTTAATCACAGTCTTTTAAAACAACGTATCATGATGTTACAAAAAAACAGGTCGCAGCGCGTTAAGCTGCTTAAATACGGCCTTTCTGCCCCATTGTTTGTGCTGATGCTGATCCTGTCATCGGCCACTATAAATGATAATAAAACCGTATTGGCCATCAACAAAAAGGCCGAGAAAATGCTGGAAAAACCGGTAGCTGAAGTGGTGCCGACAGAATACGTTACCATTGATGCGCCCAAGGCAAAGGAAGCTACGCCGGTTAGTGAAGATCTGAAGATCGCGAATGCCCCAACATTAACCGGTAAATCTAAAGTATTGGAAATTAAACTTGATACAGTTCCCAAAGCCGACAAGGAAGTATTTACTCAGGTTGAGCAACAACCCGAATTTCCGGGTGGCTTGAAAGCTTTTGGAAAATACCTTCAAACTAGTATAAAATATCCTGCAGAGGACGTAAAAAATAAAGCTTCGGGTAAGGTATTTGTTCAGTTTATTGTAGAGGAAGATGGAGCATTGAACAACGTACATGTACTACGGGGAATATCTGAAACAATCAACGCCGAAGCGGTAAGGGTGTTAAAGGCCTCACCTAAATGGACCCCGGGAAAACAAAATGGCCACTCGGTGCGGGTACAGTATACTGTACCAATAGCATTTAATCTTCCGTCGGCAGATAATGCTGTTAAAGAAAGCGAAAAACAAGGTACCCTGATACCCGGCAATGGCGACGACGACAACCAGGCCGCCATAGCTATTAAAGGTGAAAAGATTAAAGGAAAGGTTGACGATATAGTGGTAGTAGGTTTTTCATCAAGGGATACCTCTAAAATAGGTAAAGGGTTTACCATCAGAGGAGGTAAAACCGATATGAAAAACGTAAAGTATTATCTGGACGGTAAAGAGATGACCGAAAAAGAGATAAAAGACCTTAATCCGAATACCATAAAAAGCATTGATGTAATTAAAGATTCCAGCAAAAAGCCAGGCGAAAAAGATTATGCAAAAGTCTTGGTTACCAGCAAATAATGTCAGTTAAATTAATAGTTCGTACTAAACCTACCCTCACATTAAAAGCCACCTATTTACCAATGGGTGGCTTTTAAGTTGCCCCGCATTCTAAAATAAAAACAAAATAATTTATACTGGTCTATTTTTCGAACCAGGTAAACGGAAATGTCTTAAGGGACTCAGCAAATTAAGATTAACTCGTCTTGAATCATTGATGTTTTGAATATGTCGTTTTAAGTTGTCACAATACTTAAATTTGAAGCGTCTGTTTATCAAAACCTATTCATGCAAATAATTAGAGTGAACGTTGCCCTATACCTACTAACGTTTTTTACCCCATACCTTTCCTCCGCCCAGGTAAACCCCGATTCTGTCCGTAAATTGGTCAAGGAGCAAATGCTTGTTCGAAATATACCTGGATTACAGGTCGCTATTGTCAGAGGTAACAAGCTATGGTTCTCCGAAGCCTTTGGAATAGCTAACATTGAGCATCAAATACCGGTAACCCATGAAACTTTATTTTCTATCAACTCCGCTACTAAAGCTTTTACCGGTGTTGCTGTTATGCAACTGGCCGAAGAAGGGAAAATAGATTTGATGCAGCCAATAAGTCGATATCTGGATAGACTTCCCTTACTATGGAAAAATATCAAAGTTAAAAGCTTACTTAATCATACCTCCGGAATACCCGATTTTATGAATGTCAAAAATGGTGGCTACATTCAGGGTCTGCCTTATGCACAAGCTTTTAAAGCAGCGCGCAATTTACCCATGGAGTTTGAAGAAGGAAAAAAACCTCTTACAATCAAACCAATTATGTTCTTTTAGGACAGATAATTGAAAAATTAAGCGGTAAGCATTTCGAAGAGTTCGTTAAAGAACGTCAGTTCGTACCTGCGGGGATGACGGTCGCAGGCTTTGGTGATTCCAGAGACGTCATTCCTAACAAAGCACCAACATACGCTGTATCCAGGGTCACAGAAAGGAATTTTTTAAAGGGAAAAACATTAGAGCGAACCTGGGAGGAATTTCCAGAGCTAAGGTCAACCGCGGGAATCAATTGTACTGCAACAGAGCTTGCGCAGTGGATTATCGCTCTGCAATCCGAAAAACTATTAAGATCACCAAACAGCTTAAAACAGATGTGGGCAGTCGGAAAACTTAATGATGGCAGCTATGGAGGCTGGACATTGGGATGGGTGGCGAAAAGAAATGTAGCCCCGCGAGCTGTAGCAGGAATAGGCGGCTCCAGGTCTTGGTTCTATATATACCCGGATCATGACTTGAGCGTAATTGTGCTCACTAATATGAAGTCCGTTGGGCCGGAAAATTTGGCGTCAGAGATAGCAGGTCTTTTTTATCCCGAGCTTAAAGCGGCCAATGGTGGAAACCTTTCAGACCCGCTGATACCATTATATCGACTGTCATCAACAAAACGATACAAGGACCTAAACGCAGCCTATGATCATTTGAGATCCAAACAAACTGGTTATAAAATCCCAGAACGTGATCTTGTTAACTGGGCCTATTCCGTATTGTTGTTGGATAAACGGCCAGATGAAGCATTACCCATATTTCGCTTGCTTTTGAGGCTTTATCCAACCAGTGTTGATGGAAAAGAAGGATTAGAAGCCGCTACTAATAGTTTAACTAACAAATAATCGTTCTACGGTGATGGTCTCACTGAAACGAAGCGTTTTTAGGATAAAATCATAGACCTTTGGATTGTCAGATCGCTATTGTATTTTTAATTAGTGACAAATCAAAATGCATTTGATAGCTTTGATGATTTATGGAAAAACAACTGCATATACTTAACGGCGATGCTATGCTGCATGGCTTTAATAATACCGGGCTTGACGGTGATGTACTGATATGGCGCGAAATACTCTCTGAGGGGCCGGTTATAGCAGACATATCATCGGCTAAATTTTGGGAGTTGCGGATAGAATGGATCGGCAAACAATTTAATGAACCGGCAGAGGCTTATAAAACCAAGGTGGTTGATGAAATTGGCAAACTCAATAATCCTTACAGCGAAATAACTTTATGGTTTGAGTCCGATCTGCATTGCCAGGTTAACCTGTTGGGCGCGCTTAACCTGCTGCGCCTGCAAAGTAATTTAAGTGAGCCTGCCCTATACCTGGTCTGCCCGGCGGAATATCCCGGCAAGCCTGATTTTAAGGGGTTGGGTGAACTGACCGGCAGTGAACTTGATTACCTGTATGACAGCATCCGTGTGCAATTAACAGCGTATGATTTTACCCTTGCCGCCGAAGCCTGGACAGCTTATTGCACCGGCGAGGCCGATAAAATTGAGGCGTTTGTAAATGATACCGTTTTTTGGGCTAACCTGCCTTTACTTAAACCGGCGCTTGAGGCGCACCTTAAACGCCTGCATGTTAACAGCGAGGGATTGAATTATATTGAACAGCAACTACTGGATATTTACAACAGCGGTAAAACTATCAAGCCGGAGATCTATGCCGCTTTTTGGGCACAAAATAGCATTTATGGTATGGGCGATACCGCTATCGATCAATACCTTGACAGTTTGCAGCAAAAAGGATTGATCAATATTTAGTCACCCGCTGCAATGGCCGGGGAACGGTCGCTTTCGTTCTTGATACGGTCAATAGCGGTAATTATATATAAATAGTGCTTACCCTTTATCACCGTGGTATCCTCATAAAACAGGTCGGTACTGTATTGTATGCGGATGATGTTTTTGGGGTCGTTAATATCGGTACGTTCACCATCCTCAAAACGGTAAATCACATAGCCGTATACCGGCTCGTTATCACGGGCGGTAACAGGCTCCTGCCAGTTCAGATACATGCCCTTAGCCGATGGCTTAACGGTAAGGTTACGCGGTACTTTAGGTGCTACAGAATCAAGCCAAAGCATAACCGGTGGCAATGCCGGGTGCCGGTAATACGTGGTTCGCAGCGAGTCAGCAATGCCCAGCGGGTTGCTGATTAATGAATTTGAACTGAAATATACACTGCCCTGCACACGCGGGTTATTACGCAAATAATTGATCTGCTTAGGCAGTTCGGCCGGGTTGCGGAAAGCCGCTGTTTTACGCTCGAGCAAGCGGTATGGTGCCTGCCCTATATACAGGTGGCGGTTATTGGTATTGTTGCTCCACCAGTCGGCAAGCTTATCAAACGCCGCCGCGCGGTTGCCAATAGGCCAGTACAGTTGCGGGTTAATATAATCCAGCCAGCCCTCACGTATCCATTTGCGGCTATCGGCATATTGCTCGTAATAGGATGAGCCGCCACTGGTTTCAGAACCTTCAGGGTTTTGATACTTGTTGGCCCATATACCAAACGGACTGATGCCAAACTTCATAGTTGGTTTGTGGGCATGTATACTGTCATTCAGCATTTTAATCAATACATCCACATTATTGCGCCGCCATTCTTTAACATCGGTAAAACCGGTACCGTATTTCTCAAACGCTTCCTGATCGTTTATGCGCTGCCCGGCAATAGGGTAGGGGTAAAAATAATCATCGAGGTGAATGCCATCCACATCATAATTATCAACCACATTTAATATCACGCGAACTATATATTCACGCACCTCGGGTATGCCGGGGTTAAACAGCTTGATGCCGCCGTAGGTAAAAAACCACTCGGGTTTTAGGCGGGTAATATGATCGCTGGCTACAGCATTAAAATTTTTATCAAAGGTGGCGCGGTAAGGGTTAAACCAGGCATGCAGTTCCATACCACGCTTGTGGGCCTCGGTTATGGCAAACTCCAGCGGATCGTAAGATGGGGAAGGTGCCCGGCCCTGCTGCCCAGTGAGGTATTTTGACCAGGGCTCAAAGCTCTTGGCATAAAAGGCATCGGCAGCAGGCCTTACCTGTAACATTACCGCGTTTATACCGGTTTCCTGATGCTCATCAAGCAGGTTCAATAGCTCTGTTTTTTGCTTTTCGGGTAAAGAGCGCGAGCTGCTGGGCCAGTCAATGTTCACCACGGTAGCTATCCATACCCCCCTGAACTCTCGTTTAGGGTCGGGTTTATAGGTATCGGGTATACTCAATTCGTGGGCCGGCTGTGCCAATGCACTTAAACACGACAGCAACGATAATATATACAATACAGCAACGGAGTAGATACGCATCAAAAAACGGTTTATCAATTAATCTGCAAAGATATAAACTGCGCGTACGTAGTTTTATTATTACAGATAATAAATCGGCTGTTTTTGTGTTTTATGCTTATTGTACTTATTTTAGCGGGGAAACAATGCCTCACATAGCGGTATTATTAACAGTAATAATTACAAAAAGCATTAAGTAATAGTTACATGCCACAGCCGATAGCCTTTTAAAGGCCGCGCGTTTAAACTAACTTATTTATGGAGAACCAGTCTGAACAACCAGTAAAAAAGAATTCAAACGTTATTTATTTTTTGATCATTGTGGTGATCGCCCTGCTGGGTACTGATGTATACCTGTACCTGCAAAAAAACAAATCGGATACGCGCGTGGTGTATGTTAACGATGAAAAAACCCGCCTGCAAACCGAGTTGGACAGCTTGGAAGCACAAATAGAACTGGTTAACAGTTCAAAAACAAAACTATCTGCCGAGTTACAGGCCAAGAATGACTCATTGCAAACCAAGATAAAGGTTTTAAGGTCTGAACTGGCTAAAGGCAAACTTTCCGCAGGCGAGCTGGCTAAGGCACGTGAGGATGTTAAGCAACTCCGTTACTTTGTGACCAAGTACACCGCCGATATTGAGGAGCTTAAAAAGCAAAACTCTACGCTATTGGTTGAGCGCGATACGCTGAAATCAAACCTGGCAGCCGTATCAGAAAAAGCCACAACGCTCGAAAAGCAAAACCAAGAGCTGAGCACCAAGGTACAGCAAGCGGCCGCCCTTAAATTATCTGCCGTAGAGGTAGTGGCTTATAAGGTAAAAGACAATGGTAAGGAGTCGGACGTAACCAAGGCTAAAACAGCGAAAAAATTCAAGATCAATTTTACACTGGTACCTAACGGCGTAGCCGCTAAAGCACTGCATGATGTATATGTACGTGTAATTGACCCGACCGGAAACCTGATCACCTCCGCAGATACCGGTAACTTTAGTGCCGACGATCAGGAGATGCAATACAGCTACAAAACCGCTATTGATTTTAGGGATGATGGCAGTGCTTATACTATTGATTGGTTTAACCCTGTAGCCTTTCAAAAAGGCACCTACACCATTATGCTTTATTCAGATGGTTTCAGTATGGGAAAATCAAGCATTACTTTAAAATAAGGTAGATTGTCATATCGAAAAGGTATGAGGAGAAACCCGTCCGCGTTCATAACCGGGCGACAGATTTCTCGCTCTCGCTACAAAATGACGAATATATAAAAACGACAAAGGCCTTAGCTTATGCTGAGGACTTTGTCGTTTTATGTTGATTCGTATACCTGTTTAGTATGTTACTGAACACTATCGGCTGCAGGCAGGCTAAAGTAAAAGGTAGTGCCTACATTAAGCTCGGTTTCAAACCATACCTTGCCGCCGGCATTCTCAATAGAGTTTTTAATGAAGGCAAGCCCGAGGCCCGTACCCGAGCTTTTGGTGGTGAAATTGGGCTCGAATATCTTTTCGCGCATATTTTCAGGGATGCCGTTGCCATTATCCTTTATGCTGAGCAAAATGTTTTTGCTGGTGATCAGGTAACTCAAGTCAATCACGCCATGCCTGTCTAAAGGAGTAGCTTCTATGGCGTTTTTAAGCAGGTTGTTAAAGCAGCGCAGCAATTGGTCGCGGTCGGCGTTGATGGTGAAAGGCTGCTCCGGCGGCTGGTAATTTATGGTCAGGTTATCCATCTGCTTAAAAATGATCACGGCCTGGTTAAGCACCTCAAAAATATTAAGTTGCACCATTTTGGTATCGGGCATTTTAGCAAAAGCCGAAAACTCTGATGCGATGGACGACAGGCTTTCTATCTGCTCAACAAATGATTTACTGAAACGCTCGAATTTCTGGTCAAACTTAGGATCCTTATCCTTCCATGATTTATCCAGCAACTGCAAGCCCAGCTTTAGCGGTGTAAGCGGATTTTTGATCTCGTGCGCCACCTGCTTGGCCATTTCGCGCCAGGCACTCTCCCTTTCAGATTGAGCCAATTTTTGTGCGCTGTTCTCCAGCGCGGCTATCATTTTGTTATACTCTTTTACCAGTGCGCCTATCTCGTCATCACGGTCCCATTTAATAGGCTCATTCTTTTTACCGTAAATTATACGGCCCAGGTTGCTCTGTATAAAGTTAAGCGGGGCGGTTATCTGCCGGGCAATAATCACAGCCAGCAAACCAATAGCGATGAATACCAGCGCGTAAACGTTTATCATGGCGTTAAGCAACGCGCCAACCTGCGCCTTATAATCAACCTCGTTTGAAAAATAAGGCAATTGCAAATAAGCCACCGTTACCTGCTTGTTGTTTTTTAATGGCGCGTAAACTGATTTATAACGCAGCTCACCTATCTGCTCATCATTTACATATTCAGATTTTTGCAGCTTGCTCATGTAAATAAAGGCCTTGGCATTCATGCGCCTAACGTGCAGGCCAAACTCGTATATTTTGGGCTGGGTGCTGATAAGCGGTACACCCTGCAGGTTAAAAAGGGTAAGGTCGGCAGAATAAGTTTTGGCCAGCTCGTCAAAATCGCTCAGCTTTTCGTTATTGATGTTATTAATGTACTTATTAAACTGCCCGTCTTCAAACGCGGCTGTAATACGGGCAATCTTTCCGCGTATCATTTCTTCCTGCTGCGAGTTATATTGCGTGCTGATGAAGAGGAAAGTTATAAAGCCCACAATAATCAGGGTAAACACAACCGCCAGTATCATGGAGAACTGGATGCGGGTTTTGTAAAGTATCTTATCAAAATTGATGCGGAAACCCCACTTGATCCGGTTATCACTAACATATAATATACGGATGCGCAGCCATAGCCAACGCACCAGCACAATCAGTAAACTAAACAGCAGCAGCAATACAAAAAAGAAGGTAAGCGAGGTTACGCCAAAAAACAGCAGGTTTTCGCTTTTGCTAACTATAATTACATTACGTTTTGATGCTTTATACACCAGGTGGTTATGGCGCGAGAACACACGGTACCACTCAGGGTAAATGCTGTTGGTAGTTATAAAGTGATAGTTGTTAAGCGGCGCATCAAAAGTTTTGTTTACAATATCATAAACATAGCTGCCGCTTTGCGATACCAGCCGCCCGTCAGTATAAAAAGCGTAGGAGTAATCCTTAAAATCGTTTGATTCGTTATTAATTCCTTCAACCAGCAACTCTGGGAAAGAATGGGGTGTGTTAAGCGCTTTTGACCGCAGTTCAATCACCATTGACCCTTTGTTAACGCCTAATTTTACAGGTACTATAGCGAAGTAATTTTGTGAGCCGAATGATTCATTTTCGCGGTAAAAATAACGCGATACTTTAAAGGAGCTGTACATCACCAGGTCCTTAAACACACTCAGCGAGTAGCTGCTATCGGCCAGCAGGGGCTTATCGGCGTTATCAAATTGATGTACGCTAAGCTCATAGCGAGACAGGTAGCCATCAAAGTAGAGTTTTTGCAAACGGGTTTTAAGCATACCGGCCTGTCCGTTTTTGCCAAAGCCTTGTTGAATGGCAGCATCATTTAATATGCGGTTTTCAAGCTTGCTGAGAGATAAGTTAACGTTGGTATCATCAGGTACCAAAAGTTTTTTGATGAGCAGTTTGCGTTGCTCTATTTCTTTAGCCGACTGAAACGTATTCAGCTCCAAAGATGATATAATGGCTCCAACAAGAACCATCATTAATAATGTTACGGCTGATAAGCGCCCGTCGGCATAGCGGTAGCCATACGCCCTGATCAGCACCATTACCGCCATCAGCAGAAAAAAGCTGTTATATGTTCTCAGCCAGGTATACAAAACGGTAGCAATCGCTATGCCCAATAAAAAGATAAAGGTTTTGTGCGCGTTTGATATAGGCAGCCTGATGCAGATTTTTATAAATGCATCATTAATGAGATAAAATATCAGGAACGCGAAACAAAGTACAGCCAGGCCAAGTATGCTAAGGCTGCCGAGGTTAAGCACGTTGGTAACATCAAAATTAATGTTGGAGTTAATAATGAGCCCCTCAAACAAAACCAGCAACCAGGCCGACATGCTGATGATAAATGTCGTACAGCATAACAACACCACGTAACTGCCGGCACGGCTTTTTATATTGTTGAGCAGGTAATTGCGGTTTACATAAATAAACGCCGAAAACCAGGTGGTGAACAGTATGTTGATACAAAAATCGCCGAGGGATGGAAATACCGCGTCAGACGCGTAGTGTGATGGGTTAAACAGGTCGAGCTTAAAGGTAAAGTCAGGCCAGCAAAAATGCAGGTTAATAAACCTTAACAGCACAATAAATGATGATAGCAGTAATATAGATAGCAGCGCCTTGCCCCTTCGCGCCATTTGCAGGCAAAAATCATTAACCAGCAGGCACAGCACTAAAAAAGCGAAAAACCATACCGTAAGTTCCGAGTAAAAAAAGCGGCTGTTAACCGCGTTGGCCTTTAGCTTTACGCCAAAAAGATACTGCCCGCTGATGCTGTGTATGGGGTAAAATTGCTTATCGGTAAAATCGGCCAGGTCAATAATGTTATCATCATCGCTCAGCAATTGCTTATCAAACCCGTTACGCAGATACTTATTTTGAAAGGTGTAATTTATTTTTACCGGGAAAAAGAAAACTGCCGAAAAACTGCCCTGATCTTTGCGAATAGCCTCGTAATAGCCGTTAGCCTGTTTGATAAAGGATCGCCCCGGTTTTATACGGGCCGGATTTTGCGGCAGCACCTTAACGCCGCTCCAAAAAGATAAGCGGCCGGTATCAAGCGTAATAAACCATATATGTTGTTTTACAGTATAATCAGTAATCAGCTTTAAGGCTAACTGATTATTACCCGGTAAACCTTTAAGCTGGTTAAACTTTGCCGTATCTTCAATAATATCCTTTATAAAACTTTCTTTATCGTGGATATTATCTTCGAGTATTTTGGCGGTTTGCTCAAGCGTGCGGCCGGGTGTGTAGGAGTGTGGTAATATAATGGCCGTAACAAATAAGCTTACTGTAAGTAAGGCCAGCAGCAAGCGTATTTTTACCCTGTAACTCAAATTAATATATTTTTTGGCAGATAAATTTAGTAACAGCAAAGCCACTTAATGAGTGGCTTTGCTCTATGTATTAATTAATGGCAGCGCTCGCTGTGGCTACGCCGCGGTCAACCTTTTTAACGAGGCCTTGCAATACATTGCCCGGCCCTACTTCGGTAAACGAGGTAGCACCATCCTCCAGCATGTGCTTAACGGTTTGTGTCCAGCGTACGGCACCGGTAAGCTGTGCTATCAGGTTTTCTTTAATCTTTTCAGGCTCGGTGTAAGGTTTGGCGTCTATATTTTGGTAGATAGGGCAAACCGGTGCCTGAATATTGGTTGCTATAATGGCAGCTTCTAACTCCACACGTGCCGATTCCATCAAAGGCGAGTGGAAGGCTCCGCCTACGTTAAGTTTTAGCGCGCGCTTGGCACCCGCGGCGGTCAGTTTTTCGCAGGCTGCATCAACACCGGCTATGGTGCCTGATATAACCAGTTGGCCCGGGCAGTTGTAATTAGCCGGAACCACCACATCGCTCACCTGCTGGCAAATATCCTCAACCGTAAAATCATCCAGCCCTAAAATAGCGGCCATGGTTGATGGTTGCAGTTCACAGGCTTTTTGCATGGCATTGGCGCGGGCGGCAACTAATCTTAAACCATCCTCAAAACTTAAAGCTCCGGCCGATACCAGTGCCGAAAACTCGCCTAATGAGTGGCCAGCAACCATATCAGGCTTAAAGCTATCGCCCAAACCCTTGGCTAAAATAACCGAGTGTAAAAATATGGCCGGCTGCGTTACGCGGGTTTGTTTCAGGTCCTCATCGGTACCGCTGAACATAATGTCGGTAATGCTGAAGCCTAAAATATCGTTAGCTTTTTCAAAAAGCGCGCGTGCTTCGTCTGATGATTCGTACAGGTCTTTACCCATACCTACAAACTGTGCGCCTTGTCCTGGAAAAATGTATGCGTTCATGGTGTATTATATTAGTGAGTGGTTAGTGGTTAGTAGTGAATATATAAATTATTTTTACTCACAATTCACTACTAACCACTCCCCAAATTAACTCAATCTCGATGAAATAAGATTTAAAAATTCGGTACGTGTTTTATCCTGCAAAAAAGCCCCTGTAAATGCCGATGTGGTGGTTACCGAGTTTTGCTTTTGTACGCCGCGCATGCTCATGCACATGTGGCGGCACTCAATTACTACACCTACACCTATAGGGTTAAGCGTTTGCTGTATGCAATCGCGTATCTCATTGGTCAGGCGCTCCTGCACCTGCAGGCGGCGGGCGAACACATCAACTATACGTGGTATTTTGCTCAGGCCAACTACATAACCGTTAGGAATGTAGGCTATGTGCGCCTTGCCTAAAAACGGCAACATGTGGTGTTCGCACATGGAGTATACCTCAATATCCTTAACTACAACCATCTGGCTGTAATCCTCTTTAAACATGGCCGATTTGAGTATCTCCTCTGCATTCAAATCATAACCATGCGTTAGGTAAAGCATGGCCTTAGCCATGCGCTCAGGTGTTTTAAGCAAACCTTCGCGACCCGGATGCTCGCCGATCAGTTTAAGTACTTCGTGATAATGGCCTTTAAGGCTGTCTATCAGTTCGGGGTTGTAGCGGTCTATTTTTTCGTAACCGTCAACGTCATCATCGCGGTCGGGTATGTGGCGGGTGTTATCCATCAGTATATATTATTCGCCAAAGTACTCGGCGGAGTTGTTTTCGGTTTCGTGCAGGCGTACCGAGTGCAGAAAAACGCCCTCGAAAGCCTCAATAGGTGCTTTAAGCTGGTTAAATATTTCGATACACAGCAACTCGGTTGATGCCATTTTGCCCTGCATAAAGTCAACATCCTTATTCAGGTTCTTATGGTCGAGCTTTTCAACAATATATTCCTGAATAATGGCTTTCAGATCCTTCAGATCCATTAAATAACCGGTAGCGTAGCTTATTTCGCCTTTTATGGTTACAAAAAGGTTATAATTATGGCCATGCCAGTTAGGGTTAGCGCATTTGCCAAATACCTCGGCATTTTTTTCTTCGCTCCACTCATCCCTGTACATGCGATGGGCGGCGTTAAAATGTTCTCTGCGCGTTATATAAATCATCATAATAATTGTGGGTGCAAATATACAAAACAAAAACAGGCGAGTTGTTTTATATTAGCCATGATATTATGCCATTATGCAGGTACTTATTGTAGCAGCCACACAGCCCGAAGTAGAGGGATTGATCTCGGAGTTCGGATTTTCGATCTCGGAATCAGATGATAACCAACTGCTAACCGCCAACTGCCAACTGCTCATCACCGGTGCAGGTATGGTGGCTACGGCTTTCGCGCTGGGCAGGCATCTGGCAACACATCAATATGATCTGGTAATTAACCTGGGCATTGCCGGTAGTTTTAACCGCGATATTGCCCTTGGCACGGTGTGCGAGGTTACTGAAGATACTTTGGTGGAACTGGGTGCCGAGGATGATGAAGCATTTATCTCCATTGATGATCTCGGTTTTGGCGAAAGCAGATTTAAGGCCAGCTATGCGCTCCCATCAAGGGACCATATAAAAAAGGTAACTGCCGCTACCGTAAATACCGTGCATGGTAATGAGGCATCTATACAAAAATTAAACAGCCGCGTAAACGCCGACCTTGAAAGCATGGAGGGTGCCGCCTTTTTTTACGCTTGTAAACAGGCGGGCGTGCCTTGTGTGCAAATCAGGTCAGTGTCAAATTACGTGGAGAAACGTAACCGGGCAGCATGGCAGATAGGGCTGGCCATTAAAAATCTGAATACATTTGCTGCCGAGTTGCTGGCAGACCTATTGAAAGATTAAAATGTACTAACTATGAAACTAACCCTCGGCTTTTCGCCTTGCCCTAATGATACCTTTATTTTTGATGCCCTAATTCACCATAAAATTGATACCGAAGGACTGGAGTTCGAGGTGTTTTATGATGATGTGGAAACCCTCAACCAAAAAGCCTTTCGTGGCGAACTGGATATAACCAAGCTAAGCTACCACGCCTTTGCTTACGTTGCCAATAAATATGTTTTGCTTGATAGCGGCAGCGCCCTCGGCTTCGGCGTTGGCCCTATGCTAATCTCAAAAGAGTACTACGCGGCAGGCAACGATATCGACGAGATCATCTCAAATCTAACATCTCAAATCTCAAATCTTAAAATAGGTATTCCCGGCAAATACACCACCGCTAATTTTTTGTTGGGACTGGCTTTCCCGGAGGCTACCAATAAACAGGAACTGGTATTTAATGAAATTGAGGATGCCTTGCTGACGGAAAAGATAGACATAGGCCTTATCATCCACGAAAACCGCTTTACTTACCAGGATAAGGGTCTGAAAAAGATCATCGACCTGGGTGATTATTGGGAGAAAAAGACCGGTTGCCCTATTCCGCTTGGAGGCATTGTGGCTAACCGTAACCTGCCTGCCGATGTGCAGCACAAGGTGAACCGGGTGTTGCGTAAATCGGTAGAATATGCCTTTGCCAATCCAAAATCCGGACTGGAATTTATCCGCCAACACGCGCAGGAAATGAGTGAGGAAGTGATGTACAAGCACATTGAGCTTTACGTGAACAAATACTCGGTAGACTTAGGCGTGCAAGGCAAAAAAGCCATCAAGTTGCTATTTGATACCGCGAACGAGAAAAAGATCATCCCCGCTATTGAGGGCGGGTTATTCCTCAATCCATAGTTAAACAAGAATGGCAGATTAACTAACCCGCCATTCTTGTTTTATTTCTCCGCTAACAGATCATCCGTCAGCTTTTCAAATTCATTAATGAATTCGGTATAATGTTCGCCGGTGGCGGGGCCGCTAAAGCCGGTGTGTATTTTACGCACATTGCCCTTTTTATCAATAATGATGGTTGTCGGGAAGCCCACTACCTTGCTCAGGCCGGGCAGGCTTTTGGCGGCTTCACCTTTGTCGGGCGTGTAACCGGTAACCAATATGGGGTAAGGTACATTAAAGCGTTCTTTTAACCGCGTTAATGCCTTAACTGATTGGTCAAAATCCTTGGTGCGCTCATAAGCCAGGCCAATGATCTCCACACCTTTGGGCTGATACTTTTTATAGTAATTAACCAGGTAAGCGGTTTCGTCCATACAATTAGGGCACCACGAGCCTAATATCTGCACCATCACTACCTTGCCTTTAAATCGATCATCATTAATGGACACCTTTTTACCATTCAGATCAGGAAAAGCAAAATCCAGCTTTTTGTAACCGGATTTTAATGCCGTAAGCGAGTAGGCATCTGGCAACTTAACTTGCTCGTTCCTCGTGGCCTGCCAAACGTCCGTACCCGACAGGCCCGCGTAAAACTTGCCGCCCTCAATTTTATCAGCCCCTGCAACTTTAGCCTTAAACAGGTAAGCATGTCCGCCATCAAAGCAGGAAAGGTACAAGCTATCGCCCGCTACGGTACCTTCCAAAAAACGGTAATCGCCGGTAGTGGTTAAAAAGGTGCCGGTTAGTTTGACGCCTTCGTGTTTAAATTCGCCAACGGTGGTATCAGCCTTTTCACCCTCGCCAAAAGTGGCCGACCAGCGCCCGCCAACATTTGCGGCAGCCGGTTTCTCGTCCTTAAAAAAGCGCCATTTGGTATCGGGTGTGGCGGTAAAATCCATCGCCACGTTATCGGTAGCTAAATGTTTTATCCATTTGCCTTGTAAGCTGCCATCGGTGGTTTTAGCCAAAGCGAATTCCGAATCAAACAAAGGCATCCTGATGAATACCGAATCGCCTTTAACGGTTACATCGGGCACGGCAAAATGCTCGGTGCCATTGATGACGCTCAATTTATATTTTCCGGCGCTATCTGCCAGCTCAAAATTAAAAGGAATGCCTTCGCCTGCCGATGTTTTTAAAACACCGCGCCAGGTACCGGTTTTTAATGCAGATGGTTGGTTGCTACAGGCGGCCAGTATTGTGGCCGAAAATATGAATAGTCCTTTGCGGATATGCTGAATCATCTTTAAAAAAGTCTACTAAACTAATATACTTTTCAAAGGTAAATAATTTTGCCTTATTGGCGAATGGTGTTAACGGGCAAACCAAAAATGTATAAACAAAAAAAGAGAGCATTTTTAAGTGCTCCCTTTCCCCTAATTAATTTAAACTATTGATTAAACCCAAAACAAAGAACATAACATCTCAGCCTGGGCGTCTGAGAATTCGATTAAAAAAAATGTTTTTCAAAGGTAGACGTTGTTTTTATTCTCTTTTCACAGATGTAAACGCAAGGTCATATACCTTTTAACAAACACAACGCCATGATGCCAAAGTGCTGCGTAACTAAACCGTTACAATTAGTTAATTGATCCTTTTTAAATACAAACGGGAGTTAATTTATTTACTCAATAAATTAAACGTTACAACATGCTATAATAAAATGGGTAATAAATAAACAAAGTGTAGGCATTTACACACAAACACCTGTATCTAATTAAATACAATTGGTGCAAATTGTAGGCAAATTAAACACTTCATAATATTCTATATTTGGATTGATGAACTGGACCGCTGAATGGCTGCAATGGTGGCAGCACCAAACCTGGTACGAGCTTACAGCCGTAGCCACCGGCCTGGCATGTGTTTACCTGGCGGCACGCAATAGTATACATAACTGGCCCTTTGCTATCGTCAGCGTTTGCATTTACCTGTATATATTTTTCAAAGCCCACCTTTTTGCCGACATGGGGTTGCAGGTATATTTTTTAGCCATGAATATTTACGGCTGGTATTACTGGCTGCAAAAACCTAATGGTACCGGCTTAACACCTGTTGTGCTTATCACAAAAAAACAACTGGTCATATCGGCCATGGGTATTGCCGCTTGTACAGTTATATTAGGCAGCGTACTTAAATACACCACCGCGTCATACCCTTACCTGGATAGTTTTTGTGCCGCATGCAGCGTTGTAGCGCAGGTGCTGATGGCCCGCCGCGTTTTGCAAAACTGGTTGCTTTGGGTATTTGTCGACATAATTTATGTAGGCATCTACTATTTTAAAAATTTACACCCCACCGCCGTTATGTATGCCATCTACATATTTATGGCAGGTATGGGCTATATAGCGTGGCGGCGGGAATACAAAAAGCAGCAAACCAATCTCAATGGATAACAACATTATTAAAATAGCGGTGGTAGGCCCGGAGTCTACCGGTAAATCAACCATGTCTGCCTACCTGGCTGAACATTATCATACCATCTGGGTGCCGGAGTTTGCCCGCGGGTATTGCGAAAACCTGGATCGTGAATATACCTGGCAGGATGAGCTGAATATGTTTTACGGTCAGTTAGAACTGGAAGAGAAGCTTATTCCGCAAGCCAATAAATTGCTTATTTGCGATACTACTTTCATCACCATAAAAATATGGAGCGACCATTTGTTCGGCCGGTCGCCACAGGAGGTGCTGGATAAACTGGCTAACCACCCTTATGATTTTTATTTGCTGCTGGATATTGATATGCCCTGGCAGGATGACCCCCTGCGCGATTTTCCACACCTGCGCGGGCACTTTATGCAAGTATGGCATGCTGAATTACAAGCACTTAATGCGGATTATAAAGTTATATCCGGCCTTGGTGCCGAACGTTATGCCAATGCCGTAACCGCGATTGATGCCTGGCTGCAAAACTCCGCCAAAAGATAATTTAACATTCTGATAATATTTTACGCGGATGGTGCAACACCGGGATATATCTGCTGTCTAATAGATTGAAAGCTGAATATCACAATTGGAAGCCATATACATCGACAAACATTACAACCTGGTGGTTGAATGCAAGCAGGGTAGTAAAAAAGCCTGCTATGAGCTCTATCGCCTGTACGCTAAAGCAATGCTGAATGTTGCCTACCGCATAGTGGGCAACGTTGGCGAGGCCGAGGACGTGCTGCAGGAAGCCTTTCTGCATGCCTTTAACAAGGTGCATGATTTTAGGCAGGAAACCACCTTTGGCCTATGGCTCAAACAAATTGTTGTATCGCGATCCATCAATTTGCTCCGTAAGCGCAAACTGGAGTGGACGGAACTGGAAGACGAGAAGCTGATGAACATTCCGGATGAGGAGACAGAGGATGATGATGAAAAAAACTACAAGGTGGCACAGGTAAAAGAGGCCATGAAGGAACTCCCCGAAGGTTACCGCGTAGTACTATCGCTCTACCTGCTCGAAGGGTATGACCACGAGGAAATAGGCCAGATTTTAAATATTACAGAAAACACATCGCGCACACAGTTTTTACGCGCTAAACGGAAACTGGGCGAAATTTTAATCAGAAAAGGAATAACATCATGAGCAAGCGATTAGAAGATTTCATGAAAGCCAACAGGGACGAGTTTAACGACCTTGAACCGCGTATGGAATTGTGGGACAGCATTGAACAAAATTTAAATTTAAGCGGGCAGCCGGCCGGGTTGCCAAAAAAGCGCGAGGCCAAAACATTTTCGCTTGGCTTTGTGCTAAGGGTTGCCGCAAGCGTAATTGTGGTGATGGGCGTATGCTTCGTGCTGTACCTGCGCAACGGCCAAAACCAGGGCGTAGAACTGTCCGACATTAACCCGGCTTACGCTAAACAGCAAATGCATTATGCATCGCTGGTGCAAACTAAACGTACGGAGCTGAAATCGCTGGCCAAGTCTGACCCTCAGTTATACCGGGAGTTTAGCAAGGAGATAGCTAAAATGGATTCGGCATACAGCCGGTTAAAAAATGACCTGGTTACCAGCCCTAACCAGGAGCGTACACTGCGCGCCATGATACGCAACCTGCAGATACAAGCCGAGGTGCTTAACCAGCAACTGAACGTAATTGAACAATTTAACGAGTATAAGAAAGGACAAAAAAATGAGATCAAAAATATATAAGGTAATGTTTTCACTGCTGGCAGTCGCCCTGTTTGCCATCGGTACAGCATCGGCACAAAAAAAGCCGGCCCCCGCTGCAAAACCGGCTAAACCAGTAACTACGATCACCATTAATGGCACTACGCTTTTGAATGATGACGTTAAGGTTAACCTTAAAAACCTGAATGTTGATCTTAAAGATATAAAGGTAAAGCTGAATAGCAATGACTTTAAAAAGTTGAACAAAGAGCTTTCCGTAAGCCTTAAAAGCTTGAACAAGAATCTCAATATCAGCCTTGCTAATTTGGGTGATCAACTGGCCTCGGCAGGAGATATTGACCTGGATTTGGACGTTGATGTAGATGCGGATATTGACGAGGATAAGATCAAGATCAATAAAGTGACAACCACCAACGCTGATGATGACGATCTGGTTGAAAAGATTAAGAATTACAGCAAAACTTATTCGGCAGGCAGTAATGATGCCTTGAGTATTGACAACCGTTACGGTAAGGTAACCGTTACCACTTGGAACAAAAATGAGTTTAAGGTAGATGTACAGATAAAGGTTGCTACCAATAAGGAGAGCCAGGCCCAGCGCATGCTTGATGATGTTACGATTGCCGATGGCCGCGACGGGCAAAATGTTTGGTTTAAAACAAACATGGGTAGCAGTAATAACAGGGGGTCATGGTCAATAATTGGTGGTAGCAGCAGCAATATACGCCGCGTTGAAATAAATTACACCGTTTATATGCCAGCAAAAAATGGCCTGGCAGTAACTAACAGGTATGGCAGCACCATATTGCCCGACCTGGCCGGCAAGGTAACTATTAACCACTCGTACGGTAATTTCGCCGCCAAAAACCTAACCAATACGGGTAACGATATTAATGTGAAATACGGTAGCGCAACCATTGAAGGCCTTACAGGCAGCGAGCTTAATGTGGCTTACGGCAACCTTAACCTTAACGGGTGCGAAAAGCTGAACGCTAATATCAGCTACGGATCGGCAAAGATTGGCAGTATCAAAACATCGGGTACCATCAACGTAAAATACAGCGGCGGATTAAATATCGGAACGGTTGACAGGAATTTAAAGAACCTGGTAGTCAACTCATCCTACTCAGGTGTAAAATTAGGCGTTAGCGAACCGTTGAATGTTGACTTTGACGTAACGGTACATTACGGCAGCTTTAATTATGATAATGATGTGGTGAATGTGGTGAACAAAAATCCATCAGACGAGGAGCGGGGCTTTAACCCGACAAAGAATTTTAAAGGCAGGCTTGGTAAGGGCAGTAACGGCACCATTGTTATCAAATCAAACTACGGCAGCGTAAAATTTGAGTAATTCATAGCAAAATAAATACTAATTATTAAAACCCTTGCCTATGGCGGGGGTTTTGTATTTTAGCGGAACTTACAAACAACAATGGAAATTTTTTCGAACCCGGAAACCTGGATCTCCCTGATTACCCTTACTGTATTGGAAATTGTACTGGGTATTGATAACATTATATTCATCTCCATACTAGCTGATAAGCTGCCGGCAGATCAGCAGGCCAAAGGCCGCCGCGTGGGTTTAGGTATGGCGCTGATAACCCGTATACTGTTATTGCTTTCCATTAGCTGGGTAATGCGGCTTACCGCCCCACTGTTCAATTTATCCGGGGTATTGGGAATAACAGACGCTGATTGGGTAGAAAAACTGGCAATATCCGGCCGTGATCTGATATTGCTTGTTGGTGGTTTGTTCCTGATCTACAAAAGTACGCACGAGATACACGGTAAAATTGAGGGTGACGACGAAGATACGGGCAATGTTAAGGCGCACTCCTTTTGGGGTACTATCTTTCAGATCATGATACTGGATATCGTTTTCTCATTAGATTCCGTGATCACTGCCGTTGGTATGGCCGATCATGTAGAGATCATGATAGCCGCGGTAGTTATAGCTGTAATTATTATGATGTGGGCATCAGGCGGTGTGGCCCGTTTTGTTAACCAGCATCCAACGGTAAAAATGCTGGCCCTGTCCTTCTTGCTGCTCATCGGCGTATCGCTGCTTGCCGAAGCTTTGGAGCAACATATCCCGAAGGGCTATATTTACTTCGCCATGGCATTTTCAGTTATGGTTGAAATGCTGAATTTAAAGGTAAAAAGTAAAAGCAAAAAGGTTGCGCAAAAATAACTCTCCTAAAAGATATTAAATACATAAGGCCCGGATATCGGGCCTTATGTATTTAATATCTCAATTAATTTGTTGGCTGCGGTTTGGGCTGCTCCTTGCGTGGTATCATATCGGCACGCTGGGCGGTGTGGTAAACAAACGAGGCTACAATGGTAGCGGCTTGTTTCAGGTCGTCCTCCACCAGGCGGTCATAAGTATCCTGGTTGGTATGGTGCGTGCGGGTGCCATAATCCAAGGGGTCCTGGATGAACTGGAAACCCGGTATGCCAACAGCGTCAAACGCGAGGTGATCGGTGCCGCCGGTATTGCCGGCGGTAACGGTGCCTGCACCCAGGTCTTTAAACGGATCAAGCCATGCCTGGAATATCGGCCCCGCGGCGCTATCGCCTTGCAAATAAATACCACGTATTTTACCGGTACCGTTATCCAGGTTATAATAAGCTGATATTTTTTTCTGATCGGGTTTTAGCTCCATCGTTTTAGGATCGCCCAAATGGTTAAGCACATAATTGCGTGAACCATGCAAGCCCTGTTCCTCAGCACTCCATAAGGCAATGCGGATGGTGCGTTTTGGTTTAAAGCCAACCGCTTTAAGTATGCGCATGGCTTCCATCATTACGGCACTGCCCGCGGCATTATCGGTAGCGCCCGTAGCGGCATGCCATGAGTCGAGGTGGCCGCCGAGCACTACTACCTGTTCTTTCAGTTTTTTATCCGTTCCGGGAATTTCGGCAATTACATTATACTCCTGCATGTCCTCGGTAAAAAACTGGGTTTTGATGTCAGCTTCAAGCTCAACTTTTTGTCCGCCTTTTATAAGGCGCAAAATGCGCAGGTAATCCTCGCTGCTGGTTTCCAGCTCGGGCGCAACAGCTTTGGCCGTGTCAGCGTATGATGCGCCGTTGGTAGTAAATACTGTGCCATCAGTACCGCGGGCCATGCTTAATATCAGGCCAACGTTTTCGTCCTTTAAAAATTTATTTGTGGCGATACGTAACATACGTGCCCGCATTGCTGCCATGTATTGCGGTGGTATTTTTGAATCGGTAGGGCGTGACTGGCGGGGAGCTTGCGGTTTTGCCTGCGCCATTTTAGCAAGTGTGCTATCAGCATAGCGTTCCGCATCGGCAGTAAAGCCGGGTATAAGGGTAGTGGCTACATCAAAAATAATCACCTTGCCTTGCAGCTTGCCTTTATATTTATCCAGGTCGGTAAGGGTATCAGCCTTAATTAATACCACTTCGCTTTTTATAGGGCCGTTAGTGCCTGGTGTCCAGGCTTTAGGTATGGCGATGATGGCATGATAATAAGGCACCGTAATGGCGGCATAGTTTTTTTGAACTTCCCAGCCTTTGCCAAATTTACCCCATGGCTCGCGCTTGGCATTAGCCAGGCCCCATTTGGTAAATTGGCTTACCGCCCAGTTTTGGGCGCGCTTTAGCCCCGGCGATGCGGCCAAACGAGGGCCCGAAACATCCGTCAAATAAAAAGCGGTTTCCATAACCCTGGAGCGTTGCAGGCCTTCTTCGCGTATTTTTTGCACCATGGCCGCGTCAACCTTCTCCTGCGCGAACGCGCCGGTGGTAAGGCCTGTTATAAACAAGCCCGAGATGAGTAGTTTTCGTTTCATATTTGTTAGTCAGTTTGACACCAAAACTATTCAATTTAAGGTTGAAGTGTTTTAACAATATCGTTACAGGAGAAAGGCTTACTTATCTAGCTTGTTTGCTGTACGTTTTGGGGTCAAGCGCCGCCGGTGCCCAGCCCTGTAAAAACTCCATCACCTTAGCCTTGCCATGGCCTTCACCTTCCTCCAGATAACCTGAATTTTGGGTATGCAAACGGTTACCCTTGCTATCTAATACCACAAACACCGGGAAACCAAAACGCTGCGGATAGCCTAAAGAAGCTAAAACCGCTTCATTCATGTTTTCCTTGCTGTAATTAATGTGTACAGGCACATAGTTTTCGTTCAGGTATTTGCTCAGGTCAGCATCGGTAGTAACCAGTTTATTGAAACGCAGGCACCATATACACCAGTTACCGCCAATTTGCAGCAGTACATTTTTATGTTCTTTGGCCGCCTGCTTTACAGCCTGGCTTATTTGTAGTTTGGCATCGGCATTGGGGTTATACAATTTGGCGGTATCCTGGGCGTTTACTATAAATACAGGTACCATGAATAACATAATCAACAGTGTCTTTTTCATATCAGCGTTTTAAAAAATAAATGTACTTTTTTAAAACAATACCTGTTGGTTTTTATATAGCAAAAATTGTTAAGTAAAGCTTCAAAATCATGAATTTATAGTTTTCCACAACACTTAATGGCGATACGATAAATTCTGTTGGCACACCCACGCCTGATACGGGTGCAATGGTGTTGGTATGTTGAAAACTCAAATTGTATGGTGTTACCACCGACGGTAAATTTGATTAAAAACACTTATAGATTTTCTGACGGATAGCATTAAATCGTAATAAAGGAAATTCTACATTAAATCAAAATATTAATTAGCTATGGGCAAAAACATTCCAAAAAAATCAGCCATGGGTAAAGGACTAAAATTTAGCCGCTACTTTACCACTGAAGGTACCCCCGTGTTTGACCTTTTTAAATACGAAAAGCGCTCATCCGTTATCCGCAACCCATCGGGCGATGCGGTTTTTGAGATGAACGACGTAGAAGTACCGGCATCATGGTCGCAGGTGGCAACTGATATTTTGGCTCAAAAGTATTTCCGTAAGGCAGGTGTTCCGCAGGCCGACGGTACAACCGGTTCTGAAAAAAGCATTAAGCAGGTGGCGCACCGCATGGCCAACTGCTGGAAAGAGTGGGGCAGCCGCTATGGTTACTTTGCCACTCCGCAGGATGCAAATGTGTTTTATGATGAAATAGTATACACCATTACCGGCCAACTGGCAGCGCCAAACTCTCCGCAATGGTTCAATACCGGTTTGCATAGCTCTTATGGCATTACCGGCAAGCCGCAGGGGCATTATTACATCGACCCGGTTACCGAAACGCTTACCAAATCAACCTCGGCTTATGAGCGCCCGCAGCCGCATGCCTGTTTTATACTTTCGGTAGATGATGACCTGGTGAACGAGGGCGGTATTATGGATCTATGGGTACGTGAAGCCCGTATCTTTAAGTACGGATCAGGCGTAGGTACTAACTTTTCAAAAATACGCGGCGAAAGCGAAAAGCTATCCGGCGGGGGCTATTCATCAGGCTTGATGTCGTTTCTTAAAATAGGCGACAGGGCGGCAGGTGCCATCAAATCCGGCGGTACAACACGCCGCGCGGCCAAAATGGTTTGCCTTGATCTGGATCACCCTGAAATTGAAGGTTTTGTAAAATGGAAAGTTGAGGAAGAGAAAAAAGTAGCCGCGCTAATTGCCGCTGGTTATTCGTCTGATTACGAAGGTGAGGCTTACCGCACCGTATCAGGTCAAAACTCTAATAACTCGGTACGTATACCAAACAGTTTCTTCCACGCGCTAAACGAGGGTAAAAACTGGGATCTGGTTGGCCGCATGAATGGCAAAACCGTAAAATCCATATCCTCACAAAAACTGTGGGATGATATCGCTTTCGCGGCCTGGGCTTGCGCCGACCCGGGGGTACAGTACGATTCCACCATCAACGAATGGCATACCTGTCCTGAAGGTGGCCGTATCAACGCATCGAACCCTTGTTCGGAGTACATGTTTTTGGATAACACCGCATGTAACCTGGCCTCCATCAACCTGGCGCACTTTTTTAACAAAGAAACCCGTGTGTTTGATGTTAAAGGCTTTGAGCACGCCTGCCGTATCTGGACGGTCGTATTAGAGATCTCCGTACTGATGGCGCAATTCCCGTCAAAAGAAGTTGCCGAACTATCATACGATTACCGTACGCTTGGATTAGGTTATGCCAACCTGGGCTCGGCCTTAATGGTGAACGGCATCCCATACGATAGTGATAAAGCCCGTTCTATTGGCGGCGCTATCACCGCTATCATGACCGGTACCGCATACGCTACATCGGCCGAACTGGCGCGTGAGCTGGGTACCTTCCGCCGTTACGAAGATAATAAACAACACATGTTGCGCGTAATGCGCAACCACCGCTACGCGGCCTATAACTCAACCGAAAACTACGAAGGCCTGGAAATACTGCCTCCGGGAATTGACCAGAAGGTTTGCCCGGATTACCTGCTTTCTGCCGCTTGCAACGCCTGGGATAAGGCTGTTGAAATGGGCGAGAAACACGGTTACCGCAATGCACAAACCACCGTTATTGCCCCAACAGGCACCATCGGTTTGGTGATGGATTGCGATACCACCGGCATTGAGCCCGACTTCGCGCTGGTTAAATTCAAAAAACTATCAGGCGGTGGTTACTTTAAAATAATTAACCAGGCTGTGCCCGAGGCTTTGCAGAACCTGGGCTACCAAGAGCATGAGATAACCACCATTGTTAATTATGCTAAAGGTGCCGCTACTTTAAAAGGCGCGCCGCACGTTAACCTGGAAAGCCTGAAAGCCAAAGGCCTTACCGATACAGAACTGGAGAAATTGGATAAAGCGGTTGTTTCTGCCTTTGAAATTTCTTTCGCGTTCAACATCTGGACGTTGGGTGAAGAAGCGGTTAAACGCCTTGGTTTTACTGCCGAGCAATACAACGCGCCCGATTTTAACCTGCTGCGTAGCTTAGGTTTCAGCAAAAAACAAATTGCCGAGGCTAACGAGTACGTTTGCGGTACCATGACCATTGAGGGCGCACCTTACCTTAAACAGGAGCACTACCCGATATTTGATTGCGCCAACAAATGCGGCGCAAAAGGCGAGCGTTACATCCATGCGCATGGCCACATCAAAATGATGGCGGCGGCACAGCCGTTCCTTTCAGGCGCTATATCAAAAACCATCAACCTGCCCAACGAGGCCAAGGTTGACGAGATAAAAGATTGCTACGAGCTATCATGGAAACTGGGCCTAAAGGCTAACGCCCTTTACCGTGATGGTTGTAAACTATCGCAGCCGCTTTCAACCAAATCTGACGTTAAGGAAGAGGCTGAAGAATCGCTTGAATCTGTTGAGGAAGTATTGGGCGAGGCTGCCAACGTTAAGCTAAGCGACCTTACTGCCGACCAGGTTTTGGAAGCAGCGATGGCCATCATCGAAAAATCAAAGGACACCCGCTTTATGCGCCAGCTATCGCGCGTGGTACAAAAAAAGAACCTGCCGTTCAAACGCCGTGGCTATACCCAAAAAGCCAGTGTTGACGGGCAAACGGTATTCGTTCGCACGGGCGAGTATGAGGATGGTACCTTAGGGGAAATATTTGTGGATATGCACAAAGAGGGCGCAACCTTCCGCTCGCTGATGAACTGTTTTGCCATTGCCGTGTCGGTAGGTTTACAATACGGTGTGCCGCTTGAGGAGTACGTTGAGAAATTTACCTTTACCCGTTTTGAACCGGCCGGTATGGTGATGGGCCACGCCAACATCAAAAGCGCAACTTCTATTATCGACTACATCTTCAGGATGCTGGGGTACGAGTACCTTAACCGTACCGACCTGGTACACGTGATTACTGAAGACAAAGCGGTTATTGGCCATGGTTTTGATGACAGCGATTACAATACCGACGAAACCAACGTTTACATCCCCCAACCAGCCAAACCGGTAGCCGCTACGGAAAGCAAAGGCGGCGCCAAGCACCAGCTATCAGTTGACTTGAGCATGGGCGTACAAAGCGATGCGCCAAGCTGCAACGTTTGCGGCCATACAACCGTACGTTCGGGCACCTGCTACAAATGTTTAAACTGTGGTAACTCAATGGGTTGCTCATAAGCAATAGACCTTGCTGAAAGCAGATGCTCCGGCTAAAGCTTTCAGCCCTCTATAATAGTTAATTTACATCAAAGCCCTGCCGGCGTTAAGCTTGCAGGGCTTTTTTTAACCCCTCCTAAATCCTCCCCGAAAAGGAGGCCTTTTTTATTTACATGTCATATCGAACGATAGCGAGATATCTGTCGCTTTGCAATGAACGAAGACAGATTTCTCCTCGTACCTCGATCAAAATGACAAAATTTTTTATTTTAAGTCCTCCTTCTCGAGATGGATTTAGAAGGGGTTTAAAAAAAAGCGGAGGCCTGCCGGAAAACCGGGCCGGGAGTATGGCCTGTGCGGCTGAAGGTTTTTTCCGGCTTGACGTTATTCACATTATTATTTATTTTTAAGGCGTTCATGAGATCGCTACGCTTAGTATGGTTACTTTGTGTCTAAGACAAGGTAACTGGCCTCTGGCCAAGAGCAGGCTAACGATAATTAGAGGCAGAACCACTTAATAAAAGCACTAAAAAGCAGCTTTATTATTTGTCCTAAATTTCTTTTGTGCGAACAAAAGAAACAAAAATCGCCGGCTGTTTAATTTTCTATGAAAGGCAGTGCATCATCAGTGCTACCCGAAAATTAAAATGCCGGAATTTAGGTTATGATAGGTTGTGCTTTCAGTTTACCTTAATATATAGATTTTATCTATAACTCCTTCCGCATTACATAGTCATTCATAAAGTAAGGCCCAATGGGTATATCTTCTTCGTAAATTACCTCGAAGCCCATCTTTTCGTACATGCCCCTGGCTTTGTTGTAGCGGTTAACATTCAGGTCGAGCTTGTCGGCCCCGGTGGCTTTAACCTGCGTAACTACTTCGTTTATCAGCGCTTTTCCATAGCCCTTGCCCTGCATGGCTGGCAGGCAGTATAGTTTGTGCAGTTTGTATACTTCCGGGTTATCCTCCCGCTGCGAGTAAGCGGCAAAACCCACCGGCTGTTCATCCTCTAACAAAAGCAAAAAGGTTTGTTCGCCCGTTTCAATTTGGCGTTCAATTACCTCGGGCGCGTAAATAGTACCGAGCATGTAGTCGATCTGCTCTTTTTCCAGTATCGGCGAATAGCTTGGCCACCATATAGCCTCAGCCAGTTGAACTATGGTAGCCGCATCATTTACGTTAGCTTTACGTATGGTATACATATATCATTAAAAACTTTGTCCGACAGCGAAATAGTCTTCCAGCTCTGCCAGGGTTGATGAGCCGGTTGCGATGTCTTTTATAATAACGCCTTTTTCCATCAGAATGATCCGGTCGCTTACATCGGTAATGTGGTTAAGGTCATGGCTTGATACAATGGTGGTAACCCCACGCTGGCTGCTCATTTCCTTCAAAATATTTTTCAGACGGATCTGTGTCGACGGGTCGATATTAGCGAAAGGTTCATCCAGCATCAGCAGTTCCGGCTTTTGCAGCAAGCAGGCAGCAATACCCACTTTAGCCTGGTTACCTTTTGACAGGTCGCGGATGTATTTGCCGCGTTTAAGTATCTCCTCGTTAAAAAAATCGGTAAGCGTGGTTAAAAAATCATCCACATGCGCTTTGCTTTCGCCGTTCAGTCCGCCGATGAAATACAGGTATTCTTCTGGGGTTAGGTAGTCTATCAAAAAGCCCTCATCAAGGTAAGCGGCGGTATAATTTTTCCAATGCTCGTTACCGGCAACAACCTGGCCTTTTGACAGGATCTCGCCCTTATCGGCACGGATCAGATCAAGCACCATACGGAACAAGGTGGTTTTGCCCGCGCCGTTATTGCCTACCAGGCCAATGCTTTCGCCTGCTTTAATTTCAAGATGAGGTACATTTACAACGGCCTTGCCGGCATATACCTTAACAATATCTTTTATTTCAATCATGGTTTATTTAGCTCTGAAGCCTTCGGCCAGTTTAAATTTCTTAGTTATAAAATCCTGTTCCAGTTTTTTGATCCAGAAAGGGCGTAGCGCAATACATATCACACCTACTATGGCAAGTACTGCCAGTGCCACATTACTGCTCACAAAGTATTTTAGCGGCGCGTAAAGCACAAATGGTGTTACCAGCAGCGGGATGGATACCAGCAGTTGTGTAGCGCCAACACCTTCCCAGTTAAAGGATGCGCCCTTGCTCAGGTCAATACGCCTGTGGTTGCGGTTGGCAAAAAAGAGTATAATGGTGGTGTTTACGCCGAGGTTCCATAAATACATTACAAAATGGATCATCACTACACGCCAGCCAAAATAAACATAAGGTATAGTGAGGATGAATGCCACGGTAGATACACCGGTAAACAACAAATATTTAGCCTTCAAAAAATCAGCAAATTTCACTTTGCTCACCAGTATGCCATCAAAATGTGAGGCCTGCCAGCTAAACATGAATTGCCCGTAGTTGATGATGAAAATACCCGTCATAAACATGCCGACGAATACCTTGAACCCCTCGTTGTTTTTAAAGCCCGGGTTGGGATAAAAAAATAAGCCATACAGCATAAAGAACAGACCCATAATAAGCGCCGAACGCGGCCGCTTGTTGCGGAAGATCAGCTTGATCTCGTTCGCCACCAAATCGCCCACGCTGCCAAAGCGGTTAAGTATTGGGTAATCCGTACTGTTTTTGTATGATGATGCCTTGTTGGCATTCAGATCTTCCAGGTAAAGGTTAGCCTTTAAGAAGAGGAAGTTGATATAAAACATCACCGCTGCCAAAGCAACTGGTACCAATGCCAGGGCAGGCGTGGTCATCATCTTACCAAAAAAGCTATACGAAATATCTTTAATGGAGTAGAAGTGCCACATGAAATCGCCTGCGTTGATGAGGATCAACACTGCCGAAACCGCTAAAAATATCCACCCATTAAGGTTTGACCGGCGCTTGATGTACAGCGCCAGGTAGTTATTAAACACCATAAACCCGGTTATCGCCACAAAAAAAGCTAATGCAGCCACCCCGCTATCGGGCAGTATGATCTTAAATATAAAGAACGAGAACAGCACATACGGCCACAGGTTAAAGAACGACAGCATGGATACCGCCGAGAGATATTTTACGAGTGTATTGCGCTTAACACGTAAATGCAAATAAGGCTGAACTTTTAGTGTCGGTAGCTCCTGTAGTTGCAGGCGTAGTAGCAAGTCAAACAGAAAGTAAAGGAGCAATATGCCACAAAACGGAGCAACAATATCCTGATTTTTATATATTTCCTCGAGTATCTTATCGAGCGCGAAGCCTATAAAAAGCAGACTGCCCAGCAGATAAAGGATCAATAAGCCCATTACAATCCGTACGACTATATTTTTACCGGTATTTTTTGCCCGCCAGAATGATTTTAACTCGTGGCTAATAAAAGTTGAGGTCATTGCGTTAATAGAGGTTTTTAATAAGATTATAAAACCACCCCATTGTTACAACAGCCACGGTTTTTGCAAGGCATGGCCATGCAGCAATAGGGGAATTGGCTGTAAATTAATAAAAATTACCTAATGGTTAATACTTATACCGGTCGCCCCAAAGTTTTTTGAGTTTTTCTTTGATTTCCTGCTCCTTGGCGTTAGCGCCGGGCTGGTAAATTTTACGGCCTTTTATGGCATCGGGTAAAAAATCCAGGTCGGCAAAGTTCCCTTCGTAATTATGTGCGTACTTGTAATTTTTACCATAACCAATGTTCTTCATCAGCTTGGTTGGCGCGTTGCGCAGATGCAGCGGCACGGGCAGGTCGCCGGTTTGCTTAACCAGCGCGATAGCCTCGCCAATGGCGGTAGTTGCCGAATTGCTCTTGGGTGATGTAGCCAGGTAAATGGCTGTTTGCGACAGAATCAATTGCGACTCGGGCATGCCGATCTTGTTCACCGCCTCAAAGCAGCTTTGTGCCAGCAGCAGGGCATTGGGGTTGGCATTGCCAATATCCTCTGATGCCAAAATGAGCATACGCCGGGCGATGAACAGCGGATCTTCGCCACCCACAATCATGCGGGCCAGCCAGTATACGGCACCATTCGGGTCGCTGCCGCGCATGGATTTAATGAATGCCGATATAATATCATAATGCTGCTCGCCCGTTTTGTCATACAGCGCCATGTTTTGCTGCACATGTTCAAGCACCACATCGTTATCCAGTTCGATGCTGTCACCATCAAAGGCGTTTACCAGCAGCTCAAAAATATTAAGCAGCTTACGGGCATCGCCACCACTGAGGCGCAGCAAAGCTTCATGCTCTTTTATAGTAATGTGTTTGTCTTTTAAGACCACATCCTCGCTCATGGCTTTTTCAAGGAGGTTCAACAGGTCGGCCTCGGCCAAATGTTGCAGGATATAAACCTGGCATCGCGAAAGCAAAGCCGAGATCACCTCGAAGGATGGGTTTTCGGTAGTGGCCCCTATCAGTGTAACAATGCCCCGCTCCACGGCACCCAGCAGCGAGTCCTGTTGCGATTTGGAAAAGCGGTGGATCTCATCAATAAATAATACCGGCAGCGTTTCACCCTGCTCCTTGAGCAGCGATGCCTTTTCGATCACCTCACGCACATCTTTAACGCCTGAATTAATGGCGCTCAATGAAAAGAACGGACGGTACAACGATTGCGAAATGATGTAAGCCAGCGTGGTTTTGCCTACCCCCGGCGGCCCCCAGAATATCATGGAGGGGAGCGAGCCGCTTTCAATAGCCTTGCGCAGCACAGCACCCGGGCCAACCAGGTGTTTTTGGCCCACATAATCATCCAGAGTTGCCGGGCGCATACGCTCGGCCAGCGGCGGCAGATTGTTCATCCCGTAAAAATCAGAAAACTATAGAGCATATCCTAAAAATGTTAGTAATATTACTGTGGCTGTGTTTCAGTCCTTCGACAAGCTCAGGGCGAGTGGGCTTTTTGTTATGGTGAGCTTGGCGAACAATTAGCAAAGCGATAAGCCCACGTTAAATCCTTCGACAGACTCAGAATTACAGGGAGAGCGGGCTTTCTTGTCATGGTGTGCCTGTCGAACCATAACTAAGCAAAAGGCCAATCGAAATAATTAGGTACATTGCAGCCCAATGAACACCTTCGATCAATCCAACTTTTATACTATTTGCGACGAACTTGCCGGTAAGGATGCTGATCTGAAGATGGTGATCGATACCTATGGCTACCCGCCCATGTGGAGCAGACCCAATACTTTTGAAACACTGGTGCATATTATTTTGGAGCAGCAAGTATCGCTGGCATCGGCACTGTCGGCCTTAAATAAATTACGTGAGCGTGTGCAGGAGATTACGCCGGCAAGGATTTTATTGTTAACTGATGAGGAGCTAAAGGCCTGTTACTTTAGCCGCCAAAAAACTATTTATGTACGATACCTTGCCGAGGCGATGCTTACAGGCGAGATCAACCTGAAACATATTGCGGCTATGCCTGATGATGCGGTGCGCAACTGCCTTACCACGCTTAAAGGCATCGGCAACTGGACAGTTGATGTTTACCTGATGTTTGTTTTGCATCGTACCGATGTATTTCCGTCCGGAGACTTGGCCGCGGTAAACGCTTTAAAACGTGTAAAGCAATTGCCACCCGAAACTACTAAAGAAGCATTGATTATTATTGCCGAACAGTGGAAACCCTACCGCACCATTGCCACCATGATGCTTTGGCACTGGTATCTGTCGTGCCCTAAAAAGTTAAAATAAGTAACTCACTAACCACCTCGATGGGAAAGCTAATAACTATAGGAACTTAAAAGGGCGTAGGCCTGCCGGAAAACCGGGCCAGGGAGTATGGCCTGTGCAGCTGAAGGTTTTTTCCGGCTTGATGTTTGGTTACTTTGCATTTAAGGTAAAGTAACTGGGCCCTGCGCCCAAGAGCAGGCTGACGATAATTCTGAGCAGAACCTCTTAGTCAAAGCACAATAGTTGTCATTCCGAACGAGGTACGAGGAGGGATCTGCCGCAGGGCTACAAACGCGTGCAGATTTCTCGCTAACGCTTCGAAATGACAAATAACAAGAACAAAGCAATCCCTTTAAAGACAACCAAATCGGACTGTCTTGAAGAGATTGCTTCATATCTCGCCATGACGCGGAGTTTAATTACAATATATTGTTAACTTTTTACTGATTGATCTCTTTCCTTTTCCTGGAAAGTTTGTACAATCTCTATAGCGCCATCAACGGCATCACTCAGGGTAGTAATAAATGCTCCCGGCGTGGCAAGGCTAATTACGTACTCAATTGATTTTACATTGCTGTGCGCTATTATCTCGTAAGATATATCAGGTTTTATTTCCTGCATTCCCTCGGTCATCAGCCCGATAATGTTTTCTTTGGTACGGCCACGTGTATGGTTTTCCTGCCTTAATACAATATGGTCAAACATGGTAGCGGCAATGCGGCCAAGTTCGCGCAGGTCGTCATCGCGGCGGTCGCCGGTGCCTGATATCAGGCCGATCTTGTACGGCGAATCCACATGGCTCAAAAACTCCCGTACACCGTTATACCCATCCGGATTATGGGCAAAATCAACCATGAAGCGGAAGTCCTTAAAATCAAAAATATTCATGCGCCCCGGTGTTTGCACTGCCGACGGGATAAAGGTGCTTAATGATATACGGATATCCTCCGTTTTAAAGCCCCATAAAAAGGTAGCCAGTGTGGCGGCCATTACGTTGTCAATCATAAACGGCACGGTGCCGCCAAAGGTAAGCGGTATGGCAATGGTGCGTTCAACGCGTATTTTCCAATCGCCTTTTATAATGGTAATAAAGCCGTTCTCGTGTACGCAGGCAATGCCGCCGCGTTTGCAATGCTCCTTAATTACCGGGTTATGTTCGCTGCGGCTAAAGTAGGCAACGTTGCAGTTGGCCCTTTTGCCTATACGTACGCAGTAGGGGTTGTCCGCATTTAATACACCCCAGCCGTCTTTTTTTACAGAATCAATGATGACGCTTTTTACACGGGTAAGGTCGTCCAGGTCGTGAATGTCGGCCAAACCAAGGTGATCCTCCTGGATGTTGGTGATCACACCAATATCGCAGCGGCTAAAGCCCAAGCCCGAGCGGAGGATGCCACCACGGGCGGTTTCTAACACGGCAAAGTCAACCGTTGGATCCTTTAATATAAATTCCGAGCTAACCGGGCCGGTAGTATCGCCTTTTACCAGCAATGTGTTTTGTACGTAGATGCCATCGCTGGTGGTATAGCCCACACGCCGGCGGTTGTTTTTTACAATGTGCGCTATAAGGCGGGTAGTGGTGGTTTTGCCGTTAGTGCCTGTTACCGCTATAATTGGTATCCGTGCTGATTTTCCCGGAGGGTAAAGCATGTCCAGCACATGGCCGGCTACGTTGCGCGGTAAACCCTCGCTTGGGGCTACGTGCATCCTAAAGCCGGGCGCGGCGTTTACCTCTAATACCACGCCGCCGGTTTGGGGCAGGGGTACGGTCAGGTTTTCAGCCATAATATCAATGCCGCAAATATCCAGGCCGATTATCTTGCTGATGCGCTCGGCGTAAAAAATATTTTGCGGGTGTACATGGTCGGTAACATCAATAGATGTACCGCCGGTACTCAGGTTGGCGGTTGATTTCAGGAAAACCTGTTCGCCTTCCGCAGGTACGCTGTCTAAGGTGTAGTTCTTTTTATCGAGCAGGTCAAGCGTGTCGCGGTCGATGGTTATTTCGGTGAGCACGTTTTCGTGGCCATAACCCCGGCGCGGGTCGCTGTTCTCTTTGTCTATAAGTTGTTGTATGGTTGATGTGCCATCGCCTTTAACATGTGCCGGCACGCGCATGGCGGCGGCCACCATTTTGTTATCAATCACCAGAACACGAAAATCATAACCGGTAATATAGCGCTCCACAATTACTTTGCGTGATATACGTGCAGCATGCTCATAAGCGGCAACGGCATCTTCCCTGGTTTTTATATTGATGCTGATGCCGCGGCCGTGGTTACCGTCCAGCGGTTTAAATACCAGCGGGAAGCCCACGCGGTTAATTACCTCGTCAATTTGATCCGTAGAAGTAATGGTCATGCCTTTGGCAACCGGGATGGCCTGCTCTTGTAAAAGGCGCTTGGTTTCTTCCTTGTTACTGGCAATATCTACGGCTATACTGCTGGTTTGCTCGGTCATGGTGGCACGTATGCGTACCTGGTTTTTACCGTAACCCAGTTGTACCAGCGATTGATTGTTCAGCCTGATCCATGGAATATTGCGGCTGATCGCCTCCTCAACTATCGACCCGGTGCTTGGCCCCAAACGGGTTTGCTCACGTATTTCGCGCAACTTTTGTACGTCGGCCTCCAGGTTATAATCATCTCCGGCTATCAGGGCTTCGGCAATGCGTACGGCAGCTTCGGCGGCGTAAACACCTACCTTTTCTTCAATATAGTTAAACACTACGTTGTAAACGCCCGGTGTTTTGGTTTGTCGGGTGCGGCCAAAACCGGTATCCATACCGGCAAGGGTTTGTATTTCCAGCGCGATGTGCTCAATAACGTGACCCATCCAGGTGCCGGCAATAACCCGCTCAAAAAAGCCGCCCGGTACGCCAGGCGAGCAGCGGTGGCTGTACATGGTAGGTATAAGCGCCTTTATACGCTCATAAAAACCATCTATCTGATTAGTGGGGCGGTGCTCCATTTCTTCCAGGTTGAGCCGCATTTGTATTAATTTTTTACGGCTAATGCTCCAGATGTTTGGTCCGCGTAATACATGTATATTCTCAATTTTCATATAGTGATGCCGGGTGATATTTTTTTGCCTAAATCTACTGAAAGGTATCAACGTGCTAAAGTTTTTAATGTTTATGTGTGCACTATTTTTAATTAAACAGCTTGATTTAGCGCTATTTTATCGTAATTTGTATAAAACGGAGGTAATAAGCATGGATGTCCCGAAAGGAAAATTAGTAATAATAGGCGGAGCAGTTGATATGGGTAGTAACGTTAGCGCCCAGGAACATATTTTGCAGCCTGATTACATTAAATTTTTTGAAAAGGGCATTCTCAGGCGCATTATTACCGAATCGGCCAAACATGAGGCATCCGTTGTAGAGGTAATTACCACGGCATCGCAAATACCCGAACTGGTAGGAGAGGAGTACATCAAATCATTCAACCAGCTAAGTGTTGAACAGGTGGGCGTATTGCACATTAAAAGCCGTGAAGATGCCGCCAACCCCGATTATCTTGACCGTATACGCAAAGCCGATGTGGTAATGTTCAGCGGCGGCGACCAGCTCAGGCTCACCGCGATTTTTGGCGGAACACAGTTTTTGCAGATCTTAAAGCAGCGCTATCATAAAGAGCATTTTGTAATTGCCGGTACCTCGGCAGGCGCGGCGGCGGCATCAACACACATGATCTACCGCGGCCAAAGTAACGAGGCGCTGATTAAAGGAGAAGTGCAGATAACCGCCGGCTTAGGATTTATTGACGGGGTTATTGTTGATACCCACTTTGTACAGCGTGGCCGCATAGGCCGTTTGTTTTACGCCGTGGCCAGTAACCCGGGGATATTAGGGATAGGTTTAGGTGAGGATGCTGGTTTACTGGTTACCGAGGGCAACGTAATGGAAGCCATCGGCTCAGGGTTGATTATTTTGGTTGATGGAAAAAACATCGTGGAAACCAATATTTACGATGTTGAGATAGGCAGCCCGGTATCTATTGAAAATTTGAAGGTGCACGTTATGTCCATATTTGATAAGTATGAGTTGCACCAGCACCGCATGCTCATTAAAAAAACGGTAAAGATAGAAGAAGGGATATTTTTAACGATACCCGATAATGATGACCTGCAATAGGGTGGTGAATAGTGAGGGGTGAGTAAGCTAATGAGGTGAACTGTCACCCTAAGCATGTCGAAGAGTGCAAGCGGGATGGTTAGCAAAGCGGCTAATGGTTCGACAGGCTCACCATGACAGGTAGGGGTTTAAGTCGTCGGTTTTGTCATCCTGAGCTTGTCGAAGGATTAAACGCGAGGCCTTTCTCTTTGTTAATGGTTCGACAGGCTCACCATGGCAGGGAGAATAAAGTAGCCAGGCCTGTGATCCTGAGCATGTCCAAGGGACATCAAGTATGTTATCAATCATAAACCATACATATTTACGTTAAATGCCTGAATGATTGCAAGGTCGCTCATCCACGCACTTAGTAAACATTCTATAAAACTTCTAACCATGAAATTGATCATTCACGGCGGGTTCTTCAGCGAATCGCAAACTAACCAGGAGGTTAAACAGGCCAAGCAAGATGCCTTGCGCGAGATCGTTCAGGCGGGTTACAAATACCTGGAAACACATACAGCCGCTGAAACCGTGGTATATACTGTTAGTTTGCTGGAAGATTGCGACCTGTTTAATGCCGGTACCGGTTCGCAGATACAAAGTGATGGTAAAATACGCCTCAGCGCTTCATTAATGGATGGTAAAACGCAGCGCTTTTCGGGCGTTATTAATATTGAGGATGTAAAGAACCCCATTTGCATAGCCGAAAAATTAATGACTTATGATGACCGTGTGCTGAGCGGCAAGGGCGCGCATGATTTTGCCCGTGAGAACGGCTTTACTTATTATAACCCGGAGATACCGCAACGCCGCAAGGAGTACGAAAAAAAACTGAGTGATTCCATTCGCCTGGGTACTGTAGGCTGTGTAGCGCTTGATGTTTATGGAGATATCGCCGCGGCTACCTCAACCGGGGGCAAAGGTTTTGAAATACCGGGGCGGGTAAGCGATTCTGCAACGGCGGCAGGCAATTATGCCAATGCTTTTGCAGGCGTATCATGCACCGGTGTAGGTGAGGATATTGTAAGCGGCGCAGTCGCCGCGAAAATTGTTACCCGCGTTACTGATGGCTTTACGCTCCACGCCGCGTCCGACAAAACTTTAGATGAACTGGGGCCGTATAATGGGTTCGCAGGTATAATAGCCATTGCCGCCAATGGCGATATTTATCATGACGATACCCACCCGTACATGGTTTGGGCCCTGCATGATGGTGAAGTTGAAGTATTTGAATAAACAGGCCATAGCTATTGTTTATGTGCTAATTAGTTTTAAATTTGATTTGTTTAAACCATTGTAACCCTGCAACAAAGCATTGCATGAAATATTTTTTAATTGTATTTTTATGTTTCACCGGCCTGTCTGCCTCGGCGCAGTGGTGGCGTATAGGGCCGTTAAAGCATAAGCGTTATCCGCAGATAGCGCATGTAAAAAACTACTCGTTTAACAAAAATTACGTAATAGGGTCAGCACTGGTAGCCGCTAAACCTATCAAAACGCATGAGCTGCGTAGCTACTACGACTTAAAACAGGCCGAAACACGCTTTATGAAAACGGCTCAGCATAATATGCGCTTTCGCGAGTATAATATTGCTAGCTACAATTTCAGTGATCTGGCAAAGGTGTATATGGAGCTCAACCGCCTATCCGAAGCCAAATGGTTTTTACTGCAAAGCAACCTGATTGCGCGCAGGCAAAATGATGACAGGCATACCTTTTTAAACCTGCTATCGCTGGCAGCCGTAAAAATTGATATGGGCGATGTAAGCCTGGCACGTGAGGATTTAATTGAGGCCCGCGGCATTGCCACTTCACGCGGCTGGCGCAGCGAGTCTGTTGAAGTAGACAAAAAAATACTCTCCATAAAAGATGTGAGCAACTCGGCACCTAAGTATGAGCTTAAATATGCCGAAATGCCTGAAACTGAAACCAAATCAAAATAATACACCGTATTTGTAACAAAAGGGTAATTTCAGTTATCAATTACAATAGAAATCAAACAATATCGTATTATTGTTATTCAGATTATAATCAGGACAGCCTAAAGGGCTGTCTTTTTTTACATTAGTAATTTACAAAAGGCACAAGTATTGATGTTGGTAATAAACTCCGACCTAAAAACGGTAAAAGATATGTTTAAGAAATTATATGCTGTGTTGGTGATCGGCGCTGCGCTCTCTTGCCAGGCTTCTCCATCTAAACCCATAAAAGTAGCCGGCTCTAATGATCTTCAGCCCGATGAACAGCAATCCATCGTACTGCAAAATGTGGCCGAAATGGTTACTAAATACAATTACAAAAAAATCGACCTGAACGACTCCATCTCGGGGGTGATATTTGACCGTTACATAAAAGCGCTTGATGGTAATCATAATTACCTGCTGGCAACTGATGTAAAAGACTTTGAAAAATACAGGCTGATGCTGGATGATGATATGAAGGCAGGTAACCTGGCTAACGTATTCTACATCTTTAATGTATACCAAAAAAGATATAACGAGCGTATCAATTACTCACTTAAACAGGTGGGCAATAATTTTGACTATACTAAAAACGAAACTTTTACCTATGACCGCGACAGCCTGCCCTGGATAGCATCAGAAGACGAGCTGAACAAGATGTGGAGCGGACGTGTAAAGTACGATTTGCTTAACCTTAAATTAGCCAATAAGGATATGGCCAAAAATAAGGAAACACTGCGCAAGCGTTACCAAAACCTGCTGTCGCAATCAAACAAGCTCTCAAACTCGGATGTGTTCCAGATATTTATGGACTCGTTCACCGAGGCTGTTGATCCGCATACTAATTACTTTACCCCATCAAACGCGGCTAATTTTAATATCGAGATGTCGCGCTCGGTGCAAGGTATTGGTGCTTCACTACAGTCAGAAAATGAGTATGTAACCATCAAAACCATTGTTCCGGGCGGTCCGGCCGATAAAAGCAAGCAGATCAGTGTTGATGATCGTATTGTTGGTGTAGCACAAGGTAAAACCGGTGAGTTTCAAAACATCATCGGCTGGCGTATTGAAAATGCCATAGCTATTATACGTGGTACAAAAGGCACAGTGGTACGTTTAGAGGTATTACCTGCCGGTGCTACCGCGGGCAGCAAGCCTAAGGTGATAGAAATGGTGCGCGAAAAGATCATCCTGAAAGATCAATCTGCCAAAAAAGAGATCAAGACCTATAATCAAAATGGTAAAAGCTTTAAAATAGGCATCATATCTATACCTGCCTTTTACCTTGATTTTGATGATTACCGTTCAGGTAATCCCAACTATAAAAGCACCACACGTGATGTTAAGCTGATACTGGATAGCCTGAAGCAAGCTAAGGTTGATGGCGTGGTTATTGACCTTCGTCAGAATGGTGGTGGCTCATTAACAGAGGCTATTGAGTTAACAGGCTTGTTTATTAAGGATGGCCCTGTAGTGCAGGTTAAGGATGCGCGTAACCAGATAGAGGTTGATAAGGATGAAGACCCGGATATTGCCTACAGCGGCCCGCTACTGATCGCGGTTGACCGTTTCAGCGCTTCGGCATCAGAAATATTCGCGGGTGCCATTCAGGATTATGGAAGAGGCATCATAGCCGGTACGCAAACCTATGGTAAGGGTACCGTACAAAGCGCCATTAACCTGGATAAGGTAATTACAACCACGTTGAGCGAAAAGATTACATCCCTTGCCGGTAAAACTAAAACACAGGGTACAGGCAGCCAGAATAAATACGGCCAGTTAAACCTTACGGTAGCTAAGTTTTACCGTATTAACGGCAGCTCAACCCAGCATAAAGGCGTTATGCCCGATATTAGCTTCCCATCCATTATCCCGCTGGATAAATATGGTGAAGATACCGAGCCATCGGCCCTGCCGTATGATGTAATTGCCAAAAGCACTTACGCTAAGGTTGGCGATTTTGCAACGGTATTACCTCAGTTAAAAAAACAACATGAGCAGCGTATGGCACAAAGCGCAAGCTATAAATACCTGCTTGAGGATATTGCTGAATTTAAAAAGACCGAAGCAGAAACCACTGTAACGCTTAACGAAGAGAAATTAAAAAAAGAGCGAGATGCTGATGAGCAAAGGAACTTTGAACGCAACAATCAGCGCCGTGTAGCCCTGGGCTTACCGGCATTAAAAAAGGGCCAGGCCAAACCACGTAACGAGGATTTGGACTTTTTTAAAATTGAAGCCGGTCAAATTTTGATCGATTATATTAATACAGATAATAAGCTTACTACCAATGTGCAATAAGTAGTAAGCACTATACCAGTATAACGGCCCGTACCTGCAAAGGTACGGGCCGTTTGCATTTAGCTTATTGCCGTTTTATTCCCAGTATAACTACTGTAGCAACTTTCCGGATGTGTATTTACCCCCGTACAATTTATGGGTTTGCCCCTCACGCCTTAAAGGTTAAACCACGACTTTTGTTCACAACCAATTGTAACAAGCCATTTATCCCTAATAATTAGGCTGTTACTCGATAACCAATTTACTAACCATTAATTATTTATCTAACCTTTAAAGTTATGAAGATGAGGAGATTTCTATTGCTATGCATTTGCCTTACGGCGGTTTTTTTAAGCAGTTGTAAAAAAGATAAACAGCCCGACGCGGTGCCTGTTGTAAAAGAGGATACCGCTACAGGTGTTGCTGCTGTTGGTGCAGCTAACATCGCAGGTGTAAACTGGGCCGATGGCCGTGATAACTTTGTAGACGGCTGGGTAATACCATCAGGGCTTGAAGCCTCTGATAACTATGCCACTGTACAGCTAAAGGCCGATGCTATACTGACCGGTTTTCAAACCAATATGCCGGGCGTAAATACCGTAAGGCTGCCTATAAACCCGCCGAGTGTGCTGGAATCATGGTGGAATGCTTACAACGGTGCTATTGATAAGGCGCTGAGTAAAAACATGAAGGTGATATTAGGTTACTGGGAGGGGGCATCATCCCGCGATGGGCTGATTGATAACACCACACAGTTTTGGGACATGTGGCAGGTAGTGGTAAATAAATACCAGGGTAATGCAAATGTGTACTTCGAGGTGTTTAATGAGCCTCATGGCTATACGCTTAGCCAGCTAACTACTATTTATGCCGAATGGCTTACCCGTTACCCTGATGTGCCCCGTGGCCGGATATTGCTTGGCGGCACAGGCTATTGCGACGATGTAAAGGGCGTTGGCGCTGATTCGCGGTTTACAAATTGCCTGCTATCATTACATAATTATGCTTTTTGGGCCACCAATACCCAAGCCGGCTGGGAAGCAAGCTGGCGCGGCCAGTACGGGAGTTACGGCAGCCGCACGGTAGTTACCGAATTTGGCGCGCCCATGACCACAGGAAAAAATTACACCGGCGCGGTAGGCACTGATAACGAGATCGCCTACATAGTGGGTTCTACCAATGTTTTCAGGGCCGAAGGCATTTCAAGTGTATACTGGCCAGGTTTGCGCGACAATGATTCTTACAGCATACAAACCCGCGGCGGCAGCGGAACTAATATTACCTTAACTACTACCAATGCATCGGGCCTTGCGCGTATACGTTATGGCTGGGGAGAGGGAACGGCCTTTAGCGCCGGTACTTACTACAGGCTGGTAAACCGTAAAAGCGGGAAGGTATTGGATATTAACAATAGCTCGACCACTGCAGGTACCGGGGCGATACAATGGGGCTGGAGCGGCGGCAACAACCAGCAATGGCAACTGGTTGATAATGGCAACGGCTATTTCCGTATTATAAACCGCAACAGTGGCCAGGCGCTTGATGTTAACGGCGGCTCAGCGGCCGATGGTGCAGGTATTATACAATGGTCATGGAATGGGGGTAATAACCAGCAATGGCAAATTACTTACAATGGCGGCGGTTACTATAAAATTACCAACCGTAACAGCGGCAAAGCGCTTGATGTTAACGGCGGCTCAACTACCGATGGCGCTACCATAATACAATGGCCATGGAATAGCGGCAACAACCAGCAATGGCAAATTTTACAATAGGTCAAGTTGATCGTTGTATGTAGAAGGTGTTAGATAATTACAAGCAGCCGTTACAATAATGCCATTTATAGAATAAGTGCCTTATGAGGCACTTATTCTATATTTTAATTTGTTTGCGATGCATTCTTATTAATGCTTTCATTTTGTATCAGATCTAAAACTACCTGGTAAGCTGTTTTTTTCTCCCAGTGCGCAATCAGCCACGCTACAAAGCTCATGGTAAATAGGTCGTTGTTTGTGGCTGTACCTAACAGGTTTAAAACGGCTGTTTTATAGGCTTTCTCAAAAATCACATCGGGTTTTTGCAGGTACTTTTCAACCAGTTTTAAAAAAATGAGCACGCGTTCTTCCGACGTTTTTAACAGGTATTTTTTGTAACGCCTGCGGAAACTGGTTAACCTAGACAGGGCAAGTTCAATATTGGAGAATTGTGCCTGAACCAGAATTTCCATCAGGTTTTTACGGATAGTCCATAACATACCCAGCTTTTTCTCGTACCAGGTATCGGTACGGGTTAACAAGGTCAGTTGTTTCAGGCTTGCACGGTTATTACACAAGGCTAAAAACATGGCGAGGCATATCCGTACATCCTCCATGTCTTCAGCTTTAGCATGATGTTTGGTATTAGCAATTGATTCCTGTAATAGCAGGATCGCGTTATCCGCATTGCCTGAAAAAAACAGGTTTAGCCCAGCCAGTAACTGATGCCGTAAATAAAACACCTTGTAATAACGGTTGTCCGTAACCATCAAAGCCATCATCTCAACGAGGTAGGATGTGCTTTTTGCAAAATCCTTTTGCCGCAGATGAAAGTTGGTCAAAAAATACAGGATGGAGATATGGTAAAAAAAATACGACCGCGTTTTGTGCGCTTGGCTTTGAATAAACTGATCGGTGCGGTTAATGTAACGCTCAATCAAGCCATAATTTTGCTGAATGGCCGCGTATTCATTCGCTATAAAAAGGATCTGGTAAACGGACTTATAGGTCATCAGATCCTGCATAGAAATTTTGTATTTCCGGATCGTGGTCAGTATTAGGGCCGTTAAATTAACGATCTTACCTTTCAGATGTATTTGCTGCAACTCCTGTCTTAAAAAAGCATAAACCATATTGAGTCTGGCCTCGTGTTGTATATCCAACTGGTTCTGCATAAAGCGGACGCTCAGCGCTTCAAAATTTTCAGCTTCGGGCAGATGGGCGTACTGTAACTTAAGCAGCAGTAACTCATTCAATAAATTAAACAGTTCTAAATTTTCGGCCAGCCGTTCGGCTTTGTTGAGGCATTTGAACGCTGTTTTAATTACACCGTTTTCTAATAAAAAACGGCCAACTACCAGCAGGCGCAATGCGTCGTAACTTTCGGAATGATTGCTTTCAAAGGTTTTTTGAGAAAGGAAAAGCAGTAAATTATCCTGTAGCCTTTTACGCAGGGCATGGTAGGCATCCTTATTTTTTTCGTAATTGTAAATTTTTTTTAAACCGATTATATCGTCAGTTTCTATTAAATTAAGTAATTGCAGGTTCTTAACATCTAACCGTTTATTTTTTTGCTTCAAATAGTGCCTGAAGTGCTTTTTGTCATTGCTGTCAAGCAGGTTTATCAATTCCGAAAGCGGGTCCATATAGCGAGGTTAATGTCTATAAAGATAGTATTATTACTTATTTATATCGTCAGTATTTTTATGAATCTGGTTTTTGCAGGCCGATATTCTGGTTGACATTTGCTTTCATAATTAACCACAAAAACAAAATAATTATGGAACCGCTACAACACAGAACAGAAGAAAATTCATCCATTTTAAAGCACGGTGAAAAAACAAGAAATCCATTTAAACCAACCGGTGCGTTTATAGGTGCCTCATGGTTTGCCTTATTAGCCGGGGTGGTGGCCTATTGCATTGGCTTATGGAATGCAACCATGGCTTTGAACGAAAAAGGCTATTATTTTACCATCCTGTTATTTGGCTTATTCGCCGTGATCTCCGTACAAAAAAGTGTGCGCGATAGGGCCGAAGGCCATGCAGTAACTGACCTGTATTACGGATTAAGCTGGTTTGCCACCATCGCGGCCATGGTACTGTTAACTATCGGCTTATGGAATGCTGATATTGCCCGAAGTGAAAAGGGCTTTTACGCCATGGCGTTTTGCCTGAGCATGTTCTCGGCCATTGCTGTACAAAAAAATACCCGCGACACCAAAATGTTCGACGATAAGGAACTGTAACGTAGCGGTTGCCACCCCGTAGCGTCTTGCCTCCCGGCAAGCCTGCGGGGTTTTTAATGTTTCTGATCAAGTAAAACTTATTCTATTTATGCTGCATTAAAGTGCAGCCTCCAAGGTCGATTGTTCCGGTCAGTATATCGCCATAACAAGTTTTGGAGAGATGGGTGCTGTTTAATACCGTTAAGTCCTCATAATCCGGATTAAAAAACACGTAGCGGTGCTGCGTTTTTAAATTCCAGTATAACCCATGATCGGAATTAGGATTTTTTACACCCGGGCCATACCTGTTGATCAGTTTTTTAAGTACCTGAGATTGCAAAGCGGGTGTTTTAAGCCTGAGGCGATAGCCATAGATCAGGCTGTCCGCCTCAAATTTCTGCAACGCCTGCTTTAATTCAAGTGCGTTACGTACCGGAACCTGATCTACCGTAGCACCACCCTGGTACAAGCTGCTATCGTTTTTTATCTTATCAGACCGTACCTGAAAGGTTAAACCGGCGCTGTCTATCCGGATACCATCATAGTTAAAAGAACCGTAATGTGAGCATTGTAATCCAAAAGCAAACGGGGCACTAACCGTATTTACACCGCCTTTATAGTTATCATCATAATTTATAATATCAGCAGCTTTTTCTGTGAGTGTGAGTGCAGCCAGGTCAACCTTTCTCTTTTCTTTACAAGCAACCATCAACAAGCAGAGGGCTAATAATATGCGATATTTAGAATTACGCACAATTATTCAAAGCTTCTGAACTTGATCCATTCTTTAGCATACTCAGCAGACCTGTTTAATACCGTTAATTCAGCACTAAAGCCCGCGCCGGTGCCTGTTTCGCTATAAAAGTAGGTAAGTCCGTTCTTTTTGTTTTCCCAGATACGGAAGGTATGTTTTTCCTCTTTACCCTTTTCTATCATATTTCCATTCTCATCCAGTGCAAACGCGCCTTTCTCGAGGCCAAGCTTTTCATAAGCGGGTTTACCCATTTTTTGTAGCTCTCTCAGTAACGCGTCCGCCTGCTTTTGGGTGTATAATTCAATCTCATAAAATGCAAGTATTTTGGTTTTTTCGTTATAATGAAATAATACATGGTTCTTTGTAGTGCCATTTGTGCCGGACAGATCCTCACCACGATACCTAAGTACGGCAGCGTTGCTGCTTTTAAAAACTTCGTAGCCAAAAGGAGTTATATCTGCATCCAGAATAGGCTCCGGTTTAACTTTATGCGAGGCTATCAGGCCGGGTGCGTCCTGCTCCGTCAGGGTAAGATCAGCCAAGTCAAAAGGGCCGGTATTCGTTACTCCCGCTGGTTTTTTTACAGATTCGGAATCCGTATCTTTTTTAGTTCCTGATGTGCAGGAAGCTATGCTTAGGCAGACTATAATTGCCGTCAATAGTGGTTTCATATTATGGTTGATTCAATTAATGTTACTTTTTTATCCCAACGCCGTTACGTGTAGGCTTAACTAAACTTAATACTTCTTTAAAAGAGGGCTCTATACTTTGCAGGTTTTTACGCCCGCTGTTGATCAGTTTAACCCAAGTTTTTGTTTCACGGTCTTTACCCGGTTCGTAGGTATTATCCGTCCAGGTAATAAATGGCTGGTTTTGCGGATAACTGACTTTTTGACTTACGATCTGCCGGCTTTCGATATTCAGATAGGTTGTTATTCCTTTTACTTTTTGCGCGCTGTATCGCACCGCTTTTGTAAAACGGATATCTTTACCTGCATTGGCCACAACTTGTTGTAATTGTCCCACAAGATTGTACTTATAAGTAACGGTCCATTTGTCAGTCAGATCAGCCTGGCTGCGTTGTGTAACGATACTTGCCGAACGGATTTGTTTACTTACACATGGATGAAAAGTAAACAATGGCAACGCGTCTGCCACCGGGTAATCTCCGATAGCATCACCCAGCAAATTCATGATCGCTGTTATTTTGTGATGCTGCTGAACATCTGTTTTTAGTTGTGAATAGGCAGCCGGGAATAGTGTATAGCTGTCGTGCCGGTTAATAATTACCTGGCGTTTAGCATCGTTAAATGCTATTTTTAAGCTATCAGTAGTGTGCTGATCGATCGAGCGGTTGTATAAATATAAATTATTATCCGAACCGGATATTGAATAGGCCGACGCGCTTGATACCACCCCTTCGGCAATGGTATATACAGTTAGCTTATTATCATCGGTATTTCGGCAATAAAATAACCGCGCTGTATCGGTAGATGAACCATTAACGCTTATCCTGGTCAGCAAATGGGCGTATACATTTTCCTTGCCTTGCGCGAAACCCGGAGAGGTCGTTCCGGCCAGTATTATTAATGATACGGAGCATTTCAATGAAAACCTGAACCCGGGAAATTTACCAATATAGAATATATTGACTAAGCTGTACATTATCTGAAGGCTTCGCATATATTGGTATATCTGGTTTTTTAAAATTAACTCGCAGAAGCATTGATTGTTTGATAGATCAATGTTTTTCGGGCATTAAACACGTTATAAATAATCGTAATTTGTAGCTTAACTGATGCCATTGGGAAGGCCTTTAGCTCGACTAATAGTCGCGCCGGTTTATCAAAGCGGCTTAAATAGTGCTTACCCGATCATCATACCAATATTTTGATCTTATCAAACCGGATATAAAAAATCCTGTTGTAATAATTAGTTTATCACTAAAATACTTGGCAGTTATATGAAACTAATAGAAATATTTCAAGGTCTAATCCCGTTAATTGCGCCGTTATTGGTTTTTACGGCTGCTCTTTATTATTTGGTGCGCGTTAGAAATTTAGATTCCATATTTCTGTCATTAGGATCTGGAATGGGAGTGTTAATGTCGGCCTTGTTTACTTATATGCCCTACTATGCCCAAACCCGGGCTGTAAGTATGACAAATATGTCAACCTATTATGCAATAGGAGGATTTTTAAGCTTAGCAGGAACAGTTGTTTTCACCATAGGTTTATTTATGCTGATTGACAGGGTAGTGAAACAAAGGGTGCAAAATAATGCGGAAAAGAATCCTTATCAATTTTAAAAGGATGAGGTTGACAGGCAATGCCTGTCGGTATGAGCATTCCCAAGGGGATGAGAATGAATTCGCTTAAATCAGCGGAGAGGGAGGGAAACGGACTATAGCTTATTTTAGGCTTTTAAGCCCTATTTTGGCTGGTTTTTATTTGCAGTGCCACAAAATTGCCACAAATATCAGCCTAATGAATTTCCCTAAAATATCTTCAAAAGCTTCCTGCACGGAAGCCGACTTGATTTAAAGAACGATATAGTTCATTATAAACTGGAGCAAAGGTACAAAATATTTAATGCGGTTGGGTGCGATAAATTGGTTATAAAAAGACCAGAAAAACTTCCTTGCCCAACTTTGGTGTAAGATTGTTTAATACTGATCTTCATCCGACAATTTTCTTAATTGAACATCAACTGCACCTGGATTAGCTTTTATAAAATACTTCTTTTCTAATTGCCCAAAAACATTGATGGTATCATGACCTGTTATATAGCTATTATTATAAATGAAATTATCCTCTTTGAAAAGAATGACTTCAATTTCGGAGGCCTTTTTTACAAACGGAGTTTCGAAGCTATTCTGATAACTATTCTTTATTCTATTAATAAATGTATTATTAGTTATTGCGGAAAAAGGGTGTAATACAACTAAGTAGTCTCTAGCACGGCTAATAGCTACGTTGTATATGTACTCCTTTGATAGTAAACTTTTTGGATGACCGGAATAATAGTAATTATTAGGATTAGAGATAAAGAATATTAGATCACACTCATCTCCCTGAAAACCATGGACTGTATCCGCATAAATTTTTACCTTTTCTGAGATACCGAAAGAGGCGATAAGTTTATTCATCATAACGGCCTGAGCCTTGTAGGGAGCGATAAGCCCAATTGACCATGATTCATCGTCAGTAAGTGCAGCATCAAAGAATTTAATGATTTCACTTACCAAGATGGCACTGTATATATGATATGAGCTGTAGAATAATTGCCTAATCTTAAAAACGGAATCTTCGTTATTTAATGGAATATCAATAAACAGCACATTATTGCTTATCAATTTTTGCAGTCCGGAAGGTAACTCCTTAGGCTTACTTTGCACTTTTTCTCTATGATGTTGTAATAACCCTCCATACGATAATTCACTAAATAGTTGACCAATTTTACCTATACTTCTATATTGAATGTTCAAATTTTGAATAGAATCACAGCCTCTCAATAATTGCTCATCTTTGCTAAAACTTCTGATGTTCATCATTGAGTACACATTTTCATCCTGAATATCCAACTCTTCAAGTTCTTTATCATTTACATCGACTACAGGGGGAATTTGTTTGGGATCTCCGGCAATAATGAATTTTGCCTTAGGGCTGAACCTGGATATTGCCTTTATCGCAAATACCAAATATGGCAGGTTCATCATTGACGCCTCATCAAATATTACATAATCCCAGTGCTCCTCAAGTTTGAATAATTTAATCTCATTATTTAGTTCCTCCGTAAATACGGTTGTATAAGGCAAACGATGAATTGTCATTGCGAGAACATCTACTGACCTAAGTACCGAATCATTCACAGAGGATTGATAAACTTCTAAATCCAAAGCTTCTAATTCAGGATCAGTAGGCCTTCCGATACGGGTAATGGTTAAATATTCGTTGCACTCATTCAGTATTTTCAACCTTCCACCTATTCTATCCCTTGGATCCACGGACGGCATCAACAGTTTCTTGGACAAAACATCTGCTGCTTTGTTTGTGGGAGTCAAAAAGAGTATTTTTGTTTTTGGACTTTCTTCTTTTATATCTATTATTTTTTCACAAAGGGTGGTAGTTTTTCCTGTTCCAGGAGGGCCATAGATAAAATGTAGCGAAGGCAAGCTTTCGTTTATTTCGTCCCACCTTTCTAAATTATTCTCATTTGCGAATGCACTTCTTAATTCTTTTAATAAATCAATTTGAGGAACAAATGTTATTTCAGCCTGAAAAACAGCATCCATATTTTCTGTTATATCATTAGGAATGCCTTTTGGACAGAAGATCAACAGATCCTGACCTTGCTTTTGAGCTCCTTCTACTATTACTTCTACTCTTTTGTTGTTATTCATTGTGATTGACAATGAAAAGTCACTGGCTTCCTCTATGGAGTCGCTAACATAAGAACTCGCACCACTCAACAGAAAATATTTACCGGAGATCAGATGATTTACAATCTGACGTTTTATGGATTGGAAACGGATAGTTTTCTGCTTATTGTTATCTGACGTATTGTTACTAAAAGTAAGTAGGTAATCTAAATAAGAGATAAACCAATCGTAGGAATATTTTGCATTTTGCCTTATGTTGTCTATTAAATCGTCACGCTCTTGCTTTAAGTTCTGTGCTCTAAAAGCTTCTTGTAATGCTTGTAGGTGTTCGCTATTCACATCGTCTATATTTGCAGCATTATAGGCATTGTAAATACTCGCCAGCATTGCATCTCTTCTGAAAATCAAATCCTCAATCAAGGCAGTTATTGAACTTCGCGATTCTTCTAATGCTGACTTTAACCCTTCCAGATGAATACTCTTAGGATAAAAAATTGTTGTCAGTTCACCCTCGTCTACAATATGAAAATTACCATCAGCAATTGTTCCAATGTGTTTTCCTTTTTCTTCATCCGAATCAAAAAGTTTAAATTTTAATTGCTCCTGCTTTATGAGTATAATGTTATGATGTTTTTTCCAATTATGGTAAAAGGGTTCATTATGTTCCTCTATATTTGTTGGAATAAACTCTCGTCTAAATTTAAATTGATCGGTTTGGTCATTAAGCTTCTGAATGGACAGTAATTCTGATTTAATAATGCAGTAGCGAGAATAAATGTGATTCAAATTATTCTGATCGTTTTGTTTCAGCTTTGAATGTAGCTCATCTTCTATTTGCAAGATTTTGGTAGCGGAAAAGTTTATAACTTTAAATGAAATACTGTCATTATACACGAGTAAAGGACATTCGACATCACTTTCTATTAAGTGCGTTATAATACGCTCAAGCAGCAAAATTCTAAAATTATCTTTACCGTCATTATATATTATTGGTTGATTATTAAAAGTGCTAAAATCGCCACATAATCCTTTAAGTGTATTGAGTAATATAGTATCATTAAATTTTAATGGGTCAATTTCGTCCGGTAACGTTTCTATTTCTTTCAAAAGAAAGTTTCGTAACGGTTCAAGAAATCTGTCTTTTACAAAAACGCCAATGCTTCTTAGAAACTCTTGCTTCGATTTTTCATCCTTGCACCATTCTAAAAAACCATAAGGTAGTATTTCACTTTCAATGTGTTTTCCATTCAATACATAGTGCGATGGATTTATACCCAGTATATCTTTCCAATCAGCATCCTTTTTATAATCTCTTGTTGCAGGGGATATTCCTTTCCAACCATCATACAAATAGTCCAACTTATCTAAAAGCTCGCTATTAAAACTTAAGATGTCAGGATCCATTCCTTTAACAAACAAAAATTTGAGAGCTATAATATCATCTTCATTCTCACTATAATTGAATACTTCAAAATCTCCTAAGGAAAATACAGATTGTAAATCGCCGTATTGTGCGTTTAATAGATGGCTTTCATCTATATGCGCTTCATTTTCCGTAGAAAATATAACTCTTTGTCCCTTCAGAAAATACCATTTGTTATCACGGCATTTTACGGCGAACTTTTTCAATTCGGAAGAGGCATATTTACTAGATAGTAATACAAACGCTAGCTGATGAGAATTGGTAATTGGTAATGCGTCCTTCAGCAAGTTTAATGATTTGAGAACGTTTTCAAATCGATTAATCAAATCGTCAGTAATGCCAACGCTTGAAATCTTAAATAATTTATGTGCTTTAGTTGAGCTAATTAAACTTTTATTTAATGCTTCATCGTGAAAATGTTGAACAAGATTTATAATCTGTGAATTTTCCAGATCTAAGATTTGAGATTGAGAAAGATAAATGACCTTATCGCCTCTTTTGACTTCTATGGCATCTTGCGCACTTTCTATTTCTCCAACATTAACTTCCTGGTCACCATTGTATATTATTAATTTTTCTTGTATGGTTTGAAAAACGTCGGTTTCTGAGGTTTCTTCAATAACAGCATCTATGAGTTTTAAATACAATTCGTTCTGATGTTCTTCCTGCCAAAGCGCATCCAATCTCAGATAAGTCAAAGAATTTAATAGTTGCTTTTTGTCTTCTTTTCGCTCATTCAGTACCAGTTCAATTAAATCCAGTTCTTGATCCATTGTTTCTTCCGAAAACAGGTCAATCAGTCGCTCTATCAATGCAGTGCCTGACATTTTGATTGCACCAGCTTTAACTTGGATGGTGGTAGGAATTAATATAAACTGTTCCAAATGATACCTTCCTATATAATCTATGATACGCTTATCCGAAGCATAATATTGTTTTAATTTTGATCCATAATTAATCAGATAACTGTTTCCATTATAGGATATCGTATTGTGCTCGAAAAAGTCTATATCACAAACAACACAGAAAAGCAATAAATCATTAATGTCGTTAATTGATATATCTTTAACTTCAATGGATAAGTCTGCTATAATACTAGAATAAGAAAGTGGTGTCTCATTCAAATGCTTTATAAGAATACTGTCCGGCACATGAAGTCCGTAAATTTTGAAGGCAATATCTTGCACCTTTGAAAAGGATTCCTCAGATAACGTTGCAAGGGTGCTTTTGTAGAAAATATTATCAGATTTGAGTACATCCCCTTTAAACAGGATCAAATCCTGATTCGATAGTGAATGCTGTTGTTTTTCCGACCAACTACTTTCGTTAAATAACGAAGTAATATCTTCAAATATACTGGTAATCTCTTTGCGATTATTCCCTACCCGGTTTAGTATATCTTCCCAATAGGGGTATACAATCTGTTCATATATTGCCTTCCTGTCATCTAATAAATATGCTTTTACTTGTTCATCATATTCCTTAGTAGAAATGCTGAAGATGTTGAGCCAGTTATCAGGCTGGGGTAATAATAATGATTTAAAGACAACGGGTTTCCCTAGATTATTCTCGAACAATTTAAGTTCCCTGATCCGTTCATTTACATTATCAGTATTTAAGGTTCTAAAGGCATTGAATATCTTCAATTTTTCGTCTTTGCTGATTTTGGCTAATTTTTGGTCTTCAACCGAATGGCTGAATAGTTTAGTAAGTTCAGTATATCCACTATGCTTGGAAGATTGCAATAAGAAGGTTCGGTATTTTTCAACAAATTCAAATTCTTTCAAATCCAGTTCCGTTGTAACCAAACCTGCTTTGTGTAAAATATCCTTTATGCCACCTAAAGTATTATGTAAAAGAAAATAACCATTGCCTTCTTTTTCTAAAAATTCAGAAATAGAAAGTAATTCACCATTCGAAAATCTAAGTAGTTTTAATTGTAATAACTGTGGTTTTACGCGGTCAATTAAAGCTTTATCCGGTGTAATTGACGACAACTCGCTTAATACGAGTTTTATTCTATCCTCATTTCCACTCAGCCAATTGTTTATTTGGTCTTCAACCCCTACAGTTTCGAGTAAATCAAAAATGGTGTAGTTTTTAATTCCCAGTTTCTCAATTCCTTTTAAGATGATGTTTACACTTTCCTCATTCCAATAAAACCAGTTTACGTCTTGTAATCCCCATGCATCTGGATCAATATCAATTTCTGTTTTCTTAATAAACACAGTATGATTGTCAGAAACAGTTTTATAGTTATTATCAGTAATATTGTTGCATATAGGGATATACTGTTTTAATCGGTCGTTTACCGGGGCTATGTATGGTGTTTCAATCCATAACCTAGGTTGACTGTTGCTTTTCCCTGATGTTAATAACGATGCATAAAAATGCAGAAACAACGATTTGTCATCTGGATTTTCGGATTGAGAAAGCTCTTTTAGTTGCTCATCTATTTTGTTAACGAGAACCTTTAGCAGGCGTTCATTAATACCGTCTTCCTTAGTGTTGCCTTTATGTAAAAAAGTTCTTGAACTGCCTTTATAAAAAGCATTGGAGTGAAGTATATAATTGAAATTATGAACTTCTTCCGATAAGGGAAAATATAAATATAGATTTGGAGCCCCTTTAAAATACTCACCAATTTCATAATGTTTTCTAAATCCGAACAGTGCCTCAATGTCAGCCTCGTCAGCCATTTTTCGTTGTTGCTCATTGCTCAAATCCTCATAACTCTCTATTCCAAACCTGATATAAGCATAGGTATCATTATCTTTTTCTTTTGAAATATTCAGTTTGATGTATTGGAGTTCAGGATAAGTTATAGGTTCACTGTCATTTAACTGGACTGTATGTAACAACTTTTCTTTTTGCTCTTCATCGGTCGCAGTTTCCTTCAAAATAGCTATGGAAAATTTTACACCTTCTTTCAGATTCACTTCCGCCAGCTCATCTTCTTTGCCTTTACCTAACTTGATAAAGAATAAAGCTCCCTCATTATAGTTGTCCTTATTTAAAATATGCTGATACTTTTTAACCCAACGAGAAAGCGCATGGTATTCCTCACTACTGAATGGATTGCCTTTAGCTGGTTGACCATCTGCCATCTTTGGTAGTTCTTCAACAAGGTCGTTTTCAGGAAGGCAAGGGAAACAGGTAATAAGGATTTTAAACAACCAGGGATAGTGGTCTACTATTTCAAAATTACGGTTAGCTTTAGCATTGTAACTGAATGGTTCTGGTTCAACTGCCTCTCCATTGGCCAGTTGTTCAATTTCATAATTCTTCCAGCTAAAAAGAATGGGCCCAGATTGCTCGTTAATTAATTCATGCAACCCATTGTCTTTGCCTACTAAACGGTGTGCGAGTTTAAAACCAATACCAAATTTACCTATTGTCTGACTATCATTACTTTTGGTAGATGAACCTACGTTGAGAATAGAGCGAACGCTGTCCAGATTAAACATTTTACCATTATTAGCAACAAGCACATAATGGTTTCCATCTAGCTCGTCTTGTCCCCAAATCATTGCATAATGTGTACTTCCCGCATCAACAGCGTTTTGCAAAAACTCATAAACAGCCTGCCCGTCTTTTGCCATATCCAGGAAACTTTGCAGGAAATTTTCAATTCCAGCTTCAGCTTTTCCGTACCCTTCCTTGTCACCATGATATATTTCAAACCAGCCAAATTCTACTTCATTAGAATCTGTCATACTTAGAAAGTTACCGATAAAGTTTTCATTACGATCTGCTAATCTTAAGCGACGTATCTCATTTTTATAAAAACTACGATATTCTTGGATATTCTTTATTTTCATAAGCTAAGCTTTAACTGTTGGCGAATGGTGTTATACAGTTTGCTATTGTATTATCTACCATTGTGATTAGTGATTTTATGTTGAGTTCGAACAACTTTCCATTCATCAACTCCAATTTCTGCATCAAAGGCCGTAAATACATTCTTAGGTATATGATGGACCGCAAAAAGTTGCATCAAGTCAATAAGTCCATGACTTTGAGCATTAAAGCCTGCTACACTATTTATAAATGTATCCATGTCTATTATTGAAACTTTAATTTCATTGGGCAGCAGTACCGGCATAGGCTTATGCGTAATTAGCAGTCCTTTTATTGAAAAGCCGTTAATATCGGTTACCCCAATTTTGTTGAGTTGTTTAAGTATTTCAATATAGCTCTGAACTTGCTTAGCACCTTTTTTTAGCTCGTTCATCTTATAATCAACCTCTGACGCAGTGATTGGCCCTATAAAATGTTTATAGTCTATTACGCAAGCACATTTATGGATAGTGTCAATAATAATAAGGTCAGGATGTACCTGCTTGCCTTCATACTTAATCACCTTCTCCAAATAGGAAGTCCAGTTACTGAAATCTGTTACTGAAGAAGATAATTTATTGAGGTTAAACTTTTCAATGAGATTGATTAACTTATCATAAATTTTCTTTTTTGATCCTTTATTTAGGGCCCCTAAAATCATTCTTGATGGTTCTAGCTGGGAGAATAGGTTCGGCAAGATATAGTATGTGCCGGATGAAGAAAGGACAAACGGTTGAATGGTGATGCTGGTATGGAAATTACTGGGATTAAAAGTCAAGTCCAATATTATAGCCCTAGTCGCATCTGTTGATAGCCCGGTAATAGTTGATGCCAACTTTTCAAATTTCGAGGAATTTAGATATAAGGGATTTGAGCCAAAGGAAAGGTTTTGCCCTATTTTAGAGTCAAGGACTGCCTCTATCCAGCGGATAAAATGAAAGTTTAGAAAAAATAACGCATAAAATTGACGAAGTTCTTTTAGGCTATACCCACCAAGTTCGGTCGTTCCCTGCAGCTCAGGGAGTAATGTTTCGCTCATTTTTGCATATAGCAAAGGATAAGATTTTGAATGTCTTCCTTTACTCCAGTCAATGTGATTGGCAATAGGAGGTTGCGAAAAATCTATATTTTTTATCCATTCTTCAAATTCGTTATCCATTTGCTCATGGGGATAACTTAAATAAACTACTTGCATCCGTTCAGCATACAATAGCTGTTTATCGTAGATGCTAGAATAATCATAGTCTATTGGATTGAGAAATGTGATGGTCTTATTATCTTCATCTATATTGGCGGTTTTAATTCCTCTCGACCAGGTAACAAATTCTTGCGCAATCATATGGTAGCCCGTACCCCATCCTAAAAAATCGGCAGCCATTTCCTGTAACTGCCGGGGAGATTCATTAGTAATGCGCTGAAAGACCGGTTGCTTTTGTTTCAGCATCCATCTGACGCAATGGCCAATTCCATGCATCATGTTATTTAAGTAGACAGACACATTATGGTCACTATATCCATTTGCTATTAGGTTATCTCGATGTCGTTCAGAATCTCCATAAACCTGTAACAAGTAAGGAATGACGATATCTTCGGGATATTGATAAAAGATCAACTTAGTGTGAGCTTTATCTAATATCTCCGATTCAAATTTCCTGATTTTTTGCTTGTCATCCACTATATTAGGAAACTGAGTCCCTTATTGTTTTAAAATTAGCCAAAGCACTTTCAATATTTCCAATAATATCATTCATAAGATCTTCCGGTTCCGGCAAATTTTCTAAGTCGATTCTGTTGTCATCTTTTAGCCAGAAAATATTCAAATTACATTTGTCTCGACTGATTATATCGGTATATGTATATTTTCTCCAACGTCCTTCTTTATTTTGTTCCGTCCAAGTCGGCTTTCGTTTAGTTCGGTCTTGAGGATTATAGCATTTTACAAAATCCTGTAAGCCTTCATAAGTAAGTGGATTTTTTTTTGGCGTATGGTGAACATTCGTTCTATAATCATAAAACCAATATCCTTAGTGGTTTGCTTTGAGCCCTTTTTTTTCATGTCAAAGAAAAGCACATTAGCATTAACACCCTGCGCATAAAAAATGCCTGTTGGTAGTCTAAGGATTGTATGAAGCTCTACTTCATCTAATATTTTTTTGCGTATGGTTTCTCCTACACCACCCTCAAACAATACGTTATCAGGCAAAACAACAGCAGCCCGGCCATCCTCTGGACGTAACATGGTAATAATATGTTGTAAAAACGCTAACTGCTTATTACTTGTAGTGACCCAAAAATCTTTTCTCAGGTAATAACCTTCCTGCTTTGCCTTCTTCTCGTCGTTTGTAGCTATATCGCTGCTTGTTTTACCGAATGGAGGGTTTGCAAGTACAATTTTGACTTTTTCCTTTAAAACTTCTTTCAAACTATCCGCAACATCTATTTCGGGAGTTTTCTGAAGGTCGCCAATGCCATGAAGAAAAAGGTTCATCAAGCAAAGACGTGCAGTGGAGGGAACAATTTCCCAGCCATGAAAAGTTTTGAATTTTAAATAATCTTTCTGCTTTTCATTAAGCTTTTTATTATTGCTGTGCAAATAATTCAAAGCTCCCAAGAAAAATCCTCCGGTGCCACAGGATGGATCTGCAATACTCTCTTCGGGCTGTGGCTGTATACATTCAACCATGGCTTGAATTACTGGGCGTGGAGTAAAATACTGTCCGGCTCCGCTACTTTCTGCGTTTTTTTGCAGTAATGATTCGTAAATTTCGCCTTTAATATCGACAGATTCATTAATCCAGGTTTCCTCATTAATAAGGTCGATAAGCCTTCTTAACTTATGCCGATCATTAATTTTATTTTGGGCTCCGTCAAATATCTTTGATATCATTCCTCCTGATGAACTTAGTTTTTTTAGATTGTCACTATAAGTGCTGATTAATAAATCATCATTTGAATCCAATAAAATCTGCCAATTACAATCAACTGGTATATTAAATTTCTTCTTATACTGCGGATCAGTATACTCATCAGCCATTTTAAGGAAAAGCAAATAAGTAATTTGTTCCAAGTAATCACCATAACTAACCCCATCGTCTCTAAGAGTGTCGCAAAACGACCAAATTTTTGCAACTAATGTATTTGTCTTCATGCAACGTTTATTTTTTGAGTATACATTTTTAGTACTGAACTGTAAAAAATATCATTTTCACAGCTTGCCAGGTAGTTGAATAGAGGCGCTTTGATAATATTTGAGTGTATAAATCTTTTTCGTCCAATTCTCTCGGCTGTATTTTTGAGTTCTCTTTTTAGATCATCATAATTAGCGATATTTATTCCGTAACTCACCAGGTCATCCAAAAAGTCGTTTACCCAAGATTTAAATTTTGGCACTAAATAATCATTCCTGTAGCGTTTTTCGATTTGAAAAACTTTGAACCACGTATCATTCATTGGGTCGTTGGGTAAGAAATTTATTTTCCAAAAACCGGTTGAGTTGTTGATATCTGTTTCCGGGATCACGCTTCCGTTATAGTCGATATTAATTGTCAATTGTGTTGAATAGGGATATGCAAATTGCCTTCTAATATTATTATTATAAAATACATCCACTTCACCCTTGAATTTAGTATTACATACACTGCACATAGGAGCTAGATTTTTCAAATTTATAGCCACAAGCGGATAATGTTTCTTCGGGCATAAATGATCATAATCCTCTCTGAAAGTTTGATGCATTTCACCTACTCCGCAGAAAGGACAAGCTTTATGAGCTGGCATTAGATTATAGAGTTGCAGGTAATGATCTTTTATACCCCAGCGATTAGCCTTCAAGGTCGTTGAAAACAGATACTTTGTCAATTCATATAAACTATCGTCTCCTATGATTGCTTGTATAGCAGTATTATTTATCTCATTGCAATCAATATTTATATCTTCAAAGAATAAATCAATAGAACGACACTTTAGAACTATTTGATAAAATTCGTCCTTTTTATCTTGACTTAAAACTTTATACGATTCAAAAAACACCTCGAATTTTTTCTTAAGAGTAGGCGAATTATCTATGTCATCAGTAATCGAAGAATGAAAATATCGGGCAGTGACGAACGCCGCATTAGCAGGTACCGCTCTAATTTTTCTAAAGAAGTAATTTAAGTGCTTATTTAATTGGCTCAAAGAATGGCCATTTATAAATTCATACTTGTACAGCATGCTACTTATTTTTAGTTAACATTTCAATTCGGCGATATAGGGGCATTAGCTGAGAAGATTCGCCTAATTTTTCGATTCCCTCTTCTATTTTGACTGGATCTGTTTCTTCCTTTAATGCTTTGATAGCCTGTAAAGCTTCTTCAGACATTACTTCTTCCATATCGAACGCCATACGCAATATATGATCCAGCGAGGCACCAAAAGTTTCCTGATCAGGTGGCCTTATAGAAATATGGTCTTTTGATTCACGTTCAAATATGTAGACAGATTCTTTTGGCGTGTCCGATACTATAAAAGGAGAGTGTGATGTGAGAAAAAGGTCTTGTTTTCTGTCCTTGGTCAGATTTTTCAAATGGCTTATAAATAGCCTTCTCCATTTAGGGTTAAAATGTGTTTCAGGTTCATCCAGTAGAAAAAGAGAATTATCATGGTTAACCATGATAATCGTCCCAAAAATATTAAAGAATTGATGCTCACCGTCACTTAAACTGAGGTAATCTATTACTTGATCATTCGAGAGTTGTAGCTTTAGTTCTGAATAATTCAGAACCTTATCTTTATTAGCTACCGTTGGCATTTTAGTAATTAACTTTCTGCGTTTACGTTCTCTCTCAATATTTTTCCTAGTTGTAGCATCGATCATCAAATTATTTAATAGCTCAAACTTGTATAGCGCGGTATAAAGATTATAGGCTGATTTAAAGAAATGAGTCAATGCATCTTTTGTGGCTTCATTAAAATAAAAGTCTAGTGTATATTTGTTATGCTTCTCATCGTAGTCGTAACAAGTATCAGATGCAATTAACTCCTCTCTCCACTTTTTTAATTCCTGTGTAAGAATTACGCCGCTCTCTCCTGTAGAAGTTTTTATTTTAGGAGCCGCCGTCTGATTGGTTTGGATTATAAGTTGAAAGCTCTTAAGTTTACCGATTTGGAGTTCATTCTTAATATAATCAATGCCTTCAACTTCTTCAAAAACTAAATTGCTGATTACGATCCCAAGATTTGTATTGTAATCCATAAAATAAAATCTAGGCTCATAATCTTTCTTAGACAAACCTTCGATTGCTCTGCTGGCCGTATAGGTTGCGTAAATATCATAATAAGCGTGGAACGGAATACTAATTGTTTCGTTTTCGCCGGAGGTGTAGCCAATAACTTTTTCAGGAAGATAAGCGTCTATTTCTTCATCTGTAAATGATATTGTATTTCCGGTATTATCTGTTATGGTGATAATATGTGGTTTAACACTTTTATTTTTCTGGGTAATATTTACATCGTATATTTTATTTCTTTTAGTTAGAGAATAGGATATTTCAAAAGAAAAGGGGGATGTTATACTTTTTATCACATTCGCTTTCCGATATAAAGCATCGAGATAGATAAATATTTCAGCAATAGTTTCTAAAAACTGCGATTTACCCGAACCATTTACCCCGATCAAACAATTAGCATTCAAGTAATCAGTAGCCCTATCAGGAAAAGTTAAATCTAAACCTTCCAGTAATGGTTTACTAGCGATGTCAAAAACTTTTATACTTTTTAATTTCATGACTTCAGTTTAAAGGTTATCTGTTCTTGTTGTTTATTGAATCTTGATGTGATTTCTTTTTCTTCATCAATTAAAATAAAAAGTTGTTCCTTAACTTCTTGATATGACATATGAAGATGTTCTTTTAAGTCAGTAAAACTGAATTCTGAATCAGGAAAATTTTCTTTTATCACGGAAATGACCGACTTTTTTGGCTGTTTCATGCGAGGATTATTTTGAACATTTACTTTTTGTTCGTTTCGATAATTAAAAATTTCTTTCTGAATTTTTTCGAGTAGTTCAGATGCAGGTTCATTGTCATTATCTTGAATAGTTAACTCACCTTTGAACGCTTTCTCCAATATACTTTGACGATATAACTCAATGCTTTGAAGATTACTTTGTATTGTATCATCAAGATTTTCGATTATGGTAAAACGATTGTCAATCTCATTCACAATTTGTTGTTGCTCCTCCAGATCAGTTAAATAAAACTCAAATAGTGAGATATCTTCAAATGAAACTCTTGGCCTATCACCAGTTGATCGTTCGTTCGCATAGTTCACAAAGGCAGCGGAGTGCAATATATATTTGAGATAGTCATTCAGAATATCTTCTTTACATTCTAATACTATAAACTCTCCTGAAGCAGCTCCATCAAATTCAGCCCTAAAAACCTTATTTAAATAAGGTCGCATTCTAGCGTAAAGAATATTATCTTTTTTGAAATAATTGGCAGAACTTGAATAGTCCTTAAACATATATATCAAACTCGTTTTTAAGCTGTTAGGCTCAATACTATCAAGTCCGATGAACTTTAAATCAGGATACTCTAACGGATTTACTTTCTTTGAAACTTTATTTACAATATCTCCTAAGAAAACCTTTTTTAATCCCTTAAATTTTTTCAGAATAGCGTCGTGTTTTCTATTTATAATCCCATTATTCTCTAAGACGTTTTTTAAAAACGCTTGCCTGTAAGTTTTTAGTTGTTGTGAAGCTTCAAGCAAGCCAATTTTGGATTGCTCCAGTTCACTAAATACTTCTTCTAATTTTTCGAGTATTAAGTGTTGTTCATTTAAAGGAGGGATCGGAATTGAAGCGACTTGAGCGGCCCTAAATAAACCCCTTTCTGAGCAGTTCCTTTTGCTTCGTTTTCCAGTTTTTTTTGAAAAAATGGAGCTTGAAAAGCATACATCATGTATTTGCCAAGAATTATACATGGTTTCACCAGGGCAACACTTCTCTGTATTGTGAATCTACAGTTTATATATTCAGGTACGATTGCAGCACGGCCGATACTTCCCACAATCGTCAATAATACATCTCCTGGTTCAATATTCGTTCTTTCGTTTTCGTGTTGGTAAGATTCTTCAGAAATATACCGGATATCGTTATTAAAATCGATGGCGTTATCTGTTATATTTTTTGCACTTAACATTGGAATCCCGTTTGTCTGCCGACTAGGAGGGTTGTGTGAACCATCCGTTACTTTGAACGTAACATCACTGAGTGCAGCCAAAGCCCAACCAGTCGGTAAATCATAACCTTTCGTACCTTTACTCATTGTCATATTTTTTCCAGCAAGTGGCTTTTTACAAATTTATATGCTTCCGCAATATCATATGTGACCCCGGGCCTTAATAGTCCTTCCATATCTGCCAAGAAGTCTTGATCTAATATTTTCTTTTCCATGTTTTCCAGAAATTCTTTCTGTGTTACACTGTTATCCTCTTCCTTCATATAAAAGTTCCATGCTTCAATAATTGCAAGTGGGTCAACATTACCTTGAGTTATCGCGAACCACATATCAAACAAATCTCGGCCTTTTCGTCTTTGATAGAGAGCACGCATTTTGGTCCCTAATAACTCTGCTAACTGATATGATGGTATCAAAACTTCTCCTGTGTACCAATCAGATTGCATTGCATATTTTACTTCCCGTATACCAAAAATGGTATGGTGCTCACGGCAATTAACTTCAACCTTTAATCTTAACGGAATTCCTCCTTCTGAGTCAAACCGATATACTAATGTGTTATTATGTTGTTTTTGTTTACGTATAGGTTTATCACCCAAAAAAAATAGTACCTCACGAAGCTTATCCATAATCGGCCCAAATGGCTCCGCTGTAATTTGTACTAAATCAATATCTTCTGAATATCTAGCAGCCGGCGATAGGTATAGCTTATGTAAAGCTGTTCCTCCTCGGAATGCTAATCTTTCTCTTAGTATTCATCGCTGTATATAGCAATCAATACCCGCTCAATTACCAGGTCTTGTTCCACCTGAAAATCCTCCTGCCAAGGAGCTTTTTTACGCCATGCGGTTATATATGCCTGAGGAATCATAAATCAGTTTCTATTTCTATATTTTGAACAACTTTCCAATCATTACCAGTTATCATCTCAGGCTTTTCTTTTTGTGGTCTTAATAGTACAGGGAAATAATTCACGGTTTTTAAATAATCTTTTATTGGCTCGCTTAAATCTGGCATATTCAAAATCTCTTCAAACAGAAAGCCTAACCGTTGAACCGCAGTAATAGGAGAATACCGTTTAACGAGATCAAGCATTTTCTCGGCATCAATGCTTTCACAGAGTTCTTCCAAAACTGTTGCAACTCTATTAAGACCGCCTGCCTGTTCAAAATAATTCACCAGATCCAATGCGGTTAACTCCGGAGATGATACATTTATATACCCTGTATCAACCTTTTTTTGAACTATGTCGCCTTTGAACCATTCCTTCTTTATATAGAAATTTATCTTTAGGTTATCATTATTGATATTCCTTAAACTTGGTTTCATTGTGATTACAGAAAAAGATTGGGGTTGCTGGTGGGCGGCTCCATAAAAAGATGCTGCATTTAATAGACCTATGTAATAATCTTTCCCTAAAAATTTCATCAGTTCTGCAATAAATAAAGATGGGGGAAGAATGCCTTTGCTACGATATTCTGGCGTAATGACTACATAAAATTCATTTCTTATTAAAGCAATCTCTTTTTTCTTTTTAAGTCGCTGTAGGGCCTTCTTAATCGCCTCATCGGACTGTTCAAATTTATTTCGTACTTCCGGCAATGAGAAAGCATACCTTCCATTAGAACGTAGTTCATTAATAAAGTCCTCTAAATAACCATATTGTCCAGCCATCTAAGTTTTTGTTTGATATAAGGGATATTTTTTATCCCTTATTGCAGATGTAAACTTATCTAATGTTTTAATTGAAAACAAGTCTTTTGCTAAAAAAGTTAGGCAAATCAGTTGACGAAGGTATTTGTGGCACATTTTCCAAACCCAAAAAGTGCCATTATTCTGCCACAAAAATTTGAGCGCTTTTGAAAAGTTTGTGATTGGCTATAAACGAAAATGCCTTTAAATAGGTCATAAATAGGCGTTTAAAGGCGTATTAGAGATAAAAAAGTTTAATCTTTAAATTTGATGGATTCGAACCCTCGAACCCCAAGTCGAATTTATTTAACATTGATTATCAATTAGTTAAATAATGTAGAAAAGCATAAAAAAACAGAACTTTTGGGTTCGGTTTTTTTTTCGCGGAGAGGGAGGGATTCGAACCCTCGATACACTTTTGGCGTATACACACTTTCCAGGCGTGCTCTTTCGACCACTCAGACACCTCTCCGTTTATGCTTGTGGGGCAGCAAAGGTAATACATTAAAATCATGTTTAAATAAAAAAGCGAAACCGGCACCATTTACCGATTTCGCTACGCTCTAATAAACATAAAAGTAAAACTAATCTAAACTCCTCCTGATCCACGTTCTGCTTGTTAGATGCATGCCGGGCGTAAAAGTTTAATCGGTATCTGAATTTTTTTTGCGGCCTTGTGCATATCGCTATTTTTACCTTATGTTTGCCTGCTAATAGCCTGTTGTTATAAAGTATTCATCAAACTGTACCCAAGTTTAAATGCCCGGCATTAACGAAATTAAAAAGCCCATTGCTGCCGATATTGACGCGTTCGAGGCCAAGTTTAAAGCATCTATGCAAAGTTCGGTGCCACTGCTTGACCGTATAACCCATTATATAGTAAAACGTAAGGGTAAGCAAATACGGCCGATGTTCGTTTTCTTTTCGGCGAGTTTGGCGGGTGGCATCAATGAAAGCACCCACCGTGGTGCCGCGCTGGTTGAGCTGCTGCATACCGCCACGCTGGTGCATGATGATGTGGTTGATAACTCCTACCAGCGCCGGGGCTTTTTCTCCATCAATGCCCTCTGGAAAAATAAAATAGCCGTTTTGGTGGGTGATTACTTGCTTTCAAAAGGCCTGCTGCTATCAATTGATAACGGCGATTTTAAGTTGCTTAAAATCGTATCTGAAGCGGTTAAGCAAATGAGCGAGGGCGAACTGCTGCAGGTTGAAAAGGTACGCCGTATGGATGTGGATGAGCCGGTTTATTACGAGGTGATCCGCCAGAAAACGGCATCGCTTATCGCGGCCTGCTGTGCCTGTGGCGCGGCATCTGCCGGGGCGAGCGACGAGGTGGTGAAAAAAATGCACGACTTTGGCGAGAACATCGGCATCGCTTTCCAGATAAAGGATGATATGTTTGATTTTGGTACCGATGATGTAGGCAAGCCACTCGGCATTGATATTAAGGAGAAAAAGGTTACCCTGCCGCTTATCTACGCCCTCAAAAATTCAGAGCCCGGATTAAAGAAGCGGATGATGAGCCTCGTTAAAAACCATAACGACGAGCCTGAAAAAATCATGCAGATCATCAGCTTTGTAAAACAGGCCGGCGGATTGGAATATGCCGAAACGCAGATGAAAATGTACCAGGAAAAGGCGTTTGATATACTCCGCACCTTCCCCGAAGGTGATGCGCGCACCGGTTTGGAACAATTAGTGCGCTACACTACCGAAAGGAATAAATAATGGCGAATGAGCTTATTTTTATAGTTGGCTTCATAGTTTTTATAGGGTTGATGCTTGCTATTGACCTCGGCATGTTCGCAAAACGCAACAAGCCCGTAAGCGTTAGGCAGGCCGCCATTATGAGTGGCATGTGGATTATTTTAGCCCTGGCTTTTTACTGGCTTATTACCCAATACGGACACCTGCTGCATGGCATTGAAAACTTTGCCGACCTCCAAAAAAAGAATGCGGATAATATACATAAGCTCAAACTAAATCCTGCCGATTTTGAGAGCAGCCTGGCGCTGTACCGTAAAACACTCGGGCTTGAATTTATTACCGGCTACGTGGTAGAGTACGCCCTTTCCGTAGATAATATTTTTGTGATGGTGCTTATATTTTCGGCCTTTGGGGTTGAGGAGAAGTATTACCATAAGGTGCTGGTTTGGGGCATATTGGGCGCTATAGTTATGCGCTTTGTATTTATATTTTTAGGTGCTGCGCTGATTGAGAACTTTCATTGGATACTGTATATTTTCGGCGTGTTCCTGATTTATACCGGGATCACCATGTTCATCAACCGTAACCAGGACGAAAAGATTGACCCCAAGAACCACAAGGTAGTCAAGTTCGCCTCCCGTTATTTTGGCATCCACCCTCAGTTTGAGGGCGGTCGATTTTTTGTAAAACGGGATGGCAAACAGCTGCTTACCCCGCTTTTTTTAGTGTTGCTGATCATCGAGTTTACCGATGTGATTTTCGCGGTCGACTCTATCCCGGCCATATTTTCGGTTACTAAAGATCCTTACATCGTTTTCTTCTCCAACATATTTGCCATACTGGGCCTGCGCTCCATGTTCTTTTTGCTGGTGAACATTATCGAGAAGTTCCATTACCTCAAGGTTGGCCTGGCCGCGCTGCTGGTATTCATTGGCATAAAAATGCTTGCCGGGCATTATTTTGAGGAGTGGGGTTTTGATACCGTGCACTCGCTGTTTGTGATAGTAGGTATACTGGCAGTGAGTATTGTGGCATCGTTGCTGTTCCCGAAAAAGCAGATCGCCCATAAATAAAAAATGCCCCGCTATTGTGAGGCACGTAGTTAAAATACATTTTAGGTTATGGCATTGAATCAATCAAAACAACTTTAATAGATACATCACCTGGTTGCGAGAAGTCATCATTTGTATAGTCTGACAATTGAGCATCTAATTGAATAGCACCAGGTACATAAGACATACTGTAAGCTATACCATTATAAACTTGTGGTATTTGTTCGTAAACACCATTGTCAAAGCTGGCATATACCAAAACTCCACCATTGTCGTGAATATAATCATCAAGCTGCGGCACATCTAATGTTACCGACCAAGTCTTAGCGCCAGCATTATTTGTTTTCAATGTCCAGTCATTAGCTCTAACATCTCTGAATACGGTTTGGTTAGGTTGTATAACCTGGGTAACTTCTTTCTGGCATGATGATGCCAGCAGTACTATACTAAATAGCAGGGCGAGGGTCAAAATTCTTTTCATATTGTAAAGTGTTTATATGGGTAAGAACAATTTTGCCGCAAAAGGTTTAACCCTTTTACGTAAATATATTTGCAGATGCGCTATCGTTAGCTATCTTTAAAACTAATAAATTAGTTTTATGCGTGTGCTGTTATATTTATTAATGTTGTTGCCTTTGGGGAGTATGGCCCAGTACAACATAACGGGTAGGGTACTCAATGCCATTGATAATAAACCCATTGATAAGGCAAGCGTATTGCTAAATAATACTACCATTGGCACCTCCAGTACCGCTGCCGGCAGCTTTACGCTGGCTAATGTAAGGGGTGGTAAGTACGAGATTGTGGTATCGGCAGTAGGGTATGAGGCTTACATAGGAAACGTGTTTATTGAAGGTGCGGATGTTGATTTGAAAGACATTAAACTGATCTCCAAATCAATTATACTAAACGAGGTTAACGTACGGCCGGATGCCGAATGGTTTGCCAAATTTGATATTTTTAAGCGTGAGTTTTTAGGCTCGTCAAAAATAGCATCCAAGTGCAAAATACTCAACCCGGAGATACTTGACCTCGATTACACGGATAGCAAGCGGGTGCTTAGAGGCTCCACAGATGATTTTTTGATCATTGAAAACACACAGTTGGGCTATCGCCTTAAATATCTGTTAAAGGAGTTTACACACGATACGCGTAAAAATATGCTCTTTTACGCGGGTTCAACCTTGTTTGAGGAGATGAAGGGCACTTCATCCCAAAAAAAGAAATGGCTTAAAAACAGGCAAAAGGTATACCAGGGCTCGCAGGTGCATTTTTTGCGCTCGGCAGTTGGCAACCGCCTGGCCGAAGAACATTTTGAGGTGCTGCGGCTGATACGTGATACCAGTAAGGGCAATAACAAATTCAGTATTACGCAATACCTGGTAAAGCAGCCGTTAAAGGTAACTGATTTTATAAAGCACACCAATCAGCGTACGTTATTCGCCCTGCAATTTAAGGACTGCCTGTATGTAATGTACAAAAAACGACGCATAGCAGAGGTAGATAAGTTTGCCATGAACCTGCAGGAAGCATCAAAACACGAGGCCTCTATCATCATCATTATGGGCGATTATGCCGTTTTTGACCTTAATGGGGTAATTGTTGATCCGCATAGCCTTATTAACGAGGGGGCATGGGCGGCACAGCGCATAGCTGAGTTGTTGCCGGTAAATTATGAGCCGCCGGTTGATTGATTTTGTTCCTGTTTATTTTAATTAAATTGTTTGATTATTTTTCTCATAATCAGGGCTTTTACTTATCTTTAAGTCCTCTAAGTAATGAAACAGTTTGGTAAATATTTCTTTTATCTGGCGGTAGCCTTTTTAAGCATCCTGTTATGCGTGGTTTTCTATCGCGATCATCCGGATGTGCAGGCGGTATTTTATATACCGGCGGTAAATGTTTTATTGTATTCTATCATTGCTGATAACCTTTTCCCCTACAAAAACGTAACCGACCGCAAGCGCCAGATACAGCGCAGCCGTCAGGATTTTTAATTAAGCTTTTGATTTTTCTTTAGGTTGATAGGTATTAATTGCAATACTTGCGTATCGCGTCATAAGCCTCTTTCAGCCCCAGCTCGCCCGATTTACTCAGGTCAAGGCAGCCATTATCTTTTTCTTTTAGTGCTATGCGCGATAAGCCCCGCAGGTAGTAAGCCTGTTTATCCCTGTCGTTAAAAGTTAACGCGGTATTGTAGTCGGTTATGGCATCAGCATAATTGCGTAAACGCGCCTTAGCCTCACCACGGCGAATGTAGGCCTGTTTCAAATTATCCTGCAAACGCAGCGCCTCGGTATAATCCTGTATGGCCCCGCGCGAATCTTTCAAAGCAAACTTAGCGATACCCCTTTGCAAATGCGCCGACGCGTTTTGTGCGTTCAGATCAATAGCCGTGTTACAATCTTTCACGGCGGCTATCGAGTCGCGCAGGTTTAGGCGCGCCTTTGATCTTTCTATGTAGATGTTCTCGTTTTGCGGCTCAATTTTAAAGGCGGTGTTAAAATCATCAAAGCAACCGGCAGTATCAGCAAGCAGACTTTTTGTAATGCCGCGCATCATATAAGCCTTAATGTTGCGGGGGGCTTTTTCAATGGCTAAACTGTAATAATCCAGCGCGCCCTGGTAATCTTTCTGCTCCATTTTGGCACCGCCAAGCAGCAGGTAATTTTCGGGCGCGGGGTTAAGTTGTATGGCATGGTTCAGGTCGATCCAGCCATCCTCGGTATCATGGTCGCGCAGTTTTTCTAAACCACGGTTGCCGTAGGCCTCGGCAAAGTTGCTGTCGATCGCTATCGCCTTATCAAAATCAAGCAACGCCACCCGCGATCCATCCAGATGGCTGCGAGTGATGCCCCTTTGCAGGTAAAAGAATTTGTTTTTGGGGTTGAGCGCTATACCCGCGGCGTAGAGTTTCAGTGCGCCGTTATAATCGCTCAGTTCATCCTTAGCCATGCCAAGGTTCAGCATGGCCTGTTCGTTTTTTGGGTTAAGCTCCAGCGCTTTTTCATAATCGAGCATGGCGGCCTTATTATTACCGGCCCCGGCTTTGGCATCGCCGCGCTTGGTGTAAATATCAGTACGGCCGGGGTTAATGGCCAATATCTTCTCGTAATCTTTTATCGCTTCGGCATACAGGCCCATGTCCACTTTCAGATCTGCGCGGGTATTGTAGGCGGTTTCGCTTTGCGGATTAAGCTCCAGTGCCTTGTTAATATCTTCCAGCGCGGCGGTGGTATCCTTCATATAATATTTAGCCTTACCCCGCAGCGCGAACAGGTTATCATTCTTGGGGCTGTACAATAAACCACTATCAGCATCCATCACCGCGGCCTCGTAACGCTGACTATCCACATGCAGATAAGCCCGGTTCAGATAAGCCTCGGCGTATTTAGGATTAAGACGGATGGCGCGGTTAATATCTTCCATTGCAGAATCAGCCTGGCTTAAGTTTTTGTACGCTATGCCCCGGTACAGGTAGAGCTCGGCATTAACCGGGTTAAGCTCAATGGCTTTAGTATAGTCAGCAACGGCACCTTTATTGTCGGCACTATTGCTGCGGGCATTACCCAGGTAATGGTACAGGTCGGTAAGCTTAGGGTTGAGCTTAATGGCCATATTATAATCATCAATGGCACCTTTATTGTCGTTTATATTGCTTTTTGCGTTGCCGCGATAATAATACGCATCGGCATTGCGAGGGTTAAGTTGCAGGGCCTTGTCAAAATCGGATATCGCCCCCCTAAAATCTGCCAGGTTGCTTTTTGCGTTGGCGCGATAATAATATACGTCGGCATTTCGCGGGTTAAGCTTGATGGATTGCGTATAGTCGGCCACGGCACCATTGTAATCACGGATGTTGGCACGGGCCACGCCTCGATACTCAAACAGCTCGTACTTTTTAGGGTTAAGGCCGATAGCGCGGGTAAAATCGGTAATAGCGCCCGCGTTGTCCCCTATATTCAGCTTGGCATTAGCGCGGTAATGAAAAATATCGGCATTTCGGCTGTTTTGCAGCACGGCCTTGTCAAAATCAACAATCGCTTCTTTAAACTGCTTCAGGTTGCTTTTAGCGTTGGCACGATAAAAATACGCATTGGGGTAATTATCCTTCAGTTCTATCACCGAGGTAAAATCATCTACCGCAGCCTTAAAGTTTTGCATGTTACCATTGGCGTTGGCCCGGTAAAAGTAGGCATTGATGTTCTTGGGATTTACCTCAATAGCCTTAGTAAACTCTTCAATCGCGCCCTGCTGGTTACCTGCATTAGCCTTGGCATTACCGCGCTGCACATAAGCATCGCTGGTTTGCGCATAGGTGAACGGGGCGTACATAAATAGCAACAATAACAAACAATATCTCATATATAAGGCAACCTGCTTAGGCGATACAATAGTCTTAAAAAATTCCGAATTCATCCATCATCCAGTTACTTAAATAACTAAATAGCGATGGGGGTACCTCATGCGCCAGCTCCGGGTAAACAAACACTTTTGGGTTCGATTTAATATTGTTGAGCATGGTAAATTCATTATACGGCGGCGCCAGGTTATCCAGCAAACTCACCCCGATTAAGGCCTTGCAATTTAAATTGCCCGAAAAGTTCTTCAGATCGTAATAATCCAGGTTACCCAGCAGCTTATTAAGCGGGATGTATTTGTCTTTACTGTATTTCACTATGGCGCTCATTGGCCAGTCGGGATTGCCCTGCAGCGCCCTGAAATCGCAGAACACCGGGTTATTGGCCGAGCATAATTTAATACGTTTATCCAAACTACACGTAACTATGCTTAAATACCCGCCCATACTACCGCCCGAGCAAATGATGTTGGTTGAATCGAGCTCCGGCTTTGAGCAAATAAAGTCAACCGCGCGAATGCAATCCATTATCGCGCCCCGGTAAATGTATTTCTTTTTATTCTCAATATCAGTAGTGAGGTAGCCATCCTTGGTTGGGTGAACAATATCACGACTATTACCCTGCCCGCGAACGTTGAAGGAGAGGATAGCCAGTTCCGAGTTACCGAATATCGGCTTAACGCCGATGCCGCCATAACCCGGTAACACCAGCCACACCGGCAGCTTTTTTCCGGGCTTCAGGTTTTTAGGCATGGTAAGCCAGCCACGCACTTTAAGGTTACCTAATGATTGCGCCTCAACCAAATAAACACTGGTGCCGCCCTGCGCCATGTCTGGCTGCTCAGTAATTTTAAAGTTGGGTTTAACGGCATTAAGTTCTGCGCGGGCATCCGACCAAAAGTCATCAAAATCAGCCGGACGAGGGGTTGTCGATTTTATCTCCTTGGTGTTAAAGCCATAAACGCGGCGCAGCGTATCATCATACTCGGTGACGTTGATCATGAATGCTACTTTGTAAAAACCCGGATCCTTTTGCTGCGGGAGGGTAAAGGAATATTTACCATTGGCATGTTTGCCCAGCTTTACCGGCATTGATTTGGAGCCAAGTTCCTTATCCTTTAAATCAGTTACCAGGTAGCTTAGCGTGCCCTCTTGTGCTACGTTGTACGAGTTGTGGATCTTCAACTCATACTCTACCTTTTCGCCGGACTGAAAAATACCTTCCTTCTTTTTTGGCGATGCTTCAAAAGTAAATTCGCCTTCCTGCTCAGCACCACTGCCATGCTCCTCATCCTGCTGCTGCAAAAGACTGCTCACGGCGCAAAAAGCCGGCGTTACCACAAGCATCAATACAGCCGTAAATAGTATCCTGACTTTGTACATTATTAAAACTTAGTAATAACTGATAACGAAAACGTGGTGCCTTTACCGGTTGATCGCCCTACCAGAAACTGGTTAACTCCCGCGAAAAACGACAGCTTAGGATTAACGATATACGCATAGCTGAACGAGCCCTGGGTATATGAAAAATCCTTATTCAGCACGAGGTTTTGATCAAGCGTTTTGTTGATACTGGTTGAGTAGTTGCCTGATAAGCCTACCGCTACCTGGTTATGTTTATCAAAGTTCAGGCCGAACGCGCCGGTATAACGCACCTGGAATGGCCCCGCGTTTTGAAAATACTGGCGGCCGCCCACTTCAAGGTTCATGTAATAGTTTTTGGAGCCGATCTTTCCGCTGCCTGAACCAATGGCCCTCACCTCGGCTCCGCCGGATGAAAAGCCCAGGCCGGTGTTGCTGTAAAGCGGCGCGATGGCCATGCCTTGTATGGCAAAATAATATTTAAAGTTGATGTTGGTGAGGTAATACCTAACGCCAAACTCCATATCGCCTAAACCCTGCGACGTTGCCGCCGGCAGGTCCCGCTGTTTAAATTCGTTGATGATGTAGGGTAATGATACTACACCCGTAAGCCTGCGGCTGATGCCATACTCGCCATAAAGCGATAATGAGCGCGATTCGAAGTATCCGCCCTGATCATAACTGCCCAGCTTGCCGCCCTTATCCCACAGTTGCGATGCCCTGAAGTAGCTTGCCGTTACTGATACCAGGTAATTGCCTTTTTTAACCGGCCAGCCGCCCGCCAGTACCGTTGTCGGTAGCGCCGCGATGATAAAGGCAATAGCTGTTTTGTAAAATATCTTCATATTGATAAACTGTTATCTTAAATAATTAGCGTGATGTTTGGCATAGTAGGGCAGTTTCATGGATGCGGATAGCGAAGCACCATAACCCTGCCCGGTATTACGACCAGTTACAATGTAAAAACCACTTAAATTCATGGTAAAGCGCTTGGAGAACGAATGTCCAAACCCGGCGGTTACCCGCTGGTAAGCATAATTGCGTGCGGCAAAAGTATTAAGGGTTAGCCCTTTATCGCTACTTGTCGAATAAATGCCGCCGTAGCCAAGGTTTAACTGGTTAGCATCATCAACCTTAAAGCCTAACAAGCCATCCCAGGTAAGCTGGCGGGGCGCGTTGTTGCCAAAGTATTGGCCGCCACCTAAATCCACATTATAATAAGTGCTTTTGCTTAACGAACCCGAGTTTGACAGCCGCGCTACCATGCCTGTATTACCCAGGCCAAACATTTTGGTATCGGTGTTTTTATATAATGGGGCAACGCCGCCTACATAAAGTGTAATGTAATTCGAGTAATTAAAGTGTTTAAGTACACCACTCAAACCCAGTTGCAGGTCGCCCGCCCCGCTTTGGTGAAAGGCACCGAATTGGTTGGTAGTGGTTTGGTATGATGCAGGCAGCGTAGCAATCAGGTCTAACTCACGGCTTAAACCGTAAGCCGCATACACGCCCAGCGATTGCGCCTGGAAACTGCCATCAATATTTTCGAGCTTGCCCGCGTTGTTCCAGCCCTTATCGGCCTTGTAGAACGATATGGTGGTTGATATTACATAATGCCTTTTGCCCACTGGCCAGCCGGCCTTAGCCGGGATAGCCTGCATCAAGGTTATAAGCAATGCACTTAAAAGTAGCTGTATCTTAATTTTCATTCCGGTTCAGGTTATTAAGGCAGTAAAAAATATTCGCGCAGCCACTGGTATTGAAAGCGATAGTAATTACCATCAACCTCGTGGCCTTTATCCGGCGTTATCCATAATTCCTTTTTTTGTGTAGCCAGCCGGTTATACATGGCAATGCTGCAGCTTGGCGGGCATAGCTCATCCAGCAAGCCAATACCCATCAGCACCGGGCAGCGCACCATGCCTGCAAAGTTCAGCGGATCAAAATAATCCCAGGTTTTAAACAGGCGCTGTTCGGTAAAGCCGGTTTTTTGACTTACATAATTGTTCATGTACCAAACCGGGGTTTGCACATTAGGGTGCATGGCTTTTGATATGCGTACGGCGTTATGGATATCGCTGTACAACGGCACCTCGGTAGTAACCAGTTTTATACGCTTATCCAGCGCGGCGGTAATTACGGCCAAAGCACCACCCTGGCTGCCGCCGTCAATAGATATACGTGAGGTATCCAGCCCCATATCCGGGTGCGAGGCAATAAAATCAACCCCACGCAGGCAATCCATATATACGGCACGGTATACATAATTATTACGGTCGCCAATATTGTAAAGGTTATACTGTATACCCTTGGTATTGATAGCTTCCTTACTGTTACCATTGCCGCGCACGTTTATAGAGAATACCGCAAAGTCGTCCTCCATCATGCTGGGCTCCATGGCAACCAGGTAGCCGGGTACACGGTAGCGCACAGGCAATTTTTTAGGGCGATTTTTAGGAATGGTGAGCCAGCCACGGATAAGGGCATTATTCCATGAACGCATCTCCACTAAATAAACGGTGATCTTGGGGGTCGATAAATCCTTGCGCTCCAACACGCGGTATTTAGGTGCAACCTTACTCAGCGAATCGAGGGTTTTTTGCCAGAACGATACAAAATCCGCCGGGCGGTTATTCTCCGCCACGATCTGATCTGGCTTTACACCAAAAACACGGCGTACAGTATCATCATATAACGAAAGATTGAAACGAAAACTCAGCTCATAAAAGCCGGGCGTTTTAGCCGGGATTTTAAAGCTGAGCTTTTTGCTGCCGCCGGGGCCTATCTTAACTTTAACTGAATCAGTAAAAACATGCTTGCCGTAATCGGTTTTAAGTTCGTAGCTTACTTTACCTTCCTGAACTTCCTTGTAAGTGCTCTTAACCTTAATGTTGTAAGCTATATCAGCCGGATCATTAAATATGGCATTCTTAATTTTAGGTTGAATATCGAGGAATACCTCACCCTCTTCTTCGGCGGCCTCGGTATGCGTATCGGTTTGGCAATAAGCAAGCGCGGGCATACTTATGCTAACGCACAAAGCAAAAATAAAAGCTAAAATTTTATTCATTTGAGCTTACTAATGGGTAATCAATTTTCTTTTTAATCAGGGATCGAAATAACGTACAAGAATATTTTGCCCAAAACAGGGAAAATATTACCCAACACCCCATGTTATAAAGTCCAAATCAAAAACCTGTTGCTAAGCTCTTCTGAATAAACAGCTTATAAACAGGCTTTATGCAGGCATTAAATATTGAGTATTAATTAACCGTTACTTGCGATGATTGATAAAAAGCAAAATCAATACCATACCCAGTGTGTTGCTCAGGCACAGCGCTATATGATGGTTATTAGTGAATACTTAAAAACAAAAACGGGCAGGAGAATGATCCTGCCCGTTAATTATTAAGCGGTTGTTTCGGCGGCAACTTTTTGCCTGGCTTCATGCGCGGCAGCTACCATGTTTTGTAAAGCCGTTTTAGTTTCGGGCCATTTACGGGTTTTGAGGCCGCAATCCGGGTTTACCCATAGGTTGCGTGCAGGCAGTAGTTCGGCCGCTTTTTCAAGCAGGGCTACCATTTCGGCAGTAGCAGGTACACGCGGCGAGTGAATATCATAAACACCCGGGCCAATTTCATTAGGGTATTTAAAGTTGGCGAAAGCCTCCAGCAGTTCCATTTGCGAGCGCGATGTTTCAATGGTGATCACATCGGCATCCATAGCGGCTATGTGTTCAATAATATCATTAAACTCGCTGTAGCACATGTGCGTGTGTATCTGCGTTTCATCGTTAACGCCGCTGGCTGATATACGGAAGGCTTTCACCGCCCAATCAAGGTAAGCGGCACGGTTAGCCTTGCGCAATGGCAAGCCCTCGCGGATGGCAGGTTCATCAATTTGAATTATACCGATGCCGTTTTGTTCAAGCGCGACTACTTCATCCCGTATGGCCAGGGCTATCTGGTTGGTGGTCACCTCGCGCGGCTGGTCATCCCGCACAAATGACCATTGGAGTATGGTTACCGGCCCGGTAAGCATGCCCTTCATCAGCTTGTTGGTTTGCGCGGCGGCAAAGCGGCTCCACCTAACGGTCATATCCGCCGGGCGGCTAACATCGCCATAAATTACCGGTGGCTTAACACAGCGGCTGCCATAGCTTTGTACCCAGCCGTTTTTGGTAAAGGCAAAACCATCTAACTGTTCGCCAAAATATTCTACCATATCGTTACGCTCAAACTCGCCGTGCACCAGTACGTCAATACCTATTTCTTCCTGCCAGCGTATGGCATCAATAGTGGCTTTTTCAAGGGCTTGCTCATAATCGGCGGCACTTAGCTCGCGCTTTTTAAATTTAGCACGCAACTGGCGTATGTCCTCCGTTTGCGGAAAGGAGCCAATGGTAGTTGTAGGGAAGGCCGGTAATTTAAAACGCTGCTGCTGTATTTGCTGCCTGTTGGCAAAGGCGCTTAAGCGCTTGTCGTCGGCTTCGGTAAGTTCGGCAACGCGTTGTTTAACAGCCGGTTTATGTACCCTTGTTGATGAGCGGCGCGCCTCGATAGATTGCTGGTTGGCTTGCAAATATCGCTGATCATCATTACCTGTAGCTATGGCTTTAAGCTCCTTAACCTCATTCAGCTTCTGCCTGGCAAAACTCATCCAGTTTTTAAGACCGTAATCGAGTTCAGTTTCCAGGTCGAGGTCAACCGGGCTATGCAACAGCGAGCATGATGGCGCTATCATAACGCGGCCCGCACCAATAGCCGCTGCAGCTTTCTCTATCAGTTCGAGCGATGCTTTATAATCATTCTTCCAGATGTTGCGGCCATCAACCACGCCTATTGATAGCTTGAGGCCTTCAGGCAGTTGTGCTAATACGGCATCCAGTTGTTGCGGCGCACGTACCAGGTCGATATGCAGGGCGGCAACCGGCAGGTTTACAGCAAGCGAGGTATTGTCAAGCAAGGCATCAAAATAGGTGGCTACTAAAATATTTACCCCGCTAACGCGATTGCTTATCCATTTATAGGCATACTCAACAGCTTCTTTTTCTTTTTGGGTAAGACCAAGCGCCAGTACAGGCTCATCAATCTGTATCCACTCCGCACCCTGCTGTTCAAGGCGGTTAATAATGTCAACATAAACCGGCACCAGTTTTTTTATCAGGTCGATACGCTCAAAGCGGCTGCCTTTTTCTTTACCCAACAGCAGGTAAGTTACCGGGCCTATCAATACAGGTTTAGCCTTACTGCCGCAAAATTGCCTGGCCTGCTGATACTCGGCAAATATTTTTTCAGAGAAAACCCGGAATTCCTGCGCCTGTGTAAACTCGGGCACCAGGTAATGGTAATTGGTATCAAACCACTTGGTCATTTCCAGCGCGGTAATGTCCAGTCCGTTTTGCTGGTAGCCGCGCGCCATAGCGAAATACAGGTCGGTTTCGGTATTGGTTTTCACCTCGGTAAGTACGGGTGTAAAGCGCTCGGGTATTACGCCTAACAGCAGGCTCATATCCAATACCTGGTCATAAAGGCTAAAATCATTACAGGGGATCAGATCCATGCCGGCATCCAGTTGTGTTTGCCAGTTTTCTTCCCTGATGGTTGTTGCGGCCTGGTTTAATTCGTTAATGCCAATTTTTGCTGCCCAATAATTTTCGCAGGCTTTTTTAAGTTGACGGCGGTTACCAATACGCGGGTAACCTAAGTTTTGCGTTAGCATGTCTTTTAAAAAATTAATTAATAAAATCTGTTAAAAGTGCTTTAGCCAGCTTCGCAAAGCATTCGTGAAGATGAAGGGAAATGATAGGGCAGGGCAATACACGGCATGCCCATACCTTTATCGTTGGGGCTGCATAACATGTACACCATACCTGACCAATTTGCTTCAAAATCGCGAAAGCATTGTCAATTCGGTAACAGGCAGGTCTCCTGGCTTGTAACATTTTTGCCGCTCTTCCCATTCATTATAAACAGTGAGCATAGTTGGCAAAAACCTTTAGCGTTACTTACAGTTGCGCGACAGCCCGTGATTTTCACACGGTTCCCTATTAATTTAGCGTTTGTAAAACCCGTACCGGTTTGATGAAGATAAGTAAAGAACTTGCAGGGGCTAAAATAAGCAAAATAAGCATGGTTGATGGCGGTGTGGTAAAATAACCGCTACAGGTAGTTTATCTTCTCCTCTTCAAGGTCTAAAAACAGCAGTTGCTTTCTAACCACATCCTCACTTATGGTATCACTGTCGTGGTTCGTTTGTGTAAGCCACCGGCGCTGGTGCTCAAGTACCTCACGGTATACCGTTTTAAATTGTTGGTCAATGGTGCCCGTATCCTGGTCGTTAGAGTTTGCCCGCCATTTTTGCGCCATTTGCTGTAATGCCGGATGCCGGTTAACCTCGGCCGGGTAGTTACTTTCAACATATTGCACCGCTACATGGTTAAGCTGCTTGCGCAGGTTGATGTACATCTCTTCATCGCTAAGCTCATAGTCAGGGTCGGTGAGTTTTAATTTGTTAATGAGCACCGGTAAGGTTAGGCCCTGTACCAGCAGGGTAGTAAGTATAACTACAAAGGTGATGAACAATATCAGGTTACGTTGCGGAAACGCTGCCCCATTACTACTTAAATGGGTGGGGATAGATAGCGCCGCCGCTAATGATACCACACCTCGCATGCCTGCCCAGCCAATAACCAATGGCCCTTTGGTGCCGGGGTTGCGGGCATCAGCTACGGTAATGTAGTTTCGGGCTATCAGGGTAAATAATACCGCCCCAAAGCTGGACATGATGCGCGTAATCACCAGCACCAGTGTAATGTTCAATCCGTACCCTACCGCGCTGGATATACTGGTTTTGCCCAGTTCGGCCGTGATCTGCGGCAGGTCAAGCCCGATAAGCATAAATACCAGGCCGTTTAAAATAAAGCTCAGGCTCTCCCATACGTTTACATTGCGCAACCTTGATCGGCTGCTGAGAAATAGCAATCGTTTATTGGATAGCAATAAGCCCCCCGCCACTACGGCCAGTACACCCGAGCCGCCAATTTCTTCGGCAGTTATGTACATGGCATAAGGGGTAACAATGGTCAGGATGATATCCATATTGGCATCGGTAGGCAAAAACTTATGCATCTTCATGATGATGTAACCGATAATAAGGCCGCTGCCTACACCGCCCAACATCATCCATACAAATGAAAGGGCTGCCTCGTGCCAGATAAACTGACCCGTGCCCACCGCGATAAGCGCGAAACGGAATATAATAAGTGATGATGCATCGTTAAGCAAACTTTCACCTTCCAATATGGATGAGATACGCTTGGGCACCTGTACAAATTTAAGTATCGCGCCCGCGCTAACCGCGTCCGGAGGCGAAACAATTCCGCCTAACAAAAACCCGAGGGCAAGCGAAAAGCCTGGTATAAAATAGTTAGCGGTGAGTGCAACAGCCAATGCCGTAAAAAACACAATAATAAAGGCAAAGCTGCTGATAACCCGCCGCCAGTGCCAAAGCTCCTTCCACGAAATTTGCCAGGCGGCATCATATAGCAAAGGGGGTAAAAATATAATAAATATGAGTTCTGATTCGATGTGAATTTCAGGTATGCCCGGCGCGAAGCTGATAAGCAAGCCTGCCAGTACCAGCAAAACCGGGTAGGCTATCCTGATGCGGTTGGCAAGCATAATCAATAACAGAATAACAACAACCAGGCAAATGTAAAAGGGAAAATTGCTGAGCATGAGTAAAGGCTAAAATGTAATAGTAAAAATAAAATCTTTCCTGATAGATATTCATAATTAATCAAGTACCTCAAAAAAGGCACTTACTATGGTATAAACCACTTTTTGCAAATTTATTTAACGATAAAATAACATTTAAGCAATTTTAATTTTGTTGTGCTTGCTTTTTAATTATATTAGGAAGTCCAAAATCATGTAATAGTAAACTACTACCAAATGAGAGGGTTCAAATTAAACCGCCACCAGAATTTAACCTTTGAAGAAGTTTTTGAGCGCTATAAACAGCAGGTTTATAGCCAGGTTTACGCTATAGCAAAGTCTGAATACGCGGCCGAAGAAATTACCCAGGAGATATTTATAAAACTTTGGACCAATGCAGAGGCGCTGCAGGATGTTAAAAATCTGGGCGGATATATTTATACCATCACCCGCAACTACTCCTTAAATTATCTACGCAAAACAGCCAGCGATGTTAAGCTGGTGAATGAATTAATGCGTGTGGCAGTAGTTAATGATAACAATACCGAGGCGCGCCTGGCTGTATCCGAGTGCCGGGGGCTGATCTCAAAAGCGGTAAGCAAACTGTCACCACAGCGCCAGTTAGTGTACAAACTATGTAAGGAGGATGGTATGAGTTATGATGAAATAGCCGCGCAGCTCAACTTGTCAAAATACACCGTTAAAAACCATTTAATGGCTGCCTTAAGCTTCATTAACACCTATCTTACTAAAAACGGCGTTAATCCTACTTTCATTGTTATCATTAGTTGTTTATTCGCCTGGCAGTAGGTTTTTAAGCAATATTTCTATCTATCAATCTTCTTTTTTCATTGAATTGGAATTTTATTTTGCAAAACATTAGTCTGATTGCTGATTTGCCGTGTCTTTAGGGTATCAATCAGTTATTAATGGACGAAAGGCAGCGAAAATCAGAACTCTTCGAAAAGTACATGAACAACTCATGTACCCGGGAGGAGTTTGATGAATTTTTATCGACCGTAAAAAATTCTGATAATTTCGATGATTTTGACGGTGCCTTTAAAAAGCAATGGGAGCAAGCCGGTAACGGGCAGATAGCGCATACGCCTGATTGGGAAGGGATGCACAATAATATAGCTTTAAGGCTTTGGGCGGTAAAAAAAGCCAGGCAGCGTTTTAAGTATACCGCTTTATTATTATTGATATGTGCCGCTGCCTTGTTCCTGTACCCGCGTTATATCAAAACCGCGCCTGCTGTATACTTAACCCAGCAAACAGCGGCAGCCAAAACTAAAGTGGTTTTATTAGCTGACGGCACCCGCGTAACGCTGAACGCCAACAGTAAACTGCGCTATCCCGAAAGTTTTAACGGCGGTAAGCGTGAGGTATATTTAACAGGGGAGGCTTACTTCGAGGTTTTTCATGATGCCGATAAGCCGTTTGTAATTCATTCCGGCAAAATGCTTACGCATGTTTTAGGTACTACGTTTACAGTGAGTGCTTACCCGCAATCGGCATCGCCGCTTAACGTTACGGTACTTACCGGTAAGGTGGCGGTAAAGCATCGGCAAGCCAACGCGCTGGCGGTACTTACCCGCGGGGAATCAGCCACCATAGCCCCAGGCAAAAGCAAGTTTCAACTCACCAGGCTTAACAACCCGGAAGACGCTATTGCCTGGATTGATGATAAACTGATTTTTGAAAACACCGATCTGAAACAGGTAGCCACCGTACTCGGCAATAAATATGGTGTAATTATCAAAATTAATGATGATAAGCTGGCGGCACAGCGCATAACCGCCATATTTCAAGGGCAAACCTTGCAGGGCATTTTAAAAGCTGTTACCAAAATAACTCATACCAGCTATACCATTACCGATAGTACGTATACCATAAGCACCAATTAACCACAACATACTTTAACTAAAAAAGAAAGGGAATTACTATAGCGTAGAAAAATAACATAAAAAAACAAGGTTGAATGTGGTACCAGCACATCCAACCTCTATGGGCTCAGAGCCCTCAAATTCATAGTTAACCCGTAAGGGCATTTCGTCACTATAAAATTTGATCAAATATATGACAAATAAATCATTGTCCTCTCATTTGATATGTAAAGCATTTATGCGGCTAAGCTTAATTTGTACCATCATTTCTGTTTGCTTTACATACGCGTCAGCCAAAAAACTTTCCGCGCAAGATCTTAATACCCGTATCTCGCTGCACGTAACCAATAAACCGGTTAAAGATGTATTGCGCCAAATTAATAAGGAAACCAAAGTCAGCTTTGTTTTCAGCAACGCCATTGTCACCACACAACAGGTAAGTGTTGATGTAAATAACGAGCAGTTGGGTGCTGTTTTAAAGCGCATGCTCAACCCGATAGGTATGGATTATTCCATATCGGGCAATGTGGTCTTGATTGATAAAAAAGCGCCGGTTATTGAAGAAGCCACGCCGTCCGTTCAACCATCTGTAGCGCCGCTAAAGGTTAGCGGTAAGGTGGTTGATAAAACCAACCAGGTGCTGATAGGCGTTAGCGTAATGATAAAAGGCAGCAATAACGGCACGGTAACCAATGCTGATGGACGCTATACCATTACCGCGCCGGATGATAACAGCATCCTGGTATTTTCGTACATGGGCTTTATCTCGCAGGAGGTAGCCGTTAACGGCCGTAGCACGATTGATGTGCAGTTGGCCGAAAATAAAACCGAACTTAATGAGGTTGTGGTAACCGCCCTCGGCATATCCAAACAAAAAAAGGCACTGGCCTACGCCGTAACTGAGGTTAAGGGCGAAGAGTTTACCCAGGCGCGCGAAAATAACGTAGCCAACGCCTTAACCGGTAAAGTTGCGGGTGTTAATGCCACAGGGCTTTCAACTGGGCCGGGCGGGTCAAGCCGGGTGCTGATACGTGGTAACGGCTCCTTATCGGGGAGTAATCAGCCCTTGTATGTGGTAAACGGTATGCCCATTGATAATTCGGTACCGGGCGGCAGCGCCTCTACCAATGCGGGCGGCGGCAACGTTGACCGTGGCGATGGAATAGCCGGTATTAACCCGGATGATATTGAATCCATGAGCGTATTGAAAGGTGGTACCGCCGCCGCGCTTTACGGTGCAAGGGCGGCTAATGGGGTTATATTGATCACCACCAAAAAAGGCCGTGCCGGCAAAGGTATCGGTGTGGAGTACAATTCCACCTTTACTGCGGAAACACCTTCTGTTTTTCCGGACTGGCAGTATGAGTATGGCCAGGGTGATAGAGGCGTAAAGCCAATGACATTGGGTGAATCTCAAACCACAGGCCGCCGTTCATTCGGTGCCCGTATCGATGGCTCAAACTACGTTGGTCTTGATGGTTTAGAGCACCCTTATGTCGCTCAAAAAGATAATATCAAAAATTTCTATCGTACAGGAACTAACTTAACTAATACTGTTGCTTTTACCGGTGGCACCGAGGCGGTAACCTATCGTTTCTCTATGTCTGATCTAGATAGTAAAAGCATTTTGCCGAATAGTGATTTTAACCGTAAAACAGGCAATCTCAACGTAAGCGGTAAACTGGGCGAAAAATTAAGTTTTGAAGCTTCGGCACAATATAATATTGAGAACGCCAAAAACCGTGCGAGCGCGGGTGATGCATTAGGCAACCCCAACTGGACACCCTACATGATAGCCAACACCGCCGACATCAGGTGGCTGGAGCCCGGCTATGATGCCAGCGGTAATGAAATCCCATGGAATGATGCCCCCATCGCCTCAAATAGTTACTTTGTGGTAAACAAGTATCAGCAGAAAGATACCAAGAACCGCTTTATCGGCCAGGCCGGGGTTACTTATCAATTCCTTAAAAGCCTGTCTGTAAAAGGCGTGGTAAGCCGCGATTTTTATAATTACAACTACAATTACATTATCCCGACAGGTACATTATATGTACTCAACGGGCAGTATAATGAGTTAAAGGCCGATGCATCCGAAACTAATGCCCTGGTAACGCTTAACTATAACACCCAGGTGAAGGACTTTGGCATATCCGCTTTTGTGGGTGCCAATCAGCAGCGCTCGGTTTATAATCAGTCAAACATCGTAGGCGCAAACTATATTATTCCATACTTCTACAGCTCTACCAATTTATCGACAATATCTACTACACCAAGAAATGATAAAACCGCCATCAACTCCTTAATGGGTTCGGCCGATTTGAGTTACAAAAACTTTGCTTACCTGACCTTTACCGGCAGGCAGGATTGGTTTTCAACACTTAGTCCGCAAAACAACAGCATCTTCTATCCATCAGTAGGCGGCAGTTTTGTTCTGTCCGAAGCATTTAAAATGCCGCAGTCAATCACTTATGCCAAGGTGCGAGCATCGTGGGCACAGGTAGGTGGCGGCGCACCCGGGCCGTATGCTATAAATCAAGGGTTTTTAATGGTGCCAAGCTCGGGACAACCTTTGCAGAATGTGGCCAGTACAACCATGACGAACCGAAATTTACGGCCATATACCTCAACTACTACAGAGGCGGGTGTTGAAGCAAGGTTTTTAAATAATCGTTTAGGTTTTGATCTGACAGTGTACGATCGTAAAACAACTAATGATATTGTAGAGGTTGCCATATCAGGCACATCAGGTTATAATGCTGTTATACTTAACGTAGGTGAGTTAAGCAATAAGGGTATTGAGGGTTTGATAAACGGCACGCCGGTAAAAACCAACAACTTTACCTGGAGCGCCAGCTACAACGTTGCTTACAACAAAAACGAAGTGGTGAAACTTGCCGCCGGTTTAAACCAGATCCAGATGGCATCATCGGTGAATGGCTGGGGTTATATCAACAATATTGTTGGCCAACCTTATGGCAGCATAGTAGGTACCCGTATGCAGCGCGATGCCGCAGGCAATATCGTTTACAACGCGACTACAGGATTACCGGTTGCTACCCCGCTGCAAACATTAGGCAATGGCGTTGCGCCGCTAACCATGGGCTTAACCAATGATTTTAAATATAAAAGGCTTAGCCTGAATATATTGGTTGACGGTAAGTTCGGTAATAAGATACTATCGCTGATGGAAATTTACGGCACCCGCTTAGGTTTGATGAAGAGCACCTTGCCCGGCCGCGATGGTGGCTTACAGTTAAGCGGTGTTGACCAAAGCGGCAACCCGTACTCGCGTACGGTACCGGTGGCTGATCTGCGTACTTACTATGATAACAATAAATCGTACTCAGAACTCTTTTTGCACGATGCCAGCTTTGTTAAGCTTCGCCAGGTTATCCTGAGCTACAACATACCTGTTGATAAGCTGAAGTTCGCCAAACTGCAAGGGGCAAGTATCGCCTTTGTTGCGCGTAACCTGCTAACGCTTTACAGTCAGACCGACAATTTCGACCCCGAATCGAGCTTTACCAATGACAGGGGGCAGGGTTTTGAGTCGTTCGGTTTGCCGCGCACCCGCAGTTTCGGTTTAAACCTGATGGTTAAGTTTTAATTAGGCATTGATCCATTAATTATATAAAAGGACAATTTGAGATGAAAAGAAACTTAAAAAGATATATAGCACTCCTGATAACCGGCATAATAGGTTTGCAGGCTTGTGACAAGGGTTTTGAGGAGATGAACACCAACCCCAACACCTCGCCTAACCCAACCCCGGCATTTGTGTTTACCAAATCAGTACTTGACGGCGCGGGCGATGTGCTTAACCTATTACAAGGCACCATGCAATACACCACCAGCTATAACGATGTGGCAGGCTTTGGGGCAAAGTATGTACTGAGCCAAAGCCAGCAATCGTGGCCGATGTTCAATAACGCTTATCCGAAGGAGATAAACGAGATAACCCAGGTAATTACCGCTTTAGGCAGCGATGCCGCCCTGTCAAACCAATTGCAGTGTGCACGTATATGGCGGGCTTATTGCTTTAGCCGTATTACAGACTTATATGGCGATGTGCCCTACAGCCAGGCCGGCAAGGGCTATACCGATGACCTGTATATGCCGGTGTATGATGAGCAAAAAAACATTTATGCCGATATGTTGAAGGAGCTTGATGAGGCCGCTACAGCTATAAATACCACTGGCGCAGGTTTTGGCGCTGCCGACCTGATCTATAAAGGGAATATGGCACAATGGAAAAAGTTCTCCTACTCGTTAATGCTGCGCCTGGCCATGCGCATGACCAAGGTTGACATTGCCGCTGCCGAAACCTGGGCTAAAAAAGCCATCGCCGGTGGTGTGATACTGGATGATGCCGACGTAGCCAAGGTTACCGGCTATGTATTAACTGGTCAGGACATCAACAAAAATCCGCTCGCGTTAAATTTATATAACTCTGATTACATCGCCGCCAATGGCGAAGGCAATCCCGAGGGCGGTAAATTTCAGGATGTTTTTATAGATTTTTTAAAGGAAAACGATGACCCGCGTTTGGGTGTGCTTTCAATAGTTTGGGTTAATAAGGCACCTGATACAACTGCTGCCACACAAAAAGGCATGTCGGCCAAATTGGGTACAAAGCCTATTGATTTTGTAACCTATTCAGAGCCTAACCCGGCAACCATATTGCAGCTAAACAGCCCATACTTATTACTTACCAATGCCGAAACTAACTTTTTGTTAGCCGAGGCTGCTTTGCGTGGCTGGTATACAGGCGCATCGGCAAGTGTGGCTTACGAGAATGGTATAAGTGCCGCCATGAGGCAGTGGGCGCAGTTTGGTACCGGCGCGGGTAATATATCCGACAACCAGATCCAGACTTACATCCGTTACCATAAGCTGAATACCGCGGGTACTGTTGATGCGCAGTTAGAGCAGATCTACACCCAGTTTTGGGTGGGCGTATACCCTAACGCTACCGAAACGTGGAATACTTACAGGCGTACCGGCTATCCTAAACTCACACCCAATAACTATGTGGGTAACGCTACCGGCGGTAAAATATTCAGGCGGTTTTTATACCCTGCAACGGAGCAGAATTTAAATGGCGATAACTACCGCGCGGCTATAGCCCGCCAGGGTCCGGATGAATTTCTGACCCGCATGTGGTGGGATCGCCCATGATAAAAAAAGAATTTGGTTAGTTAAGTGGCGAATAGTCTCCGCCGGTTTAATGATTTGCCGGCGGGCTATTCATTCTTTAACTTAGTCATATTCAACATAAAGGAAAAACAAACAATTACTACAATGGAAAGAAGATCGATCGTAAAAAAAATGTTGGCATCAGTAGCCGGATTATCTGTTTTTGGCCTGGCTAAGGCAGCGCCTGTACAGGCAGCCGAAGAGAAGGAAGTGAACAACGTTACCATGCAGGATGATGTTCCGCTGTTTTCCGGTTCAACCAAACTGGGCAACATGATCTTTATAGCCGGCAAAGGCGCGCACACCGCACCATTTGAAATTAAAGCCCATACCGAGATCGTGCTGAAAGAGTTGGAGCAGGAGCTTAAAAAAGCGGGCTCATCAATGGAGAAGGTACTGAAGGTGAATGTTTACCTGAACGATATTGCCGATTACAAAGGTATGAACGAGGTATACAAAGGCCGTTTCGGTAAAAAACCTCCGGTGCGCACCACGGTAGCTGTTGCCAAAGGCGGCGTACCCGGCGATTCGCTGGTTGAGATGGACTGCATTGCCTATGTATGATCGGTTAAAACCACCATTAAACTTTGATAATGAAACGTAGAAACGTTATAAAAAGCCTGTCAATGCTCCCCTTTGCGGGGGCGCTGACAGCTAAAGCAGCAAGCGCTGTTACCCCCGAAGCAGCGCCGGCACCTAAACGCGATTTTTTTAAGGAACTTGGCGTTACCCCGGTGATCAACGCATCGGTTACCATGACCTTTCTTTCCGGCTCGCTGATGCTGCCCGAAGTATTGGAGGCCATCAATTCCACCTCGCACGATTTCGCTAACCTGTACGAGTTGCAGGATAAGGTAGGCGCTAAAATTGCCGAAATGCTGCACTGCGAAGCTGCCATGGTAACATCAGGCGCGGCATGCGCCATGGTGTTGGGTACGGCTGCCTGTATTACGGGTACCGATGAGCAGAAGATAAAAATGCTGCCCAACCTGCCCGGCCCGCGCCCCGAGGTGATCATGCAAAAATCGCACAGGTATTTGTTTGACCAGGCGGTGCTTACCACGGGTGCCAAAATTATTGAAGTTGAAGGTGCTGCCGCGATGGCCGCCGCTATTAACAGCAATACGGTAATGGCCTTGTTTTTCAACGCGGCCGGTAGCAGCAGCATTACCCACGAGGAATTTCTAAAAGTAGCTAAGGCGAAAAACATTCCAACTTTCCTGGATGCCGCCGCCGATGTGCCGCCGGTTGAAAACCTGTTCAAGTTTCAAAAGATGGGGTTTGACCTGGTAACCTTCTCGGGTGGTAAAATGATCCGTGGCCCTCAAAGTGCCGGTTTATTATTTGGCCGTAAGGATCTGATAGCCGCGGCTCGGTTGAACCATAGTCCGCATGAGGCACCGATAGGCAGGCCGATGAAGGTGAACAAGGAAGAAATGTTCGGCATGTATGCCGCGCTTAAAGCTTATTTGGAGCGTGACCATAAAAAGGAATGGGCAGATTGGGAACAGCGTGTAAAAACCATCGGCACGAAACTGGAAACAATACCCACCGTAAAGACAAAAACCGTAGTTGATCCTGGCCCAGCGAATGCCTTCCCGAGCCTGTTTGCCACTTGGGATCAAAGCAAAATAAAAACTACCCCTAAACAGGTAGTCGCGGCATTAAAAAGCGGCACCCCAAGCATCGTTGCTAATGAAAAAGGCGATTCGCTGATCGTTGGCGTTGTCCTGTTGCGTACCGACCAGATAGATATAGTGGCCAACCGGGTAAAAGCTATTTTGCAGCAAGCATCAGCCTAACCAAAGTATTTTACGGGATTGCTTATTTGACTTGAATACACATTGATGAAAAAGATACTTGTTTTAATATTGACGGCGTTATGTTTAGGTAATGCGGCATCGGCACAAACCTATAGTATACTGATAAAGGGCGGCCATGTTATCGACACGAAGAATAATATTGACGAGGTGATGGATGTAGCTATTGCCGATGGCAAAATTGTTAAGGTAGCTAAAAATATCAGCGGTACGGCCAAACAAACGGTTGATGCCAAGGGCCTGTATGTTACACCAGGACTGATCGATATTCATTCGCATAACTTTTTTGGTACCGCGCCCGATCATCAGTATGAGAACGGTAACCTGGCCCTGCCACCGGACGGCTTTACGTTTAGAAACGGGGTAACTACCGTGGTTGATGCAGGCAGTTCGGGCTGGCGTACGTTCACTACGTTTAAGGAGCAAACCATTGATCAATCGCAAACCCGAGTATTGGCATTTTTAAACATAGTGGGCGAGGGGATGCGTGGTGGTTACGAGCAAAACCTGAACGATATGGACACCCGTATGTCGGCATTAATGGCTAACCGGTTTAAAAAATACATAGTAGGCTTTAAGGTAGCGCACTATGAGGGGCATGACTGGTCGCCGGTTGACCGTGCCGTGGCCGCGGGCAAAGAAGCCGGTGATATACCGGTAATGATAGACTTTGGTGGAAGCCAGCCGCCATTACCTATTGAGGAATTGTTTATGAAGCACCTGCGCCCCGGCGATATTTTTACCCATTGCTTTGCGCAGATAAATGGCCGGGAATATATTGTTGACCAGCAAACCCAAAAAGTAAAGCCCTTTGTGTGGGAAGCCCGCAAGCGCGGTATTTATTTTGACGTTGGCTATGGCGGCATCAGCTTTGCATTTTCGCAGGCTATACCGGCGGCAAAGGAAAGCTTTTTTCCAAGTTCTATCAGTACCGATATCCATACCGGCAGCATGAACAATGCCATGAAGGACATGCTCACTACCATGTCGAAATTCCTGGCTATAGGCATGGATCTGAAAAGCGTGATCAAGGCTTCAACCTCAAACCCCGCAATGGAAATAAAGCATGAAGAATTGGGTAACCTGAGCGTTGGTGCCGAGGCTGATGTAGCGGTGCTAAACATCCGCAAAGGTAAATTCGGTTTATTTGATTACACCGGCCGCAAGGTTGAAGCGGATAAAAAACTGGAGTGTGAACTGACCGTACGCGCAGGTAAAATAGTCTACGATCTGAATGGCATTGCCAATCCCATCACTATCCGTTAATTTGTTAGCTGAAGTTTATTTGTATGAGATTTAAAAAGATTGCCATTGGTTTAAGCGTATTGTTAGGTTGGTTCGCTAATGCCAATGCCCAAACCATTACCCGCGACGAACTTATATTTTACACCTCGGAGTGGAAGGGCGAACGGTTTAAGGATGGCCGCCCCAAAATACCTGATGCGCTGATAGAACGTGCCAAAAACATTGGTATTGAAGAAGCCTGGACGGTTTTACGTAACGAGGGTTATAACAACCAGTTTGAGCGTGGCTGGAAAACAGTGAACGACAAACCAGTGGTTGGTCGTGCGGTAACCGCCATGTTTATGCCCACCCGACCTGATATTGAAAAGAACATTAAAGAACGCGGCAACAAACAAGGCCGCAAAGGCAACACCAACGCCTGGCCAATTGACGTACTTACCACCGGCGATGTTTACGTGGCCGATGGCTTTGGCAAAGTGAAAGACGGAACGCTGATTGGCGATAACCTGGGCAACTCCATCTTTAAAAAATCGGGCAACGGGGTTATTTTTGATGGCGGTGCCCGCGACCTGCAGGGCCTGGCTAAGATAGATGGTTTCAATGCTTTTGTGCGCGATTTTGATCCGTCTTACCTGGCTGAGTCGGTATTGATGGGGTTGAATACGCCTATCCGCATAGGGCAAGCCATTGTATTGCCCGGCGACCTGGTGATCTCTGAACGCGAGGGCGTGCTGTTCATCCCTGCTCATCTGGCCGAAAAGGTGATCATTACTGCTGAATTTATTGGTTTGCGCGATAAGTTTGGGCAGGAGATGCTGAAAGCAGGCACCTACACCACCGGCGAAATTGATAGTCAGTGGACACCACAAATAAAGGATGCCTTTATTAAATGGCTCGAAAAGCATCCCGAAGAAATGAAAATGACCCGCGCGCAGTTAGACCTGTTTATGGAAAAGCGTACCTGGTAATTTGAAAAGAAATTATCAAAGCCCCGTTGTTAAGCGCAACGGGGCTTTGTTGTGTATAAGCATCTGCTAAAAAAAGTGAAAATAATTTGCGCAAGCATTTAATTGCACATATATTAGCAAGTAAATACTTGCATATTATTTATGGACGCCAGACGTGATGTTTTCCAGGCCATTGCCGACCCTACCCGACGTGCCATTTTAGGCATGATAGCTAATCAACCCCAAAATGTAAACGCCCTTGCCGAAAAATTTGACGTTAGCAGGCAGGCGGTATCATTACATGTTAAAATACTGCATGAGTGCGGCTTGCTCACCATCAGGCAGCAGGGGCGCGAACGTTACTGTGAGGGCAGGTTTGATAAGTTGAGCGAAGTGGCCGAATGGATAGAACAATACCGCAAATTCTGGAATAGCAGGCTTGATTCGCTCGAACAATATCTTAACCAAATACAAACTAAAACCGATAAATCCTGACCACTCACACCATCAAAACCAATTAAAAACTCAATAAATCATGCAAAACGAAAAGAACACCATCACCAGCATACGCGAGTTCAATTACCAGCGCGAGCAGGTATATAATGCCTTTGCGAATCCGGAATACCTGGCGCAATGGTGGGGCCCTAACGGCTTTACCAATACCATCCATAAATTTAATCTTAAACCGGGCGGCGACTGGACGCTGACCATGCACAGCCCGGATGGGCAGGATTTTTATAACGTGAGCAAGTTTGAGCAGGTAATAGCGCCTGAGCTTATTGTATATAAACATCTTGACCCTGTACACGTATTTACCGGGTCGCTGGTGTTCGGCTATTCATCAGGCAAAACTAGGCTTGAATTTAAAATGGCTTTTGAAAGCGATGAGGAATACAATAAGGTAAAGGATTTTGTTATACCGGCCAACGAGCAGAATTTTGACCGGCTGGAAAAGGTATTAAGTACCATGCCTGCCAACAGGGAGCTGATTTTTAGCAGACTGCTTAACGCCCCGCGTGAAATGGTTTTTGACGTATGGACAAAGCCCGAACACATTATAAACTGGTGGGGACCTAGTGGCTTTACCAATACCATTGAATACATGGATGCCAGTGAAGGCGGTAGCTGGAAATATATGATGCACGGGCCTGACGGGCGTGATTACCCTAATTTTATAAAATATACCGAGATAGTAAAGCCCGAAAAAATCCGCTATCTTCATGGTGAGCATGAGGGTGAGCAGGAACAATTTGAAGGATTGATCACCTTAGAGGAAGCGGGCAATAACCAAACCCGGCTTACCATGCGTTTAATATTTAACAGTGCCGAGGAGCTTGAATATGTGATACGTGAATTTGGCGCTGCTGACGGTGGTAACCAAACGCTGAACAAGTTAACCAATTACATAAATCAACTCGTATCATGAAAAAAGTGAACCTGATCTACTGGATATTCACCATACTGCTGGTGGCATCCATGTTGTTTTCGGCCATTGGCGGCTTTATGCCAACACCCGAGGGTAATGCCATGTTGAAGCACATTGGCTTTGGCCCGCACGTGTTGCCGCTGCTGAGTGTACTTAAAGTTTTAGGATGTATAGCATTATTGGTACCGGGCTTTGTACAACTTAAAGAATGGGCCTACGCCGGTTTTACCTTTGATCTGATCGGCGCGGTATATTCTTTCATCGTCGCGGGCGATCCGGTGATGATGTGGGCACCTATCTTATTAGGCTTTGTATTTATCGCCCTATCATACATCTACTGGCATAAAAAGTTAAAGCTGAAAGCAGCACAATCACTCAGATAATAAGTTATTCGCACAAGCAAAACCTGCCGTAAAATGGTGGGCTTTGTTATTTATGCTTTGCAATAACGTTGCTTTTAAGGCTGCTGATTAAATGGTAACTTTGCCATTGTGAGCGAGAAAACCATTTTAAAACTGCAATTGCCTACTGACCCTAATTGGGTGAAGAATGTAGTAGAAAGTAATATTGAAGAGATACTGACCGATCATGCTTTTTGTGAGCAAAAGGCGGCAAGCAATGCCATTACCCTCATTGTACAAAACCCCAACCTGTCTGACCTGGTGCAGGAAATGGCTGCCCTGGTGCAAGAAGAAATGGATCACTTTAAGCGGGTACACGATATTATTCTGGAACGCGGCTATGTGCTTGGCCGTGAACGGAAGGACAATTATGTGAACGAACTGGTAAAGTTTATGACAGGGGGCGGTAACCGTAACGAACAGCTAATTGACCGGTTGCTGTTTTCCGCCATGATAGAGGCCCGTAGTTGTGAGCGTTTCAAAGTAATGTCCGAAAATATAAATGATAAGCAGCTTGCCGATTTCTATCATGAGCTGATGATCAGCGAGGCTACGCATTACGCCACCTTTATCCGCTTGGCCCGGAAATATACCGAGGGCATTGACGTAGATAAACGCTGGAAGGAATTTTTAGATTACGAAGCCCGGGTGATTCAGAATTACGGCAAGCGCGAAACCATACACGGCTAACTATTGGTTTTTCTTCAGGAGAGGTTAGCAGTGACAAACCCAACCACATTCACCAGGTAATTATCCATCATATCAATATCAACCACATCGTTCATGTAACCGATGTACATATCCGGCCGTACTATGATGGCTTTTTTTTGCTCTTCCCGTATCCCGAATAGCTCAAATACCGCGTTGTTATTTTTTGATGGCGGGAGATAGAACAGGTTGATACTGCCGTTGTATTTCTGCGTTATCCATTTGGCAAGGGTAAATATATCTATCTCCTTAAACTTGCCCAGCACCAGTAATGTAAAGCCGGGCTTGCTGCACCAGGCGTGCAGATCAGTTGATTGTTGTGTGCGCTCGTCAAATATTTCAACATAAGGCAGGCGATCACCGGCTTTGATGGTTGAAAGCTGGCTTAAATGCAGGTTAATTCGGCTATCGCGATAGCTGATGCCTGTTTGTGAGATGGTTTTGAAAAATACTTCGCGCCATGTTGGCTTAGCCCATAAGTATTTAATAATACGAGGCAAAAAGGTTGTTTTGAATATGGATACCGCCCAATTGGTAGAGGTAATGATGTTGAACGCGCGGTCGGTAGTGCTGAGTAATTGTTTGGCAACGGGCAAACGTTCGGCTTCGTAACTGTCCAGTATGGCCGGTGCAATGTTTTTATTTATTACGGCGGCCAGTTTCCAGGCAAGGTTATAGGCATCCTGCAAGCCGGTATTCATACCCTGCCCGCCAACAGGCGAATGTACATGCGCGGCATCGCCAATTAAAAAACAATTTTGCAGCCTGAATTGGCCGGCCATACGGTGATGCAGTTTATAGGTAGTAAACCAGTTACAATGCGTAAGGTTGACGGGTTGCCCGGTTAGCTTAGCTAACGAAGGCAATACATCATCAAGCTGTAAGGCCTCTTTAGCCTGCAACTCTTGAGGTATATCGCCAATGATCCTGAAAGCCCCGGCTTCGGGCATCGGGAAAAACGCGGCCAAGCCTTTTTTTGCCAGGTAAAGCTGTATGTTATCATCAGGCATATCACCCAGCGTTACATCGGCCAGGTAAAATTTATTGGGATAAGTATCACCATTAAAAGGTATACCCATTTGCTTGCGCACCGTACTGTGCGCGCCATCAGCCCCGATAAGCCAATCGCAGGTTAGCGTATGGTTATTGCCTTTTTCATTTAAATGGACAGTGATCTTTTCGCCGGTTTGATCTGCTTTAAGCAAGGTGGTATTCCAGTATACCGGGCAACAGGCAGTAGTCAGTTCATCAAGCAGCAGCCGTTCATTTTTACTTTGTGGATAAAACAGAACGAATGGAAAACGGGTTTGCTTTTCGCCCACGCCCGTAAGTGAAAGTAATACGGGTTCTTTTCCGTGTACGTTAAAGGTAACACCGGTCGCCGGTTTCCCTTCAGCAAGTACACGGTCAGTAACCCCCATCTGCCGGTATATTTCAAGCGAACGTGCCTGAACGGCCAGGGCCTTGGTGTAACGGGTAGGGCCAACATTGCTGTCAATTATCAGCGGTTGAATACCATAGCGTAATAATTGTGCCGCCATCAATAATCCCGAAGGGCCTGCGCCAACAATTAAAACTGAAGTATGCTGATGCCCGCCTATCATAAATGCTTAACGAAAGAGCAGGAAAATGGTTGGTTTTTTGTGCAGGTCCGGCGGCTGTTTTTTCCAGTCTGCCAGAGTTTTGGTGGCTATCATTTCATCGGCACCGGTAATGTTGCAGGCAATGCAAAGCAGCGTTTTCGGGTTGCCGCTTTTCAATATTTCCTCCAGCATAGGGTTGTTGCGAAAGGGCGTTTCAATAAATATTTGCGTTTGCTTATTGCGTTCGGCTAAAGCCTCTATCTCCTTAATGCTTTTGCTGCGCTCTAACTTATCAATAGGCAAATAGCCATGAAAAGTAAAGCTTTGCCCGTTAAAACCGGAAGCCATCAGCGCCAACAATATGGAGCTTGGGCCAACCAATGGTACCACCTTAATGCCTTTACGATGGGCTTCGGCAACAATATCGGCACCGGGGTCGGCAATGCCGGGGCAACCGGCCTCGCTCATCAGTCCAACATCATTACCGGCTAATAAGCCCTTGAAAAAATCGTTATCCTGATTATCCCTGTTGTGCTTGCCATAATCATGAATAATGAGTTCGCTTTGCGGAGTTTTTAACCCCGCTTCTTTTAAACAGCGCCGGGCGGTTTTACTGTTTTCTACAATATATTCCTTGATGCTATTAATGGTATCAACCAAGAACGGTGTTAACGATTTTGCAACGGCATCATCGGCAAGGGGTACGGGTATTAAATATAGAGTTCCTGCAGGCATACTGCAAAAATGGCTTTTTTTATTCAGATGTCGTGTAAAAAGTCATTTAGTGAGAACGATCCCACCCGATATAATCTATAAGCAATTTATCGTTTTCTTTGGTTAGCGTAAATATCATGCACACATATTTTGTAAAAGTACAGGCAACCATGGCTTTATTATCGATAACATATAACTGATGCTGTTTCATTTTATCCAGGTTATTCAACACATCTTCCGGTTCCATGTTCTTCAGCACCAGATCAAAATCAAGGCCGTTTATCTTTGTAAGTTCGCTGGTTAGTTTAAAGCCTGCAAGTTCTTTATCAACCTGTTTAAAATGTTCACGATGTGTATTGAGATAAGCCTGCGATACATAACCGCTGCTATATAAGTGCGAAAGATATATTTCAACGCCATCCCAATCTATAGATGGCCGTGTAGTGCTATCAGGAGCCCCGCCTTTTACAAATCTGTAATGAATGGTAGTATCGTGGCCTTTTTGCTTATACCATTTTAAAAAGCCTCGTATGGTTGATAATATCTGTTGTCGATTGACTTGGGTAGTATTAGACTTTTGAGCGTAGATGTAACTTAGATTGGTTAGGATAATGATGATGATAAGGGTGAGCTTTTTCATATATGCTTGTCAATAAGTATCAACCAAACGTGCGGCAAACTCGGCCAGGTGGATGGCCTTTTGCCCGGTTATAGGTTTGCGATTGCCTATGATAAGCGTATGATCGGCCACCTCGATAATAAAATCATCCTCGCGGATATCCATCACCGCGTTCCGGAAATCGCGGGTTATACCGACAATGGCTTTGGCCTTGTCGTTCGCCAGTACATAAAAAGTATTACTAAAGGCTTTGTCCTCCGGAAAGTCCAATTCAAGCGGAAACACCAGCTCAAAAAGTTTATCAGTAAACGTTTCGCGCCTTATTTTTACCCGGCCTAAATTATGTTTAAGATAAGCCAGCCCCCAAGTTTGGTTTTCGCGGTGTTCGGTAATTTCTCCTGTAGCGCTTTGGCTTTTAACACCGGCCTCAACAAAGAGGATGTAGCAACGGTCGTGCTCGGTATTAATTACATAGGAGCTTTGCAGCTCAAACGATGAATACTGTTTAAATACTTCAAAATTGTTCAACTGAAAATCAATGTAACCGGTCGGTTCAATAGCAAACTCCTGTTTTAGTAAATAATAGGTATCGCTAAAACTATTGTCAGGTGATCCGGTGATGTCGGTTGTCAGTTCCATTCAGTTGAACAATTGAGAGGTTATGTTAGCTTAATTTTTCTAAAGCTGCCTTTATGCGCGGTATGGTCAGTTTGATATCCTCATTGGTAATAGTACCTACCGATGCGCGGAACCAGGCTTCATCCTCACCGGTGCCAAATGCCGAGAACGGCACCAAAGCAATACCCGCGTTTTTGATCAGGTAAAAGTTAATGTCTGTAGCGGTTTCAAGCACCTTGCCATCAGGGGTGGTTTTGCCCAGGTAATTAACCTTTATAGTTAGATAGATAGCACCCATCGGCTCAATAGCATCCACACTAAAGCCTTCGCCTTTTAATTGCTGAAAGCCCTGGTAAAGGCTGGTCAGGCTGGCCTGAACATTGAATTTTATATCGTTAAGGTAAGTATCAACCGCGTTATCATCAGCTAAAAAATGTGCCATAGCCACCTGTTCAGCTTTTGGAGCCCAGGCACCCATGTGGCCAACAATGGCTTTCATGTTATTTACTATAGCCACCGGACCAAACCCCCAGCCTACACGTACACCGGTAGCCGCGAAGCATTTTGAGCCGCCGTCAACAAATATGGTATAGTCGCGCAGTTCAGGGCGCAGGGTTACCGGGTTATAATGCTGGTGCTCGCCAAAGGTTAATTGTGAGTAGATCTGATCGTATAACAAATACAGCGGCTTTTTGCCTTCACCCCGGGTCTTATTTTCTTCGATTACCAAATCGCAGATCTCTTCCAGCGCTTCCTTGCTGAACATGGTGCCGGTAGGGTTAAGCGGCGAACACAGGGCAAGCAGTGCCGCGCCTTTGATATGCGGACGAAGCTCATCGGCCGTAGGCATAAAATTATTCTCCGGCAGGGTAGCTACCATTACGCCGTTAGCCGTAAGCAGATCACAATAGTGATTATTGTTCCATGACGGAGTAGGGAATACTACCTTTTCGCCGGGATTGACCACCGCCAGGTAAATAGAGTAGATCAGCGGGCGTGAACCACCCGAGATAATGATCTCGTTAGCGGCAGCATACTCCAAACCGTAACGCTCACTCAGGAATTTGGACACGCTCTGGCGAAGATCAAGCACCCCGTCAGCCGGTGGATAGTTGGTTTGATTTTGATGATAGGCCTCAACAATACCCTGCTTTAGTTCGGCAGGTATGGGGTAAATGTTCGAGTCAAAATCGCCAATGGTAAGGTTGGCAATATTTTCGCCCTGGCGTTTAAGCTCATTTATTTCAGCAGCAATTTTAATGATCTCAGATCCGCGCAGGTTTTGCGCTAATAACGATGCACTCATGGTATAATATTTATAAACGTGGTAAATATAAAGTAAATAAAAAAGCGGCTGAGTATGAGGCAGCCGCTTTTTTTATGGTTAAGCCACAACGGGCTTTCGTAATCGTATTATCCGCACCCAGTGCATCAGCTTCATTACCGGGTAAACGGGGTCAACCTCAAACCATTTCGCGCCAAAGTTGGCTTTGTTTGGATGGCGGTGATGGTTGTTTTGAAACAGCTCACCAAGCATCAAAAAGTCAAACGGAGTTGAGTTTTTTGATTTGTCGCCGTTATCAAAGTTTGAGTAACCGTATTTATGGCCACACCAGTTAACAATAGCACCATGTATAGGCCCCATTAAAAAGTGGATAGGTAACAGCAAAAACATCCACCAGGCGGTAGCAAAGGTGATGTAGAACCAGGTGTAGAACGCGATAAAAAACAAGCGCGACACGATGGTTGATCCCCAACGGTCAACCAGCGTCCACTCCGGGCAATAGCCATTAAAGCGATGCTCGGGTTGTTTAAGCTTCCTTACATGCTCACCATAAGTTTTTGAGGTGTAGTACATCATTTGAAATACGTCCCTGAAAAAGTGTGGTGAATGCGGATCTTTCTCAGTATCGCTGTAAGCGTGGTGCTCACGGTGCATCAACGCATAAGCGCGTGGATTTAAAAATGATGCCCCTTGAAAGAAAAATGTTAAAAAATGGAAGATGCGCTCATTTATTTTATGTGTGCTAAACATGCGGTGCGATGCATAGCGGTGTAAATAAAAGGTCTGAAAAAATAATGACAGGAACCAGTGCGCTAAAAAGAAAATTAAAATATACACGTATTGTTATTATGGATTAAAATTAGCGTTTAAAAACGCTGCAAAGTTACGGTTTATAAGCGTTATATTTTAAATAATCGCTTGTAATATTAACAGATAAAAGGCTGCTTTATTGTGAGTAAAGCAGCCTTTCATTATAATTCGGGTTTTATATTTAGACAGCACTATCGCGCATGGCTTTAATTTTATCATGGCCTTCGTTTATTTTTTGCTGCTGTTGCAGTAGCACCGATTTCACATCTTCCGGGAAGCTATTGTCAGTTAATGCATCCTGGTAAGCCTTTTTAATAGCATCCTCACCGCGCTCACATTCCTGTAAAATGCTCTTGCGGTCGTGCCCGGTAAAGGTGGCTTTTACATCAAGCCAGGTACGGTGCAGGGTGCCGGTTACGCTATTACCGGTGTCAGGTTTTTCGCCAAGCAGGGCAACGGCGGCAGTAAGCTCTTGCGCGTGGGTACGGCTGTCTTTAGCGAACAGTGTAAACAGGTTTCTCAGATCCAGGTCGTCGGCGCTTAGTTCTTTACTTGCACGTTCAAAGCCGTCAACACGGTCATTGTTTATTTGTATCAGGTCGTTAAGTATCTCAACGGATTTATTAGTAGTTGCCATGATGTTTTATTTAAAATATATCACTATAAGTTAAATAAATAACCCGTAGTGATATATTTTGTTTTATACATTGGGTTAATCAACTATTAAAATTCAGGCGATACGATGTCCTCAATATCGGCTGTTGTATCCAAGCCTTCTTTCGCTTGTTCGGCAAGCAATTTTTTTAATTTTTGCTGATAGGCATCGCTTTTAAGGTAATTCTGCAATTTTAAGGTAGCCTTTTGCATTGCCTGCTGGTGCAATTTTAGTTCAGCGTTATTTTGATAGGCTTGTAACTTTTGGCTCAGTAAGCGCATGTTGTCTTGCTTTAAACCCAGGCTCTTTAAACTATACGCTTTATGCAGGCTATCGCTTAATAGCCGCATGGCATCTTGCGCCTGTTTATAGGTTTCACTTTCGTAATTCTTGTGCAGTTTCAAGCCTAACTCGTGCAATTGTTCTGTTTGCTGCTTAATTTTCGGTGAGTTGCTTAAAGCCGTAATTTTATTACTGAGTTCATCAACCTTTTTAGCTTGCTGCTCAAACGCATTGCTGGCGGGTTTAAGCTTGCCAAGTTTTGCTCCCTCAACTTCTAAGCTTTTCTCCAGGGTTTTAAACTCCGTGCTATTATAGTAGCTGTCTATAGAATTACTCAGGCTTTCAATTTCTTTATTAAGTTTCGTCACTTCCGGGTTGTTGCTCAATTTTTCCAGCTCCCCGACAACTTTCTCCTGCCTGTCGGTCAGCGCTTTCAATTCCGGACTATTATAGTAAGCGTCCAGTGCTTCGCCGTTCTTTTCCAGTTCGGTAGTGATGTTTTTAAACTCAGCGCTTTCATAAAATTTGTTTATAAAATCACTATGCCTGTCTATCTCGGCACCTAACCGCTCTAATTCAGGGTCGTCACTAACAATCACATTTTTACCATTAACGCGTACTGTACTTTTTTTAGCTGCAACGGGGGCTTTGGTTTTTGCCACGCGCTTTTTGGCGGGTACAGTATCGCCTAAAAGTTGCTGTACAAATTCGGGTTTATCAGTATTAACGGTTAGTGTATTGTTTTTAATTTGTGGATTAAACCAGGCAATACTGCCCAGGCTGAAGGCGAACAGCAGCAGCGCTGCCAGTGTGTGCCTTACGTTTATAGTAAGTTTCTTTGTTGTCATGATACGTTCTATTCGGTTTAGTAATAAGTTTTTTGTTCCGGTGGCGGCAAGTGACAATTGCAGGTTGTTTTGTTTTTGTTGTTCGAGTTTCAGCAGCGCGCGGGCGTAGATCAGCGGTTGGCCGGTTATGGCTATCACTTCATCGTCGCAGCAATTTTCACGTTCGGTATTAATGTGTTTGTTTATAAGGATGGCGAAGGGGTTATAAAACAGCATTACGCCAACAATTTGCTGTATCATATTCAGCAGGTAATCGTTCCGTTTAATGTGGGCCAGTTCGTGTAACAATATGGCCTCAATTTCAGTAGCGGATAAATGGGTGGATATACTTACCGGCAGCAGGATGATCGGTTTTAAATGGCCTATCATTCCCGGTACATCAATCAGCTCACTAAAATATATACCAACATTTTTGTTAAGTTTTAATGATCCGCTTAATTTTTCAACCGCGTTGGTAAAACCGCAGGCTGCTACCAGCGAACGTTTAATCTGTATAATATTGCGCCAGGCAAAACACAGCTTCAAGGTATTAAACAGCAATCCGCCTAAATAAATTACCGCTATGTAGGGCAGGTATTTTTCAAGCGTGTATTGATATTGGCGATATGAATGTTCCGTTACATCAAGGTATTTTGGGAAATAGGGAACAAATCCGCTGGCCGGGCCGGCAGTTTGCCAGCTCATCTGGCTGGCCTCATTTACCAAGGTGATGATGAACCACACCGTGAGCGTACCCAGCGCTGCCAGGTTGAGGTTATGTTTTTTAGCGGAAGTTAAAGCAGGCAACAATGCTAACAATAACCGTAACGACAAATAAACCAGCAAACCCTGCCAAAGCGAGTGTATAATGGTTATGCCAAGTATCTGACTGATATTTTGAACAAGCGTTTCCATAACGTTCATTTATTATTTTTCAAATTGATCGAGGTACTTTTTAATCGCGTCTATTTCTTCCTTTGATGTTTTGTGCTGCCCCAGGGCCTGCATCACCAAATCAGACGCGGAACCTTTAAACATCGTTGCAATAAATTTATCTAAAGCGGTTTTTTGTGCTTCTTCCCGGCTGATGGCCGCCTTGTACAAATGTGTTTTTGATGAAGTGTCGCGCGATACCAACCCTTTCTCGTGCATTATCTGCATCAGTTTAAGGGTAGTGGTGTAGCCGGCATCTTTACTTTTTAAAAGTTCATCATGCACATCACGTACAGTGCATTCGCCTTTGGCCCATATTACCTGCAAAATTTCCAGTTCGCTTTCCGTTGGTTTTATATCACTCATTTTTATCTACGATTATCTTCGTACAAAGATGTACGATAGATTTCGTAAATGCAAATGATTGCTTGAAAATTTTTAGAAAAATATTTTAAGATCGGCTGATCTTACTTTAAAGCCTCGTATTTAAGGCCATTTGATGGGTCGGTTTGCATCAGCAGGTTGTAAGCAGCTACACGTTCCTGCTGAGGAGCTTTGCTGTAGATGGATACCAGCTCATTACTCTTGGTGGTATAAAACACTACCGGCAGCATGGAGCCCAGGCGTTTACGGTCAACCGATGCAAGCGTGGGTAGCAGCGTGTTAATAGCCTGCCTGCCCTTTACCACGTTATCAGCCATCAGGTCGAGCCCGTTGCGGTGGTAATCATACATAAAGTTACGCAGGTTAACATAAAGCCTGCTGTTCAGGTTCTCGGCCAGCCAGTAGCGGTTCAGGTTACTATCAAATGCTTTCCACCCTCTAAATGATGCCGTTTGCGCGTTTACCACGATGTTTTGTGCCGCAGCAAAATAGGTTGAACCACCCAGCCTCGAAAAGCTATCGTAATCCATACCCACTATAACATAAGCATAAAAAGCCATCACCGCACTCAAATTACCCTGAAAATTTTGATCGGTATAGTCAACAGTTTGTCCTTCGGTATAGCTAAAGTCAAAATCACGGTCGTTAATGTTAAGCAGGGTAGTGGTATAAGCCGAATTATATACCGGGCGCGATGCCTGTACCTGCAGTTCACCGCTAAAATTGCTCGCACCATCCCAGGCGGTAACATTAAGGGTAAAGGTGCAATCAATCCGCTCCTGTGGTAAAATAGCATCCGGACTCCATTTGCGGCCATTCAAAAAATCGCGCATGGCGGTTTCAAGCACATCAAATATGCGCTTATTGGTAACCTGTATGGTAGGAGTAAGTACCTGTACACGCGCGTTCAGGTCCTGGGCAAGGGCTGCCGTGTTTAACCCTATCAGTAATACTATGTACAGGTATTTGCGCATTATTTATTTAGCAAGTCAATCAGCTTTTTACTGATGTCGGCAGCAACCTCGGCTTTGCTTTTCAATTCAAACGAGATTTTGTTAAGTTGCCGGTCAATCATGGTTATTTTATTGGTATCGCCCTTAAAACCCGCGCCGTTATCATTCAAGGAGTTCAGTATGATCAGGTCGAGGTTCTTCTTGTTCAGTTTGTCGATAGCGTACTGTTCTTCATTTTCTGTTTCGAGGGCAAAGCCGATCAGTATTTGGTTTGTACGTTTTATCTCACCCAGGGTTTTTAAAATATCGGTAGTTTTTTTCAAGCCGATGTTTAGTGAGGATTCCTGTTTCTTGATTTTTTGGGATGATACCTCAATTGGCGTATAGTCAGCCACGGCGGCACTCATAATACAGGCATCAGCATGTTGAAACTCGTACAGGCAGGCATCCAGCATCTCGGCGGCCGAGTTTACATCTATCCTGTTTATGTTGCGCTTGCCAACTGTTTGCGCGGTTGGCCCGGCAACTAATGTTACCTGCGCGCCGCGTTCCGCAAGCTCATCAGCAATAGCAAAGCCCATTTTGCCTGATGAATGGTTGCCTATAAACCTTACCGGGTCAATAGCTTCATAAGTTGGTCCTGCGGTAACGAGTATTTTTTTGCCGTTAAGTGGTAAGGTTTTTTGTATCTTGTTTTGTAAGATAGCTACAATCTCTTCAGGCTCGGCCATACGCCCTTCGCCATGCAGCCCACTGGCCAGCTCGCCTGTTCCGGCAGGGATCAGCGTATTTCCGTATTCTTTTAACTTGCTAACGTTGTTTTGCATGGCCGGGTGCTTCCACATATCCAGATCCATCGCGGGAGCAAAGTAAACCGGGCACTTGGCAGAAAGGTAGACAGCCATCAGCAGGTTATCGCATAGGCCATTGGCCATTTTAGCCATGGTATTGGCTGTAGCAGGCGCTATCAGCATATAATCAGCCCAAAGGCCAAGGGCTACATGATTGTCCCATTCGCCGCTATCAGCATCATAATATTTTATATGTACCGGATTTTTTGACAGGGTAGAAAGTGTAAGCGGCGTTATGAAGTTTGCCGCGTCGGGTGTCATCACCACTTGTACATTGGCACCGGCCTTAACCAGCAGGCGCACCAGCAAAGCCGATTTATAAGCCGCTATGCTGCCGCATACCCCTACAATTATTTTTTTATCTAGCATGTAGTTTAACAGCTATGCCTGCTTTACAGGCTACCGTATGCTGCAAAGATATATTATATAAAAAAAAATCCCCCTTTTCAGGAGGATCTCATTATTATATTTCTTTAGGCTCTTTAGCCGGGTTGCGATAGTATACCTTATTCTCTAAAAATTCCTGCACGGCTACCAAGGTAGGTTTAGGCAATCTTTCGTAGTGTTTTGATATTTCTATCTGCTCGCGGTTTTCAAAAACTTCTTCCAGGTTATCATTTGCCGATGCGAACTCTGATAGCTTCTGGTGAAGCTCTTCTTTAATATTGTTCGAGATCTGGTTGGCCCTTTTGCCCATAATTACCAGCGACTCGTAAATATTATCAGTTCCCTTGTCAAGCTCGCGCAAATCGCGGGTAACTGTGCTGCTTGCCACAGTCGGTTTAGTGTTATTATTATTGTTAACGGTACTCATATTCTTTATTAATTTGTTAATTCCGGATTCTTATCTTTTATGGATGGCGGCTGGGTGGTAACCGTATCTTTTTCGGCAACCTTTTTAGCCAGTTTAGGGTTAATAGCTACCTGGGCCAAAATACGCTTAGCGCGAATAATACCCTGCTCACTATCCTTTATATATTCTTTAGCATCTTTAGCGTACTTACTGTCCGGATGCTTTTCAATAAACTCATCAGCGTACTTTATAGTTTCAGCATAACGGTCTTCCTGCTTAAACTCGGTACTCTTATCAGCATAAGTATACTGGGCCTTTATGGTTAAAAACTCAAGCTCCTCGCCATATTTGGTATCCGGGTAATCACGTAATGTATTATTAAAGGCAATTACGGCTGCCTGGTAGTCGCCAATAGTAAGGTAAAGCTTCGCGTTTTCGTAGGCTTTTAACTCCAGCTTGTCGCGCAAGTTTTGTATCAGTTTCCCTGCCTCGGCAACACGGTCGCTTTTAGGGTAAAGGTTGATGAATAACTGCAGGGCCTCAATAGCTTTACCGGTATTATCCTGATCGAGCGAGTATATCGGCGAATCAAGGTAAAAACAGTATGCTGACATAAAACGGCACTCTTCAGACCGACTGCTTGACGGATATGTGTCAGCAAATGTTTTAAAATGGTAACGTGCCGAGGTATAATCCCTCAGTTTGTAGTTAGTATAAGCGTAATAGTAAAAAAGATCCTCAGCTTCTGAGCGGCCACGGTAACGTTGTACCAGGTCGTCAAAAAGCTCAAGAGCGCGGCCGTAGTTCTTTTCATTATAATAACGCAGGGCCTCTTTATATTTTTTAGCATTATCATTACTGGCCTTCAATTTTTCGAACTTGCTTTTGCAACTGCCCAAAGCAAGCACTAAAACTGCCATAAGGCCACACAGTAACAATAGTTGTTTTTTAAACATTCTGCAAAGATAGTTAATATTATAAATCAGTCAATTATTTTATTCAGCACGTAAATATATAACCGTGCTTTGTAAGTAAGGTTATTGCCACAGCTTGTTTAACATATTTTAACCTTATTTATTGTTTATAAAGATGATGGTATAGGTGTCGCATCGCTTACTACATATATTGTGGATACGAATCTTATACTATTATATAGGCAATAAAGGCGAATACCCACTAATCTCCAGAATGTTTGCCCTCTCAATTAATTTTTTCTTCCTGAATCACAGACAGTTTAGGTGTTTAAACCAATAAAAGGCGGATGAGTGTTTGGAAAGGTGGGAAAAGGGGTTACCTTTGCAGCCGCTTTAGAAGGCTAAGGCGAACGTTATTTGAAAGGATAAACAGTATTACAGGGGGCGGCAAAAAGCAGCATTAGCGGCAAAAAGCGACCCGGAAGCAAGGCGAGAAATTATTTTAAAATAGTGCTTGCGAAAATGGAAAGTAATACTGACCTTTGCGACCCGCAACGGCGGGGCTTTCCGGTCTGAAAAGACGGGGGAGTTGAGTTGAAAGGTTTGGAGATAGGG
>NZ_JBYSXI010000004.1:0-6076 GCF_058782065.1 Mucilaginibacter sp. FW306-07-L
ACCTTTGCGACCCGCAACGGCGGGGCTTTCCGGTCTGAAAAGACGGGGGAGTTGAGTTGAAAGGTTTGGAGATAGGGGATAAAAAATAAATAGAAATATTTATTTGGAAGAGCGAAAAGTTTTTCTACCTTTGCAGACCCAAAACGAGGGAAGCCCGGAAGCGAATTCCGGGAAACAAAATACAGAAAAAGTTTACTTACCGCAATGGTAAGGGAATATAAAGCCGAAGCGTGATGCCGAGGCGAAAAAGTTCTTTAAAGAAAAGATAATCATGTAGCGTAGCGGGCTACTTTGAGAAGGAGAAAGCGAGTAGGCGAAAGCAGAAAGCATTAACCGGAAGAGCAAAGTAGTACTGTCAATGAAAACAACTTCTTAAAGGAGTTGAAAAGAGAACCAATAAAGTTTTCAAGGGGGATACTGTAAAAGATACAAATATTTACAGATTCTATTGATTGAGTTAATAGGGTCAGGTAAAACAAACAAAACATTATACAATGGAGAGTTTGATCCTGGCTCAGGATGAACGCTAGCGGCAGGCCTAATACATGCAAGTCGGACGGGATTCGGGAGCTTGCTCCTGATGAGAGTGGCGCACGGGTGCGTAACACGTATGCAACCTACCTTTACCAGGGGGATAGCCTCTCGAAAGAGAGATTAACACCGCATAAAATTAGTTTATGGCATCATAAGTTAATCAAATATTTATAGGGTAAAGATGGGCATGCGGAACATTAGCTAGTTGGTAAGGTAACGGCTTACCAAGGCGACGATGTTTAGGGGATCTGAGAGGATGACCCCCCACACTGGTACTGAGACACGGACCAGACTCCTACGGGAGGCAGCAGTAAGGAATATTGGTCAATGGGCGCAAGCCTGAACCAGCCATGCCGCGTGCAGGAAGACGGCCCTACGGGTTGTAAACTGCTTTTGTACGGGAATAAACCCTGATACGTGTATCAGGCTGAATGTACTGTAAGAATAAGGATCGGCTAACTCCGTGCCAGCAGCCGCGGTAATACGGAGGATCCGAGCGTTATCCGGATTTATTGGGTTTAAAGGGTGCGTAGGCGGCTTTTTAAGTCAGGGGTGAAAGACGGCAGCTTAACTGTCGCAGTGCCTTTGATACTGAAGAGCTTGAATACACTTGAAGTAGGCGGAATGTGACAAGTAGCGGTGAAATGCATAGATATGTCACAGAACACCAATTGCGAAGGCAGCTTACTAAAGTGTGATTGACGCTGAGGCACGAAAGCGTGGGGATCAAACAGGATTAGATACCCTGGTAGTCCACGCCCTAAACGATGAACACTCGATGTTGGCGATATACGGTCAGCGTCTAAGCGAAAGCGTTAAGTGTTCCACCTGGGGAGTACGCCCGCAAGGGTGAAACTCAAAGGAATTGACGGGGGCCCGCACAAGCGGAGGAGCATGTGGTTTAATTCGATGATACGCGAGGAACCTTACCCGGGCTTGAAAGTTAGTGAATGAGACAGAGACGTCTCAGTCCTTCGGGACACGAAACTAGGTGCTGCATGGCTGTCGTCAGCTCGTGCCGTGAGGTGTTGGGTTAAGTCCCGCAACGAGCGCAACCCCTATGTTTAGTTGCCAGCACGTCAAGGTGGGGACTCTAAACAGACTGCCTATGCAAATAGAGAGGAAGGAGGGGACGACGTCAAGTCATCATGGCCCTTACGTCCGGGGCTACACACGTGCTACAATGGATGGTACAGCGGGCAGCTACCTGGCAACAGGATGCCAATCTCGTAAAGCCATTCACAGTTCGGATCGGGGTCTGCAACTCGACCCCGTGAAGTTGGATTCGCTAGTAATCGCGTATCAGCAATGACGCGGTGAATACGTTCCCGGGCCTTGTACACACCGCCCGTCAAGCCATGGAAGCTGGAAGTGCCTGAAGTGCGTAACCGCAAGGAGCGTCCTAGGGTAAAGTCGGTAACTGGGGCTAAGTCGTAACAAGGTAGCCGTACCGGAAGGTGTGGCTGGAATACCTCCTTTCTGGAGCAGTATCCCAAACAAATGAAGAGGCAGAAACTGCTATGCACATGATTTATTTTTCTTTATAAAAAACAAAAAGATATTAGACAGTAGATGTGAGATCTGAGATCAGGAAAAGTGGAAACACCGATCACTGACTACTCACCACTAACTACTGACTAAAAAGATAACCCGGAAGATGAAGCCATCAGGGTGCCGGCCTTAAAAAGAGGGCGGGACAATAGTGGCAGTAGCAGTAGCGGTAGCAGTCGAGAGGAAGAAGTCAGGAATAATGACCAATGACTAAAGACTAATGACACAAACTGTAAACTGCAACTAAAAGAGATAGTCCCGTAGCTCAGTTTGGTTAGAGCACTACACTGATAATGTAGGGGTCAGCAGTTCAAATCTGCTCGGGACTACAGGCAAACGAGTAGCGGTAGCAGTAAATAGTAGCAGTAAAGCTGCCACTGCAACTAAAAATCGCCACTTTAATCAACCAGGGGGATTAGCTCAGCTGGCTAGAGCACCTGCCTTGCACGCAGGGGGTCAACGGTTCGAATCCGTTATTCTCCACGAGTTAGACGAGAGATATTAGATAAGAGATATGAGAAAGCGCAAGTGATCTCAATACTCACATCTCAATACTCAAATCTAAACAACGTTCTTTGACATATTGGAAGAAGTAATTGAAAAAACGAGAAGACAACAATAGGGATGTCATCTGTCAGTAGTCAATGGTCATTAGTAATTAGCAATAATTATCAATGACAAATGATAAATGACGAATGACCATCTCAAAAAAAGCATACCGTGCGGCGCAAAAGGCGCACGAGTAGAAGAAAGTAAGAAAGGGCACACGGGGGATGCCTAGGCTCTCAGAGGCGATGAAGGACGTGATAAGCTGCGATAAGCCGCGGGGATTAGCAAATATGAATTAATCCGCGGATTTCCGAATGGGGAAACCTATCTATTTGAAGAATAGATGCAATAGCGCTAACCTGCTGAACTGAAACATCTAAGTAAGCAGAGGAAGAGAAAACAACAGTGATTTCCAGAGTAGTGGCGAGCGAAATGGAAGAAGCCCAAACCATATATGTTACGGCATATACGGGGTAGTAGGACCACAACATGAATATTAGAATGAACCGGAACGGGGTGGGAAACCCGGCCATAGAGCATGAGAGCTGCGTACGGGTAAGTAATAATAGGATAGTGGTATCCTGAGTACTGCGAGGTCGGAGACGCCTTGTAGGAATTTGCCGGCACCATCCGGTAAGGCTAAATACTCCTGAGAGACCGATAGTGAACCAGTACCGTGAGGGAAAGGTGAAAAGAACCCCGAACAGGGGAGTGAAATAGAACCTGAAACCGTGTGCTTACAAGCGGTCGGAGCCCTTCTGGGGTGACGGCGTGCCTTTTGCATAATGAGCCTACGAGTTACTCTTCTCTGGCAAGGTTAAGTGTTTAAGGCACGGATCCGAAGCGAAAGCGAGTCTGAATAGGGCGTGCAGTCAGAGGAGGTAGACGCGAAACCTTGTGATCTACCCATGGACAGGTTGAAGGTGCCGTAACAGGTACTGGAGGACCGAACCGATAAACGTTGAAAAGTTTCCGGATGATTTGTGGGTAGGGGTGAAAGGCTAATCAAACTGGGAAATAGCTCGTACTCCCCGAAATGTTTTTAGGAACAGCCTGGCGGTTAAGTTATTAAGAGGTAGAGCTACTAATTGGGTGCGGGGGAGTCAAATCCTACCAAATCCAGATAAACTCCGAATGCTTGATAATATACGCTGGAGTGAGGCTATGGGTGCTAAGGTCCATGGCCGAGAGGGAAAGAACCCAGACCATCAGCTAAGGTCCCCAAATTACCATTAAGTTGAACTAACGAGGTCCGGCTGCACAGACAGCTAGGATGTTGGCTTGGAAGCAGCCATTCATTTAAAGAGTGCGTAACAGCTCACTAGTCGAGCGGCCGGGCATGGATAATAAACGGGCATTAAATGGTATACCGAAGCTATGGATTGTATATTGAATATACACTGGTAGGGGAGCATTCTGCCATCGGCGAAGCAGGAACGTAAGTGACTGTGGAGAGGGCAGAAAAGCAAATGTAGGCATAAGTAACGATAAGGCGGGAGAGAAACCCGCCCACCGAAAGACTAAGGTTTCCTGATCAACGCTAATCGGATCAGGGTTAGTCGGGGCCTAAGGTGAAGCCGAAAGGCGCAGCCGATGGACAACTGGTTAATATTCCAGTACTTTTTATAACTGCGATGCGGTGACGGAGTAGTGACACTGACGCGAACTGACGGAATAGTTCGTTAAAGGCCGTAGGTATAGGAGATGTAGTAAAGTACGCATCTTTTGCTGAAAGCTGATAGTACTCGGAACCTTCGGGGGATGGGATAGTTCAGGTAATCAGACTTCCAAGAAAACCCGCTAAGCTTCAGGTTATAAAAACCCGTACCGTAAACCGACACAGGTAGTCGAGGAGAGAATCCTAAGGTGCTCGAGTGAATCATGGCTAAGGAACTCGGCAAAATGGCCCTGTAACTTCGGGAGAAGGGGCGCTGGCAGCAATGTCAGCCGCAGTGAAAAGGCCCAGGCGACTGTTTAACAAAAACACATGGCTTTGCAAAATCGCAAGATGACGTATAAGGCCTGACACCTGCCCGGTGCCGGAAGGTTAAGAGGGGATGTTAGTCGCAAGGCGAAGCATTGAATCGAAGCCCCGGTAAACGGCGGCCGTAACTATAACGGTCCTAAGGTAGCGAAATTCCTTGTCGGGTAAGTTCCGACCTGCACGAATGGTGTAACGATCTGGGCGCTGTCTCAGCCATGAGCTCGGTGAAATTGTGGTATCGGTGAAGACGCCGGTTACCCGCAACGGGACGGAAAGACCCCATGCACCTTCACTACAACTTAACATTGATATCGGATACAGGATGTGTAGGATAGGTGGGAGGCTTTGAAGCAGGTTCGCTAGGACTTGTGGAGCCAACGTTGAAATACCACCCTTTCTGTATTTGGTGTCTAACTCTTGAATCAGGAGGACATTGTTTGGCGGGTAGTTTGACTGGGGTGGTCGCCTCCAAAAAGGTAACGGAGGCTTTCAAAGGTAAGCTCAGTACGCTTGGTAACCGTACGCGGAGTGCAATAGCATAAGCTTGCTTGACTGTGAGGCAGACAAGCCGAGCAGGGTCGAAAGACGGATATAGTGATCCGGTGGTTCTGCATGGAAGGGCCATCGCTCAAAGGATAAAAGGTACGCTGGGGATAACAGGCTGATCTCCCCCAAGAGCTCATATCGACGGGGAGGTTTGGCACCTCGATGTCGGCTCGTCACATCCTGGGGCTGGAGAAGGTCCCAAGGGTTGAGCTGTTCGCTCATTAAAGTGGCACGCGAGCTGGGTTCAGAACGTCGCGAGACAGTTCGGTCCCTATCTGTTGTGGGCGTTGGAAGTTTGAGTGGGGCTGACCTTAGTACGAGAGGACCGGGTTGGACTAACCTCTGGTGAATCTGTTATGGCGCCAGCTGTACTGCAGAGTAGCTACGTTGGGAATAGATAAGCGCTGAAAGCATCTAAGTGCGAAACTAGCCACGAGATGAGACTTCCTTATAGGGTCGTAGCAGACTACTACGTTGATAGGTTACAGGTGTAAAGGTGGTGACATCATAGCCAAGTAATACTAATAGCCCGAAGCTTTCTCAAGCAACAGAACTATATTGTTGTCTTCTCAACCTTTTCAATAACTTCTTTCAATAATATGTCATTGTTTATGGTCATCCGGCATTGGTCAATAGTCATTAGATTATCCAATGTAAACAGAGTCCATATAACAATAAAAAACAGCGATAGCTCATTTGGGTTCATATAGTCAAAATAATGACTAATGATCAATGTCTGTTGACTATCAGCTAAAAATCTTCAGGTGCCTATATCGGCGGTGTCCACCTCTTCCCATTCCGAACAGAGAAGTTAAGCCCGCCAGAGCCGATGGTACTGCGGTAAAACGTGGGAGAGTAGGTCGGTGCCAAATCTTCTAAAAGCCCCACTCAGCTATGAGTAGGGGCTTTTTT